>CAYXYU010000004.1:0-164008 GCA_964469525.1 uncultured Rickettsiales bacterium | reverse complement strand
ATGCCGACCGCCAGGTCGATCACATTGCCGCGCGCGATAAATTGCTTGAATTCACTTAACATGTAGCATCTCCTTAAGTGTTATCTCAAGCGAGCGTAGCAAGTCGAAGGATCTTTCGCAACGATAGAGAATATCCTTCGACTTCGCCCTTCAGCTTCGCTCAGGATGACAGTTGCAGCAAGATCCCTTTCAGATACTCGCTCTGCGGCAGCTTCGGATGCACCGGATGGTCGGGCGACGCGCCGGTGTGGCGGATGATTTTCGCCTGTCGGCCAGCTTTTTTCACGCCCGAAAGCACCGCCTTATTGAAGGCCGAACGCCCGGCATGGTGCGAGCAGGAAGCGACAAACAGCATCCCGTTCGGTGCCGCCAGCTGCGCCGCGAGCCGCGCCACCTTCTCGTAGCCCTTTAAACCTGCGGCAATATCCTTCCGGTTTTTGACGAAAGCTGGCGGGTCGGCCACGACGATATCGAAGCTCTTTCCGTCCTGCTGTAACATTTCCATGGCCTCAAACGCATCGCACTGCAGCACATCGCAGTCTACATGGTTCAGCGTCGCCGTCTTTTGCGCTAGGTCGAGCGCCATTTTCGAGCTGTCAATGAGGGTGACTTGCGCCTCTTTCTTGGCGGCCAGCAGCCCGAAACCGCCCGAGTGTGAGTAAATATCGAGCAGGGTTTTGCCGGCTGCCAACTCGGCAATCATGCGCCGGTTATCGCGCTGGTCGTAAAACCAACCGGTTTTCTGCCCGTGCAGCAGGTCGGCAAAGTAGACAAAACCGTTTTCCTGCACCTCCACGAGGGGAGGAATCGCGCCTTTCAGAACCATCACCTCTTGTTTCAGCCCCTCCAGACGACGTGCCGGGACATCGTTTCGCAGCAGGATCGCCTCGGGGTTCAGCAGGGATTCCAGCGCCGAAAGCCACAGGGGCAGCAGCTTTTCCATGCCGGCCGTACCGGTTTGCACTACCAGAATATCGCCAAAACGGTCGATCAGCAGCCCCGGAAATCCGTCCGATTCCGCATGAATGAGGCGGTAAAAGGGCGTTTTCAGGAATTTTTCGCGTCTCTCCAGCGCGTTGTTGAGCCGTTTCTTAAAGAATTCCTCATCGATCGGCTCGCGTTTCAGCGTCAGGACCCGGCAGGCGATCTGCGACTTTGCATTGTAATAACCGGTGCCGATACACTCGCCTTTATGGGTCTCGATGGACGCTAAGCTGCCCGGCGGGGCCAGCAGCAGCTCGGAGGATTCGATGATGTCGCCGGCATAGATCCATGGCATGCCGGCGCGGATGGCGGCTTCCCTGCCCTTCTTCAGCCGCAGCGGGAAGTCCATCAGGCGGCCCGGCCATGGCGGGTCAGGTGGAGAAAGACCTCTTCCAGGTCGGCTTCGCGCGTGGTCATGTCGGAAATGCCGATGCCGGAAGCATGCACCGCGTCGAAAATATCCTGCATGGAGTTGCGGCTCGGGCGATAATTGATGATGAGCCCCCCGCCGGCGCTTAATTCGCACGGCCATTTTTGCAGGCAGGACGGGATTTCCTTCAGCGACTGCGAGGGCGTAATCACCAGCTGCTTGCTGTCGAAGCTGCGCAGAAGCGCCGTTTTCTTATCACAGGCGATGAGCTCGCCGTGGTTGATGACGGCTATGGTATCACATAGTTCCTCGGCTTCTTCCAAATAGTGAGTGGTCAGCAGTACTGTCGTGCCGTTGCGGTTGAGCTGTTTCACGTACTCCCACAGCTGCGTGCGCAGCTCGACATCGACACCCGCCGTCGGCTCGTCGAGGATCAGCACCGGCGGCGAATGCACCAGCGCCTTGGCGACCAGCAGGCGGCGGCGCATGCCGCCCGACAGGCGGCGCGGATGGATATCGGCCTTGTCGGAAAGCCCCATCGCTTCGATGATCTCCTGCGTACGGCGTTGATGTTTGGGCACACCGTAATAACCGGCATGGATGTCGAGCGCCTGCCGCACGGTGAAAAACGTGTCGAGCACCAACTCCTGCGGCACCACCCCGATCGCCTGCCGCGCCGCCCGCATGTCGGCGATGATGTCATGCCCCATGATGCGCGCATCGCCGCCGGTCTTGATGACGAGCCCGGCGAGGATGTTGATCAGCGTCGACTTGCCCGCGCCGTTCGGACCCAGCAACCCGAAAAACGCGCCGCGCGGGATGTCGAGGTCGATGCCCTTCAGCGCCACTTTTTCCTGCCCGCGCTTGTCGGTGTAGGTTTTATGCAGCCGGCGGATTTCGATGGCGGGGGACACTATTTCTTTTCGGCGTAAGGATTTTTGTTTTTGCGGATTTTAATCCGAATTGGTACCCCCGGCAAGGCGAAGGCCTCGCGCAGCGAATTCACCAGATAGCGCAGATAATCCTCCGGAACGTCACCGGTATTCGCAAACAGGAGGAAAGTCGGCGGGCGCGCCGATTTCTGCGTCATGTAGCGAATCTTGATGCGCCGCGACTTGACCAGTGGCGGCGTATGGACATCGATCGCTGCCTCCAGCCAGCGGTTGAGCTGGCCGGTGGCGATATGGCGGTTCCAGACGCGGTAGGCCTTGAAACATTCCCTGAGCAGCTTATCCACCCCCTCGCCGGTCTGGGCCGAGATGGGAACAACGGCTATGCCCTTCACCTGCGGCAGCACTTTTTCCAGGCGCTGATGGATCGCCTTGAGATAAGCCGGCTTATCGCTCACCGTATCCCACTTGTTGACTGCCAGCACCAGGGCGCGCCCCTCCTGCTCGACCAGCGCCGCAATAGTATTTTCCTGCTTTTCGAGCGGTTCATTGGCGTCCACCACCAGCACCACAACATGCGCGAACCGCACCGCCTGCAGCGTATCGGCGACGGAGAGTTTCTCGAGCTTGGTGGTAACGTTCGCCTTGCGACGCATGCCGGCCGTATCGACCAGCCGGACCTTCTGTCCCTCGAATTCCGTGTCAATCATGATGGCATCGCGGGTAATGCCCGCCTCGGGACCGGTCAGCACACGCTCCTCCCCGAGGATATGGTTGACCAAGGTGGATTTTCCGACATTGGGGCGGCCGACGACGGCGATCTGCATAGATGTAGGCTTGGTTTCTGCAGGACCGGTTTCTTTTGTGGCTGCGTTAGCAAAGGGCGCCAGTGCCTCATACAGATCCGCCAGCCCTTCGCCATGCTCGGCCGAGACCGCTACCGGCTCACCCAGCCCCAGGCTATAAGCTTCGGCGATGGCGGCGCTGGCCTTGCCGCCCTCCGCCTTGTTCACCACCAGCACGACTGGCTTGCCGGTCTGGCGCAGCTCCTGCGCGAAATGCCGGTCAGTCGGGGTAATTCCGGCCCGGCCGTCCGCCACCAACAGCGCTACGTCGGCGCGGGCGATGGCCGCCTGCGTCTGCCGGGTCATGCGGGCCTGTAGGCTGCTCTTTTCCGCCTGCTCCAGCCCCGCTGTGTCAAGAATAGTAAAGGAAAGCCCCGCCAGTGCCACCTCACCTTCGCGCCAATCACGCGTCACGCCGGGCGTATCATCGATCAGCGCCTGGCGCTTGCCAGTCAACCGATTGAAAAGGGTGGATTTGCCGACATTGGGACGGCCGACGATGGCAACGGTGAAGGACATGCTGCTACTGCAGAGAATGCAGGGTTGCGTCCTGATCGATCAGATACATCACGCCGCCAGCCACGATGGGGGCGGTGAAAATGCCTTCGGGGACCGAACGCGTGTCGGTGACGGTGCCGTCCGCGGCCGAGACCAGCAGCATTTCACCGTCGGACGATACAACAGCAAGCTTTCCGTTCACCAGCACCGGCCCGCGCCAGACGATCGGGTCGAGTTTCTTCTCCTCGTTCTCGAAGCCGCGCAACCGCGTCGCCCAGCGGATGCGCCCGCTGTACTTGATGAAGCAGACCAGTGTGTTATCAGCGGTCAGAAGATACATGAAATCGCCTGCCAGCCATGGCGTATTGATGGCGCCGATCGGCCGACTCCACACCGGCTGGGCGGTAACGAGATGCATGACCGACAGCATGCCGCCGTTGCTTACCGCAAACATAATATTGCCGTCGACCACCGGATCACCGCCGATGCCGGAAAAGCCGGAAGTGGCCTGCGTGCGTTTGTCCGCGGAGAGGGAATCATTCCAGATTTCGCGTCCCGTGGAGGCGGACAGAGCATAGAGTTCGCCCGAGGAATAAGGAACGATCAGCGTATCGCCTGACAGCACCGGCGATACGGACGAAACCATGCCAGCGGTCTCGCTGATGCCGCGGTGACTCCACAGCGCCTCGCCGCTTGCGGCGCTGATGGCATAGAGTTGGTTGTCGATAGTGATGATAAACAGCCTATCGCCCGCTACGCGCGGCGGCGAAACGAAAGGTATGCCGAGTTCCTTGCGCCAGATGGGCTGGCCAGTGGCGGCATCGAACGCAGCAACGGTTCCCCGTCCGGAGGTAGCATAAAGCTTCCCCTCCGCATAAGCCAGCCCGCCACCCATGATTTCCGGCTCATCTTCTTCCGCAACTCCCACCGACTGCCAGCGTACATTGTCGATATTTCCGGCCTCGTGCGCCGAGATGTTGCCCACCGCGTCTATGACGAATACCATGCCGCCGCCTGCGACCGGCTGCGGAATGATGGTATGGCTGAATGCTTCCCCTTCCCCGGCCGAAACACTTTCCTCAGCAGCCAGACCGCCGTTAATCGCCAGGTTGCCGCTGGCGGCCGGCGGCGCACTGCCGTGCTGTGCCCACTCGGGATTGAGCATCGGCGCCGGCAGCGTGACTGCCAGTTCCTTCATCAGCTCGTCGGGCTGCAGGTCAGCGGCCACCGGCAGCACGGCGAGGCGCTCTCCCGCCAACCGCGGCTTCGCTTCCGGCTCGCCGCCCATCCAGTCGGGCAGATAGCTGCAGCCGGACATACCGCACGCCACAAATATCAGCCACAGCAACCGCCTATTCACCCGATCCTCCCGACAGGTATTGCGCCGCTTCCGCCGACCGCTCACGAAGGGTTGGCGGCGCGTCGCTGTCGTCGCGCAGCTTAATGAACAGTTTAAGTGCTTCCTCCTTCTTTCCTCCTTCAACTATTTGCCAGGCGCGCCACTCGGCCAGCGTATGGTAAAAGGGCGAGGCGCGGTCCGGGTCGACTGCATGCTCCGGCACCATCATCTGCGCCAGTTCGCCAAACAGCCGGTCATGCTCCGCAAGCGCCGCATAGGCTTTTTCCGCCGCTTCGCGGTCGCCGCCCGCCCCCTCAGCACGCGCCTTCTGCATCATAGCCATACCGTAATAGGGGGATTTCAGGTCCTGCGCCATCGCATCGAATATGGCCGCCGCGCCCGCATAATCCTCGACGCCCATCCGGTCGAGTCCGGCCATGAACTGCGCCGTCTGCTGCATGGCACGCGACTGCCGATGCTCATGCACCAGCACGACCGCGACCGTCACCAGGATGACCGCAACGCTCAAGGCGACCATCACCTTGCCGAAACTGTGCCACAGCTTCTGCAAACGCTCGTTGCGCAGGTCCTGTTCCAATTCTGCCAATAACTCATTCATGGACTATTCCCACTCGACCGTTCCCGGCGGCTTGCTTGTTACATCATAGACGATGCGGTTAATGCCACGCACTTCATTAATAATACGATTGGCGGCGCGGCTCAAGAATTCATGGCTGAAGTGGTAATAATCGGCGGTCATGCCATCGGTCGATGTAACGGCGCGCAGGGCACAAGCATAGTCATAGCTGCGCGCATCGCCCATAACGCCGACCGTACGCACCGGCAGCAGCACAGCGAAGGCCTGCCAGATCTCGTCATACAGGCCGGCTTCGCGGATCTCCTCAATGTAGATCGCATCGGCCTTGCGTAATATCTCCAGCTTCTCAGACGTAATCTCCCCGGGGATGCGGATGGCCAGTCCCGGCCCGGGAAACGGGTGCCGCCCCACCATGCGCTCCGGCATGCCGAGCTCACGCCCCAGCGCCCGCACCTCGTCCTTGAATAGCTCGCGCAACGGCTCGACCAACGCCATCTTCATGCGCTCCGGCAGGCCGCCGACATTATGGTGCGACTTGATGGTGACGCTCGGGCCGCCGGTAAACGATACCGATTCGATGACGTCGGGATACAGCGTACCCTGCGCCAGGAAATCGGCACCGCCCGCTTCCTCCGCCTCCTTCTCAAACACTTCAATGAAAGTTTCACCAATGATCTTGCGCTTCTTTTCGGGGTCGGTAACGCCGCGCAGACGGTTCAGAAACACCATGCCGGCATCAACATGGATCAGCGGGATATGGAAATGCTCCTTGAACAGTGCGTCGACCTGTTCCGGCTCGCCCTTGCGCAACAGGCCCGTATCCACGAAGATGCAGGTCAGCTGCTCGCCGATCGCCTCATGCAGCAGCGCCGCCACCACGGCGGAGTCGACGCCGCCGGAGACGCCGCACACCACGCGCTTGTGCCCGACCTGCCGGCGGATGCGGGCGATTTCGGTTTGGCGGAAAGCCGCCATCGTCCAGTCGCCGCGGCAGCCGCAGATATTGCGCACGAAGTTCGCGATCAACTTCGCTCCATCCGGCGTATGCACCACCTCGGGGTGGAACTGCACGCCGTAATAGTGCCGACTTTCGTCGGCAATGGCGGCAAAGGGCGCGGAGGGGGTTTTCGCCATCACGGAAAATCCCGGTGGCAGCTCAATGACGCGATCGCCATGGCTCATCCAAACTGGCTTCTGCTCACCCTTTTTCCATATACCCGAAAACAGCGCGCAGTCGGCACTGACTTCGATCAGGGCGCGGCCGAACTCGCGGTGGTCCGACATCTCCACCCGTCCGCCCAGCTGCTGGCACATCAGCTGCTCACCATAGCAGATGCCAAGCACCGGCACGCCCAGCGAAAATACGCGCTGGCTGACCTTCGGCGACACGTCTTCGTGCACCGAGGCGGGGCCGCCGGAAAGAATGATGCCGCGCGCGCCGAAGGCGGTGATATCATTATCGGAGGCGTTATAAGGGCGGATTTCGGAATAGACCCCCGCCTCGCGCACGCGGCGGGCGATCAGCTGGGTTACCTGCGAGCCGAAATCAAGGATTAATATGCGATCGGTCATGCCAGAGTGTCTAGCATAAGGAGGAAAAGGCGCAATGGGGAAACCTTCGTCATCGCCCGAATCGCGCTAGCGATTCTAGGGCGACCCAGCTTGGATTCCCCTAGGCTTTACTACGCAAATCCAGGGGAATGATGAGACACATCACTCATTCAGGAAAATCTCAACGCGGCGGTTGGCGGCTTCCTTGATCCCATCCCCGGTGCGGAAGCGGGGGTCGGACTTGCCATAGGCGAAGGTACGGATGGCATGCTCGCGCACGCCCTTCCCGACCAGCGCCTGCCTCACCGATTCGGCGCGGCGATTGGAGAGCTTCAGGTTGTATTCGGCGCTACCGGACGTATCGGTGTAGCCGTTGATAACCACTTCATAATCGGTCATTCCCGCCACGGCCGCTGCCGCCTCGTCCACCACCTTGCGGCCCGAGGCCGACAATTCCGCGGTGTTATAATCGAAGAACACCACATACGACACCGTCTCCGGTTCCAAGGAGGTAGACGGTAGAATAGGCTTCGGATCCACCGGCACGGGCGCCGGCTTCACCTCGGAAGCGGCAGACACTGCAGCCGGTTCCTCGCGCAGCCCCTCCGGTACCGGCTGGGCCAGCGCATCCAGCCGCGAGAGCGCTGACTGCACTTCCATGTCTGTTTGCGCCAGCGACAGATTGACATAGGGCGCACCGAGCGCCACCAGCGCCGTGTGCAGGTTATCGCGGCAATGGACAATATCTTCGATCTGCCAGTTCTCCTCCTGCTGCTCGACCCAGCAGTCGAAATAAAACTGCGCGCGCGCTGCCTCTTCCGGCCGCGACTGCTTGACTTCAGGCGTCAGTATTGCCAGCAGCGATTTGTGCGCCTCCTCCATCACCGGCAGAATCTCCTCCGGGACATCCCATGCCGCAGGCGTCTCGGGCGGCATGTCGTGCCCGTAGGCCAGCATCAGCCCCTTATCGGCGAAATGCCAGGAATCGGACCAGTCATACTGTTTTTCCTCCGACTCGGCAAAATCCATGTAAAGCCGGGAAAGCGCGGTCTGAAAGGGAGTGCCGGTCGGCGGCGTCTGGCGGAGTTTCTGCAGGCTGTAGCTGGCGCAACCGGGAAGCAGCAGGAGCGCCGCCATCGCCATCCGTGCCCATCCCCTGCCTGTCATCCGTTCTCCCCCGTTGCCTGCTGTGCCGGATTGTGGGTTTTCACCACTATATATATTTTTTTCGTGTCAGGCGCCAGCTTGTCTTCACTGAGCACGACTGCATCGGCGGAACCGTATTTCGCCATGCGCATATTAGCGGCGCGCACGCCGGCGTCAACCAGCGCCTGATGCACCGCAACCAGCCGCGTTTTCGTCAGGCGGCGCTGGGCAGCACGGCGGCCGAGATAGGTTTTGATCTCGATGCGGTAATGCCGGAGGCCGTTCACCATCGCAGCAATTTCTTTGATCTTCGCGCGATGCGCATCGTTCAGCTCCGTGACATTGCGCGGGAAGGCAATGGTGAACAGGAACTCGTGGCTGTATTCGAATGCATCCTCCACCTCCTGCAGCGCCTCCATGGCGGAGTTGAACTCGTCAACGCACAGTGCCATCTCCTCCTTCACTTCACCTATTACCTGCTGGTGCCAGCAGTCGAAGAAGAGCTGCGCGCGCGCCAGCTTCTGCGGCGCCACCCGCTTCATGTCCTCGTGCAGGAAGGATTTCAGCGCGGCGCGCGCCTCCATCAGCGGCACCTGATCCTTTTTCGCCAATATCGCATTGACATGCTCCGGCTCCACCGGTTGACCCGCTAACGCCCGCAAACCCTTGCGAGCGTAATACTCGGCAATCACCGGACGGCCCTGCTCCTCTTCCGACTGGCTGTAGCCCAGATATTCGGCGGCCAGGGCGCTCTGGAAATTATCGGCGGAAGGCTCATGGAGCGCCAGGCGGTCGACCGCGCTCAGGCACCCCGAAAGCGGCAATAGCAGGCTAAGAAGAGCAAGATAGCGCATGGAGCCATCGACTGGTTACGCCGTTACCATACCGAATTTGTTTCCATTGTACAGCCTGTTGTTGGTGATGCAGTGGTAAAAAACGCGAAAGGGTTGCTTTCGGCACGGTTTGTGCCTATAAAGCCGCCACCATTATTTCGGAGCGAATTCCCATGGCCATGCAACGTACCTTCTCGATCATCAAACCGGACGCAACGAAGCGCAATATCACCGGCAAGATCAATGCCGTCATCGAAGATGCGGGACTGCGCATCGTCGCGCAGAAGCGCACCATCATGAGCCGCCGTCAGGCTGGAAAGTTTTACGAGGTGCACAAGGCGCGCCCGTTCTTCGGCGAGCTCGTCGAGTATATGGTATCCGGCCCGGTGGTGGTGCAGGTGCTGGAAGGCGAGAACGCCGTCGCCAAATACCGCGAGATCATGGGCGCCACCGATCCGGAACAGGCTGCGCCCGGCACCATCCGCAAGGAGTTCGCCCTCTCCATCGGCGAAAATTCCGTGCACGGCTCCGACTCGCCGGAAAACGCCGAGACGGAAATCCGGTTTTTCTTTTCCGATATTGAGATTGTTGGCTGAGCCCCGCATATCTGTAATAATACTGTTGCTTGCAGCAGCAAGTATATTTTTTGATATTCCCGGTGCCGTTACCGCCAGAACCGAAATCACCAACATTGAAACGGAAGGAAATCTGCAATCCACCCATGAGCTTGGGTGCATTTCCCTCAAACAGGCTAAAAACAACTATACTCCGGTCGCTTTATATAAAGCGGCCGCACGCTGTATTAACGAGGAGAAATATGAGGAAGGTGCGGAAATATACGCACTCGCAGGAACTTATGGTTTTTTCGACAAATTACGAGTGACCGATAAAACCGCACATCAAGCTATCCAGGTCCTCATTTTAAGCAATATGAACCCTCTCGACAGGCAAAAGAAAGAGCAATGGAAACTCTATCTCGATAAACTTACCGAGAAAGACTCCGCCAATTTCAAACAACTATGCAATGCCGTTCAGATGATAGGACCGCCAGACTATTATCCAAGTTACATGATCCAGCACGGAATGGCCGCAGTATTAAATGCCTCTACTCAACCTATTGTCGATGATTTTGATGTTAAAACAAGCTGGAAAGCAGCTTTGGATAAATATCTTCATTGTACTTAGAAACCGTTTTCATGGCTTCAGTGTTTTAATCAGTTGTTTCAGTGCCTCGGAGTAGAGCTTGTGCTCCTGCTCGTGGATACGCTGATGTAGCGTCTCCTCCGTATCGCCCGGCTTCACCGGCACTTTCGCCTGCAATAATACAGGGCCGGAATCCAGCTCCTCCGTCACCAGATGCACCGTGCAGCCGGTTTCCTTCACCCCCGCCGCCAGCGCATCGCGCACCGCATGCGCGCCTTTGAACTGCGGCAGCAGCGACGGGTGGATATTGAGCAGCCGGCCTTCCCACTTCTTCACGAACCATGGCGACAGCAGGCGCATGAAGCCGGCGAGGCAGACGATCTCCACGTTATGATGCTCAAGCAGCGCATGCATCGCCATGTCGAAGGCTTCACGCGTGGGATGCGCATGGTGGTCGACGATATGGGCGGCAATGCCGGCGTTGCGCGCGCGGTTGACGCCGAAGGCGCTTTCCCGGTTGGAAATGACGCAGGTGATCTCGGCGGGATAGGATGCATCGGCGCAGGCATCGATCAGCGCCTGCAGGTTGCTGCCGTTGCCGGAGATGAGGACGCCGACTTTGCGCTTAGTCACGCAAGATGCTCTTATCGGCAGGCGTTTTCTTCGCCAGCGTGCCCAGGCGGAATACCGTCTCTTTCTCCCGCTCCAGGCATTTCGCGATAGCAGCAGCGGCTTTAGGTGATACCACCAGCACCATGCCTATGCCGCAATTGAAGGTGCGCAGCATCTCGCCGCGTGGGATATTGCCTTCCCGCTGCAGCCAGTCGAAAATCGGCGGCCACTCCCAGCCGCAACCACGCGTATCGATCACCAGATTCTCTGGTACCACGCGCGGAACATTCTCGATCAATCCGCCGCCGGTGATATGCGCCAACGCTTTCACATCGGCGGGGAATTTCCTGAGCGTGGCGAGGCAGGAGCGCACATAAATCCGCGTCGGCGTCATCAGCACGTCGCCTAAGCGGTTCGACGTATCGAACCGGCATTCCGTCCGGTAATCCACGCCGCGTTCCTGCATGATGTGGCGCACCAGTGAATAACCGTTCGAGTGCACCCCGCTCGACGCCAGCCCCAGTACCACGTCACCCGGCCGGACATTCTTTTTGGGAAGCAGCTTCCGCCGCTCGACCGCACCCACAGCAAACCCTGCCAGGTCGTATTCCCCCGGCACATACATACCGGGCATTTCCGCCGTTTCACCACCCACCAGGGCGCATCCGGCCTGCTTGCACCCCTCGGCGATGCCTTTAATCACCTGCTCAGCGACACCCACCTTCAGCTTACCCGTTGCAAAATAATCGAGAAAAAATAGCGGCTCGGCGCCCTGTACTATTAAATCATTCACGCACATTGCCACCAGATCGATACCGATCGTGTCATGCCGATCCATGGCCTGGGCGATTTTAAGTTTGGTGCCCACCCCATCCGTTGAAGAAACGAGCAGCGGGTCCTTATAACCGGCGGCCTTCAGGTCGAACAGGGCCCCGAAGCCGCCCAGCCCCTCCATTGAGCCTTTGCGACGGGTGGCTTTGGCAAAGGGCTTGATGCGCTCGACCAACGCATCCCCGGCGTCAATATCGACGCCGGCCTTTTTATAGGTTAACGGCTTGCCCGTGCTCCTGCCCTTGCCCATGATGAACCTGTTGCGGTTTTGGCGGTTAGTGGGTATGAGTAATGCCAGAGTTTTAACAGCTTTCAAGCCCAATATCGCCGTGTCCTCCCTGCGCCGGATCCTTGCCCTCCTCCTGCTGTTCTGTCTGCCGCTGATGCCACCGGCTCAGGCAGGCGAATCGCTGGTCAACACCGAGGTGTCGGTCGACGTCACCGGCAAGGACGCTGCCGACGCGCGCACGCAGGCCATGGCGCAGGGCGAGATGGATGCGCTGGTTGCGCTCCTGAACAGGCTGACTACTCCCGACCAGGTGCAGACAGCGCTTACCGGCCTCGACAACAAAAAGGTCAGCGCCATGGTGCGCGGGGTCGAGGTGCTGGAGGAGCGGATTTCCGCCAACCGCTACCGGGCACGGTTGCTCATCACCTTCGACGGCGACGCGCTGAGCATGCTGGTCGGCAAAATGACCGCTGCCGGGAACGCCGCACCGGATACCGGAACAGTCGGCTCGTTCCTGGTCATCCCCGCCTACGAGGAGACAGGCACCGTCATGCTGTGGGAAGAATCCAACCCTTGGCGCAGCGTATGGAAGACCGTCGGGCTCGAAATCAATTCCGGTGACTTGGTAGTGCCGTACGGCGACAATGCCGACATGTCCACCGTGGATGCCAAAACCATCGGTTCAGCCAACTACGCAACACTAACCCCGCTAACGGTGCGCTACGGCGTCAGCGACATCGTCGTGCTGCAGGCAAAGTTCACGCGCACGCCGGACATGGTGCTCAACGTCGTCAAGCGCCACATCAGCCGCTCCGAAAATGAGGTCAACATGCTCACCTACCGCGCCGACCCGCAGGAAACCAAGGATACGCTGCTGCTGCGCGCCGCGCGCGACATCGCCGCCGATATTCAGCAGAAAAAGAACGAAGATCTGGCCAGCGTCAAGCAGGTGCGCGGCGGCGAGCACCGCACGGTGATGATACTCGCCAGCATCACCACCCTCTCCTCCTGGACCTATATTCGCAACAAATTGTCGGGCCTGCCGATGGTCGATCAGCTCGAACTGATCGCCATGTCGCCCCGGCAGGTCGATATCGTCGTACATTACCGCGGATCTCCCGATTCCCTGACCAACGGCATTCAGGCGCAGGGATTGCGGTTAGTAAAAACCCCCCGCTACTGGGTGGTGTCGCGTGACTGAGAAGCACATCAGCCGCCGTCTTCTGTTCTGGATCGCCGTCACCCTGGCGTTCTTCGTGTTCCTGTTCCTCATCCGCTCCATCCTGCTGCCTTTCGTGCTCGGTATTTTCATCGCCTATATCCTCGATCCTGTCGCTGACCGGCTGGAAAAAAGCGGGTTGTCACGAGGCGTGGCAACAACGCTTTTAACTGTTGGATTCTTTCTCGCCCTGCTCCTGCTTCTGCTGCTCATCGTGCCGGTGCTGGTCAACCAGTTCTCCGGCTTGATCGCAGCCCTTCCTGGTTACATTCATGATTTCGAGGAGAAATACGAACCCGACCTGGTCGAGTGGCTGGGCGCCTTGCCAGCGGAAACCGTTACGAACATCAAGAGCGGCATCGCCGACTTCTCAGGCGTCATGATACGGGTGGCGGGGGAATTCGCCACGAACCTGTTTCAGTCGGGATTCGCTTTCGTCCAGATATTGTCGCTGATACTGATCACCCCTATCGTCGCCTTTTACCTGTTGCATGACTGGGACGGCATCAAGGCGCGCACCGATCGCCTCCTGCCGCGTCCGCATGCCGATACCATCCGAGAGCAGCTTTTCATCATCGACCGCACGCTGGCGGGGTTTCTGCGCGGGCAAATCAATGTCTGCCTCCTGCTCGGCATATTTTATGCCATCGGCCTGTCACTGGTGGGATTGAAATTCGGCATCGTGATAGGTTTCGCCACCGGCTTGCTGGCAATTTTTCCCTATGTGGGACTGATGCTTGGCATGGCAACCGGGCTTGGGGTCGCCTTCTTCCAGTTCGGAGCGTCGATGGAGATCGTTGCCGTGCTGGCCGTCTTCGTCATCGGCCAGATCATCGAGGGGAATTTCGTCACGCCCAAGCTGGTCGGCGACAAGGTGGGACTGCACCCGCTCTGGATCATCTTCGGCATGCTGGCCGGCGCAGCGCTGTTCGGCTTTGTCGGCGTGCTGCTGGCCGTGCCGGCCACCGCTGTCATTGGCGTGCTTATCCGCTTCGCTATAGGCCGCTACCTGCAAAGCAGTTATTATCACGGCGAGGCACGGCGGCGCAAAGGATAATGGTATGAGCCAGTTCGCCTTCAATCTCAGCCTGCCGCCGGTATTTTCCGCCGAGAATTTCATTCTTTCTGACTGTAATCGCAATGCCTGGCAGATGGTCACCGCTTGGCCTGCCTGGCCCAGTCATGCGCTGCTGCTGCAGGGTCCGGAAGGTTCAGGAAAAAGTCATCTCGGGCGCATCTGGTCCGGAAAGTCCTGTGCCCGCACTGTAGCCGCCAGCGCACTGCATACACTCGATATGGCAGGGGTGAAAGGGCACTGGCTGATCGAAAACATCGAAGAGGTTCGTGAGGAACGCCTGCTGCTGCATGCCTTCAATGCCATTCGTGAACGGGGCGACAGCCTGCTCTTGACGTCTCGCCAGCCGGCGATGCAGCTGCCGCTGACGCTGCCTGACCTGAACTCACGGTTGCGCGCCCTGCCCAGCGCCATCATCCGCAGTCCCGACGATGCGATGCTGGCAGGTGCCATGCGGAAACAATTTGCCGACCGCCAACTGAAAGTCGACGATGATGTCATCGACTACCTGTTACCACGCATGGAACGCTCGCTACGCCGTGTTCGTGATCTGGTGGACAGGCTGGATACCAGAGCGCTCGCTGCGGGCAGAAAGATCAGCGTTCCTTTCGCGCGGCGCTTACTGGAAACTGAAGAATCATCCTAGTTCCTAGTGCTTTAAAGATTTCCTTAACATTATGCGGCTAGGATAAAATCCCTATATTATCGCGACGTTTGAATACATGAAACCTAAAAAAGAGATCAATCCGCCTTCCCTGCTCGGCACCTCTACAATGTTCGCCGACATTGCCACCTTGATTGTCGATAGCGATCATAAAGTCGCAACGCTGGTGAAGAAGCTGATCGAAAGCCTGGGCTGCAAGCGCCTTTTCATTATGCATGACGGGCTGGACGCCATCGACCTGATGAAGCGCGAGCATATCGACCTGGTCATCACTGACTGGGACCTGAAATCCATGAACGGGCTGGAGCTTACGACTTATCTGCGGCAGTCGCTCGATTCGCCTAACCGCATGATGCCCATCGTTATGCTAACCGCACGCAACGAACGTCTCGACATTCAGACAGCGCGTGACATCGGCGTGTCGGAATATCTGATCAAGCCATTTACCGCCAAGGCGTTGCTTGAGCGGGTGCATGCCGTCGTCGCTGACCCGCGCGCCTTCATCATCAGCAAGGGCTATACCGGCCCCGATCGCCGACGCATCAGTTCCTTGTCACTGCCCCCCGATCCGGACGAAGTGCATTCTTTTATTGAACGCAAACCGCCGATGGTGGTGCCGAAGGAACAACTCAAGCAGCTGATTATGGATGATACGCCGCGCATGATCCTGCCGGATTATACGTTGAAGCAGAAAATCGGGCTGGAAGTTCCGGTGGATCTCATTACCAACCCACTGACCGTCGCCGCCTCAGAGGATGAGATCCAGAAGGCACAGGCGGAGTTCATGCAAGCCATGCTCAAGGACGTCGCTACGCTCGAGCAATCCTATCAGGCATTGATGAAAAGCCCCGATAATGCCAAGAAGCTGCTCGCCAGCATCAAGGATGCCGCCTTCTCCATCAAGTCACGCGCTGGCATTTTCGGCTATATCCGCGCCACAGAGGTTGCCAATCAGCTGTATAATTTCTGCCGCCGCTACTACAATAAGGATAACAAGTATCACCCGATCATTCTGGAAAAACACATCCAGACGATTACGGTGATCTTCGCGCAGAAGATCACCGGCGATGGCGGCCAAATCGGTGCCGAGTTGCTGCGCGATCTCGCACGGCTGATCAACAAATACCTCAACAAGCGGGATTGACAGGCAATTAATGCTGGTTAACCGCCTTCAGCAGCGCTTCGCGTACCTGCCGCAGCTTTATCTCATGGGTAATTTTCATGCCGAATACGTCCTTGACGTAAAACACGTCAGCCGCCTGTGTCCCATACGTCGATATGTGCGCAGTGGCGATCGAGAGACCGAGTTCGGCAACGGTACGGGTGACATCGTAGAGAAAACCCGTGCGGTCGTGGCCGGTCAGCTCGATGACGCTGTAGACGTTGCTGGCATCGTTATCGACGAACACTTGACCGGCCAGGCGCAGTGCGGTCAAGCTGGGATTGGCATATTCAGGAAAGCGTCCGGTGAACTCATGCGCCAGGTCGAGCTCGCCTGAGAGCACCTGTTCGATATAGACCGACATCTTGGCCAGCCGGTCGGAACGGTCGAATACCTGACCGCTCGCATCCTGCACCTGAAACACATCGACTGCCATGCCATTCTTCAAGGTGAATATCTTGGCGTTGATGATGTTGGCACCGGCCAACGCCATGGCGCCTGCTACCTTAGCGAACAGCCCGTGCTGGTCATAAGCGCAGAGAATGATTTCGGTGATGGCGCGCTCATAATCGTGCTGGGTGTCGATGAGCAGAGGCATCTCCATCCGCCTCGCCTGCCGTACCATGCGGGCGATGACGGCATGGCGCGCCGGGTCGAACGCCGCCCAGAAGGCAGGGTTACCTTGTTCAAGATAGGCATCGATCTCCTGCTCTTTCCAGCCGGGGAGCAATTTCAGCAGCCCGGCGCGGAACTGTCCCGCCTGATGCTGCCGGATGGTCACCTCGCCCGTGCCCATGCACTGTTCGGCGCGACGATAGAGATCGCGCAGTAGCGCGCCCTTCCAGGCGTTCCACACGCCAGGAGCAACAGCACGGATGTCAGCGGCGGTCAATACGAGAAGAAGCTTCAGCCGCTCCGGCGTCTGCACCAGCCTGACGAAGTCCTGCACCGTCTTTGGATCGTCGATATCACGCTTGAAAGCAGTGTTGGAGAATAGCAGATGATGGCGCACCAGCCAAACGCAGGTCTCCACCTCGTCGAGCGAGAAGCCGAAGCGCGCCGCCAGCTTGCCGGCAATCTTCGCACCCAGTTCCGAGTGATCGGCCATCCTGCCCTTGGCGATATCGTGGCAGAGGAGCGCCAGATACAGTACGCGGCGCATGCGGATGCGGTGGATAACCTCGCTCGATAGCGGCAGCTCATCCTTCAGCTGACCTTTTTCCATAGCATGCAAAATACCAAGTGCCACCAGCGTATGCTCATCAACCGTATAGACGTGATACATGTTGAACTGCGTCTGGCCGATGACGCGCCCGAAATCAGGGATGAAGCGCCCCAGCACCCCTGCCTCGCTCATACGCCTAAGCGTCGTCTCCGGCCCCTGCGGGGCCAGCAGTATGTCCATAAACAAAGCGTTGGCGCGCATATCGGCGCGCACGCTGTCTTCGATTCGTCTCAGGTTGCGCACCATCAGCTGCAGCGCGCGCGGATGGATATCGAGCCCGTGCGCTTGCGCCACCTTGAATATCTCGATCATCAGCGCCGGTTGTTGCTCGAAGGTCTGTTCGTTGCGCACACTTAAGCGCTCGCCGACGAGCCGAAACGGCCCCAGTTTCCACGGCGCGTTCCACAGCCAGGCCAGTGATCGTCGCGGCTTGCGCTTTTTCTCCTCCTCAAGCAGGGCGCAGAAGATGCGCGTCATGCTGCCGACCGTGCGCACCGCCACGAAGTAGCGGCGCATGAAACGCTCGATCGAACGATTCTTGGAGGGGTGATCGAATCCCATCGCCACCGCCAGCGCATGCTGCCGGTCGAAGGTCAGACGATCTTCAGGACGCTCCATCAGATAATGCAGGTGGATGCGCACCCGCCACAGGAACCGCCGCGCATTGTCAAAAGCGTGGTATTCCTCCGGCGTCAGCAGCCCCATGTCGCAGAGGTCTTTCAACCGCTTGATCGGATAGACATAATAAGCGATCCACCACAACGTGTGAAGGTCACGAAGTCCTCCTTTCCCTTCTTTAATGTTGGGTTCCAGCATATAACGCGAATCGCCGAAGCGGCGGTGGCGCGCGTCGCGCTCGGTGAGCTTGGCCTCGACGAATTCCAGCATGGTGTCGGCAATTACCGCCTGCTCGAATTGGGAGCGCAGCCGCTCATACAGATGCTCATCGCCGGTAACAAAGCGTGCATCGAGCAGGCTGGTACGAATGGTCATATCCTCGCGCGCCATCCGGATGCTTTCCTCAAGGCTGCGATGCGCCTGCCCGACCTTCAGGCCCAGATCCCACAGCAGGTAAAGGATGAACTCCGCGATGCGCGCCGCTTCTTCCTGATGCCGCTCGCCATGCAGAAACAGCAGATCGATGTCGGAATAGGGAAACAGTTCGGCGCGGCCATACCCTCCCACCGCCACCACCGCCACCGGGGCCGCGCACTCGGCACAGAGGTCATACAGTCCGGATAACAGCTCGTCGATGGCATCGCTATGGCCAAGCAACAGCGCTTCCGGCTCGCCCCCGGAAAGGAATTCCTGTTTCAGCAGCTGCCGCTGCCGGTCCAACCAGCCGCGCGCCACCGGCAGCACCTTGGACTTAAGTGAGTGCATGTCGTGACGTACATCCACGTGAAACCTCGCCAGCTGTTCGCGCAGCGGCAGGAAATCAGAGGTGCTTTGTCGGGTGGAACTGCGCATAGGAAGCCAGTCTAGTCCCATCGCCAGGACAGTCCAATCCTATATTTCCATTGCCATTACGGACAAATCTGACGACAGTGCCGGTATGATCCGCCCCTCCTCTGCACTGGCGGCCATCCTGCTGATGGTGGCCAGCATGGCCTGTTTTTCCACCATGAACGTGGTCATCCGCCTGCTGTCGGACAGCATGGCGTCGACGCAGATGGTGTTTCTGCGCAACCTCTTCAGCCTTGCGCTCATCGTGTTCTGGGCCTGCCTGATGCAACGCCGCCACCCGCGCTTCCCGACCATGCGGCTGAAGAGCCATTTCTGGCGCGCCACCTTCGGCGTGGCCGCGATGGAACTGTGGTTTTACGCCATCACCATCATGCCACTGACGCTGGCTACGGCGCTTTCCTTCACTACGCCCATCTTCGCCACCATCTTCGCTATCGTATTTCTCCGCGAGCATGCCGGACTGCGCCGCTGGGGAGCCATCATCGCCGGGTTCGCCGGCATGCTGATCATCCTGAGGCCGGGCAGCAGTGATGTCGACTGGCAAGCGGTAATCGTGCTGTTTTCCTCCGGCATGATGGCCATCGCCTCCGTGCTGGTGAAGACGCTGACACGCACCGAGCCGCCGGAGACGATCGTCTTTTACATGGCTCTGTTCATGGTGCCTTGGTCGGCGCTGCCGGTCATTGGCCACTGGCAGGACGTCACCACTCCGCAATTGCTGCTGGTGCTGTTGATTGCATTATTTTCCACGAGCGCACACCTGCTCCTGACGCGCGCCTACATGCGGGCCGACATGGTGGTGCTAATGCCGTTCGATTTCACCCGGCTGATTTTCACTGCACTGATGGCCCATGCCCTATTCGGCGAAATGCTGGATATGCCGACCATCGCGGGGTCGCTGATCATTGTCGCCAGCACGGTGTATATCGCACACCGCGAGGCACGCTTTGGTAAGCGCAAGGAACCCGCTTCACAGCTGTAGAACGGCTTTTGCGCGCGCGAGATCGAGCGCGCGCTCCCATTTCGCCACCACCACCGTACCGACGCCGTTACCGATGAAGTTGGTGATGGCGCGTGCTTCCGACATGAAGCGGTCGATGCCCAGAATCAACGCCAGCCCCTCAACCGGGATATGCCCCACCGCCGCCAGCGACCCGGCCAGCACGACGAAGCCGCTGCCGGTCACCCCTGCCGCTCCTTTGGAAGTAAGCAGCAATACGCCAAGCAGCGTCAGCTGGTCGGAAAGTGTCAGCGGGATACCCAGCGCCTGGGCGATGAACAGGGCCGCCATGGTGAGATAGATTGACGTGCCGTCGAGATTGAAGGAGTAACCGGTCGGTACCACCATGCCCACGACAGGGCGTGCGCAGCCCAGCGCCACCATCTTTTCAATCAGTCGCGGCAACGCCGCTTCCGAGGAGGAGGTGCCGAGTACCAGCACAATCTCCGATCTCAGGTACACGAGCAGGTTCCATAGACCGAGGCCACACAGGCGCATCATCGCACCGAGCACGAGAACGATAAACAGCAGGCAGGTCATATAGAAGCCTAGCATCAGGTAGGCCAGCGGCTCGAGCGTGGCCACGCCGTATTTACCGATCGTGAAGGCCATGGCGCCGAATGCTCCAATGGGCGCCAGCCGGATGACGAAGCCGATGATTTTGAACAGCACGGCGGAGAACTGCTCGATCAGGTGGTAGACGCCATGCGCATGGTCAGCAAGCGTAATCAACGCTACCGCAAAGAGAACCGATACCAGCAGCACCTGCAAGATGTTGCCGGTGACGAACGGCTCCGCGAGCGTGTTCGGAATCAGATGCAGCAGGAAATCGACCAGGTTCTGATGTTCGACCGCCTTGCCGGCATAGCCCTCGACGGCGCGGCTATCAAGGGTCGCGGGGTCAATATTCATTCCCGCCCCGGGCTGCCAGACATTCATAATGAGAAGTCCGAGCACCAGCGCAAAGGTCGTCATTACCTCGAAATAGATCAGCGCCTTGAGGCCGACCCGGCCAGCATTTTTCATGTTGCGCATACCGGCGATCCCGGTCACCACCGTACAGAAAATAATCGGAGTAATCAGCATTTTGATTAGTTTAATGAAGCCATCGCCGAGCGGCTTCATCGCCACTGCTTTATCAGGCGCCATTATTCCCAACGCCACCCCCAGTGCGATGGCGACGAGCACCTGGAAGTAGAGCTTTTTATACAGGGGGATTTTCAGCGGCGCAGGATGCGGGTTATCCACGATTTCCTCGGGGCGGGCACAGTTTTTTCGAGCAAAACTGCCGATTTTGAGCTAAAATAAACTGTTAGCAGAAGAAATAACGGAGCGCAATGCAAGACACCCTCGACCTCACTACCCTGTTCGCCCTGACCTCGACGGCGCCCTCGCCGAAAGGCGCTACGGGCACCAGCGCTTCGGGGCGGGCGTTTCTGGAACAGATCCACCGGCGCAACAGCGAGGCGCTGAAGGCCGTCATCGCCACCTCCGGCTGGCCGGCGGCGAGCCATGTTGACGATGATGCGGAGGCCGCCGCCTTCATGATCGTGCAACATGCCGATTACGACCCCGATTTCCAGCGCGAGTGCCATCGGCTGATGCTGAAGCAGGTGGCGCGCGGCGAATCCGACCGGCTGGGGCTTCTCGCCTGCCTGACCGACCGCATATTGTGCAACAGCGGCCTGCCGCAGCGCTTCGGCACGCAGATCCGCGAAGCCGCCAACGGCTGTTTCGTGCCGCAGCCGATCGAAGACCCCGAACGGGTGGATGAACTGCGCGAAAAAGTAGGATTGCGCGAAACGCTGACTGACTATCTGCAACGCATCAATGACGGCGACATGCTACTCTATCGCCCACTGCTCAACGGCTACGCCGACACGCTTGAACACGCCAGACCGAGCAATGTGATTCCATTTCCACAGAAGATGAATTAATTTCCCTCTCCCGCCTAGATTAAGATTTAGCTCCTTGTATCCACCCAGGTTTTTCGCGTGAAATTGTGCTGCGCCTCGACCGTGCGCACGGTGCCGGTCTTCGAGCGCATGACGATGGAGTGGGTGAAGGCACCGCCAGGAAAGCGGCGCACGCCGCGCAGCATTGATCCATCGGTGACGCCGGTGGCGGCGAACATGACGTCCCCCTTCGCTAAATCCTCCAGCTGATACTTGCGCGACAGGTCGCTGATCCCCATGCGCTTGGCGCGGGTTTTCTCTTCCGCCTTGTTAAAGATAAGGCGCCCCTGCATCTGCCCACCGATCGAGCGCAATGCCGCTGCCGCCAGCACGCCTTCCGGCGCACCGCCGATGCCCATATACATATCGACGCCAGTGCCGGGACGCGCCGTGGCAATGACCCCAGCCACGTCACCGTCGGCAATCAGTTGGATGCGCGCGCCCGCCACGCGTACCTTGCGGATGATCTCTTCATGACGCTCGCGTTCCAGGATCACCACCACCAGATCGGAGATGTCGCATTTCTTGGCTTTGGCCAGGTTTTTTAAATTCTTCTCCGGCGAGTCGTCGAGATCGACCACGCCGTCCGGCAGTCCGCCGCCGACGGCGATCTTGTTCATGTACACGTCCGGCGCATGCAGAAAGCCGCCCTTCTCCGCCATGGCGATCACCGCCAACGCGTTAACGCCGCCCTTGGCGCAGATGGTAGTGCCTTCGAGCGGATCGAGGGCGATATCGACGGAAGGGCCACTGCCGGAACCGCTGCCGACTTTCTCGCCGATATAGAGCATCGGCGCCTTGTCGCGCTCGCCTTCGCCGATCACCACCGTGCCGTCGATGGAGAGACCATTTAGCGCCTCGCGCATGGCGTTCACCGCCGCCTGATCGGCTTTCTTTTCGTCACCGCGGCCCATCCAGCGTGAGCAGGCGAGCGCCGCCGCCTCCGTCACGCGCACGGCTTCGAGCGCGAAATTGCGGTCGGACCAGAAGGAAGGCTGCTTTACCGGTTTCTTTTTGGCGGATGCGGTCATAACTCCTCCATTCTTCTGAGTGCGGATGATGCGCTGGTCTGCGTTGGCGCAGGCGGTAGCACGGCGAGTTCCTCCGCCGGTATCATGAAGGGCTTATAGCGCGCGCCACGCGCAATGTCCATCAGGTCCCCTACCACCGACGAGGCAGTGGGCAGCGAGCCGGCGCCACGGCCTTGGAAAAATACCGCGCCCACCGCATCGCCTTCCACCACCAGGCCGTTAAACACCCCCTGCACATGATAGAGAGGCGAGGACTGCGGTACCATGCAGGGCGCGACGCGCTGCGTCACCGTGCCGTCTGTCTTAGAGATCACGCCGAGCAACTTGATGCGGCAGCCCTGCTTTTCAGCCGCTTCCATGTCCTTCAAGGTAATGTGGCGGATGCCGGTCGTCTGCACCTGCTTCAGGTCGGGCGCAACGCCGAAAGCCAGGCTGGCCAGCAGGGCCGTCTTGTGGGCGGTATCGATGCCATCAACATCGAAAGCCGGGTTTGCCTCGGCGTAGCCCAGCTTCTGCGCCTCCGCCAGCACCACATCAAACGCTGCTCTTCTCTCCCACATTTCGGTCAGAATGTAATTGCAAGTACCATTCAGTATCCCTGTCACACGGGTGAAGCGGTTGCCGGAGAGTGTGTCGCGCAGCGCCTTGATGATGGGTATGCCCCCCGCCACCGCCGCCTCGAAGGCGAGCGTTGCGCCGTTTTTCTCGGCCAGCTTTGCCAGCGCCAGGCCGTGCTGCGCCAGCAGCGCCTTGTTGGCGGTCACTACCGGCTTTCCCGCATAGAGCGCCGCCTCGACCAGTTTTCTGGCGATGCCGTCCGCGCCGCCGATCAGCTCGACAACCACATCGACATCCGGCTGCGCGGGCAACTGCAGCGCATCCGGGACGAAGCGCGCGGCCTGCAGGGGCAGCGCCTCAGCTTCGCTCTTATCCTTGGCGCTGACCGCTATGATGGTGATCTTCCTGCCACAGCGCTGATCGATCAGCGTCGCATTCTGCGACAACAGCTTCGCCGTGCCGCCGCCGACGGTACCAAGACCGGCCAGCCCCACTCTCAGCGGCGCGATCACCCGGCCTTCTCCAACGCATGGATATTCTTGTCGGCATCCTGCGACAGCAGTTGTTTGATGTTGCGCACCGCCTGGCGAATGCGGTGTTTGTTCTCGACCAGGGCGATGCGCACATAGCCTTCGCCGCCGGGGCCGAAGCCGATGCCGGGCGCCACCGCCACGTCGGCCTGGGTCAGGAGCAGCTTGGCGAATTCCATGCAGCCGATGCGCCGGTAGGCAGGCGGCAGCGGCGCCCACAGGAACATGGAGGCAGCCGGAACCGGCACATCCCAGCCGGCATCCTGAAGCCCCTCGGCCAGGATGTCGCGGCGCTCCTTGTACATCGTGCGCAGTTTGCCGACATAATCCTGCGGGCCGTTGAGCGCGGCAGTGGCGGCGACCTGCACCGGCAGGAACGTGCCATAATCGAGGTAAGATTTCAGCTTGGTCAGCGCGGCGATGAGTTTTTTGTTCCCCACCGCGTAGCCGATGCGCCAGCCGGCCATCGAATAGGTCTTGCTCATGCTGGTGAATTCCACCGCCACCTCTTTGGCGCCTTTCACCTGCAGGATGGAAGGTGGCGGGTTGCCGTCGTAATACAGCTCGCAATAGGCAAGGTCGGAGAGCACATACACCCCGTAATGGCGGCAGATATCGATGACTTGCTCATAGAACGCCAGGTCGACCGAGGCCGCCGTCGGGTTGCAGGGATAATTGACCACCAGCGCTACCGGTTTTTTTGCCGAACCTTCCAGTACTTTTTTCAGCGCAGCAAAAAAAGCCTCGCCGGGCTGGTTGGGAATCGACACCACTTCAGCCCCAGCGATCACAAATCCCCACATATGGATGGGATAGCTCGGGTCGGGCACGATGAAGCAATCGCCGGGACCAGTAATGGCCTGCGCCATGTTGGCGAGCCCCTCCTTGGAGCCGATCGTCACGACGATTTCCGAATCCGGGTCGAGATCGACGCCGAAGCGCCGCTGGTAATAGGCGGCCTGTGCCTTGCGCAGACCATGAATGCCGCGCGACAGCGAGTAGCGGTGCACTTTTGGATCCTTCAGCGTCTCGCGCAACTTCTCGGTGACGTGCGGCGGCGGGGCGGAATCGGGGTTACCCATGCCGAAATCGATGATGTCGCGCCCGGCCGCGCGGGACTGCGCCTTCAGCCGGTTGACCTCGGCGAACACATAGGGCGGCAGCCGCTGGATACGGTAGAAGTCATTATGCATAAGGTCTGATTACGGTTGGGGCTGCGCTGCGTTGGCCCGGTACAAAAGCTGTGGCGAGGGTAAAGCGCCATTGGCATTCGGGGTCTCTGCCTTTTCCTCTTCCGGCTTCTCTTCAGCGGTCGCTGCCGCTTCCACCGGCAGCGGTTCAGGCAGGGAGACAGGGGGCATGACACTGGCGGCGTCGGACTGGCCGGTAGTGTCCACCGGCTGCGACGCACGACCAAGCAGGACGGGCTCTCCAAGCTCCTGCGTCACCGACCGCTCAGGATTCGTTACTGCAGGCACGGGTGGAGATGAGACCGGAGCGACAGCCAGCGGCGCAGGGGTTGAATGCGATGGAAACGCCTCGCTAACGGGCGCTTCTTCGGCCGGCTGTTGCGACGGCTCGTTGTCGAGCGCCTGCTTCTCCTGCAGTGCCTGCAGATGGTCGGCCTGCAACTCTTCCATTTGCAGCTGCCGCTCTGCCTTGATCTCCTTAAATTCTTCCGGCACCGGCGGCACCGACGACAGAGCAGGGAAGGCCTGCGGCGTCTCGTCCGCCTGCGCATCGTCGCCGCCCAGCCAGCTAGGCAGCCAGGATGGCTTGCTCAATGCCACGGAAGCCTCTTCATTACCAGGATCCCCGGCATCCGACGAAGGGCCCATATCATCTTCATCCTCGGGCGCTTCCTGATCGTACGGGATAAAACTGCCCGACCATGGGAGGGCCTGTGCGGGAGCCGGAGCGACGGGAACTGCGGAATATGGCTGAACCGCGGATGACGGCACCGCCGGAGCAGTTTCCGCCATGACGGGCGATGGCCGCTGTGGTATAGGCGGGCTGGGATCCGAAGGCCACGGTTTTACCGCCGCCGCAGGCGGCATTGCCGGAGCGGGAGCCGCAACAGGCGGCGGCGTGACAATGCTCTCCGGCGGTGGCGCCAGAGGCGCTACCTCGGCAGTCTCCTGGGAATAGGAAGGATTGGCCGGGAACGGCTTACGCTCTTCGGTCGTGGTGTTGTCGGTGCTACCGAACAACCGCTGGAGCAACCCCTTCGATTCGGACTCGGCCGGTGCAGATGGCGGGGCGACATTGCCATGCTCATCATAATAGTCATAGGGGTTGGTTTGCGGCGAGGACGGCGGGACCGGCGCGACCTGCTGCACCATAGGAGCCGGCATTGCCTGCGGATTAAGTTCGGGCGGGCGGCGGGCTCCTTCGACCATCTGCGCCGGACGGTCGCTCGCGAAGGGGTTCTTGAGACGGGGACCGCCTTCGCCGCAGGCAGCAAGCAGCGCCACCACGGACAGGCTGGCGGCCATGCACCATGGCCGGAAAGAAAAAGAACAGTTTTTCATAACATCCTTGAAATAGCGCACAGGAGATCCTACGCTGATAATACAATTACCGGTTGCACAAACACATCTAACCTGCTTAGCTGTAAAGCTATATCAAGCCGAGCGTCCTCGTGCAATCCCGAGTTATGCCAGCGGCTGTTTTTTATGGAATTACGGACCCCAGTCGCGCATCATGACCCCCAGCAGCAGCACCGCTTCCGCCCCCCAGTATGATGCATCTGAATTTGCTAGAAATATGGCTATTGCAGGAGAAAAGTGCCAGCATATCCTGCAGCAGTTCCTGACCCGCCAGACGCAGGATGCCGGCCATATGGCAATCGACCCGCTCAATATCGGAGGGGCCTTCATGGAGCTGTTCGCTCACATGATGAGTGACCCGATGAAGCTGTGGGAAAAGCAGCTGAACCTGTGGCAGGACTACATGCATCTATGGCAGCATACAGCCAGCCGCCTGCTCGACGGCGGCGAAATGGCGCCTGTCGCCGTGCCCGACAGCCGCGACAGGCGCTTCAGGGACGAAGCCTGGCAGCAGAACGCCGTGTTCGATTTCCTCAAGCAGTCCTACCTCCTGTCATCGCGCTGGCTGCAGCAGTCGGTGGCCGAGGCGAGTGGCGGGCTCAATCCGCAGACGCAGCGCAAGATCGATTTCTACACGCGCCAGTTCGTCGATGCGATTTCACCGAGCAACTTCCTGATAACCAACCCTGAGGTGCTAAAAGCCACCATTGAAAGCAACGGTGAAAATCTGGTCAGGGGGTTGGAAAACATGCTCGAAGATCTTGAGCGGGGGAAGGGCTCTCTGCGCATCAGCATGACTGATTTTTCCGCCTTCAAGGTCGGCAAGAATCTCGCCACCACACCGGGCAAGGTGATTTACCAGAACGATCTGATGCAGCTGATCCAGTACGAGCCGGCGACGAAGGAGGTTTATAAGACCCCGGTGCTGGTCATCCCGGCCTGGATCAACAAATATTACATTCTCGACCTGCAGCCGGAGAACAGCTGCGTCAAATGGATGGTCGAGCAAGGACACACGGTGTTCATTATCTCCTGGGTCAATCCCGATGCGAAGCTCAGCAAAAAAACCTTCGACGATTACATGCTGGAAGGCCCGCTGGCGGCAATGGACGCTATCGAGAGAGCCACTGGCGAAAAACAGATCAGCATCATGGCTTACTGCTTGGGCGGCACCTTGACGGCGGTAACGCTGGCCTGGCTGCATGCGAAAAAACAGCAAGAGCGCGTCAGGTCGGTGATGTATCTCACCACCATGATCGACTTTTCGGAAGCGGGCGAGCTGTCGGTATTCATTGACGAGGAGCAGTTAAAGCTGCTTGAATCGCGCATGTCGCAGTCCGGCTACCTCGAAGGCAGCGAAATGGCAATGACCTTCAACATGCTGCGCGCCAACGACCTCATCTGGTCATTCGTCGTCAACAACTACCTGCTCGGCAAGGATCCCTTCCCGTTCGACCTGCTGTACTGGAATGCCGATTCGACGCGCATGCCGGCCGAAATGCACAGCTTCTACCTGCGCAACATGTACCAGAAGAACCTGCTGGTAAAGCCCGGCGCGCTGAAAGTAGACAGTGTACCCATTGACCTTGGCACCATCACCACCCCGAGCTATATTTTATCCACGCGCGAGGACCATATCGCGCCATGGAAATCCACCTATGCCGCAACGCAGATCTATCAAGGCCAGGTGCGCTTCGTGCTTGCCGCCTCCGGTCATATCGCGGGCGTAGTCAACCCGCCGGCGAAGAAGAAATACAGCCACTGGGTCAATGAGAAACTACCGAAATCTCCTGATGCCTGGCTCAAGGAGGCGAAGGAGGTGCCTGGTTCCTGGTGGCCCGACTGCCAGCAGTGGCAGCAAGCCTTCGCGGGTGAGAAAGTGCCTGCCCGCAAGGTGGGCGGTGGCAAGCTCAAACCCATCGAAGACGCACCGGGAAGCTATGTGAAGGTGATGGTGTAAGATTTCCTCTTCCAAAGGGAAGGATTAGAGCGGTTTCATTATTTACCTATCGACATTTGGGCGCGAAGCGCCCTCACCCTACCCCTCTCCCGCGTGCGGGAGAGGGGTAGGGTGAGGGCATGAGGTAAATAATGAAAAGGCTCTATATCCCCTCCCCTTACGGGGGGAGGAAAAACGCCTGATAAAAAAAATTGCATTTTCTCTCTTCCCGACCATCCCGCCCCGTGTAACGATGGGCTTGCGATCGATCGACTACGCGGCGATCCAAGCATGAGGACGGTGCGCCAGGGCCCTCGCTTCATGTGTCGCCGGTTTTTATGGAAAGCGCCTGGACAGTATCGCGCCGCTAAAAGGCGCAGGCGGATCCCATGCCAAAAGGAGGGAGAACCGTGACCGGTCACGTACTTTAAAATGAACAGGGGATGATAAGAAAAACGAGATTTATACCGGCGGGTTAAATCACCGCACGTCGATGAAGGTATCGCGGTAGAGGCCGCGCATGTATTTTTGGGCGCCGAGCTCCATCTTCTGCTGCATGAGCATGGCGTAGATGCGGTCCTTGTCAGGAGTGGGTGCAGTGACCTCTTTTTTGTCACACAGCATGTAGAGGCGGATGCCTTCGGCGGAGGCCAGCGGCGTTGAAATGTCGCCGACATTGAGGTTGTCGGCCATAATCTTCAGCGCCGGCGGCAGGTTCTCGACCAGCGAGCGGCGAAACTCCACCATGATATCAACGTCCTCCAGCGCCTCGATGCCGGCCACGCCTTTCTCCTGGCAACTGCCGGGATGCTTCGCCACCTCCTTGCCGATATCCAGCATGACATTTGCCTCCTGGTCGCCGGTGTCGTTCTTCAGCTTCAGCAATATCTCCTTGAACTCCACCTCGACATGTTTTTCCTGCTCGGTTCCGCCCAAGGCGCGCGTGTCATACACTTTGATAACGGTAAAGCCCTCACGCGTGGCCACCGCATCGGTGATGGTGCCAGGAGTCGCGCCGGCCAGCGCACGGGCCACATTGGGATCGAGCTGCTCGGGCAGCACCCAGAAGGCTTCCACCTTGCCGCCAGCGCTCGCTGCGCTGCTCGAGAACTGGCGCGACACTTCCTCGAAACTGGCACCGCCGCGGATTTCACCCACCAGCTTTTCAGCCATGCGCTGCATTTCCTTGGCGCGCGCCGGTTCCGTCACCGGCAGCGAAATGACCGCGATTTTCAACTCCTGACGGATCGGCGCCGCCACCGGGATCTCGATGCGCCGGGCCGCGAGGCGGACTTCCTCCTCGCTGACTTTGATCTGCGGGCGGACTTTCTTCAGCAGCAGTCGGCTCCAGGCCAGCTGCGCCCGCACCTGGTCGATAAAGGTGGCGCGTGGCACACCGCCCGCGGCGAGCATCTTTTCAATGGAGCCGGGGGCCATGCCGCGCTGCGCTTCGATAGCAGCGATGGCTTCGGCGATGTCACCTTCACTAATGGTAATGTTGTTCCGAGCCGCCTCCTGCAGCTGCAGCTTCTCGTCGATCAGCGAACGCATCACCTGCGGCCGGATGCGCTCAATCACTTCCGGGGTACCGGACAAACGGGCCGTGGCAATAATGAACTTGATGCGGTTGGCAACGTCATAGGTTGAGATGGCCTCCTCCCCGACTACCGCCGCGATGGCCATGCCGGGAACAGCCGCCGGCGCGGCGAGCGCCGGGAGCACGGGCAGAAAGCCAAGCCATAAGAAAAGCCAGTAGCGCATGATCAATCCAGGTTCCTGAGCGATACCCTGAACCAGACGGTGGTCGACGGCTCGACGTCGAGCAGGTTCGTATAGTCCCTGCCTACCATAGTTATCACGTTGACGCATTCATTTTTGAAGGTCAGGCCGGTATAGATGGCATCGGTCTGCTTGCGCTCCAAATCGTGGCTGCCGCTCAGCATCCAACTCCACTGGCGGGTCAGGTGGAGCGAACCGCTGCCGGTGATAACTTCCTTGGTGGCAAGAACGGGGTCATTCTTCAGCGACAGGTAGGAGGCGAGCAGCGACACCGGATAGAAGTTGAAGGATGTATCCACCTCGCTGCGGTTGGCGGCCAGCGTGTCGCGATTTAAGCGGAAGCGGTAGGCGATCATGAACGGGTCATAGCTCAGGCCCACCTTGCCGACATAGTCCGAAAAATGGCTGTGCAGGTCGTTGGCAAAGGGAAAATCCGCCTCGTTGTTGAAACGGTAATGCTGCCCAAACAGCCAGTCGAGGTATTTAGCGTAGTCCATCTGCACCTGGCCGCGCAACCCGTAGCTGGTGCGTGGGCCATTCTCGATGCGGTCCAGCCCGGCATAGCGGTCATGCGCGAACAGGTTGGTGTCGGTAAATTCCGGCACCAGGCTGTCTTCGTTGGGGATCTTCTCGGGATTGCCGCCACCGGGGCTGGCCGCGAATTCCACGATCGGTTCGAACATCACGCTCGTCCCCGGATCGATGCGGGTGATGAACGGGTAACGCCACAGCATCGACACTTCCGGCACGCTGCGGCCGGTTACGCCGTCGAAGCGGCTTCCATCGGACAGTTCCTGGTTGCTGACATCGTAGATGTCGTTGCGCAACTGGGCATTCAGTTCGATCACCTGACCGTCCGGCGTGATGTAAGGCAGCTTCCAGCGGGCAATAGTGGACAGGCGACGGCTCTCGCTGCCGGTCTGGCGGAACAGCGACATGGCGTTAGCATCCAGCCGCAGCCGCGAATTATGCCAGCCGGGATTGCTCTGCCATGTAAGGTCTACCAGCGGCGCCACTACCGGGATGATCTCCTCGTCATCCTGATCCGTCAGCCCTTGGAACGACAAGGCGTTAACCGAGCCGTAGGTACGGTCATAGCCCTCGATGAAATTGAAGCCCTGCGCATAGACTTTGGAAGTTAGCAGTGTCTCGTTCGAAAAATCATAGAGGCGCAGATAGGTTTCGTCGGTCGAGCGGCGCACGTCGAAGCCCCAGTCGTAATGTTCATCGATGGTGAAGGCGCCTCTGGCGTCAACATGCCCGCGGAATTCACGCCCCGGCACACGGTTGCCCAAACCGTCACGGTCGGGTGCCATGGTGCCGCTGCCGTTTAAGCCCAGCGAACCCGCATCGAACAGCTGGCGGTATTCCATGCCAAGCACCGGCCCGGCATGGCCGGTCAGCATCGGGGTAAATGTCATGTCGCGGTCGGCCGCTATGCTGTAATAGACCGGTTGGCGGTAGACCGCACCGAGTTCGCCCGAATGGATGAACACCGGCATCAGCAGGCCGCTCTTGTTATCGGCATCAGGTGTGGGATGGGAAAAGTAAGGCGTGTAGAGTATCGGCACGCCGAACGCATCAAAGGTGGCATTCTTATAGCGCACTTCTTGCTCCTGCTGGTCGATGGTGGCGCGGTCGGCGCGGATGCGCCAGGTCGGCTTTTTCGGCGCCCCATCCGCTTCGCATTTGCAGGGGGTATATGCCGCCTTATCGAGCACGGTAACATTTTCATCGAACCGCTCGGCGCGGGCCGCCACAAACAATGAGTCGTCGACCAGCCGGGCCTTGAACTGGTGGATCACTCCTGCCTTGAGGTCATCCTGCAGCACCAGGCTGTCGGCGAAATATACATCACCTGACGGCGCGAGCATGCTGACATTACCGCTGGCGCGCACCTGGTTCTGTTTCTGGTCGTAACTTAAACGCTCGGCCATTACCACTGTCTCGCCCTGCGTCACCACCACGTCACCGATGGCGGTCACCACGTCCTTTTCCTGATCGTATTCCATCCGCGCCGCTTCGAGCAGCACCGGCGCTTTTGGCGTGAAGGGGGTGCCGAAATTAGGGCGCCGGACTGGTTGGCCGGGCGGAGGATCGTAAACCTCAGCGGGAATCGGAGGGGCAGACAGCAGGGCGGCGAAGAATAACAGCCAGGCCAGAGCGGGTGCGCCAGGCGCGGTATCCTTCCGGAAATGATGCACTATCCGCCATCCACCATGCGTTGCCTTTCGCCTAGTGGAGCTTTCTCCACAGGTTGCGCTTGGCAAGATACATGAAAACGGTGAAGATGGCGAGATATATCAGCACTTTGATGCCCATGCGCTTGCGGGCTTCCATCTCGGGCTCGGCGGCCCATTGCAGGAACGTCACCACATCGTGCGACATTTGCTCAATGCTGGCTTCCGTCCCATCCTCATAAGCCACCTGCTCGTCGGCCAGCGGCGGCGGCATCACGATCTTGCCGCCGGGGAAGTACGGGTTGTAGCTCTGCGCCCCTTCCAGCATCACGCCGGCTGGCGGAGGCTCGTAACCGGTTAGTAGCGAATGTACATAATTGGCGCCATCCTGACGGGCCTTGATGATCAGGCTTAAATCCGGAGGGAAGGCACCGCTATGCGCGGCACGGGCAGCATTCTCGTTCGGGAACGGTGAAGGAAAGTAATCGGATGGGCGGCCGGGACGCTGGAACATCTCACCGGCATCGTTCGGGCCGTCCTCAATCTGGTAGGTGGCGGCCAGCGCCTTCACCTCGGCTTCGCTGAATCCGATCTCCTGCAAGTTGCGGAAGGCGATGCGCTCGAGCCCGTGGCAGGCGGCGCAGACTTCCTTATACACCTGGAACCCACGCTGCGCTGCCGGCCGATCGACCGTGCCGAACATACCGTCGAACGCCCAATAGGCGTCGCGCGGCTCTTTCTGATCGCTCGCGGCAAAGGCATAACCGGCGGCGAGGGCAGCGATTGAGGCGAGAAAGATTATTTTTTTCATAACTGCCTCAATGATGCGCCGGTGATGAAAGCACCGCTTTGCCGATGCTCTCCGGCAAGGGCAGCGTTTTCTCGCGCTTGCTTACGAACCATAACAAGGGGAAATGCGCGAAATAATAGAAGGTGGCGAGACGGCCGATGGTAATATAAATACCCTCCGGCGGCTTGGCGCCGATATACCCAAGCAGAATGCAGTCGGCCAGGAACAGCCAGAACAGAATGCGCGTCATCGGGCGAAAGGTGGCGCTTCTCACCTTGCTGCGGTCGATCCACGGCAACACAAAGAAAATCAGGATGGCACCGAACATGGCCAGCACGCCAAGCAGCTTGTCGGGAATGGCACGCAGGATGGCATAGAAGGGCAGAAAATACCATTCGGGCACGATATGTGGCGGCGTCACCATCGGGTTGGCGGGAATGTAATTGTCGGGGTGGCCGAGCGAGTTGGGCGAGAAGAACACGAACCAGGCGAAGATCAGGAAGAACACGCCGAAGCCGAACGCATCCTTATAGGTATAGTAAGGATGGAAGGGGATGGTGTCCTGCGGCGATTTGACGTCGATGCCCAGCGGGTTGTTCGAGCCGTGCTGATGCAGCGCCCAGATATGGAAAATCACCACCCCTACGATCAGGAACGGGAACAGGTAATGTAGCGAGAAGAAACGGTTCAGCGTTGGGTTATCAACCGCGAAACCACCCCACAGCCAGGTGACGATCGACTCACCGACGCCGGGAATGGCTGAGAACATGTTAGTAATCACCGTGGCGCCCCAGAAGCTCATCTGCCCCCAGGGGAGCACGTAGCCCATGAAGGCGGTAGCCATCATCAGCAGCAGGATGATGATGCCGAGCCACCACAGCAGCTCGCGTGGCGTTTTATACGACCCGTAATAGAGGCCCCGGAAGATATGGATGTAGACGACGACAAAGAACATCGAGGCGCCGACCGCATGCGCGTAGCGCAGCAGCCAGCCGTAATTGACGTTGCGCATGATGTTCTCGACGCTGTCGAAGGCCATGTTCGCATGCGGGGTGTAATGCATGGCGAGGAAAATGCCGGTGGCAATCTGCAGCACCAGCACCAGCCCGGCGATCGAGCCGAAGCTCCACCAGTAGTTCAGGTTGCGCGGCGCCGGATAGTTGCGGCCGACGGTGTTATCCAGCCAGGAGAAAATCGGCAGGCGGTATTCAATCCAGCCGATGATTCCGGGAGCCTGTTCTTTGGGAGGAGTCGCCATGCTGCCTAGCCGATCTTGATGCGGTTGTCGCTGAGAAAAGTATATGCAGGCACAGCCAAATTCTTCGGGGCCGGGCCCTTGCGGATGCGGCCCGCCGTGTCGTAATGCGAGCCATGGCAAGGGCAGAACCAGCCGCCATTGTCGCTGCCGCCATATTCGCCGGCGCCGGAGAGCGGAATGCAGCCCAGATGCGTGCATACCCCGACCATGACCAGCCATTGTTCATGGCCCTTCTGGACACGCTCAGCATCGGTCTGAGGATCGGGCAGCTCACTGATATCGACCGCACGCGAGGCGGCTATATCCTCCGGCGTACGGTGGCGGATGAAGACCGGCACGCCACGCCACTTGACCTTGATCGTCTGGCCCGGCGCGATCGGCGACAGATCTACTTCGACCGAGGCCAGCGCCAGCACATCGGCGGCGGGGTTCATGCTGTTGACAAATGGCCAGGCCGCGGCGGCAGCCCCTACCCCGGCCAGCGCCGAGGCGGTCAGCATCATGAAATCGCGGCGGGTCGTTCCGCTGGAATCAATGTTGGAGGAGGCGGAAGGAAGGGATTGGCTCATTGAACGTCTCAAGCGGATGAAGTGTTGAGACGTTTCTATAACAAAACCGGATGAAGTTTCAACTTAAAGAAACGCCGGCAGGAAAAATTCAGCTAGTTGCCAAAAACTTTGCTGATAATCGCGAAGGCCCAGTTGATGATGTGATCGCCGACGGCGCGGAAAATACCAAGCCAGGTTTCGGCCACGGCGACGCATGCATCCACCGTGTCTAGGTTGAACAGGCAGACGCCGAAGCCGGAGGCGAAGCTGACGAAAGTGACGCCGGTCAGCAGGTAGAAGGCGCTCATTCTGGGGTCGGCAATCATGCGAAGCGGCATATTCTCTTAAAGGATGGGGTTGTATCACCTTATATATAAGGTAAATTCTGCCAAATTCCGGCGGGATTATAAACCGCTTTTTTGTTACGTTTTGGTGTCAAAGGCTAACATACTGATATTCATGATTATTGTGCTGTATGAACCAGATATCCCGCAGAATGCCGGCAGCCTGATCCGTCTCTCGGCCTGCCTGGGCGTGGCGCTGCATATCATCGAGCCGTGCGGGTTCCCGCTGGACCACCGGCGGCTGCGGCGCGTCGCCATGGATTATTTCGACCTGGCTACCATCGTGCGGCACGCGTCATGGCCGCGTTTCATGGAGTTTAAACAAGGGCAGGCAGGGCGGCTGGTGCTGTTATCCACCAAGGCAGCTGAAAATTACACAGAATTCAGTTTCCTGCCGGATGACATATTGCTGCTCGGGCGCGAGACGTCCGGCGTTCCGGAGGAAGTGCATCAGGCCGCCGATGCGCGCGTAAAAATTCCGCTGCAAGCACCCGCGCGTTCGCTTAACATGGCGACTGCCGCCGGCATGGTGCTGGGCGAAGCCTTACGGCAAACCGATGGATTTCCTCCATGACGCTCGATGAACAGAAAAAAATCGCCGCCGACTGGTTTCGCCAGCTGCGCGACCGGATTTGCGCTGAATTCGAGGAGATAGAAATGTCCCCGGAATTTTCTGCTGAAAATTCCATGGGACAAGGCTCGGGGCTGGCACGGTCTGCTGACCGCGCAGAGCCTAGACGCTTCAAAAGAACCGCGTGGACGCGCGCGGAAGGCGGCGGAGGCGAAATGTCCATCATGAAAGGTCGGGTGTTCGAGAAGGTAGGTGTCAATATCTCGACGGTGCACGGTGAATTTTCCGAGGCGATGCGGAGGGAAATTCCGGGTGCAAGTGAAGACCCGCGCTTCTGGGCCAGCGGCATTTCGCTGGTGGCGCATATGCGCTCGCCGCTCGTCCCAGCCGTGCATATGAACACGCGGATGATTGTGGTCGGAGAAGGAAAGAAGCAATGGTTCGGAGGGGGAGCGGATCTAACGCCGATTTATCCCGATGACAAAGATACGGCAAACTTCCATGCTGCTTTGAAAGCGACTTGCGATGCGTTCGATGCGAATTACTACCCCAAATTTAAAAAATGGTGCGATGAGTATTTCTTTCTGAAGCATCGCAATGAACCGCGCGGCGTCGGCGGCATTTTTTACGACTATATCAACACCGGCAACTGGCAGCAGGATTTTGCCTTCACCCAACGTGTTGGCGAGACGTTTCTCGACATCTATCCGCAGCTGGTACGCCGCCACATGCACAAGGCATGGACTGCGGAGCAGCGCGAGCACCAGCTCCAGCGGCGCGGGCGCTATGTCGAGTTCAACCTGCTCTATGACCGCGGCACACGCTTCGGCCTGATGACCGGCGGCAATGTCGAAGCGATCCTGATGTCCCTGCCGCCTGAGGTGAAGTGGGGCTAAGCCGCCGCCGGTTGTGACACGCTTACGCGGCGTGTCAGCCACCACAGCACCGCAAGACCGGGGATGGCAAGCATGGTGGCCAGCACGAAGAACCAGGCCCAGCCCAGCGTTTCGGCGAACAGGCCCGCGGGGGTGGAGAGCCAGGTGCGGCCGAAGGCGGCGAAGGAGGAAAGCAGCGCGTATTGCGTGGCGGTGAAGCGGCGGTTGGTTAGATTGCTGATATAGGCGACGAAAGCGGCGGTGCCCATGCCGCCGCTGACATTTTCCAGCGTGATGGTGAGGGCGAGGAAGCCCGTGTCAGCGCCGATTCTCGCCTGCGCCACGAACACCAGGTTGGTCAGCATCTGCGCGATCCCGCCAATCCATAGGCTCTTCATCACCCCGAGCCGGTAAACCAGCGTGCCGCCGATCAGGCTGCCGATGATGGTGGCAGCGATGCCGTAGAGTTTCACGATATTGGCGATGTCGGTTTTCAGAAAACCGATATCGATCAGGAAGGGATTGGTCATCACCCCCATGAAGGCGTCGCCGAACTTGTACAGCAGCACGAACAGCAGCACCGCCAGCCAGTGGTCGCGCGTCATGAACTCGGTGAAAGGGGCGATGACCGAATCCCTGAACCATTGCACGACATCGCCGCGGTAGGCCGGCGGCTGCTCCTCCCCCTCTTCCGGCTCGCCGGTGACCAGCACGGTGATGGTACCGATGAGGATGAGCGATGCCATGATCCCGTAGGTCAGCATCCAGCTGGTATAGGTGGCGAGATACAACGCACCCGCCGTCGAAACGATCATGCCGAGCCGGTAGCCGAGCACGACCGCCGCCGCGCCCGCCCCCTGCTGCTCCGGTTTCAGAATCTCCACCCGGTACGCGTCAATCACGATGTCCTGGCTGGCCGAGCAGATGGCCACCAGCAGCGCGCACAATGCCGTGGCTACGGCGTTCTGCGCCGGGTCGGCCAGCCCCAGCAGCACGATGCTTATGATCAGCCCGATCTGGGTGGCAATCATCCAGCCGCGGCGACGCCCGAACAGTCTCGACAGAAGGGGGAAGCGCGTGCCATCCATCAGCGGTGACCAAAGGAATTTTAATGCGTAAGGCGTCGAGACGGCGGCAAACAGTCCGATAGCGGCTTTGCTGACGCCCGCCTCGGTCAGCCAGACGCCAAGCGTCGAAGCCGTGAGCGCCAGCGGCAGTCCGCTGACCAGCCCCAGCAGCAGCACCGCGATGATTTTCGGCTGCGTGTAGACAAGAAGAAAATCTTTCAGTACGCCGATCACTAGGCCACCAGGTTGCGCAGCGGCCGCATGCTGCGCGCACCAATCTGGGTGATGATCTCACCGGCACAGCGATTGCCGAGACGGGCACAGGCAGCCAGGTCCCACCCCCGCGTCATACCGTAGAGAAACCCGCTGGCATAAAGATCGCCGGCACCCGTGGTGTCGATCACTTTGGCGACCGGTGCGGTCGGCACATGCTCGACCGCATCGGCGGTCAGTACGACGCTGCCTTTCTCGCTGCGCGTCACTACGGCGATTTCGCATGCGCCGCACACCTGATCGAGCGCGGTGTCAAGATCGTGTGTGCGGTAGAGCGACTTAACCTCGGCCTCGTTGGCGAACAGCAGGTCGATATCGCTCTCGATCAGCCGCAGAAACTCGTCGCGGTGGCGGTCGACGCAGAAGGTATCGGAGAGGGTGAAGGCCACTTTGCGCCCCGCCTGATGGGCAATGCCGATGGCTTTGCGGATGGCGTCCTTGGCGCCTTTCGTGTCCCACAAATAGCCTTCAATATAGGTTACCGCCGCATGTTCGATAAGCTGCTCGTCGATGTCGGCTTCGGACACCAGACTGCAGGCGCCGATATAGGTAGCCATGGTACGCTGTGCATCGGGCGTGACATAGACAAAACAACTGGCGGTAGACGGGCCACTCAGGGCCGGCGGCGTCGAGAAATGCACGCCGACCGCGTGCAGGTCGTGCACAAAAATCGAACCGAGCTGGTCGCCTGCCACTTTTCCAATGAAGGCGGTCTTGGCGCCGAGCGAGGCCATGCCAGCCAGCGTATTGGCGACTGAGCCGCCGGAGCATTCCGTCGCCTGTCCCATCTTGCGGTAGAGCGCCTTGGCGCGTTGCTCGTCGACCAGCGTCATGCTTCCCTTGGTGATTCCCAGTTCGCCGATGAAGTGCTCCTCGGTGAAACTAAGCACATCGACAATGGCATTGCCGATGCCGGCCACATCAAACATGCTGTTACCGACCTGCCTGCTCATACCACCTCCTTGCTGTTTCCAGTGTTTCCGGCGTATCGACGCCCAGCGGCATGGTATCCACCACCGCCACGTTGATGCGCATGCCCGCCTCCATCGCCCTAAGCTGCTCCAGTTTTTCCTTCTTTTCAAGCGGGCTCGGCGGCAGTCTGACAAATTTTTCCAGCGCTGCGCGCCGATAGGCATATATTCCTATATGGTGCAGAAAATGCCCATCAAGGGACGGCGTGGCCGTACGGGTAAAGGCAACGGCGCGGCCATCCGCATCAATCACCGCCTTTACCACTGACGGATCGGTTTTTTCCTGCTCGTCCGTAATCACTGCCGCCAGCGTGCCGATATCCACCGATGGATCTTTCAGCAGTGTCGCGGCTTTTCTAATAATTGCGGGATCGAGCGTCGGCATATCGCCCTGCAGATTGATGATCACGTCATACTGTTTCTCCGGGTCGATCTTCTGCAGCGCCTGCCAGATGCGGTCAGAGCCGGACGGCAGTTCCGGATCGGTAACGACTGCCCTGCCCCCGGCTTTCGTGATTGCATCGGCGATTTTCTTTCCATCGCAGGCCACCGCCACCTCGCCTTCCTTTGCCTCCATGGCGCGGCGCCAGACCCGCACGATCATCGGTTCCCCCTCGATCAGCGCCATAGGCTTGCCGGGAAGTCGCGTCGACGCCATGCGCGCAGGGATAAGGATGATCAGATGCATCTATTCTCTATAATCTATTGCGAGAGCATGGCCAGCATATTATAAAGACTCCCGTTCCTACCTATGCTGCAAGGATCCTCATGAACGATTCGGGTTTTGAATTGAATAAAATCGTCGGTGCTGTTCTGCTGGCGGGCGTCATCGCCATGGCGGCGGGGCTGATGGCAGAGGCGCTTTATACCGGTACATTGGGCGAACATCACGAGGCTGAGGTCAAGCGAGGATATACCATCGCGGGCGCCGAAGAAACCGCTGAAGGCACGCAGGTAGCACAAGAAGAAGAAAAGTCGGTTGATATCGCACCCTTCATGGCCAAGGCCGATGTTGCTGCCGGCCAGGCGCTGATTAAGAAATGCACCGCCTGCCACACGTTCGACCGCGGCGGAAAGAATGGTGTCGGCCCCAACCAGTGGGGCATCGTAGGCAGCACCTTCGCCCACAGCGATGGATTCAACTATTCCCAGGCGCTGAAGGACCTGCACGGCAAAAAGAGCTGGGGTTTCCAGGAGCTTTCGGATTTCCTGACCGCCCCGTCGAAATACATCCCCGGCACCAAGATGTCCTTCGCCGGCATCAAGAATCCGCAAGACAGAGCCAACCTGATCGCGTATCTTAATACCCTGAAATAAGTCGTCATAACTAAGAAGCGATTAGACGGGGAGCATCATGAACATTATCTATGTCTGGCTGCTGGCCGGCCTGTTGTTACTAATCATCGAAGTGATGGGCGCGCCGGGTGCCGGCCTGCTGTTTGCGGGCCTTGGCGCGCTGATCGTCGGCGCCGCGCTGCATCTGCAGCTGCTCGGCCTTGCCGATTATGTGGCGCAGTTCATTCTTTTCTTTGCCGCCACCGTCCTGTGGGCGCTGCTGCTGTGGAAGCCGCTTAAACGATTCCGTACCGGGCAGAACAACCAGCATTACAGCAACATTATCGGCGACACCGCCTATGTCGGAAGCCAGGGCCTTACCCGGCAGGGCGGTGAGGTGACCTGGTCGGGCACCATCATGAAGGCGCGGCTGGCCAAGGACAGCATGGCCGATCGGCTGGAGGCGGGCGCGCCCGTTACCATCGTCGAAGTGGCGGGGGCAACGCTGACGGTCAGGCCAAAGGAGTAAATTCCCGCACTTGTTGCGGGGTCCGGAATTAATTTAGGGGACCAGACCCCGCAATAAATGCGGGGATAAGAGGAGGAACACATGGAACCATTACTGGCACTAGCCGCCGTTCTCATGATCGGCGTCATCATGGGCGTCAAGACCGTGCCGCAGCAGCAGGCATGGATCGTCGAGTCGCTCGGCAAGTTCGACCGCAAGCTGGAGCCCGGGCTCAATATCCTGATCCCCTTCTACCAGAAGGTCGCCTACAAACATTCCCTCAAGGAAATGGCGGTCGATGTGCAGGAGCAGACCGGCATCACCCGCGACAACGTGACGCTGACTCTCGACGGCGTACTCTATATCCGCATCGTCGACCCGATCGCCGCTTCTTATGGCGTGTCCGATCCAATCTATGCGGTGCAGCTGCTGGCGCAGACCACCATGCGCTCGGAGATCGGCAAGCTGACGCTCGATAAGACCTTCGAGGAGCGCGAGACGCTGAACGCCAACATCGTCACCGCCATCAACCAGGCGGCGCAAAGCTGGGGCATCCAGTGCATGCGCTACGAGATCAAGAATATCACGCCGCCCAACACCGTGCTGAAAGCGATGGAGCTGCAGGTCGCCGCCGACCGCCAGAAACGTGCCGTCATTCTGGAGTCGGAGGGCAAACGCCAGTCGCAGATCAACGTCGCCGAGGGCAAGAAGCAGGAGGTCGTCCTTCAATCGGAAGGCGCGCTGACCGACCAGGTCAACCGGGCTAAAGGTGAAGCAGAAGCTATTCTCGCCGTCGCCGAAGCTACCGCCAGGGGCATCGAAATGGTCGCTGCCGCCATTACCAAATCCGGCGGCGAGGAAGCGGTGGCGTTGAAAGTCGCCGAGCAATATGTCGGCGCCTTCCGGGAACTGGCGCGCGAATCGACCACCGTGCTGCTGCCCGCCAACGCCAACGATGCCGGTTCCATGGTGGCGCAGGCGCTGACCATCTTCGAGGCCATCAAGCATAAGGCGGCCAATGGCTCTCCTCCCGCCGGCAAGGGGCCTTGGAGCGGGGCGTAATGGGATGCGAAGGGCTTGCCGCACAGGCGATCACTATTCTCGGACTCTCTACCGTCCTGGGATTCATCTGTTCGCTTGCAGTAACGCTTTTCTATTCACTGCTCCTCGTTCTCGCTTCACTGGTTAAAAAGAGGCCGCTTTCTCTGGGCAAGGTCTGGACTACCTATCTGATAGTAACAGCGGTCATGTTTCTGTGGCTGTTCGGGCTGATCTGGCTGGGCGATACGATGGGTTGCTCCTGGTGGAGCGCTTAACCGTGGGTCTGTAACCGCAAGGAAAAAATGATGTTGATTCTCTCCCGCCTGTTAACCGGCCTGGCAATGCTAGGGGGCATCGCCGCTGCAGCCGATGCGTACGCCTCCCCTTCCCATTGCCTCACTCTTTACGGCAAATGCAAATACGCCGAGGGCTTCAAGCATTTCGAGTATGTCAATCCGGATGCGCCGAAGGGCGGCAGCGTCAAGCTTGCCGAGACCGGGTCGTTCGACAATCTGAACCCGTTCATCCTCAAAGGCGTCAAGGCGCCGGGCATCGGCCAGCTGTTCGAATCGCTGATGGTGCAGTCGCAGGACGAGCCGATGTCGATGTACGGGCTGGTGGCAAAGGACGCATTCGTGGTACCCGACAACAGCTATGCCGAGTTCACCCTGCGCAAGGAAGCGCGCTGGCATGACGGCACGCCGATCACAGCGGATGACGTGGCGTTTTCCTTCCACACGCTGAAGGAAAAAGGCGATCCGACCTATAAGATCATGTTCACTCCCGTAGGTGATTGCATCAAGGTGGGTACGGACAAGGTGCGCTTCACCTTCCTCGACAAGACCAACAACCAGCTGGCGCTGCTCGTCGCTTCCATGCCGATCATCTCCAAAGCCTATTATGATACGCATGATTTTGAAAAAACCACGCTCGAAGCGCCGCTCGGCAGCGGGCCGTACAAGGTGGCGAGCGTCGATCAGGGGCGCTCAATCGTTTACCAGCGCGTCGAGGATTACTGGGGCAAGGGCCTGCCGGTCAATCGCGGCCAGTATAATTTCGCCACCATCCGCTACGACATGTACCGCGACGAAAACGTGACGCTCGAGGCGCTGAAGGCCGGTGAATATGATTTCCGCCGCGAATATATCGCGCGCAACTGGGCCACCGCCTACGACACGCCCGCCGTCAAGAGCGGTAAGCTAATCAAGCGCGAGATTCCGGACTACACGCCGCAGGGCATGCAGTCCTTCATCTTCAACATCCGCAAGCCCAAGTTCGCTGACCGGCGCGTGCGCGAGGCGATCGACCTCGCCATGGATTATGAATGGATCAACAAGACCATCTTTTACGGCGCCTATATCCGCAACAAGAGCTTCTTCGAGAACACCCAGTTCGAGTCCAAGGGCATTCCTGAGGGCAAGGAGCTGGAGTTGCTGAAGCCCTTCACAAATCAGCTCCCCCCTGCCCTGTTCATGGAAACCTTCAGGAACCCGCAGACCGACGGCTCGGGCAATGCGCGCACCAATCTGCTAAAGGCGAAAGCGCTACTCGAGGAGGCCGGCTGGGTGATTAAAGACTTCAAGCGCGTCGGCCCGGACGGGCAACCGATGCATATCGAATTCCTGCTGCGCCAGCCGACCATGGAGCGCGTCATCGGTCCGATGCGCAAGAACCTGGAACGGCTGGGCATCGCCTCCTCGATCCGCATGGTCGACGACTCGCAGTACCAGAAACGCACCGACAGCCACGATTTCGATATCATCTCGATCTGGATCAATCGCGGCATCTTCTATCCCGGCACCGAGCAGGTGGCGCTGTGGCATTCCTCGCAGGCCGATGTCAAGGGCGCCAACAATCTGGGCGGCGTCAAGAATGCGGTGGTCGATGCGCTGCTGGAAAAATTGACTTCCGCGAAGGACGAGGAGACGCTGATCGCCGCCGGTCGCGCGCTCGACCGCGTGCTGCTGTGGGAGCATTATGTCATCCCGCACTGGCATTCCGGGTCGTTCCGCGTTGCCTACTGGGATAAGTTCGGCATGCCGGAAGTCTCTCCCAAATACGACCTGGGGTTTCAGACGTGGTGGGTGAAGGAGTAGCTTTTAGCTTTTAGCTTTTAGGTATTAGGATTATAACTGTTTTTCGCTAAAACCTAATACCTGAGACCTAACACCTCCCATGACCGCCTACATTATCCGCCGCCTGCTGCTGATGATCCCCACCCTGTTTGGGATCATGGTGCTGAATTTCGTCATCGTGCAGGCAGCGCCGGGCGGGCCGGTGGAGCGCATGCTGGCGCAGCTGACCGATATTACGTCCGTCGGGGCGACGGCGCGCATCAGCGGGTCCGGCACCGACATGGCGGGCAAGGTGGAGAGCGGCGTCGGCGTGCAGTCGGCCTATCGCGGCGCGCGCGGGCTCGACCCCGAGATCGTCGAACGCATCACCAAGATGTACGGGTTCGACAAGCCGCCACTCGAGCGCTTCCTGCAGATGATGGGCAATTACCTCCGCTTCGATTTCGGCGAGAGCTTTTACCGCAACGAGCGCGTCATCGACCTGGTGCTGCATACCCTGCCGGTCACCGTCTCGCTCGGCCTGTGGACGACGCTGCTGGTCTATCTCATCTCGATTCCGCTCGGCATCCGCAAGGCGGTGAAGGACGGCAGCCCTTTCGACATCTGGACCAGCTGGGTCATCATCATCGGCTACGCCATCCCGAGCTTCCTGTTCGCCATCCTGCTCATCATCCTGTTCGCCGGCGGTAATTACCTGCAATGGTTCCCGATGAAGGGCCTGACCTCCGATGGCTGGGCGGAACTCAGCTTCCTGGGTAAAATCGCTGATTATTTCTGGCATATCACCCTGCCCGTGGCCGCCATGGTGATTTCGGGTTTCGCGTCACTCACCATGCTGACCAAGAACTGCTTCCTCGATGAAATCGGCAAGCAGTATGTGCTGACCGCACGCGCCAAGGGGCTCTCCGAGAAGCAGGTGCTCTACGGGCACGTCTTCCGCAACGCCATGCTGATCGTCATCGCCGGCTTCCCCGGGGCGCTGCTCCGCATCCTCTTTACCAGCGCGCTTTTGATCGAGATCATCTTTTCACTGAATGGTTTGGGCCTGCTTGGCTACGAGGCGGTTATCAACCGCGATTACCCGGTGATGTTCGGGACGCTGTTCATCTTTACCCTGATCGGGCTGATCTTTAATCTTATCGGCGACCTGGCTTATGTGGCGATCGATCCGAGGATCGACTTCGAGAGGCGGGAAGTATGACCCTCTCCCCCCTCACCCGCCGGCGATTGCAACTCTTCCGCGCCAATACGCGCGGCTTCTGGTCGTTATGGATTTTCCTGTTTCTGTTCATCATGAGTCTCGGCGCCGAGTTCATCGCCAACGATAATCCGCTGGTCGTCAGGTATAAGGGCGAATGGTATTTCCCGGTCTTCGTTTCCTACAGCGAAACGGCGTTCGGCGGCGATTTCGAGACCGAGGCCGCCTACCGGGATCCGTTCCTGGCGGAGAAAATCAATGCCGACGGCTGGATGCTCTGGCCGCCGATCCGCTACAGCTATTCGACGATCAATTATGATACGCCGACGCCCAACCCCTCGCCGCCCTCGGCTGAAAACTGGCTCGGCACCGACGATCAGGGGCGCGACGTGCTGGCGCGGTTAATCTATGGGTTTCGGATTTCGGTACTGTTCGGGCTGATGCTAACCGTGTTCAGCGCCGTCATCGGCATTCTGGCGGGGGCGGTGCAGGGCTATTTCGGCGGCTGGACCGACCTGCTGTTCCAGCGTTTCATCGAGATCTGGTCGGGGCTGCCGGAGCTGTTTTTGCTCATCATCCTGGCCTCCATCGTCACCCCCAATTTCTGGTGGCTGCTTGGCATCCTGCTGCTTTTTACCTGGATGAGCCTGACCGCCGTGGTACGCGCCGAGTTCCTGCGCGCCCGCAATTTCGACTATGTCAAGGCGGCGCGGGCGCTGGGCGTCACCGAGCCGCGCATCATGATCCGCCACGTGCTGCCCAACGCGCTCGTCTCAGCCATGACCTACGTGCCATTCATCATGAGCGCCGGGGTGACGGCGCTGACCACCCTCGACTTCCTGGGCTTCGGCCTGCCGCCCGGCTCGCCGTCGCTCGGCGAGCTGCTGCTGCAGGGCAAGAGCAACCCCAACGCGCCGTGGCTGGGCTTCACCGGCTTTTTCACCATCGCCATCCTGCTGGTGCTGATCATCTTCATCTCGGAAGCGGTGCGCGACGCCTTCGACCCGAGGAAGGTGGTGAACCCATGAGCCTTCTCTCCGTGGATAAACTGTCCCTGACATTTCGCACTGCACAAGGCTCTGTGGAAGCGGTAAAAAACGTTTCCTTCGCGATGAACAAAGGCGAGATGCTGGCCGTGGTCGGCGAGTCGGGCTCGGGCAAATCGCTGACGGCGCTTTCCTGCATGGGGTTGCAGCCGGGAAGTGCGAACGTCACCGGCAGTATCCAATTTGACGGGCAGGAAGTGGTCGGCGCCGGGGAAACCGTGCTTCGCCAGATCCGCGGCAACAAGATCGGCATGATCTTCCAGGAGCCGATGACGGCCTTGAACCCGCTGCACACCATCGGCAAGCAGATCGGCGAGATGCTCGCCATCCACCAGAGCTTCACACCGAAACAGGCCAAGGCGCGCATCGACGAATTATTGGAGCAGGTCGGCCTTGCCCATTTCAAGGACCGGCTCGACGCCTACCCGCACCAGCTGTCGGGCGGCGAGCGCCAGCGCGTCATGATCGCCATGGCCATCGCCAACGGCCCCGAGCTGCTGATCGCCGACGAGCCGACTACCGCCGTCGACGTGACCATCCAGGCAAAAATCTTGAAACTTATCAAAGGACTGCAGCGCGAGCTCGGCATGGCGGTGCTGTTCATCACCCATGACCTGACGGTGGTGGAGAAGCTGGCCGACCGGGTGGCGGTGATGCGGCAGGGTGAGATCGTCGAGCAGGGCAAGGTACCAGACGTGTTCAAACCCCCCTCTCACCCATACACCAGGCAACTGCTGGCCAGCGAGCCGAAAGGCGAAGCGATCCCCCTGCCCTCCTCCCCCGCCCCGCTGATCGGCTGCGAGGGCCTCAAGGTCTATTTCCCGATCAAAAAAGGCCTGCTGAAGCGCACGCGCGGCCATGTCAAGGCGGTCGATGACATAACTGTTACGATACCGGAAGGATCAACGCTGGGCGTGGTCGGTGAGTCGGGATCGGGCAAGTCCACGCTCGGATTCGCCCTGCTTCGGCTGATGAAAAGCCAGGGGCGCATTATTTTTAACGGCCAGCCGATCGATCCATTAGGAATCGGCGCTATGCGGCCACTGCGCCAGCGGCTGCAGCTCGTATTCCAGGACCCCTTCGCCAGCCTTAACCCGCGCATGACCGTTCGCAGCATCATCGAGGAAGGGCTGCTCGTCCACCACCGGGACAAAAGCGAGGCTGAGCGCCTGGCCGAGATTGACGCCATCCTGAATGATGTCGGCCTCTCACCCGACATGAAGGACCGCTACCCGCACGAATTCTCCGGCGGCCAGCGCCAGCGCATCAGCATCGCCCGTGCCATGGTGCTCCGTCCCCAGTTCGTTGTCCTCGACGAGCCGACATCCGCACTTGATCTGACTGTGCAATCCCAGATCATTGACCTGTTAAAGAATTTACAGGAAAAATACCGGCTTTCCTATATGTTCATCAGCCACGATCTGCGCGTGGTCAAAGCTATCGCCCATCACATCATTGTCATGCATAAGGGAAAAATCGTCGAACAGGGTGATACCATATCTATTTTCAACTCTCCGAAAGAAAGCTATACGCAGGCGTTGATTAATGCTGCCTTTATAAAGGCATAGGCAAGCTATTCGTCGATGAAACCAGGCCAGTACACCACCCTACAGCATTGTACCGGCACACCCGAGGCGAATGGCCGGCTGGGCTTTGCCGGCGAGCATGCCGACCCCGAACTGTATGGCTATATGAGCGGGGCAGTGAGTTCGGCCGTGCGCGAAGCGAAACGTATCGCGGAACATGCCCGCGAGCGGGCGTCCGATCCGCCGGAACAGGGCCGGCAGGCGGTAGGCTAAAGATCAAGGCAACAGCACCAGCGCCCCCGTCGTGCGCCGCGATTCGAGGTCGATATGGGCTTGCCTGGCATCCGAGAGTTTGTAGGTGTCGTGTATCCTGACTTTGAGGACGCCTTTGGCGATAAGCCGGAATAACTCAGTGGCGTGTGCGACATAGACGACCGGGTCTTCGATATGGTGCAGAAGCGTTGGCCGCGTTACATACAGTGAGCCTCTCTGCGACAGCAGCAGCGGGTCGAAGGGCGGCACGGCGCCCGAGGCGTTGCCGAAGCTGACCAGCATCCCGAACTTCCGTAAAACATCAAGTGAGTCCATGAAGGTAGCCTTTCCCACCGAGTCATATACGACGGAGACCCCCTTCCCTTCTGTGATTTCCTTCACCCTGGGTACGATTTTTTCACGTGTATAGACGATGGTGTGGTCGCACCCGTTCTGCTTCGCCAGCTCCGCTTTCTTATCGCTGCCCACGGTGCCGATGACGGTAGCACCCAGATGCTTAGCCCACTGGCAGGCAATCAGCCCCACTCCGCCGGCGGCGGCATGGATCAGCACCGTATCGCCGGGCTGCACCGGAAAGGTCACGCGCAGGAGATAATGCGCCGTCAGCCCTTTGAGAAGGCCCGCGGCGGCGGTCTTATCCTCCACCGCATCGGGAATCCGTACCGCCAGCCTGGCCGGGATGATCCTCAGTTCGGCATAGGCGCCCGGCGGACCACCGCAATAAGCCACCCGGTCGCCGGGCTTGAAATGCTCATCTCCCTCCCCTGCTTCTTCAACAATACCAGATGCTTCCATGCCAATGCCGGCCGGATAGGACGGCTGCTTGTACAGTCCCGTACGGTGATAGATATCGATGAAGTTGACGCCGATGGCCGTCTGGCGCAGCAGCAGTTCCCCTGGCCCCGGGCGAGCCGAGGCGGCTTCTTCCAGGGTCAGCGTTTCCGGCCCGCCGGGCTGGTGTATCCGTACCACCTGTGGCATATTGCCGCCCACCCTGTGATGTGTTACTAGGCTCGTACAGGTATAAAATACCACGACCAGACATGTCCACCGATACTATTTTTGCCCTCGCCACCCCTCCGGGAAAATCCGGCGTTGCGGTAGTGCGCCTGTCGGGGCCACGCGCCCTGAGTACATTGCAGCAACTGTCGGGACTCGATATCGTGCTCCCGCGCATAGCGCAGTATGTGGCGCTGCGGCATCAAGGCCGCTTGATTGACCGCGTCATCGCACTTTATTTTAAGGCACCGAAAAGCTTTACCGGCGAGGATGTCGTCGAACTGCATCTGCATGGCAGCCTGGCCGTTATTCGGGAAACGTTGGACGTGCTCGGTATGATGAAAGGACTATGCCCGGCTGAACCGGGGGAATTCTCGCGCCGGGCATTTACTAATGGTAAAATGGACCTGATCGAAGCGGAAGGGCTGGCCGATCTGATCGAAGCCGAGACATCGGAACAGAAGAGCCAGGCGATACGTCAGATGCAAGGGGAGATGAGCTGCCATTACGATAATCTGCGCGACCGCGTTACGCAGGCACTGGCCCACCTCGAAGCCTACATCGATTTTCCCGACGAGGAAATTCCCGCGTCGGTGGTGCAGGAAGTGACTCAGGAAATTGGCGCCATACAGAAGGTCGTTAGCGATGCGATGGCCGATCAGCGGCGTGGCGAGCGGCTACGCGAAGGTATCTCAGTGGTGATCCTGGGCGCTCCTAATGTCGGCAAGTCGAGCCTGCTCAACGCCATTGCCAAGCGCGACGCCGCCATCGTTTCGGCACGCGCCGGCACAACTCGTGACGCTATCGAAATCCATGTGGATATCTGCGGATACCCGGTCATCATGGTGGATACGGCTGGCATCCGCGAGGCCGAGGATGAGATCGAAGAGGAAGGCGTCAGGCGGGCGAGGGCGAAAGCCGAGGATGCCGATATCCGCCTGGTGCTGTTTGACGGGGCATGCTGGCCTGAAGCCGATACGGCCAGCCTCGATCTGTTACATGACGCAGCGATTGCCGTGGTGCATAAATGCGATCTGGTAAAGGATAGAACTACCGCTCATGCTATTTCTGATCCGCAGTTCGTTTCAGCAAAAACCGGGGAGGGGGTAGAGGCGCTACTAGCCCTAATCGGAGAGCGGATTGCCTCCTCTTATAGCGGCGGCGCGCCTTTTATCACCCGGAACCGGCACCGGGCCTTGCTGGAGGAGGCCGCGCAGGCGCTGCAGCAAGCCCTGAAGAAAGACGTGCCATTGGAACTGGCCTGCGAGGAGCTGCGCCAGGCTGCTCGGGCAGTAGGCAGAATTACTGGTAAAATTCAGGTGGATGAGGTATTGGAGATCGTCTTTCGCCAGTTTTGTATAGGAAAGTAATGTTTAAATTCGATGTTATCGTCATAGGCGGCGGGCACGCCGGCACCGAGGCGGCGGCAGCGGCGGCACGCATCGGCGCGCGTACGGCGCTTATCACCCAGAAAAAACATACCGTAGGCGAAATGTCCTGCAACCCGGCCATCGGCGGCATCGCCAAGGGGACGCTGGTGCGGGAAATCGACGCGCTCGACGGGGTAATGGGCCGCGCCATCGACCGCGCGGGCATCCATTACCGCATCCTGAATGCCAGTAAGGGCCCGGCTGTCCGCGGTCCGCGCGCCCAAGCTGACCGCAAGCTCTACCGGCAAGCGGTGCAATCCATCCTCCAGGAATATGATGCGCTCTCCATTATCGAGGATTCGGTGGAAGATCTCGTCATAGCGGAAGGCGAGGTGAGGGGAGTGGTCACCGGGTCGGGCCGCACCGTTTCCGCCGGTAAAATTATTCTCACTACAGGCACATTTTTAAACGGCCTGATCCATATCGGCGAAACCAAAATCCGCGCCGGGAGGGCAGGAGAGGCGCCATCGCTGGGGCTTTCCAATACGCTTAAGAAGCATCATTTTGCCATGGGCCGCCTTAAGACCGGCACCCCGCCACGACTCGACGGAAAAACCATCGACTGGGCGTCGCTGGAGGAGCAGCCCGGAGACAAGCCGCCAAAGCCGTTTTCCTATCTTACCAGGGAAGTGACGGTACCGCAGATTTCCTGTTTCATTACCCATACCAATCTTGAAACCCATGAGATTATCCGCGCTGATATTCACCGCGCACCGATGTATTCCGGGCAAATCGAAAGTACTGGTCCGCGTTATTGCCCCTCCATCGAGGATAAGGTGGTGCGCTTTGCGGAAAGGCAGCAGCACCAGATTTTCCTGGAGCCGGAAGGGCTTGATGACGATACCGTCTACCCGAATGGCATATCCACGTCGCTTCCGGAAGACGTCCAGCTGGCCATGGTTGCGTCAATTCGCGGGCTGGGAAAGGCAAGGGTTATACGTCCAGGCTATGCCATCGAATATGACTATGTCGACCCACGCGAACTGAAGCCGACACTGGAGACCAAGAAGGTGAGGGGCCTCTATTTTGCCGGCCAAATTAATGGCACGACCGGCTATGAGGAAGCGGGCGGGCAGGGGATTATCGCCGGGATCAACGCCGCCTTGGCGGCGGCTGGGAACAAGCCATTTATTATTGATCGCTCCGATGGTTATATTGGAGTAATGATCGATGATCTGATTACGAGCGGCGCTAGCGAACCTTACCGCATGTTCACCTCGCGCTCGGAGTACCGTCTGGTCCTCCGGGCTGATAACGCCGATCTTCGGCTAACCCAAAAGGGCATAATCATAGGCTGTGTGGAGAGGGAGCGTCAGAAGGCTTTTGAACAAAAGCAACAGGCCTTACAGGTTTCACGTGAAACATTGCAACACTTAACGATCACTCCCAATCAAGCAAGGGCATATGGAATCCCTATCAACCTCGATGGGATCCGTCGCACGGCATTTGGGCTTTTAACCTATAAAACTGGGTTTATAGGCCTGTGTCAGATATGGCCGGAATTGAGTGCCATACCCGTCGATATTCAAGAACAACTCGAAATCGAAGCGCTGTATGACGGCTATTTGGACCGCCAGCACCAGGATATTCAAAACTTCAAAAAGGAGGAGGATATGATTATCCCAGATAATCTAGATTATAATATGCTTTCCTCTCTCTCTACGGAAATTAAAAACAAGCTGAACCAGCTTCGCCCCCATACCATCGGTGCCGCTGGGCGCATTCAGGGGATGACGCCAGCAGCCTTGGTGGCATTGATGTCTCATGTCAAAAAACTGGAACGGCAACATACGCGAGAAGCCTGTGCCTGATCCGTTTGAATTGCTCAATCGCCATGTCAGGGTTTCACGTGAAACGTTTGACAAACTATCCCTGTATCATGATCTGGTCCTTAAATGGCAACCTAAGATCAATCTGGTGGGTCCCGACACTATTCATCAGATGTGGGAACGACATTTTCTCGACTCGCTTCAACTTCTCAATTACATCGACAACCTTTCGCTAACCATTGCCGACCTAGGGTCGGGGGCTGGATTTCCAGGCATGGCGCTCGCCATTGCTGGTGCAAATGACGTTCACCTGATCGAAAGCGATAAGAAAAAAATTGTTTTTCTCCAGGAAATTGCTCGCATCACCAAAACCAATCTCTCAATACATTCGGCTCGCATTGAAGCATGTCCAATCGGAAAAGTTTCCATCGTGATTTCTCGCGCCTGCGCTCCTTTGGTACAGCTTTTGCATTTAGCTTCCCCCTATGTTTCACATGAAACAATTTGTCTCTTCCATAAAGGGAAAAATTATTTTAAAGAGATAGGCGATGCGAAAGAGGAATGGTCGTTTGACCACGCTATTTTTCCCAGCATCACCGATGACAAGGGGGCAATCATTAGGCTCTGGAACGTCAACAGAAGGGGGAATCATGACGGCGGAAAGAGGTGGGAATCCTAGGGTTTTAGCTGTTGTCAACCAGAAGGGGGGGGTGGGGAAGACCACCACTACCGTTAATCTTGCCACCGCGTTAGCGGCCGTCGGAAAAAAAGTTCTGGTTATCGATTTCGACCCGCAGGGAAACGCCAGCACCGGTTTTGGCATCGAACCGGCGCAACGTGAAATCACTTCCTATGACCTTATCCTGAATGATGCGGCACTTGACGAAGCCACACAAAAAACCGCTGTTCCCGGTCTTTTTATTGTGCCTTCTACGATTGATCTGTCGGGCGCCGAGATCGAAATGGTCAGCCTGATGCGGCGCGAATACCGGCTGAAAGCCGTACTGGATAAGATTTCCAGCGACTACGACTATATACTCATCGACTGCCCGCCGTCGCTCGGTCTCCTGACGTTGAACGCGCTGGTCGCCGCCCACGGGGTGCTGATCCCCCTGCAATGCGAATTCTACGCACTGGAGGGGTTAAGCCACCTGATGCGCACCATCCAGCTCGTTCAGACAAACCTGAACGCCGGACTAGCCATCCAGGGCATTGTGCTGACCATGTACGACCGACGCAACAAATTCACCGAACAGATTGAAGCCGAGGTGCGCGGCTATTTCGGCAAGCAAGTCTATAACGCTGTTATTCCGCGTAATATACGCATGTCCGAGGCCCCATCGCACGGCAAACCGGCCCTGATCTACGACATGCGCTGCGCCGGTTCGCAAGCCTATATCCAGCTGGCCAGCGAATTGCTGAAACGCGAGCGCCAGCTTAAGAAAGAACTCACCGCCGCTTGATCAACGAGGAGAATCATTATGGCCACTACCACCAAGCCCAAGGGACTCGGCAAAGGATTATCAGCGCTGATTTCAGAAAACTATGTCCAGCCGGCGGCAACCGCTCCCGCCGCGCCGCGTAAAAGCGAGGATGCTGCCGGGGGTGTTTATACCCTAGCCGTCACGAAACTGCATACCGGTAAATACCAGCCGCGCACGCAGTTCGACGATTCGACTCTGGCAGAACTGGCCGAATCGATTCGCAAGAACGGCATCATGCAGCCGATCATCGTCCGCCCTTCGCCCAGACACTCGGGAGCCTATGAGATCGTCGCCGGCGAGCGCCGCTGGCGCGCTGCGCAACTGGCGGCACTGGAGGAGGTGCCGGTCATCATTCGGGAGATTCCCGACAAGCAGGCGCTCGAACTCGCCCTGGTCGAGAACGTACAGCGCCAGGACTTGACGCCACTCGAGGAGGCGCAGGGCTACCAACGGCTGATCGAGGAATTTCAGTATACTCAGGAAGAGCTGTCCTCAACGGTAGGCAAGAGCCGCAGCCACGTCGCCAACCTGCTGCGTCTATTGTCGCTTCCGGACGAGATCAAGACCATGCTCGACAAAGGACAGCTTGCCATGGGCCACGCGCGGGCACTCATCGGCATTCCCAATGCCGTCGAGCTGGCGCGTGACATCGTGCGCAAAGGCATGAATGTGCGCCAGGCCGAACAGGCCAGCCGCACCGCACAGGGACAGGAAAAACGCTCTGCGCCGCGCGCCGGGAGCGGAGGAGGGGCCTACCGCGCGCCGACCGGCCCCAAGGACCCGGACATCATCGCGCTCGAGGAAACCCTGTCGGAGAATCTTGGCTTGAAAGTCGCCATCTACGACCGCGGCCAGAGCGGCGAGCTGGTGATTTCCTACGAATCGCTGTCGCAGCTCGATGAGATATTGAGAAAGCTGGGGGATAGTATTTAACGTCTGCGACTGTTAGCAGTTATGAGGGTATCCTCCGCCAACCGGTCGTAATAATGCTCTTCCTGCTGTACTACGCCATTTGATGGAAAGACCGCTGCTACGATACTTCGTTCCCTTTCTGGGAGCTTATCTACCCAGTGAGTCTCAAGATCAAACTTTTTCTCGGCCAACTCAGAAATATCTTTTTCCTCCGCCATTTTTTTTACCGCCAGGGCAATGGGCACTATGCCGCGCAGTTTAGGATAACTTCCAATTTTTTCAATGAGAGCATTGTAAGAGGCCTCAAATTCTTTCTTTTCTTTCTGAGCACGGGCATCTGTCTCGGGCCTTCGGGACACGTTAAATAATTGCATATCATATGCCTGCGCGATTAACCGCGTTATTAGATCAGATAATTCTCCGGTGAATTTCGCCGTATCTGAAGGGTGGATTGTTGGAATGCCCAGCGCCTCCGTGGATTCATATTTAAATTTAGCCTTAGCTTTATCGCCGGAGAGAGTGCCATCCTTTAAATGAAGCATCCCATCTGTGGTATCCTGCGCCATAGATATCCAGGCATCCTGCTCGGCTTGCGGATAGGCTTCGCGTAATACATCAAACATCCTACGGCCCAGACCATGTAATATTTTCTGGGCTACTACATATGCATCCTTGGGTAGTGCGTAACCTGTTTTATTGAGCCAGCCTTCAGACATGAAGTCTCCAAGCTAGAGCATTTACGTTAAGTATTTACATTTTGTTACCCCTGCGAAAGCAGGAGTCTTCTTTCATTAAGGTAAGCAAGTCCCCTGCTTTCGCAGGGGGTGACAAGGAATAAATTGAAAATGCTCTAATGTATGTTTTTTAAAAATTATACCTGCAAATTATTAAGCTTTTATAAACGCAGTATAGGTTATCCCATTGGATAAGATATATTACCGCAGCTGCGTCACCTGCAGCAGACGGCGGGTACTGGCAGGCACGGGAGGGAGGTCGGAGGTTTTGCAGGCCAGTTCCGCCGTCACCAGCAGCTTCAATGCCTTGACGATCTGCTCCAGCCCCCAGCCCTGGACGTGGCGGGTGAGGACGGGTACCTGCCGGAAAAACACCGGCGGGCGGAGGCTTTGAATCACCTGCTCGGCGCTCATGCCTTCCGCTTCCATCCGGGCGCGGATGGCGTAGAGCCGGTTGAAATAGCGCTGCAGCGCCCGCACATACGCCATCGGCTGAATGCCCTCACGCAGCAGCTGCATCAGCACCGCGTCGAGCGCCTTGAGGTCGCGCCCGGCCAGGGCGGCGGCGACATCGTCCAGATGGGTGTCGCGGTTGTAATCGACCAGTGCCTGGGCGTCTTCGAGGCGTATCACCTTGTCGTCCCCGGCATAGGTGATAAGCTTTTCCAGTTCCTGGCGGGTCACGTAACGGTCATTGCCGAGCTGCGAGGCGAGATAATCCACCACCTCGCGCCCGGCCTGGATGCCGGCCTCGGCGAAACGCCGGCGGATCACCTCCTGCACATCCCTCGCCTCATCCTTGTAGCAGGGGATGGCAGCGCAGCCGCTTTCCTTCTCGAACCAGCCGCGCAGGGCCGAGCGTGCGGGCAGGTCGCCTCCGCAGACGATGAGCCGGACGCTGTCATGGAAGGCAGGAGCGGCGGATTCGATGATGCGCGCCAGCTTGTCCCCGGCGTCCCGCACCAGGATGACGCGCTGTGGCGCCATCATGCTGATGGCGGCCAGCTCGTCGGCCAGCCGCGCCGGGTCGGCCAGCAGTTCCGCTTCGGACAGGTCGAGCAGGGCGAACGGGTCGGGCTCGCCCGGCAGGAGGGCAGCCACCAGCCGTTTGGCCCGCTCGCGCACCAGGCCTGAATCCGGCCCGTAGAGCAGCATGGCGCGGTGGGCGGGGTCAGGCGCCCCGACATAGGCTTCGATCGCTCTGGGGGCTATTTTCATGGGATTTTGGGCAGGGGCAGGGCGGTAGCCTCTCCCTCCTCGAACGGATGGGGAGAGGGAATAGGATCAGGGGCGGGCAGTTCCTTGACAGTCTGGCGGTGCGGTGCGCCCTCGTCAAGATAGGCGCCGAGACGGGCACGGTATATCTCGCTCAGTTCCTCAACGCCGCGCCGGATAGCATCCTGCTCTGAGATATAGGTGGAAAAATAGATATTAGTCAGGTTGTTATAGCTACTGACATGGCGAACCTTGCCGGAGGTGATCTTCTCGCCGTCGGCAAGGCGGTACAGCGCATACTCGGAGTCAAGATAGACGTTATAGCGCGATACCGTGCCGTCGCGGGCGATGCCGATGGCCTGCGGACGGCTGCGCAGCGTCGCGCTTAAACGATATGCGGGATTCGGCGGCACGGTGCCGCCCGGATTCAACCTGTCTTCCAGGTTAATCCTGAACTGCTGTCCCATGCGCCCGCCGCCGGGAATGGGGTCGATCCGCACCCCGGCGAAGATGGTGGAAGGGGTAGCGTCGCTTTTGGCACTTTCCGCATACATGGGGCGAAAGCCGCAGGCGGCTATAATCAGGCACGAGGCCAGAGGAATGAGGCGCGAGAATTTTTGTATGCTCATGCCTAATGCCTCAAGCCTCATGCCTTTATTTCGCCACCACATTCACGATCCTGTTCGGCACCACGATGACCTTTGCTACCTGCTTATCCTTAAGCGCATCCTTGATCGCCTGCAACTCCAATACTTTGGTTTCCGCCAGCTGACGGTCGAGGTCACGCGGCAGCTCGATGGTAGCCCTGAGCTTGCCGTTGACCTGCACCGCCACCGTGACGCTATCATCGACCAGCAGCGCCGGATCGGCCTGGGGCCAAACCATCGGTCCCTTGTGGCCCAGCTGTTCCCAGAGTTCCTCGCCCAGATGCGGCAGGAAGGGGGTGATGAGCAGGGCGATGGCGTCCAGCGCCTCGCCATAAGCGGTTTTCTGTTCCACAGTTTGCGGCGTTTCGCCTTCCAGCAGATTGGACAGCTCACGAATGCGGGCAATCGCCTTGTTGAAGTGGAAGCGCTCTATGTCGTCGGTAACGGCGGCAATGGTTTTATGGGTAGCTTTACGCAGTTTGTCACCCTGTGGGCCGCTTTGCGGCTGCGCAGAATTTTTTCCCGAATCCTTAAACTCCTGCACCAGTTTCCACAGCCGGTTCAAATACCGCCACGCCCCCTCGATGCCGGCGTCAGTCCATTCCAGGTCGCGTTCGGGCGGCGAATCGGAGAGCATGAACAGCCGCGCGGCGTCGGCGCCGTAAGTGTCAATAATACGCCGAGGATCGATCGTATTTTTCTTCGATTTGCTCATTTTTTCGATGCGCCCGACTTCAACTAATTTGCGGCCTTGTATGGTTATTGTTTTTCCATTCTCGTCGCGCATTACCTCATCAGGAGATAAAAAATATTCTCCGGGCAACTTATATGTTTCATGAAGGATCATGCCCTGCGTCTCCAGCCGCATAAACGGCTCTTCCGGCATGGCGGTAAACCCGCATTTTTTCAGCGCCCGGCAGAAGAAACGTGAATAGAGCAGGTGCAGCACCGCATGTTCGATGCCGCCGATATAGCAGTCGACCGGCATCCAGTAGCGCAGCGCCTGGTCATCGAAGGGGGCTTTCGCCTGCGGCGCGGTGAAGCGGGCGAAATACCAGGAGGATTCGAAGAAGGTATCGAACGTGTCGGTTTCGCGCCGCGCCGGTTTTCCACAAGTGGGGCAGGGGGTGTTTTTCCAGGTCGGATGATGGTCGAGCGGGTTGCCCGGCCTGTCGAAGCTGACGTCCTTCGGCAGCGTCACCGGCAAATCCTTCTCGGGCACCGGCACGATCCCGCAGGCCTCGCAATGGATGATGGGAATCGGGCAGCCCCAGTAGCGCTGGCGCGAAATGCCCCAGTCGCGCAGGCGATAGTTGATTTTCGCCGTACCCAGTCCGCGTTTTTCGAGCTCGGCGATGACTTTTTGCTTGGCCTCCGGCACGGAAAGGCCGTTCAGAAAGTCCGAATTGACCAGGATTCCGTCCTCCGTATAGGCTTCATTTCCTACCTGGAGATCGGGTTTATCCTTCGGTGCGACGACGGTAATGACCGGCAATTGGTACTTGCGGGCGAAATCGAGGTCGCGCTGGTCATGCGCCGGGCAGCCGAAAATGGCGCCAGTGCCGTACTCCATCAGCACAAAATTGGCGACAAAGAGCGGCACTTCATGCCCGTCGAAAGGGTGAATCACGCGCAGTCCGGTGTCAAAACCCTTCTTTTCGGCTTTTTCAATCAGCTCCTCGCTGGTGCCCAGGCGGTTGCAGTCTTCAATAAAAGTTTGCAGTTCGCGGTTGGCGGTTTGCAGTTTAAGGGACAATGGATGACTAGGCGAAATAGCGCAAAAGGACATGCCAAAAATTGTGTCAGGACGCGTGGTATAAATCTCCAGATGCGCCGGCGCATCTGCCAACTGCGAACTGCCAACCGCGAACTGCAACGAAAGCGTCGCACCGTAGGATTTGCCGATCCATTTTTCCTGCATGAGGCGCACTTTTTCCGGCCAGGCCTTGAGCGATTCCAGCCCGGCCAGCAATTCCTCGGCAAAATCGGAGATGCGCAAAAACCACTGCGAGAGCTTGCGCCGCTCGACCAGGGCGCCCGAGCGCCAGCCGCGTCCCTCGATGACCTGCTCATTGGCCAGCACCGTATGATCGACCGGGTCCCAGTTGACCTCGGCTTCCTTGCGGTAGGCCAGCCCGTTTTTCAGGAATTTCAGGAAGAAAAGTTGTTCATGTTTGTAGTATTCCGGCAGGCAGGTGGCTAACTCGCGCGACCAGTCATAGGAGAGGCCGATCAGCTTCAACTGCTCGCGCATGGTGGCGATGTTGGCGAGTGTCCAGGCTTCGGGGTGGGATTTATTCTGGATGGCCGCGTTTTCAGCCGGCAGGCCGAATGCGTCCCAACCCATCGGATGCAGCACATTATAGCCCTGCATGCGCTTGGTGCGCGCCACCACATCGCCCAGCGTGTAGTTGCGCACATGGCCCATATGGATATTGCCGGAGGGGTAGGGGAACATCTCCAGCACATAGTATTTCGGCTTATCCGAGCTTTCGCGCGCGGCGAAACGGTTCTCCTCCTGCCAGATTCGCTGCCATTTGGCTTCGGTTTCGCGGAAGTTATAACGGGAGGGGGAGGGAGCGGTCATAGTATGTCGAATTATCTAAAGGATGTGGAGATGTGGAGTAAGTAAAAAGTAATTCCTCTATCTCCACATCCCCTTTCACTTGCCCAGCTGCGCCACGCGAAGCTGGCGGGCGCGGGTCAGGATGGTGTCCTCCAGCGAGCGCTGCAGCTTCTCGTCGACCGGCTGGTCGCGCCAGACGCCTTTTTCCAGCTTCTGCTTGAAGATGCTGACCTTGACGCCGTCGGCGCGCAGCGTCTTATCGAGAATCAGCGCGTTGACCTTGAAACGTTCACCGGGCGCCTTGGGATCTTCGTACCAGTCGGTGATAATAACGCCGCCGAACGGATCGGCCGAAGCCAGCGGCATGAACGATACCGTATCAAGCGTGGCACGCCACAGATAGCTGTTGACGCCAAGCGCACCGGCGCCTTCCTCCCCCTTCGAGCGGCCGCTCAGGAGCAACCCTTCGCCGGTCAGCTTGCCGATGCGCTCCTTGCGCTCATCGTCATAGCCTTTCGGTACGTGCCGCTCGGTTTCCACGCCGGAACAGGCAGCAAGTCCCAGCAATAGCAGGGCAGGAAGCAGATAGTGAAGCGTACGCATATCGACATCATCTCCTAGGAAATCAATCTTTGGAGGACGAATCTAGCCAATAAAAAGGGGCGATGCAACCGCATCGCCCCTCAAGGATAGGATATTTTCTTATTATTAGAAGTTCAGCACAGTGCCGACGATACCGACGGTGGCGTCGTTATCGTTGGCGGTACCGGTCGGATCCAGCTCGATGAAGCTGACTTCGGCATACGGAGTCAGACCCGGAGCGAGCTTGTAATCCGCACCGACCGAAATGTTGGTGAACTCGTTGTCGGTGGTGGAGGAAACCTCATACTCGCTGTGGAGGTAGGTCACGCTCACGCCGAACGGGCCGTTTTCATAGGCCGCACCGGCGGTCCAGAACCAGCGATCATCGAGGCCCGAACCGGCAGCCGCGAGGCTGTCACCCCAGTCGCCATACGAACCGGCAACCGAGAAGCCCATAAAGGACACTTTCGCGCCAGCCTGCCAGGTACGGAGATCTTCCGACGCGGCAGTTTCAGCATTGCCCCATTCGCCGGTAACGGCGGCAGCAATGCCAACCTGGTCGAACTTGCCTTCGTAGCTCAGAGCGCCAGCGAAGATGTTTTCAGCATCACCCGCCTGAGTATCAGCACGAACGATCGTCTGACCGCGACCGGTGTCGGTCACGATGTAGCTGAGGCCCAGTTGGAAACCCGAGAAACGCGGGGTGTAGTAGGTCACCTTATTGTTGTTCTCAGTGGACTCATTGCCCAGCTGACCACCGGTGCCAGCCAGACCGTAATCCAGCCAGAGATCCGGTTTGGCAATCACCTGACCGCTAGTGGCGCTCATGAAGTAGTAGAAGTCGCCATCGACACCGCCAGTAGCGCGGGCGATGCGCGAAGCATCAACCTTCATGGTGTTGGTGACACCGAGGTCGGAGCCCATCTGCACACGGCCCCAGCCACCGTCCAGGTAGACGAAGGTGCGAGCAGCGTTAAAGCCCTGATTATCCGTATCGGAGTTGCCGGAACCGGTCTCGTCAACGTCGGCTTCGAGGTCGATCTGACCACCGTAGCCTAAGCCACTGTCAGTCCGGCCGTCGATCTTGACGCTGATTTCGGTGTCGCTGCGGAAAGCATGCGAGCGCAGCAGCGCATCGTTGTCTTCACCGACGATGCCGACCTGGAAGTCAGCAAAGCCGCCGAGAGTGACCTTCGGGGTCTCAGCGAGAGCGGCACCGGCAAACAGGCCGGCCGCGCCGATGAGAGTGGTCGTACCGAGAAGAATTTTTTTCATACTATTGTTCCCTTTAGAGTTTAAAGAATCTGTCTAGAAAGATACTCTAGGCTACACAAAGTAAAATACTCTATGCATTTACCTCGCATAGTTATTGAGCAAACCCATTTCCCATGCAAGATGTAACGGCAGCCGGAAGAGTAAAACGGCAGCTTTTCACCCTTTATGTTGCAATATGGCAACAATATTGGCCCTAAATACCCGGTATTTTTAAGAGATTTTTAACAAAGGGAGCCTGAAGGAACGTTAGAGCATGTCCATGGAAACTGCGTTGAAGAGCATTCGGCAGAAAATAAAAACTACACAGGAAAACAGCCTGTTGTCCGTTAGTGCCGTAACATTGCTGGGTGCCTGCAAAGGTCAGCCACCTGCGAAGATCGAGGCGGCAATCGCGGCAGGAGTAACCGATTTCGGGGAAAATCGTGTGCAGGAAGCTGCCGAGAAATGGCCGCCTTTGCGCGCAAAATATCCACAGCTCCGGCTGCATCTCATCGGCCCACTGCAGACCAACAAGGTGGGGCAGGCGCTTGGGCTGTTCGATGTCATCCAGACGGTGGACCGGATGAAGCTGGCCGATGAAATTGCCAAGGTAAAACATAATACTCATCACTCATCACTCACCACTTGGCACTTCTTCATCCAGGTCAATACGGGAAAGGAGCCGCAGAAAGCGGGCGTCATGCCGGAGGAAGCGGACGCGCTGATCGATTACTGTAAAACGCAACTGCAACTGCCTATCGCCGGGCTGATGTGCGTACCACCGGTCGGGCAGCCTGCCGCACCACATTTTGCCTATCTGCGCCAATTGGCGCAGGCGCATGGGCTACGCGAGCTCAGCATGGGCATGAGCGGGGATTTCGAAACGGCGGTGCGCATGGGCTCTACCTGCGTGCGGCTGGGACGCGTGCTGTTCGGAGAACGGCCGCATGACTAAAAAGCGCAAGCGCAGGAACCCGGTGGCAAAGGCGGTAAGGCTGTTGCGGACCAAGGTCAAGCCGAGCAAAAAGACTTACAGCCGAAAGAGAATGGCGAAGAGCGTTGAGAAAGAAGAGAATGAGAAGAGTTGACTTATTCTTGTCACTCCTGCGGAAGCAGGCGTTTTACTATAGGAAACAACATTTCTGCTTTCGCAGGAATGACAAATATGCAGTGAATCGAAATGTTCTACGCCAGCAGGCTCTGCGCGTGCACGTAAGCGTTGTAGGATTTGCGCTGGTGCAGCGTCAGCCCATCGAGCGGATCGCTTGAGGCAACCTCGAAGGCTGGGATTTCTTCGCCGGTGACCGCCGCCACCAGATTCTCCGATAGATTCGCACCGGTTTCCTGCTCCATGATCGTATCGAAGATGGCCGCCAGCAGCCCGATTGGCCCGCCGAACAGCGCGCCGCCGAAAATTTTTGCCGCCGGCACCTGCACATCACCGGTCACAGCCTGATACAGGGAAGAGACAATCGGCAGGTGTTGCAATGGGTTGATGATGTCGAGAAAATCCGCGAAGGTCGGCGCTTCCGCGCTCCAGAACGCGCCCGCCGCCAGTTTTTCCGGCAGCGGATGGATGGTGACTTGCAGCGGCGTACCTACGGGATCGGTCATAGGCTCTGGAGGAGCAAAAACCGTACCGCCTTATCGAAATCAAGTGCTTAAAGCGAGCGATTATGCTGCCTGGCCAGTGCCATCCACCAGCAACGTGCAGCGCTCGGGGGTCACTTCGGCGAAGCCGCCGGTGATGGCGATGGTTTGGGGGTCGCCGCTGCCGGTATCGATGGTGACCACGCCCTCGCGCAGACTCGAGATGAAAGGCGCATGGCCCTCCAGCACGCCGAAATCGCCCTCGACGCCCGGCGCGACGACCATCTGAGCCTCGCCGGAGAAGAGGGTCTTATCGGGTGTGATGAGCTGGACCTGCATTACGCCGCCTCGGCTGCCATCTTCTTCGCCTTGGCGACGGCTTCCTCGATGGTGCCGACCATGTAGAAGGCAGCTTCCGGCAGATCGTCATACTTGCCCTCGACGATGCCCTTGAAGCCGGCGATGGTATCCTTGATATCAACCAGCTTGCCCGGCGCACCGGTGAACACTTCGGCGACATGGAATGGCTGCGACAGGAAGCGCTGGATTTTGCGCGCGCGCGCCACCACCAGCTTGTCCTCCTCGGACAGCTCATCCATGCCGAGAATGGCAATGATGTCCTGTAAGCTCTTATAGGTCTGCAGCACGCGCTGCACTTCGCGCGCCACCGCGTAATGCTCGTCACCCAGAATTTGCGGGTCGAGGATGCGCGAGGTCGAGTCGAGCGGGTCCACCGCCGGGTAAATGCCGAGCTCGGCGATCTGGCGCGAAAGTACGGTCGTTGCATCGAGGTGCGCGAAGGAGGTGGCAGGGGCCGGGTCGGTCAAATCGTCAGCCGGTACGTAAATCGCCTGCACCGAGGTGATCGAGCCCTTCTTGGTCGAGGTGATACGTTCCTGCATGGCGCCCATGTCGGTGGCGAGCGTCGGCTGGTAGCCCACCGCCGAAGGGATGCGCCCAAGCAGCGCCGACACTTCCGAGCCGGCCTGGGTGAAACGGAACACGTTATCGACGAAGAACAGCACGTCCTGGCCTTCCTGGTCGCGGAAATATTCGGCGAGCGTCAGGCCAGTGAGGCCAACACGGGCGCGCGCACCCGGCGGCTCGTTCATCTGGCCGTAGACCAGCGCCACCTTCGATTTGGAAAAGTCTTCGAGGTTGATGACCTTCGATTCGATCATTTCGTGATACAAGTCGTTGCCCTCGCGGGTGCGCTCGCCGACCCCGGCGAACACCGAGAAGCCGCCATGCGCCTTGGCAATGTTGTTGATCAGCTCCATGATGAGCACCGTCTTGCCCACCCCGGCGCCGCCGAACAGCCCGACCTTGCCGCCCTTGGCGTAGGGCGCGAGCAGGTCGATGACCTTGATGCCGGTGACCAGCATTTCCGTCTTGGTTGACTGCTCGACGAATTCCGGCGCCTGCGCATGGATCGGCGCGGTCTGCTTGGTTTTGATGGTCCCGCGCTCATCGATTGCCTCGCCGACCACGTTCAGGATACGCCCCAGCGTCTCGCGGCCTACGGGAACCGAAATCGGCGCGCCGGTGTCCTTCACTTCCTGCCCGCGCGTCAGCCCATCGGTCGAGTCCATGGCGATGCAACGCACCTCGCCTTCGCCTAAGTGCTGCGCCGCCTCGAGCACGAGGCGCTTGCCGTCATTCTCGGTCTCCAGCGCGTTCAAGATTGCCGGCAGGTGCCCGGACGGAAATTTCACGTCGATCACCGCGCCGATGACCTGGGTGATGATGCCTGTATTCTTTGCCATGTGCTTGCTCCTTAGTAATTCCTAAACGGCTTCGGCGCCGCTGATGATTTCGATGAGTTCCTTGGTAATCGCCGCCTGGCGGGTGCGGTTGTATTTGAGGTTGAGTTTCTTGATCATGTCGCCGGCGTTGCGCGTCGCGTTATCCATCGCGGTCATACGCGCACCCTGCTCGGAGGCGGCGTTTTCCAAGAGCGCATGGTAGGTCTGCATCGCCAGGTTGCGCGGCAGCAACTCGGCAAGCAGCTCCTCTTCGGAGGGCTCGATTTCGTACGGCGCGGTGCCGGTCGTGAGCGCCGCGCCGGCGCCTTCGCCCGTGGCGGGATTCACCTGCAGCGGGATCAGCTGCTGAAAGGTAACGATCTGCGAGATAGCCGATTTGAAGCGGTTATAGACCAAATGCGCCACGTCAAAGGCGCGCGCCTCGAATAATTCCGCGACCTGCCGGGCAATCGCTTCCGCATCGCCATAGGCCAGCTTGCGTATTTTCAATTCCTGCCGGGCGACGATCAGCTTGCCGAATTCCTGGTTGAGCTGCTCGTAGCCCTTGCGGCCGACGCAAAACAGCTTCACTTCCTTGCCTGCCGCCTGCAGTTCGCGGATCTTTCTGCGGGTGGCGCGGACGATCGATGAGTTGAAGGCGCCGCATAACCCGCGGTCGGAGGTTGCCACGATAATCAGGTGCGTGCGCTCGCTGCCGGTGCCCACGAGCAGGGGTGGCAAATTAGTACCCTGATCGCCCGGCAGCTCGGTGCCGCCGCCGCCCTGCAGTTCCTGTGACGGCCGGGTCGTGCGCAGGGCACTGGCCGCGAGGCCGGTCAGGGTGCGCTCCATGGCTTCGCTGTAAGGCCGTGCCGCTTCCGCCTGTTCGCGCGCGCGCCGCAGCTTCGCCGCCGCCACCATCTTCATCGCTTTGGTGATCTTCTGCGTCGAGCGCACCGACTTGATGCGGTTTTTTAAATCCTTAAGGGATGCCATGCGTTACGCGAACCGTTTCACGATGGTTTCGATTAGGGTTTTCAGCTTGGCTTCGATGGCGTCGGTCAGCTTCTGCTCCTTCTCGATGGCGGTCAGGATGTCCTTGCTGTTTCCGCGCAGGTCAGCGAGCAGCGCTTGCTCGAACTTGCCGACATCCTTGACGCTGATTTTGTCGAGGTAACCTTTCACGCCGGCATAGATCACCGCGACTTCCTCGGCGGTCGAGAGCGGTGAGTATTGCGGCTGTTTCAAAAGCTCGGTCAGGCGCGCACCGCGCGCCAGCAGCTTCTGCGTCGAGGGATCGAGGTCGGAGCCGAACTGGGCGAAGGCTTCCATTTCGCGGAACTGCGCCAGCTCCAGCTTGATGGTGCCCGCCACCTGCTTCATGGCTTTAATCTGGGCGGCAGAACCGACGCGCGACACGGAGAGGCCGACATTCACCGCCGGGCGCACACCCTTATAGAACAGGTCGGTCTCAAGGAATATCTGCCCGTCGGTGATTGAGATCACGTTGGTTGGAATATAGGCCGAGACGTCGCCGGCCTGCGTTTCAATGATAGGCAGCGCGGTCATGGAACCGGCGCCCTTGTCGTCCGACATCTTGGCGGCACGCTCCAGGAGGCGCGAGTGGATGTAGAACACATCGCCCGGATAGGCTTCGCGGCCCGGCGGGCGGCGCAGGAGAAGGCTCATCTGGCGGTAGGCGACGGCCTGCTTCGAGAGATCGTCATAGATGATCAGCGCATGCATGCCATTGTCGCGGAAGAATTCGCCCATGGCGGCGCCGGTATAGGGCGCGAGATATTGCAGCGGCGCCGGCTCGGAGGCGGTGGCGGCAACGACAATGGAATAGTCCATGGCGCCGGCCTCTTCGAGCTTCTTCACCACCTGCGCCACGGTCGAGCGCTTCTGGCCGACGCAGACATAGATGCAGTAGAGCTTCTTCTTTTCATCGCCCGAGGCATTGACCTGCTTCTGGTTCAGGATGGTGTCGATGGCGATCGCCGTTTTGCCGGTCTGGCGGTCGCCGATAATCAATTCGCGCTGGCCGCGGCCGATCGGGATCAGCGCGTCGATCGCCTTGATGCCGGTCGACATCGGCTCATGCACGGATTTGCGCGCGATGATACCCGGCGCTTTTACCTCGGTGCGCGAGCGGGTGACGTTCTTCAGCGGTCCCTTGCCATCAATCGGATTGCCCAGGCCATCGACCACGCGGCCGAGCAGGCCCTTGCCGACGGGGGCGTCCATGATGGTGCCGGTACGCTTCACCGTGTCGCCTTCCTTCACGGCGCGATCGTCGCCGAAGATCACGATGCCGACATTGTCGGAGGCGAGGTTCAGCGCCATGCCCTTAAGGCCACCGGTGAACTCAACCATCTCGCCGGCCTGGATGTTCTCAAGCCCGTACACCGTGGCGATGCCATCGCCGACCGAGACAACCTGGCCGGTCTCGCTGAGCTCAACATCGGCGTCGAATTGCAGGATCTGCGCTTTGAGTATTTCCGAAATTTCCGAAGGACGAATATCCATTGCTTATGCTCTCCTAACCATTACGCCGTCCGAAGCGCCTGCTTCAGCCGGTCCATTTTTCCCGCCAGCGAGCCGTCGATCTGATGGCTGCCGATATTGATCATGATGCCACCCAGCAGCTCGGGGGCCTGCTTCACTTCCAGCTGCACCACCTTGCCATACGTGCTGCTCAGGCGCTCGCTGATGCGTTCCAGTTCCTTCTTGCCGAGTTTCGTCGCACTGATGACCTGCGCCTGCAACTCCCCGCGAGCGGCAGCAGCCCTTTCGATGAACAGCGCCGCAATCTCGGGCAGCACGGGCAGGCGCTTCTGGTGGGCCAGCATTTCGGCGAAACGCTGGGTCACCTTATCCGCCTTCATCTCCTTCAGCAGCGCCGCTAGGGCCTGCGCCTGCTCGGCGCGCGACAGCAGGGGGTTGGCCAGGAATTCACGCAGCTCGGAGCTCGTCTCCAAGGCGGCGCGGATAGCCAGCATGTCGCGCTCGACCTTGACCAGCGCGTCCTGATCGCTGGCCACGTCGAACAGGGCGGTCACGTAGCGTTCGGCGATGCGTCGGGTACCAGCGGTTTTCACGGGCTTTAAGTATCTATTGGGTTTTGGGAGCAGAGAAACTAGGCAAGATTATCCCCAAAGGCAAGTTCTTTTGTCATCCTTGTCCCTTACAAAAAACTCACCGGATCAATATCGATTTTAATGCGCACGGAGGAGGGCGCGACCTGCGCTTTGACCCACTCCCTTAAGTAATCCGGCAGGTTGACCTTGCGCTCGGCTTTAATCAGCAGGCGGTAGCGGTATTTGCCGCGTAGCATATAGAGCGGGGCAGGGGCGGGGCCGAGCAGGCGGATTTCCTGCTGGCGGTGGGCAGTGGCCGCCAGGTTTTTGGCAACCACCTGCACCTGCGCCTCTTTTGCTCCTTCGACAATCACCGCCGCCAGACGGGAGAAGGGGGGCATATGGCTATTCTTGCGCGCGCTAAGCTCGGCCTGCAGGAAGGCTTCGCGGTCACCCGAGAGCAGGGCCTGCATCACCGGGTGCTCGGGCAGGTAACTCTGCAGGAATACCTGGCCTTTCACCTGCTCGCGCCCGGCGCGGCCCGACAGCTGGTGCAACAGCTGGTAGGTGCGCTCGGCGGCGCGCAGGTCGCCGCCAGAGAGTCCCAAATCAGCATCAACGACACCGACCACTGCCAGATCGGCGAAATGATGCCCCTTGGCGATCATCTGCGTGCCGATCAAGAGGTCGATCTGCCGCTCACCCATGTCTTTGATGATGTCGCTCATTTCCTTGAAGCCGCCCAGACTGTCGCTGGCCATTACGGCAACTCTTGCCGAAGGCAGGAAATCCTTCACCTCCTCAAGCAGCCGTTCAACCCCCGGCCCGCAGGCGGCGAGCTTCTCCTCTGCCTGGCAGGCCGGACAAGCTTTCGGGATCGGAAGATGATAGCCGCAATGGTGGCATTCCAGCCGCGGCCGTCCCTTATGCAACACCAGCCAGGAGGAGCATTCGGGGCACTGAAAGCGATGGCCACAGGCACGGCACAGCAACAGCGGCGCGTAGCCCCGGCGGTTCAGGAACAGCATGGCCTGATGGCCCCTCGCAATGGCATCGGCCAGCGCCTGCCGCAGCGTAGTGGAGATAAACGCGCCGCGCTCCAGCGGCTCCTGCTTCATGTCAAGCAAAGTGACGGCAGGCATTTCGGCGCCGCCATGGCGCGCGGGCAGGGAGACTTCCGCATATTTGCCCTGCTTCGCATTATAATAGCTCTCAAGCGATGGCGTGGCCGAGACCAGCACCACCGGGAATTGCTCGAACCGCCCTCGCGCCACTGCCATGTCGCGCGCATGATAGATGACGCCGTCCTCCTGCTTATAGGAGGCATCATGCTCCTCATCGACAATAAGCAGCGACAAGTTCCTATAGGGTAGGAACAGCGCCGAGCGGGCGCCAACCACCACCCGCGCTTCGCCTCTGGCAATAGCCTGCCAGGCGGCGCGCTTCCTTGCAGGAGTGATCTCCGAGTTCCATACGACCGGCCGGAAGCCGAACCGCGCCTCGAAGCGCTCAAGCCACTGCACGGAGAGGGCGATCTCAGGCAGCAATACAAGGACTTGAAGGGAGAGGCCAGGGTTCCTTAATACATGGGCAATCGCATCAAAATATACCTCCGTCTTCCCTGAGCCGGTGACGCCGTCAAGCAGGGTGACGGAGAACCCCTGGCCAAGTTTTGCCAAAAGCTGCGCTGCCGCTTTTTTCTGATCGTCGGAGAGAGGAGCAAGGTCGATTTTGCCTGTCTCCATGCTGGTATGAACCGCTACCCTTCCCTCCTCCCCTATATCGGCCACCGGTAGTACCATTTTAAGCACTGCGCCTTTGAGGGCGCAGTTATACCAGGCCACCCAATCAATAAATCTGCGCATGGGTTCCGATAAAGGAGGAAATTGCGCCAGCTGCGCCCTGACCGGTTTAATCTTCCCGCTGTCGAGCTGCGCCTGCCCCGGCCCCCATACTACTCCCAGTGTCTCGCTGCGGCCAAACGATACGGATACGATATCGCCCGTATGCACACTGCTTCCCTTGCACACGGCGTAGTCGAAGCCGTGGTCCACGGCAGTAGGAAGCAGCACTTCGACCTGTGCCATATGTTTGTCATTCTGAGCCGAAGGCGAAGCACCTGTTTCTTGGCCAGACAAGCAGATCCCTCGCTTACGTTCAGGACGACACGGAACCTGTTTCATATTGCCAAATGCTCTGCCGGTGTTATGTACGTACCAGTAATACATCAACAGGAACGAAACCGATGAAATTTTTTGTCGACACCGCCGATATCACGGAAATCCGTGAGCTTGCCGCCACTGGCATGCTCGACGGGGTAACCACCAACCCGTCGCTCGTTGCCAAGTCGGGGCGCGATTTCTTCGAAGTGCTGAAGGATATCTGCGCGGTGGTGTCGGGACCGGTCTCGGCGGAAGTCACCGCCACCGACGCCGACGGCATGATTCGCGAAGGCGAGAAGCTGGCGAAGCTGGCCAAGAATATTACCATCAAGGTGCCACTGACCTGGGATGGGCTCAAGGCCTGCAAGCATTTCACCAGCCATGGCACGATGGTCAATGTCACGCTCTGCTTTTCGGCGGCACAGGCTTTGCTCGCCGCTAAGGCGGGCGCCACTTTCATTTCACCCTTCGTCGGTCGGCTCGACGATATCGGTCACGACGGCATGCAGCTGATCGCGGATATCTGCCTGATGTACCGGCAGTATGAGTATTTCAAAACCGAAGTGCTGGTCGCCTCGGTAAGAAACCCCATGCATATCGTGCACGCCGCCCGCATGGGCGCGCATGTCGCCACCATCCCGCCCGCCGTACTGAAAGGCCTGATCCATCATCCGCTGACCGACAAGGGACTGGCAGCGTTCCTCGCCGACTGGCAGAAGACCGGGCAGAAGATCGCGTGAGCAAACAGTCCGACACGATGACGAAAAGCGCCAGCCCCAGCGCCGAACAGGTGCGCGAATACCTGAAGAAGCATCCGGAATTTCTGAAAAGCAACCCCGATGTGGTGGCCGATCTGGCGGCGCCGGAGCGCGATTTAGGCAACGGGATCATTGATTTCCAGCATTATATGGTGAAAAACCTGCAGAAGGACAGCAAAGCGTTGAAATCGCGCTACGATGTGCTGGTCGATTTCTGCCGCGACAACATGTCGGTGCAGGCGCAGGTGCACCAGGCAGCGCTGCGGCTAATCAGAACGCGCACCATCGAACAACTCCTCGAAGTACTGACGCTTGACCTCGTGAACCTGTTCGATGTCGACGTGGTGCGCATGGCGATGGAGTCGGAGACGCAATTCGACACATCCTGGGGCGAGCAGAATTACTCGGGCATCGTGTTCGTCGCCCCCGGCACCATCGATGCGGCGCTAGGCAGGAAAAAGAACGTGCTGCTGGTGGAGGATTGCACTGCCAAGCCGCCCGCGGGTTTCGAAGAAATCTTTTCCGACTGCGACCAGCTGATCGCCTCCTGCGCCATGCTGCGCCTTGAGCTGGAAACGGTCGACAAGCACGTAATCCTTGCCTTCGGGGTGCGCCACAAGAACCGCTTCCATCCCGGCCAGGGCATTGAACTATTGCACTTTCTCGCCCAGATTACAGCCCATCAGCTGGATAAATACCTGGATGACCTGACCGTATAATCCGTCTTAGTCATTGGTGGGTAGGAAAAGAATCGGCTATACTTATCATGTCATAAACGGATGACACATCGTCATGACGCATGAGCCGCTACCCATCGCCGCCGACCTGCAATCCCTGCTCGCCAAGTGGGAGAGCTGGCTGCGCCATAACCGGCGCGCCTCGGAACATACGGTCACCTCGTACCTGAATGATCTTCGTCATTTCTTTGCGTTCTTAAGCCAGCATCTCGGCGGACGCATCGCTATGGAGCAACTCAGGGCGCTGGAAACCCGCGACTTGCGGGCATGGCTGGCGTCGCGGGCGGGGGAATATGAAACCGCCTCGAACGCGCGGGCGCTCTCCACCGTCAAAAGTTTTTTCCGCTATCTCGAGCGGCAGGGTGCGGTCGAAAACGCAGCCGTATTTCATATCAAAGGGCCAAAACTCAAGAAATCGCTGCCCAAGGCACTGGATGAAGCACAGGCAGAAGCAGCACTTTCCGCCATGGGGGATCAGCACAAGGATGAATGGGTGAATAAGCGCGACCTGGCACTCCTGGTGCTGATCTATGGCTGCGGATTGCGCATCAGCGAGGCTCTGCGGTTGCGCTACCAGGACATCCCCACAGGCGACGGCCTCACCGTGACCGGCAAAGGTGATAAGCAGCGCATGCTGCCCGTGTTGCCGGTGGTGAAACAGGCCATTGCCGATTACATCGCCAGCGTGCCGCACGCATTCGAACCGAAATCCCCCCTTTTTGTCGGCAAGCGGGGCAAGGCGCTCGACCCCGCCATCTTCCAGCTGCAGCTGCGGAAACTCCGCGTCCGGCTCGGCCTGCCCGACACCGCAACACCGCATGCCTTCCGCCACAGTTTTGCAACCCATCTGCTGTCGGCGGGCGGCGACCTACGCTCAATCCAGGAATTGCTCGGGCATGCCTCACTTTCCACCACCCAGCGCTACACGCACGTCGACAAGGAGCGGCTGCTGAAGGCCTATAATACGGCGCACCCGCGGGCTTAAATTGCCCCGATCAGCATCAGGATAATCAACACCACCAGCAGCAGTCCAAGCCCGCTGCTCGGGTAATAGCCCCATTCCCGGCTGTAGGGCCAGGCCGGCAGTGCTCCGACAATCAGCAGCAGCAGCAAAACCAGCAAGATGGTTGATAGGGTCATAACGGCTCCTTGTTGTTGGGAGACCGTAGAAAAGTGGGTGAAGAATTACGATGGGGTTGAGCATGCGTTTTTATAAAGAACGCATAAAGACGGCAAAATCGGGCTGGATTAGTAGGCGGCTTTTCGTTACAAGAACCCCGCGCGACTGTTGCGCACCCGTAGCTCAGCTGGATAGAGCATTGCCCTCCGAAGGCAAAGGTCGGACGTTCGAATCGTCTCGGGTGCGCCATTACAGTCGCCTAGCAATCCGCTCCAGCACCGGCTGCCAGTCGAGCAGCGTTTCCTGCCGTTCGATGTGCACGCTCCTATACCAGTGGTTGTCCGTGCGCTAGGGGGTGAGGAAGCGGGTGAAGGCGAACTCGGTCGATTGCAGCGAGTTGCGCTCTCGCGGGTGAAGAGGTTTTTCAGCTGCGCCAGCGCTAAAGGCGTAATCGAGGTCGGCGCGGAAGAGCGCGTGAGAATACTGTGGGACAGGACGTGGTAGGCGACAGTCTCACGTTGGTCAAAACCGATGAACAGGCGAATCACATCTGTTTTTTGCAGGGAATGCATCCTTATCAGCCGCCCTCCTTTTGCTCAATCCAAATCGGCCTGCAACCACGGGAAAAGTCGGATGTCTTGTCCCGCCATTGCTCAATCTGTGGGGCCACATAATTAATCATGGCATTCATGAGCTTACAAAACCTTCCGGCTTTTGGCTGATAGCTTAAAAAATTAAGAAATTGAGGCGATTGTCATAGGATTGTCACAAATATCGGCTTTCAAATACCTAAAATTTAATTTATAGTTTACTTATCTACCATTGGGATACGTCCCGGTAGATATTTGGTTCGTACGCTATACGAAGTACACAGCAAACCGTGTTTCTCCCTATAGATCGTACGTTTTGTAACTTAGTTTGAAGGGTATGATTTATGAAAACCCAAACTAAAGACCTCGCTCGCGCATGGCAGATTGCTTTACTGGTCATGCTGAGCACCGTCATCGTCATGATGCCGGACTTTGCATTTGCTACCGATACCCCAATGGGTAAGGTACTTTGCACCGTGGTTCTGTGGTTCACCGGCAACACCGGTAAGGGCCTCGCGACCATTGCCATTACCGTCATCGGTATTGGCGCACTCCTGGGTAAAGTCTCCTGGGGTATGGCGATCATCGTCGGTATCGGCGTTGCCATCGTCTTCGGTGCCGCCGGCATCGTCGATGCGATGGGCGCTAACGCCGCCTCTGGTTGCTCCACGACCTAATCTTAAGGTTCGTGTGCAAGCAAAGAGGCCTGCCGGGCAACCGGCAGGCCTTTTTGTTGTCTACCTCTTAAATGCGGTGCTGAACTACTTCAGGAGTTTTGGATTATTGGTGTACGTTCCCACCACTTCCCCCCGCGCCAGAATATGGCCTTTCATGGCCGCCTCCGCCTCCTTACCGCCAAAGCCAGCCGATAAATTCAGACTGGGTACATCAAGTGCATAGACGATAAAATGGTAATGATGCAGGCGCTCGTCATTCCAAGGGGGACACGGGCCATCATAACCGCCGCCGGGATAATCGTTCCTGCCGTTGATGCCGTAGGCGGTTTTTCCCGCGGCCTTGCCGCCCTTGGTTACACCGTTACTGTCGGCCGCTTCGGCTATGCTGGTAACGCCGGCCGGAATGTCGACCAGCACCCAATGATAGAAATTGCGGCGCGGGAAATCCTCCGGGATGCTCTTTCCCTCCTTATTGGCCAATTCAAAGCTTTGCGGTACATCCGGATCAACCACGAGCAGGGCAAAGGATTTGGTCCTCTCCGGAGCGCCTGACCACTCGATGCGCGGATTGATGTTGCCGCCATTCTTCGTTTTACCGGCGTCGTCGGGCATGCAATACGCATATTTTACCGGTATTGGTTTACCATGCTCAATCCCGCCGAGGGAAACCGCAAGTTCGGCCGGATCTGCCGCTAAAGCCCCGCCGGCCAGACCGGTATGGGCGGCAAAAAAGGATGCCAGGGCGATTTTTTTCATATGATTTCTCCCAAAATTGGTTGCGACAACCGACGCCACTATGCGCCCAAACCCAATAAAAAATCAATGAAACGCATTGAAAAATGCCGCCGCGGCGCCTAAATTCTGACTATCTTTTACTCTTATTTCTTGCCCATTTTAAAGGATTTTTATGTTCATCCAGACCGAATCCACCCCCAATCCGCTGACGCTGAAGTTCATTCCCGGCGTGCCGGTGATGCAAAGCGGAACGTTATTTGTAACAAAATCCGAGGATGCCAAGAACTCGCCGCTGGCCGAGACGCTGTTTCGCATCGCAGGAGTGACTGCCGTTTTCTTGGGCAGCGATTTCATTACTGTCACCAAACATGCGGATGAGAGCTGGGAAACGCTGAAGCCGCTGCTGCTGACCTCGATCATGGACCATTTCGTCGCCGGCAAGCCGGTGGTGCTGGCGGCAGCCGCAACGGGTGTCTCCAGCGAGGAGGACAGCGAACTGGTCAGGCAAATCAAGGAGCTGATTGAAACCCGCGTGCGCCCGGCGGTGGCGCAGGACGGCGGCGACATCATCTTCCGCGGATTCCATGACGGTATTGTGAGCCTCGAGCTGCATGGTGCCTGCTCCGGCTGCCCCAGCTCGACCGTTACCCTGAAGAACGGCATCGAGAACATGCTGAAACATTACGTTCCGGAAGTGGTTGCCGTCGAAGCCGTAATGTAATATCCAGTAGGCTTTTCCACAGCCATCAGGTCCGTCATGCCGTTTCGCATTTTTGCCACCCGGCCCAACTTCGACTTCATGGGCAAGCGCTGGTACGGGTTCATTGTCTCCCTCGCGCTGACCGTACTGTCGCTTGCGCTGCTGTTCGGCAAAGGCCTCAATCTTGGCATCGACTTCACCGGCGGGATCCTTATGGAAATCCACACAGCCCAGCCGCTCGACTTGGGCCAAATGCGAACGGCGCTCTCCAGCGAGGCATTCGGCGAAGTGTCGTTGCAGAACATGGGCAGCCCGCAGGATGTGATGATCCGTATCCAGGTGTCGGAAACCGACGACCAGGCGGCCGTCACCGCCCGCGTCAAGGACGTGCTCGCCGGCCTCGCCACTCAAAGCATCGATTACCGCAAGATCGACTATGTCGGCCCGACGGTGGGGCAGGAGCTGGTCGAGGCGGGTATCTGGGCGGTGCTTCTGTGCTTCGCCGCCATCATGTGCTATGTCTGGTTCCGCTTCGAGTGGCAGTACGGGTTCGGCGCTATCCTGGCGCTTTTACACGACAGCATCATGCTCATGGGGTTTTTCGCGGTGACGCGCTTTGAGTTCGGGCTGACGGCGGTCGCCGCCCTGCTCACCATCGTCGGCTATTCGATCAATGATACAGTGGTGATTTATGACCGCATCCGCGAAAACATGCGCCGCTTCAAGAAGATGCCGGTGTTCGATCTGCTGAACCTGAGCATGAACGAGACCCTGTCGCGCACCATCCTCACCGCTTCGACGACGCTGCTGGCTTCGCTGGCGCTGGCGCTGTTCGGTGGTGAGGTAATCGAAGGCTTTGCCTGGGCAATGGTGTTCGGCGTCATCGTCGGTACCTATTCCTCGATCTACATCTCCGGCCCCGCATTGATTTATCTCAACATCCGTCCGCCGGTGCCGGCGGAAACGCAGCCGACGTGAGGTGTTATGGAACATCCTGAGCTATACGGTTATTTTTTCGAGGACCTGAAAGTCGGCATGAAGGCCACCGTCAGCCGAACCATCACCGAGACCGACCTGCGCAATTTCTCCGGCGTATCCGGCGACACCAACCCCATGCACCTGAACCAGGAATTCGCGAAAAACACGCCGTTCGGCGGCTGCATCGTGCACGGCATGCTGACCGCCAGCCTGATCTCCGCCGTCATCGGCACCCGGCTGCCGGGACCGGGCTGCATCTACATGAGCCAGACGCTGAAATTCCTCGCTCCCGTGCGCGTCGGCGACACGGTGTACGCCGTCGGCACCGTCAAGGAACTGATTCCGGAGAAAAAACGCGCCGTGCTCGACACCAAATGCTATGTTGGAGATACAGTGGTGATCGACGGCGAGGCGCTGATCAAGGTGCCATCCAAGCCTGAATAACCCATGGATATTATCCGCGATTTTTCATCGCTTGCGAAAGAGCATAAAGGCGCCGTCGTGGCGCTCGGCAATTTCGACGGGGTGCATCTGGGCCACCAGACCATCCTCAAGCGCTGCATCGAACTGGCAAAGCATCATCGCAGCCGGAGCGCCGTGCTCACCTTTGAGCCGCATCCTCGGGAGTTTTTCGCGCCGGGAAGCAATCGTTTAAGGCTTTACCCGCTACACAGAAAAATCGCGCTGCTTAGCGAGCTGGGAATCGAGATCCTGTTCTTGGCGCGATTCAACCGGCGGCTGGCTTCCATGACGGCGGAGGCGTTCATCGAGGAACTGCTGTGCCGGCAGCTGGCAGCGCGCCACGTGGTCACAGGGTTTAACTTCGCCTTCGGCGCCGGTCGGCAGGGCAACACTGACCTGCTGGCGCAGGCAGCGACACGGCATGGCTTTGGTTTCTCGGCGATTCCGCAGGTTTTGGACGCGCAGGGTGAGCCGGTGTCATCAAGTGCCGTCCGCGCCGCGCTGGCGCTGGGAAACGTACGCAAGGCCGCCGGGCTGCTCGGACGCCCCTATCGGGTTGAAGGTCGGGTACGAAGCGGCATGCAGCGCGGCCGGACGCTCGGCTTCCCTACCGCCAACCTGTCCATGGAACCACTGTTCAAGCCGCTCTATGGTATATACGCCGCAAGGGCAAGGATAGGCGATCACCCTGAATGGCATCACGGGGTGGCCAGTCTCGGCATCAAGCCGACCTTCGGTGCCCATGCGCCGTTGCTTGAGGTGCATTTGTTCGACGTGGAGCGCGACCTGTATGGCGAGCGCCTGTGCGTCGAGTTCATCGAGTTCATCCGCGAGGAAAGGCGCTTCGACAGCGCCGAAGCCCTGCAGGCACAGATGCAGGTGGATGAAAGACAGGTCAGGAGGATACTTCATGGTTAGACGCCTGCCACTCCTCGGGCTGTTTGTGGCCGCGCTTGTCCTGTTGCTCGATCAGCTAAGCAAGCAGTGGATATTATGGGTATTTTCCGTTTCTGGGCAATTTATTGAGATAACAGAATTTTTTAACTTGGCGCTGGTCTGGAACACCGGCATCAGCTTCGGCTTGCTGGCCGAGCACCGCCAACCTTACCTGCTGGTGACAGCGGCGCTGGTGATTGTCGGCATCCTGCTGGGTTGGCTACATAAAAACACCTGCCGCCTGACCGGTTGGGGACTGGGGCTGGTGATCGGGGGAGCGAGCGGCAACATTATTGATCGGGTGCGCTTCGGGGCGGTGGTGGATTTCCTCGATTTCCATATCGGCCCGTATCACTGGCCGGCCTTTAATATTGCCGATAGCGCCATCTTCATAGGGGTTGTACTTTTATGCGCGGGCAGTATGGTAGGGGGCGTCGAAAAACCGAAGGAAACGGAGTATGAATAGCCTACGACTTATCACCTTGGTCAGTCTTATCGCGCTGGCCGCCTGCAGCAGCGGTACGGTCAAGAATACACTGGGTCTTAGCCGCGCCGCGCCGGACGAATTCCGCGTCGTGTCGCGCCCGCCGCTATCGGTGCCGCCACAATTCTCCCTGCGTCCACCTAGCGCCACTGCCGAAGCGCCAGGTCAGGTGCCTGCCGACGAGGCAGCCAAGGCGCTGGTGTTGGGTGACAATCCCAGTGCCGGCATGCCGGTGGTGCTGCATGGGACTAGCGATGCGATGCCCTCCAAAACAGTGGCCGAGCGGGTTTTCCTGCAGAATGCCGGGGTCGATCAGGCAGACTCCAACGTCCGCAATGCGTTGGTGGAAGAGCGTTACGCGCTGCAGCAAGAAAACGAGGATGAAAGCTGGTGGAACATCATGTCTACCCTGCCGCCCAAGCAGGAGCCCATGGTGAAGGCCAACGCAGAGGCGCAGCGTATAAAGAATAATGAAGCGGAGGGCAAGCCGGTGACCGACGGTGAAACTCCGGAGACCACGGGTCGCGATACCGGGGTGCTGGGACGCATCCTCGGATATTAAACAGATGCTGCAGCGCATGAGAGGACGGCTGACCGGAGGCTGTGTCGCCGCCCTGCTTGCCGTATCGCCGCTGTCCGCCAAGGAGCCCGCCAAGATCCAGACATTCCATCTTGCCAACGGGATGGAGGTGATTGTGATTTCCAATCACCGGGTGCCGGCAGTCAGTCACATGGTGTGGTACAAGGTGGGGGCGGCCGACGATCCGCCGGGGAAATCCGGCCTTACCCACTTCCATGAGCACGTTATGTTTCTGGGCAGCCGGGGATACAAGGCCGGTGACTATGCGGCCACTATTTCCCGTCACGGCGGCGACCAGAACGCCTTCACCAGCCCGGACGCCACCTCCTATTACATCAACATCGCCAAGGATAAGCTGGCGATGGCGATGGCGATGGAGGCAGACCGCATGCGCGGCCTTACCCCGACCGACAAGGATGTCATCAAGGAGCGCGAGGTCATCCTTGAGGAGCGTCGGGTGCGCGTCGAGAACAATCCCGCCGCGCTGCTGAACGAGCAGGTGAACGCGGCGCTGTTTCGTCATCATCCCTATCAGCGCCCGATCATCGGCTGGATGCACGAGATGGCGGGGCTAACCAAGGAGGATGTGCTGGCATTCCATAAAACGTGGCATTATCCGAATAATGCCATCCTGATCATCAGCGGTGATGTGACAGCGGCCGAAGTTAGACCGCTGGCGGAAAAATATTACGGCGCGCTCCCCCGCGGGGAAGTACCGCCACGCCAGTGGAAACAGGAGCCGCCGCACAACGCGGCGCGGCGCGTAACCCTGCGGCATACCAATGTGAGACAGCCGGTCTGGTCACGGACCTACGCCGTTTCAAGCCTGGGCAACAGTGGGGCGGACAAGGCGATGCCGCTCTTCCTGCTGTCGCAACTGCTGGGCGAGGGGAAGAACTCCCGGCTATATAAGTCGCTGGTGGTCGAGCAGAAGCTGGCGACCGGCGTCGAGAGCAGCTATAATGGCTTCGCCTTGGGCCCGGCCCAGTTCGATATTCATGTCGTGCCGGAAAAAGGCATCGAGCTGGGAACCATCGAGGCGGCGGTGGATAAGGAACTGACCCGCATCGCCGAAAACGGCTTCACCAACGATGAGATGACGCGCGCGCGGACGCTGCTCAAGGCGGAAGCGCTGTATGCGCGCGACAGCCTCACCTCGATGGCGCGCATCATGGGCTGGATTCGTATGGCGGGACTGGAGACGGATTATTATACCCGCTGGCCGGAGCTGATCGAGGAAACGACCGCCAGACAGGTCACGGAAGCGGCACGTGAAGCGCTTCGTATGGAGCGTTCGGTCACCGCCTTCCTGCTGCCGCAGGAGGACGCGCCATGAAGTGGTTTCTCCTCTCCTGCCTGGGCCTGCTGTGCTGCGTTCCCGCCGCTGCCGTGGAGGTGCTGGAAGTCAAGAGCCCCGGCGGCATCAGGGCCTGGCTGGTCGAGGAGCATGCGCTGCCGCTGGTCGCTGTGAAAATAGCCTTTACCGGCAGCGGCTTCGCGCACGACCCCGAAGGGAAGGAGGGCAGGGCCGGCATGGCAGCGGCGCTGCTGATGGAGGGTGCCGGCGACATGGATTCGGAAGCCTTCAACGAGGCGCTGGAGGATCACGCGGTCCGGCTCAGTTTCTCGGTCGATGAGGACATGTCCCGGCTAACGCTCGAATCGCTCGCCGAGCATAAGAGCAAGGCGTTTTCCTACCTTGGCCAGGCGCTGACCCGACCGCGCTTCGATGACAGCGCCATGGAGCGCGTGCGCCGCCAGACCCTGTCGCTGATTTTGCAGCAGGAACAGACGCCGGGTTATATCCTGCGCCGCGGGTGGCAGAAACTGGCCTACGGCGATCACCCTTACGGGCAGCCGGTGCTCGGCACGCGTGAGGCGATCGCCGGGATGACGCGTGGCGATCTACTGAATTTCACCCGGCACTACCTGACGCGCCAGAATATGGTGATCGGGGTGGTAGGTGACATCACGCCGGAAGAACTGGGCCAGCTGCTCGATACCCATCTGGCAGAACTCCCGGCGCGTTACCAGCCCGATAGCGACGTGCCTGATATCGCGCTGCCGGAAACGGCGCAGCAGATAGTGATCGATCACGATATTCCCCAGACGATGGTGATGTTCGGCACGCAGGGAATACGCCGGACCGATCCGGATTTCTATAACGCCTATGTGATGAACCAGATACTGGGCGGAGGGAACTTAAGTTCCCGTCTAGCCGTCGAGATTCGCGTCAAGCGCGGATTAGCTTACTCCGCCTATGCGATGCTTGACCCGATGTTCCATGCTGCCAGCTGGCGCGGCGGCTTCGCCACGCGCAACGAGGAGGCCGGTGCGGCGCTCGAAGTGCTGCGCGCCACGCTGGAAGACTTCGCCCAAAACGGCCCGACCGACGAGGAGATGGAGGATGCCAAGCGCTATATCACCGGCTCGTTCGTTTTGAACCTGGGCAGCAACGCCGACATCGCCAGCTATCTCGTCACCATGCAGCTCTACGACCTGGGGCGGGACTATCTCGACCGCCGCAACGCCATCATGAACGCGGTGCGCAAGGAAGACGTGACGCGCGTGGCAAAACGGCTGACCGCCCCGGATAAGTTGCTGGTCATCATGGTCGGCGAACCGGTACTGAAAGCAGTGTCGCCATGAACTACTGCCAGCGTATCGAAGATTGTTTTTCCGACCGTTTGAACCAGCATGGCATTACGCGTGCGGAACACGAGGCGGCGCTGACACAGCTCGTAACGGCTTTCGATACGCTGAAAGCGCGTAGGATAGAGCCTGCCAATGCGCTGCTCGACATAGCGGCACACACTGGCGATCTTGCCGGAATAGAACGCCTGGCGACGGATATCCGGCAGCGTTTCCGCCATGTGGTCGTCGCCGGAACGGGTGGTTCCGGCTTAAGCGGTCGCACGCTGGTGGGGCTTATGCCCATCACCGTCAATCCAGCGTTCCATTTCCTCGACAATATTGATCCAGACACGATGGAGGCGGTGCTCGAGCGTATCGATATCAAGGAAAGCTGCTTCCTGATCATCAGCCGCTCCGGCACGACTGCCGAGACGCTGAGCCAGTTTTACGCGCTGGTGCATCACGTCGGAAAGACTTTTGGTGAAAAGGCCATAGGGGAACGGTTTTTCGTCATTTCCCTGCCGGAAGACAACCCTCTGCGCCACTCAGCCGGTGGATGGGGGATGACCCTTCTCGATCATCACCAACAGATTGGCGGGCGGTTCTCGGTGTTGACCAATGTCGGGCTGCTGCCCGCCGCCATCGCCGGGCTCGATATCCGCGCGCTGAGGAAAGGAGCGGCGACGGTGGCTAGGCAGATGGACGAGGTAATCGCGCCGGCAGACTGTGCGCCAGCTGCCGGGGCGGCACTGCAATATGCTTATATTCGGAAAAACTATCCGATTACAGTGATGCTGCCTTACGCTGAGCGGCTGGCCTGTTTTTCCGCCTGGTACCGCCAGAGCTGGGCGGAGAGCCTCGGCAAGCAGGGAAGGGGGTCGACACCCATCCGCGCACTCGGCACCACCGACCAGCATAGCCAATTGCAACTCTATCTCGATGGACCAAAGGACAAACTGTTTACCATGATCACCCTGGAACGGGCCGGGCAAGGTCCCGTCATCGCAGCGCCGGACATTCCGGAACTGGCGTATCTCAAGGGGAAAACGCTAGGGGACGTGATGGCGGCTGAACAGAAGGCGACCTTCGAGACGCTGGTCGCCCATGGTTGCCCGGTCCGACTTTTCACGCTAACTTCCCTTGGCGAAGAGCAGATGGGGGCATTGCTGATGCATTTTATGCTGGAAATTATCCTGACCTCCTTCCTGCTTGATGTGAATCCGTTCGATCAGCCGGCCGTCGAAGAGGGCAAGAAACGGGCGAGGAAAGCCCTGCTCAAAGGCGATCTATGACCATCCGCATCCTACCGCCCACGCTGGTCAACCGCATCGCCGCCGGCGAGGTGGTCGAGCGCCCGGCGTCGGTGGTGAAGGAACTGGTGGAAAATGCCATCGACGCCGGGGCGAGCCGCATTGAGGTCGTGCTTGAGCAGGCGGGAAAAAACCGCATCCTCGTACAGGATAACGGCAAGGGTATGAGCAAGGAAGAACTGATGCTTGCCGTGCAACGGCATGCTACTTCCAAGCTACCCTCGGACGATTTGCTCGATATACGCCACTTGGGATTCCGCGGGGAGGCATTGCCCTCCATCGGCTCAATCAGCCGCTTAACCGTCACCAGCCGGGTGCGTGACGGCGACAACGCATGGAGCCTTAAGGTGGAAGGGGGCGACATCCGCCCTCCCGAACCGACGATGCTTGTAAGCGGCACGCGGGTCGAGGTCCACGACCTGTTCTACGCCACCCCGGCGCGGCTCAAGTTCCTAAAAAGCGACCGCACGGAAATCCAGCAAGCTCTTGATATCGTGCGCCGGCTGGCCATGGCGCACCCTTCGGTCAGCTTTTCCTTCACCTCCGACGGCAGACAGCTGCTTTCCCTCGATGCGGCGCAGGGAGAGATGCTCGATGCGAGGCTTCTGCGCCTGCGCCGCCTGCTCGGCGATGCCTTCGCCGACAATGCGCTGGCGCTTGCCGTGCAGCGCGACCATCTCCACCTGTCCGGATTCGCCGGGCTGCCCACCTATAACCGCGGCACCTCCGCCGAGCAGTATCTGTTCGTCAACGGGCGACCGGTGCGCGACAAGCTGCTGCTGGGAGTGCTCAAGGCGGCCTACCAGGAGGTGCTGGCGCATGACCGCCACCCGGTCGCCGCGCTGTTCCTCGACCTGCCGTCCACCGAGGTCGATGTCAACGTCCACCCGGCCAAGGCGGAAGTGCGCTTCCGCGATGCCGGGGTCGTGCGGGGACTTATCATCGGCGCCATCCGGCACGCCCTGACCGAGGTGGGCTTCCGCGCCTCCAGCAGCATCGCCGCGCAGGCGCTGCAGCATTTCAGCGCCGCAGCGGCGCCCGCCGCGCCTGCCTATGCCTATGCAGGCGCCGGGGGCGGGGATTTCCACGAAACGCCCCGCCCGCATTTCGAGCCGCTGGCAGCAGCAGCAAGGCTGCTGCCCCGGGAGATGCTGGCGCCCGCCGCCCGTCCCGCCGAAGCTGCGGAGGCGTCGGATTACACGCTGTATCCGCTCGGCGCGGCGCGGGCGCAACTGCATAAAACCTATATCGTGGCTGAAACGGTGGACTCGCTGATCATCGTCGACCAGCATGCGGCGCATGAGCGGCTGGTGCTCGAACAGATGAAGGCCGGGGAGGAAGGGAAGGACATCGCCCGCCAGAAGCTGCTGATCCCGGAAGTGGTGACGCTCGATGAACTATCCGTGGAAAACCTGCTGGCGCGGCAGGAGGAACTGCAGGCATTCGGGCTGATCCTTGAAGCGTTCGGCAGCGATACGGTAGTGGTGCGGGAAACACCCGCCCTGCTCGGGACGGTCGACGTGCCGGGACTGGTGCGCGAGCTGGCCGACAGCCTACGCGAGTTCGGCGAAGCCATCACACTGAAGGAACGCATCGAGCATGTCTGCGGCACGCTGGCCTGCCACGGCAGCGTACGCGCCGGGCGCAGCCTGAACCTCGCCGAGATGAACGCCCTGCTGCGTCAGATGGAGCAAACACCGATGAGCGGCCAGTGCAACCACGGGCGGCCGACCTATATCGAACTCAAGCGCAAAGATGTTGAAAAGCTCTTCGGAAGGCGCGAATAATAGCCCGTGGCACCTTGAGCGGATTTTATGACCTTTTACATCGTTCTGGCGCTGTCGGTCTTCCTGTTGTCGCTGATCGGCACCCGCCTTACCATCCAGGCGCTGCGCAAGCGTCCTGCGCTACCCAACCTGCGCGGCTTTCCCGCCCCGCCGGTGCGCGGCGGCATTGCCCTCGTCTTCGTGCTGGTGATCGGGCTGCTGGTCGCCGATATCCATTACGGCGTCGTGCTGGCCATCCTGCTGCTGGCTGCCGTATCGCTGCTGCATGACCTGATCGGCGTGCCGCCGCTGGTGCGCCTGCTGGTGCAGGTACTGGCGGTGTCCCTGCCGTTGAGTTTCCTGGCCGAGCCGGTATTCGGCGGCGCCCTGCCGGTATGGCTGGACCGGGTGGCAGCTATCGGTCTCTGGATATGGTTCATTAATCTGTTCAATGCCATGGATGGCATCGACGGACTGGCGGCCGGGGAAATGATCTGCATCAGCGGAGGGTTGGTATTGCTGGCTTCACTGCTTGGTGCGTTTCCTTCCCCTCTCTCCAGCTACAGCATGGTCGCAGCCACGGCAGGATGCGGCTTTTTCTGGTGGAGTCGCTATCCGGCCAAGGTAGCGCTGGGTGAAGCCGGCAACGTCCCGATCGGCTTTCTTATGGGCTATCTTCTGCTGCTGGCCATTCTCGCAGGGTACGGCTATGCCGCTGCCATATTGCCCGCCTATTACCTGGCGGACAGTACGGTGACGCTGATAAGGCAGGCATGGCGGGGCAACAATATCTTCCGGGCACGCACTGAGCATTATTACCAGCAAGCGGTTCGGCGGGGGCGCCACCAGGGTGCGGTGGTACGATATATCCTTGGTATTAACCTGCTCCTCATTCTGCTCGCCACGCTGTCGGTGCTTGATCCGGAAATCGCCATCTTCAACCTGGCCATAGCCTATATGGCAGTTTTCATGCTGCTCGGCTTCTTTGCCCACACCGACCCCCATCCGCATCATGAGCATCTTTAAGATACGGGCCAGCTTCAGCCGTAATGCGGCGGCAGCGATGCATGACACGTTAATGGCTGGGATGAGCTTCATGCTGGCGGTCTATCTGCGGCTGGGAGAAGACCGGCTGAACGACGCGCTGATCCACATCCGCGCCGGCACGCCGCTCTTCGCCGCCGTCTGCCTGGCGGTCTTTGTCTGGATGCGGCTTTACCGCGGCTCCTGGCGCTACGCCTCGATGCGCGACATGGTGACGATCGTGCGTGCGGTGACGCTCGCCATCCTGATCTTCGCCATGCTGATGTTCGTCATCAACCGGCTGGAAGGCATCCCGCGCTCGGTCTTTTTCATCAACTGGATGCTGCTGGTGTTCATGCTGGGCGGGCCGCGCTTCGCCTACCGCGCGTTCAAGGACCGCACCCTGTCCTGGCGCACGGCGCTCGCGGAATCCAGCCGCATCCCCGTGCTGCTGATCGGCGCCGGCGACCAGGCCGAGCAATTCATCCGCCATCTCGGGCGCGACCCGCAGGCGCCTTACGAAGCGGTGGCGCTGGTCGACGATACGCCGGGACAAAGCGGCCGCACCATTCACCGCCTGCCCATTTACGGCGGCACGGATATCCTACCCGTCATCGTGCGCAAACTCGAGCGCAAGGCAATCAGGCCGCAAAAAATCATCCTGACCGACGACCGGCTGTCCGGCCCCAAGGTGCGCCAGCTGCTGGAGGTGTGCGACGGGCTCGGCATCCCCTTGGCCCGGCTGCCCCGCCTCAGCGAATTCCAGCAGGAGCTCGGGGAAAAACCCAAGATACGCGCCATTGCAGTCGAAGATTTATTGGGCCGCTCGCAGAACATCCACGACCGCGAAGGCATGCGCCGGATGGTCGAAGGGAAGCGCGTGCTGGTCACCGGCGCCGGCGGAACCATCGGCTCGGAGCTGGCGCGCCAACTCGCTTCCTACCGGCCTGCCCGGCTGATCTTGATGGAGCTCTCCGAGCTGCATCTTTATCATATCGACCGCGAGCTGCGCGCCACTTTCTCTGACTTGAACCTGACAGTAGTGCTGTGCGATGTGCGTGACGAGCGCCACGTCGATAGAGTATTCCGCCAGCACCTGCCCGAACTGGTGTTCCACGCCGCCGCCATCAAGCACGTACCGATCGCCGAGATCAATATCGAGGAGGCGATCCTGACCAACGTCTTCGGCACGCGCAACATCGCCGAGGCCTGCCGCAGCCACGGCGCCGAGGTGATGGTGCAGATCTCGACCGACAAGGCGGTCAACCCCGCCAATGTGATGGGCGCCACCAAGCGGCTGGCCGAAAGCTTCTGCCAGGCGCTTGGCGTCGAGGAGCGCGGCGGCAGGACGAAATACGTCACGGTGCGTTTCGGAAATGTCCTGGGCTCGACCGGCTCGGTGGTGCCGCTGTTCCAGGAGCAGCTGGCCAGGGGCGGACCGCTCACCGTGACCCATCCGGACATGACCCGCTATTTCATGACGGTGCGCGAGGCGGTCGAGCTGGTGCTGCAGGCCTCAGTGCAGGGCATGGCGATGCAGGACCGGCAGGAATGCATCTTCGTGCTCGATATGGGGCAGCCTCTGCGCATCCTCGACCTGGCGATACAGATGATCCGGCTGGCAGGGCTGAAACCGTATGAGGATATCAAAATCGTTTTCACCGGACTCCGGCCAGGGGAAAAATTATACGAAGAATTGTTTCACTTTTCCGAAAATGCGGTTAAAACCGCCCACGAGGGCATTTTCCTCGCCTCGCCCCGTTTCACCGACATGGCCACCCTGAAGAAGGCTCTTGATTCATTGTTTGGCTACTGCATCGAACGCCGAACGGACGAGGCACTGGGAATGCTGAAAAAGCTGGTGCCTGAATTCAAACCCTCTGCCATATCACTGTACCCATGACCATCACCCGCGCACTGCTTTCCGTCTCCGACAAGACCGGCCTTATCGACTTCGCTGCCTTCCTGCATCAGTCCGGTGTGGAGATACTCTCTACCGGCGGTACCGCCAAAGCCCTGCGCGATGCGGGAATCCCCGTCATCGATGTGGCGCAGCACACCAGCTCGCCAGAGATCATGGATGGGCGCGTCAAAACCCTACATCCGAAAATACATGGCGGCATCCTGGCCATCCGCGACAATGCCGCGCACCAGCGGGCAATGAGCGAACAAGGTATCCTGCCGATCGATCTGGTAGCGATCAACCTCTACCCGTTCGAAGCCACTGTCGCCAAAGGCGCCGGGTTTGAAGAATGCATCGAGAATATTGATATTGGCGGCCCGGCCGTGATGCGCTCCGCCGCCAAGAACCATGCCTATGTCACCATCGTCGTTGACCCGGCAGATTATGCGCGCGTCATGAAAGAGATGAGAGCGCACCAGGGTGGCACCACGCTGCAGACCCGCCGGGAGCTCGCTGCCAAGGCCTACAGCCGTACGAGCACCTACGATGCTGCCATCAGCCAGTGGTTCAACGCCCAGAACGATGAGCCGTTCCCGGCGTCGCTGGCGATCGCCGGGACACTCAAGCAACGTCTGCATTACGGGGAGAATCCGCACCAGCAGGCCGCCTATTATGTCACCGACGCCGTTTCGCCGTCGCTTGCGACAGCACAGCAGGTGCAGGGCGCGCCGCTCAGCTACAATAACTACAACGATGTCAGCGCCGCCTTCGAGCTGGTGCGGGAGTTCGACGCGCCTGCGGTTGCCATTATCAAGCACGCCAACCCGTGCGGCGTCGCCGTCGGCAGAGATATCACCGAGGCTTTCCAGAAAGCACTGGCCTGCGACCCGGTCTCGGCCTATGGCGGCATTATCGCTGCGAACCGTCCACTGGACAAGACGCTCTGCGACGCGCTGGGCAAGCTGTTCCTGGAAGTGATGATCGCGCCGGACGCCAACGAAGCCGCCAAAAGCATGCTATCGTCCCGCAAGAAGCTGAAGCTGCTGCTGACCGGTAATATTCCCAAACCTTCTCCAAAGAAAGTAGTGAAATCCATCTCCGGCGGATTCCTGTATCAGGATGACGATATCATAGTCACAAAAGAGGCACTGAAGAACGTTACGAAGAAAATAGCCGGTAAGGACCAGATGGCTGATCTGCTGTTCGCGTTCACTGTCGCCAAGCATGTCAAATCCAACACCATCGTGCTGGCACGGGACGGCGCCACCATCGGTATCGGTGCCGGCCAGATGAGCCGCATCGATGCAACCCGCATCGCCTGCTGGAAAGCCAGGGAAGCTGGATTGGAGACCAAGGGCGCCGTGCTGGCCTCCGATGCATTCTTTCCCTTCGCCGACAATGTGGAGATGGCGGCTGAAGCTGGCATCTCAGCGATTATCCAGCCGGGGGGCTCGATCCGTGATGACGAAGTGGTCGCAGCTGCCGATAAGTGCTGCATCGCCATGATATTCACCGGCATCCGGCACTTTCGGCATTAGAGGCTGCGCACGTGCTGCAGTGCCACCATTAATTTCGGGATATCGAGTACATCGCTCGCCTTCAGGCCATCGATGAAGCGCTCGAAGCGCTGCAGAGTTCCGGCATTATTCACCACCCATTGCTCTACGCTGTCGTCGCAGACTTTATCCTTGCATAACTTCTCGATAACGGTGGCAGTCAGGCGCCGCTGTTCATCATAGAAGTCCCCGATCAGCGATTGTACTGCCTGCCGCTCCCAGTGCGACGAGATGGGGGTACGGGCAGCCATCAGACGAAGCCAGCCGAGCCGTGCGCGCGCGCCGATGGCAAAATACACTTTTCCCACCAACTCCACCGGCAGGCCCGTCTTATGCGCCACCGCGATGACATCGAAGGCCGAGGACATCAATTCCAGATTAGCGATCTTTCCGGCAAGCGATGGCGGCACGCCCTGCCCAGACAGGCGGGCGAACAGTTTTTCGGCGGCACGCTGCGTCGTTTCCGAATGCAGCTGCTGCTGGTGCTGCGTGATAGCTCCAATGCCAGGCGCGGTTTCCTGCGCGATGCGATCGATTTCGAGCGGCAGTGGCAGGTTACGCAGCAGCCACACCGTTACCCGCCCGAGGAAATCGCTGACCAGCGCATACATCTCGACCTTGATCTCGGCCCCCACATCAGCCGTCTCGATTTCCTTCCATAGCGCACGCAGGCCGAATACATCACGCGCCAGCGCATAAGCTGCCGCGATATCACGCGCCGAGGCGCCCAAATCCTCCGCAATGTCAAAGTAAAAAGTAATCCCGGCGCGATTGACCAGGCTGTTGGTTGTCATGGTGGCGACGATTTCACGCTTTAGCGGGTGCCGTTCAATAGCGTTCGCAAAACGTTCGCGCATGGCTTTCGGAAAATAGCGCTTTAGATCGTTCAAGAAATAGGGCTCGTCGGGCAGCGTCGAGGCAAGGATATCGCGGTACATCGCCATCTTGCTGTAAGCCAGCAGCACCGCCAGCTCAGGACGAGTCAGCCCTCTTCGCGCTAGTTTCAGCTCGGCAATCTGTTTTTCGCCAGGCAGGAATTCGATGGCGCGGTTCAGCATGCCCTGCCGCTCCAGCGCCTGCATCAGTCGCGCTTGTGACTCAAGCAGATGAACCCCCTGCAATTGCGCCACGGTGATAGCTTGCGTCTGCAATACATTGTCCTTGAGCACCAGCCGCGCCACCTCGTCGGTCATGGCCGCCAGCAGCTTGTCGCGCTCCTTCAGCGTCAGCTCGCCGCTCGCGATGGCCTGGCTGAAGGCGATCTTGATATTGACCTCGTGGTCGGAACAATCGACGCCCGCGGAATTGTCAATGGCATCAGTGTTTATACGTCCGCCCGTCTTGGCATACTCAATACGTCCCTTCTGGGTAAAGCCGAGATTGCCGCCCTCGCCCACGACTTTGCAGCGCAGTTGGTTGCCGTTCACACGCACGCTGTTATTGGTGCGGTCACCCACTTGCTCATGCGTCTCATCCTCGGCCTTGACATAAGTGCCGATGCCGCCGTTCCATAACAGGTCCACGGGCGCCAGCAGGATGGCACGCACCACCTCGTCTGGGGTCAGGCTGCCCTTGCTGACGCCCAGCGCCACCTGCGCCTCCTTGCTCAAGGCGATGCTCTTGGCGCTGCGGTCATAGACGCCGCCGCCTTTAGAGAGCAGCGCCGTGTCGTAGTCACGCCAGCTTGAGCGCGACAGATGGAACAGCCGCCTGCGTTCAGCGAAGCTTTTCTTCGCGTCCGGATTAGGATCGATAAAGATGTGCAGGTGATTGAAGGCGGCTATCAGACGAATGCGATCGGAAAGCAGCATGCCGTTGCCGAACACATCCCCCGACATGTCGCCGATGCCGCAGGCAGTGAACTCCTGCTTCGTGATATCGATGCCCGTCTCGCTGAAATGCCGCGACACCGATACCCAGCCGCCACGCGCCGTAATGCCCATGGCCTTGTGGTCGTAACCAGCCGATCCACCAGAAGCAAAGGCATCGCCGAGCCAGAAGCCATAGGCCTGTGATACACCATTGGCAATATCAGAGAAGGTCGCCGTACCTTTGTCAGCGGCCACCACCAGGTAAGGGTCGTCATCGTCATGCCGCACCATTTGGGCGGGCGGGACAATCTTGCCCTTGATGATATTATCGGTCAGGTCGAGAAGCCCCTGCAGGTACATGGTGTAGCAGGCGATGCCTTCCTGCTGCAGCGCCTCCCGCCCGCCCAAGGGCGGCTGCTTTAGCACAAAGCCGCCTTTCGACCCGACCGGCACGATGACCGAGTTCTTGACCATCTGTGCCTTCATCAGCCCAAGCACTTCGGTGCGGAAATCATCGGGACGGTCGGACCAGCGCAGTCCGCCACGCGCCACCTTGCCGCCACGCAGGTGCGTCCCTTCGACGCGTGCTCCGTATACGAAGATTTCGGCGTAAGGTTTCGGCAGCGGTAGATCGGGAACCTTCTGGCCATCGAATTTGAACGACAGCACCGGCTTAAGCGCTCCATCCGCACCGCGCTGGAAATAATTGGTACGCATCGTGGCGAGGATAAGTTCGACATACCGGCGCATGATCCGGTCCTCAATGACATTGCTTACTTCCGCCAGCTGTTTCTCAATGGCTTCCTGCAACGTATGTTGCTTCGCCTCGCGGTCCTTGCGTGTGGGGTCGAAGCGGCATTCAAACAGCCGCACGATATTGCAGGCAATCTCCGGCTGCTGATTCATCGCCTGCTCGATGGAGACCTGTGGATAGGCAAAACCAATCTGCTTCAGATATCTGGCATAGGCGCGCAACAGCACAGCCTGCCGCCAGTTCAGCCCCGCGTTCAATACCAGCGCGTTGAAACGATCATTTTCCGCTTCGCGGCGCCAGGTTTTCAGCAGCACCTCCTCGAGCGGCTGTTTGATCTTCTCCAGCCGCGGCATAGTGCCCTGAGCGACTGCCAGCTTGAAATCGCGGATGCGGACCCGCGCCATTTCCTGCGGCGTCACGGAGTAGGGGTGTTCCTCGATAACCCGGAATCCAGCGCTTTCCAGTAGCGGCAGAATGTCTGACAACGCGATCTCTTCCAGTACGTTATATATTTTGAGATGCAGGAACCCGGCATCATCATTCTTGTCATGAAACAGATCGAGCACCAGCTCGCCGCGCGCAATCGCGTCTTCGATCTTACTGATGTCGTACACTGCCGCCGTGCTGCCGTGACGGTTGATGTAGTTCTGCGTAAAGGCGTTGCCGTAAATGCGCTGCAGCTTCTCCGCCTTCTGCTCACCGTAATGCGCCAGCAGTTCCTCATACAAAAGGTCTCCCCACAGATAGGCGCTGCGCGCGATCTGTTTCTCGACCTTCGCGATATCGACTTCGGGAATCTCGCCTGGCGTTGTCTTGACGATGAGATGCAGCCGTGCCAGCGGCGCCTCGGTGATCTGGGTCGAGAAAGTGGAGGAGGTAGCGTTCCAGGCTTTCTCGACGATATGCTGGATCTGGCGCCGAAGCTCGGTAGAGAAACGCTCCCTCGGTACAAACACCATGGCGCTGATGAAGCGTTCGAACGCGTCGCGCCGCACGAACATGCGTACCCCCGGCTTGGCTTCAAGCGAAAGAATACCCATGGCCGTTTCGAACAGATCGTCATCCGACATCTGGAAAACTTCGTCGCGCGGCAGAAATTCGAGGATCGCCTTCAGCGCCTTGCCATCATGACTGGTGGGGTTGAAATCGGTGCGCTCCAGTACCTTGTTGATCTTCTGGCGCAGCAGCGGAATATGGTCGGCACTCTGATAATAGACATTCGAGGTAAAAAGGCCGAGGAACCGCGCCTCCCCGATAACCTTGCCCTTGGCATCAAAGCGCTTGAGGCCGATATAATCCATCGGCACCGGCCGATGGACCGGCGAGCGGCGATTGGACTTGGTGATCTCGATCAGCTGCGGTACCAGCAGGAAGCGCCGCAGTTCCGGCGGCAGCGCCTCGAGCCCGCGCGGCGCCGTGTCATCAAGTTTCAGTATGCCAAGCGCCGAGCCGGGGACCATCGTCAGTTTCTCGCGCCCCTGCAGGTCAAAGAAATCATATTCGGCGTAACCTAGGAACACGAAGTTGCGATCGATCAGCCAGTGGAGGAAATCCTCCACTTCGGCAACCTCCGCCGGATCGAACTGCTTCTTGATGCGCGAAAGGTGCTGCAGGCTATCCTTTACTTTGTAGGTGATGGGCTGCCAGTCCTCGACGGCGGCGCGGATGTGGGCAAGCGCCCATTCCATGTCGGCGATCAGCTGCTTTGCCGGCAGGCCCTCGGGCAGCGCGGAAATTTCGAAGTGGATCAGCGATTCGGCCAGATCCGCATTATCCGCCACATCTTTCAGTACACCGCTGTCGTCGCGCTTTACTTTTAGGATCGGGTGCAGCGTCTCACGGATAGTGAACCCGAGCCGCGTCAACTCGGCGGACAGCGAATCGACCAGGAATGGCATGTCATCGCCCAGCACCTCGACTACGATATATTTGCTCTCATAGCCATCCTCCGCCTTGCGCGGACTAAATACGCGAATCTTCGGCTCGCCCGGCTTGCGCTTCTGGGCGAACTGCCAGGCCGAAGCGGCCAGGGCGACGGCATGCTTTGGGGGGAAAGCCTCGAGATCAAATGCCGGCATCTTGGCATAGAATTGGTGGACGAAACGCTTAAGCGTGTCCGAAGCATTCTTCGGGAGAGCCGCCAGGATTTTCCTGATCTGCTCGGCGTGGTGTTTCTGGTAGCTGTTCATGCCTGTGGGATTCTTTTTCATATCGCTGCGGCGCGATTTATGGTTAACGTTGGCTCATGGATAACACTTCCTACCAGCAATATCTAGTACCCTGCTGCACCATCGCAAGGGAGGCGGGGCAGCTGCTTATGCGTTATTTCGGCAGCAGCTTCGCCACTCATCAGAAACAGGATGACAGCCCGGTCACCGATGCCGATATTGAAGCCAACCGGCTGATAACTAAAGCATTAGCCGAACTTACCCCCACCATTCCTGTAATCGCTGAGGAAGACGATATCCATCGGCCTGACCACCAAGAAATATTTTGGCTCGTCGACCCGCTGGACGGTACGCGCAGCTTTGTGCGCGGCGAACCGGAATTTACCGTCAATATCGGGCTGGTGAAGGACGGCGTGCCGGCGCTTGGGGTGATTTACGCGCCGCCACAGGATGCATTGTACTGGGGCATGACAGGGGAAAAGGCGTATCGCCGCGTGCGCGGTGCGGCGGCAGAAACAATAGCGGCGCGTGAGCCAGCGGCGGATGGGTTGGTGGTAGTGCGCAGCAAGTCGCACCCGTCGCCGAAAACTGCGGCCTATCTGGAAACGCTCAAGATCAGCGAGACGCGTCCCAGCTCCAGCTCCTTTAAATTCTGCGAAATCGCCGAGGGAAACGCGGATCTTTATCCGCGTTTCGGCCGCACCATGGAATGGGACACCGCCGCCGGGCATGCCATTTTGCTCGCCGCCGGCGGCCGCGTTGAGACGGTGGACGGCAGTCCGCTCACCTACGGCAAGCCGGGCTTCGAAAACCCGCATTTTATTGCGTATGGCAAATAAATTGTCATTCTGACGTAAGCGAAGAATCGGTTTTCGTGAGTGAAATAAATTCTTAGGGTTCGCCTCAGAATGACAAGGCTATGCATACCGCTCAATTGCGTCCCAGATATCGACTTCAAGCTTGGTGCTGTTAACGCGGTTCATGGCAGGAAGCCCCGTTGGGCTGGTGATATTGACCTCAGTTAGCCAGTCACCAATGATGTCGAGACCTGCGAAAATGAGCCCCTTTTCCTTTAGCAGAGGTCCCATTGCGGTACAGATTTCATGCTGTTTCGCAGTCAGTTCTGCTTTCGCCGCCGTTCCCCCAACACGAAAATTAGCACGGAATTCGTGTTCGGCAGGGATGCGCGCCATGATACCGCCGATCTCGCCATCGATTAGAATAATGCGTCGGTCTCCGGTTTTTACCTCTGGCAGGAACCGCTGCGCTATCCAAGGCTCTGGATAAGCCGTAAATGCCTTATCCAACATGGCTTCAAAATCCACATCATTGATTCGAACCCTGAAAATTTTGTGCCCCGCGTAGCCATAAAGCGGCTTCAGGACAATATCCTGATGCTCCTGACGGAATGCATCTATTTCCTGCCTGTCGGCGGAAATGAGTGTCGGCGGCATATATTGCTGAAACAACAGCGGCAGGAGCTTTTCGGGAAAGTCGCGTACACTGCGGGGATTATTCACCACGAAAGGCTTCGGATGAAGCTTTTCCAGCAGGTAAGTGGTGGTGATGTAGCCTATGTTGAAAGGCGGATCCTGGCGCAGCAAGATGACATCCATGCTCTTCAGGTCGGTTGTTTCCGGATCACCCTGCAAATCGTAGTAATGTTCGTGGCCGTCATACAGCGTGATGCGCTGCGCGCGGGCGGTAACGGCACCATTGCTCCAGCTTAACGTATGGGGCGTGTAATAAAACAGCTCATAGCTGCGCTTCTGCGCTTCCAGTCCGAGCAATAACGTGGAGTCGGTCTGCGGCTTGATGGAGCCGATCGGATCCATCTGTATGGCGACTCGCCGGGTCATACATTGCTATTGTGGCGTATATCCGCGACGCGGATCGTCCTTCAGGCGCACATAGCTGACGACGCGTTTTACATATTTGACGGTACTGGCGACATAGGTCGCCTTGTTCAGCTCTTCCTGATTCTGCGCAATACCCATCAGATAGACCACCTGGTTAACGGTAATGACCGAGTAGTTGATCGAACGGATTCCCTTCTCAAGCAGCAGCTTGCTGCGGACCTGCGTGCTGATCCACACATCGCGGGCATAGTTGGCGAAGCCCGCCTGATCGGTTACCTGAATCTCGTTGATCACCTCGCGCACGCCGGGCACCTGCCAGGCCAGCCGCACCGCCTCGATCTGCGACTCCGGTTTGTCGACATTGCCGGTCAGCAGCACGCGGCCTTCGACCGACTTAACCTCGACGTTGGCCAGCAGATCCTTGTAATCCCTCTGCGCATAGAGTTCCTTGATCTTGAGCAGAATACCCGCATCGTCGATGGCACTGCCGACCGAGCGCTCCTGCGCCACTACCACTGCCGTCTCCGTCCCGCCCGCCACCAAAAGCGGTACGCAGCCGGACAGTATCGCGAAAGTTCCAAGTATCGTCAGCAGTCGCATCATACGCATCGTCATAATCTCCACGCATCCTTGATATGTTTCGGCCAGCGCCATGGCGCCACCCAGATGACATCGAAACGTATAGCATGTTCACCCGCGCGGGCAAGCCCGGCCATGCCGCCTTGCCCGGCAAGCAGCCCCTCCATGGCACGTACGATTTTCTGTTGCTTCCACGGCGGCACGCTCTCCTCGCAGGCTTCGATGGTCTGGCGCGCCTTTACCTCGACCGCCACCAGAGTGCGACCTTTCTTCGCCAGCAGATCGATCTCGCCCTGCGAGTTACGATAGCGCAGCGCCAGGATGCGGTAACCCTTGCAGCGCAGATAGGCAGCCGCACGACGCTCGGCTGTGAGGCCATAGCGGTAGGCACTCCTGCGATCTGCATTAGCCCTTTTCATTCCGCATCTCTGCCGTCAGTTTCAGCGCCAACGCGTACATCTCCTTGCGGGGCCTCGCCGTCTCTACCGCAGCAATGACAGAAGCCTCCTTGACGCTATGCGATGCCAGAAGCTGCCTGAGCCGCGCTTCGATCTCAAAGGACGACACCGTGGCCTTATCCGGCGGCGCGACGATGATCACCACCTCGCCCTTCGGCACCCCTTCTTTTGCATATTGCGCCGACAGTCGGTCCAGCGTACCTCGCCGTGTTTCCTCATACAACTTGGTAATCTCGCGGGCTACCGCGGCCTCGCGGCTGCCGAATATTTTTTCCAGCAGCGAAAGTGTCGCTGGCAGCCGCCGCGCGGATTCAAAGAAAATCAGCGTCGCTGGAACCGAGACCAGTGCCTCAAAATATCTTTTACAAGCCTCCGGCTTCGTGGGGGGGAACCCGGCAAAGAAAAACTGATCGCTGGGCAGGCCCGAGAGCACCAGCCCTGCCAGCACGCTTGAAGCGCCAGGAAGGGGGGTTACGTGAATATTTTTTTCCAGCACCTCCCGTACCAGCTTGTAGCCCGGGTCGGAAACGAGTGGCGTTCCGGCGTCGGAGACCAGCGCCACGCGCTTTTCCTTTTCGAGTGCCGCCAGGATCTTCGGGCGGCGCTCGGGTGCGTTATGGTCATTGTAAGAGAGGACAGGCTTCTTAATGCCGTAATGGGCAAGCAGCTTGCCGGTCACCCGCGTATCCTCGCAAACGATGAGATCGGCCTGTTCCAGCATCTCCAGCGCCCGCAGGGTGATGTCCTTCAGGTTCCCGATCGGCGTGGCGACCACGTAGAGCCCGGGCGGATATGTTTGACTGGGTCTGGCTTTCACGCTAGATTTCCCCTCTTTCGAAAGTAACTATAGCCTATGAAATTCCCTTTGTCGAAATGGGTGCTGCTCGCCGCGCTGGCGCTTACCGCCTGCAGCCCGCGCATGAAGCTGCCCGAATATATCGAACGGGCGCTACCCGCACCACCGCCCGTGGTGGCCGAACCGACACCCGAGCCGGTCAAAGGTGCGATTCCACCCGAAACCCCGTCGATCAAGGTAGCGCTGCTGGTGCCGCTGTCAGGCGATTCGGTGGCGGTGGGCAACGCCATGCTGGATGCGGCCACCATGGCGCTGTCGGACAGCTATCTGGTAGTACCATCTGACCAGATACGCTCGCAGGTCGTGCTGCTGCCCAAGGATACCGGTAACACCCCGGCCGGGGCGGCACTGGCAGCGAAGCAGGCGATCGATCAGGGGGCCAGCTTTATCATCGGGCCGCTCTTTTCGCAGTCGGTTAAGACCGTGGTTCCGCTTGCGAAGCCACGCGGTATTTCCGTCCTGAGCTTCTCCAACACGCGCAGTGCCGCCGAGCCGGGGGTCTATGTGTATGGCTTCCTGCCCGAGCAGCAGGTGCATCGCATCGCTGAATACGCCTATCTGAATAATATCCAGCGCATTGCGGTCCTGGCACCGAACGATTCCTATGGCGAAAAGGTAAAAGACACGCTGGTTGAAGTATTCCGTAAAAAAGGCGGCATTGTCGCCCCGGCGGAGCTGTACGCGCCGAGCCCGGCCAATATCGAGGCGGCTGTTTCGCGTCTCGCCGCCGCCTATAACAACCTGACCGATGAGCGCCGCTTCGAAGCCATCTTTATTGCCGACGGCGGCTACCAGCTGAAGAATATTCTCGAATCGCTCAAGAAAAGCCGTATCGATCTGACCAAAATCCAGCTGGTCGGCACCGGCCAGTGGGATGACCCGGAGGTAGCCAAGATGCCGGAAATGCTCGGCGCCTGGTTCCCCAGCTCGCCGCATGGGCCTTACCAGCGGTTTGAGCGGCATTTTGTCGCCGTCTACGGGTACAAGCCGCCGCGACTGGCCAGCCTTGCCTATGATGCAGTGACGCTCATCACCAGCCTCGCGATGCCGACCGGCGGCAACAGCCTCAATAACACGACGCTCACCAATCCGAACGGCTTCCATGGCCCGGCCAACGGACTCTACCGCCTGCGCCCTGACGGCACGTCGGAGCGAGCGCTGGCCATCATGCAGATTACCCATGAAGGATTCAAGGTCATCGACATGGCGCCGCAGCAATTTCCTTCGGATGAACTTACATCAGAAGCTCTGCCGTAAGCGACGTCAGCACCAGCCGGCCGGGCAGCGTCGCCCGCAATCTTTCCCCGTCATCCGCCAGCAGTCCCTGCCGCAGATAGCGCTCCAGCCGCTCCTGATCCAGGCAATCCTTCAGCATTTGGCCCGTCTGCGCATGGAACCGGCGGTATTCAATGCCTTTAATCAACCGTAATCCCATCATCACCCGCTCCTCGATTTCCTGCCGCGGTGAGATTTCCTGCCACACTTCCAACGCATGTCCGTGCTTTTCGACATTCTCCAGCCAGCGCTCGGGGCTTTTAAATGTCTGGGTGACGATACGCTTACCGTCAATACTCATCCTTCCATGCGCTCCGGGACCGATGCCAACATAATCGTCGCCTTGCCAGTAAGCGAGATTATGGCGACTCTCCTGTCCGGATTTCGCATAATTCGACACTTCATAGGCCTGCAGGCCCCGGTCAGCGAGCATATTCTCGGTCAGGCGGTAAAGCGCCGCCGCTTCCGTGTCATCCGGCAACGTAAAGCCTCCTTTGGCATAGGCATGGTGGAAGGCGGTATTTTCTTCAATGGTCAGCTGGTAGAGCGATAAATGCCCATCGCTATAGCCTAAGGCCTCTGTCAACTCTTCTTCCCACGCCGCCAAGGTCTGGTGCGGACGGGCATATATCAGGTCGAAGGAATAGCGGTCGAATACCTGCCGGGCGCGGGTGACCGCCTTAAGCGCCTCCGTCGCGCTGTGCTCGCGGCCAAGGAATGCCAATTCGTCATCCCGAAGCGACTGCACGCCGAGCGATACCCGGTTGATGCCGGCTTTCCGGAAATCGGGAAAAGTACCAGCCTCGACCGAGGTCGGGTTCGCTTCAAGGGTGATTTCGATATCTTCCGCCACCGGCCACCGGCCCTCCAGGCGTTCAATCACCGCCTGCGCCGTCGCTGGAGACATCAGGGATGGGGTACCGCCGCCAAAGAAGATACTGGTTACCCGGCGCTCCGGTATCTGCGCCGCCATATGGTCAAGTTCTTGTAGTAATGCGGTTTTCCAACGCTCCTGCTCAATGCTCACCCGCACATGGCTGTTGAAGTCGCAGTAGGGGCATTTGGCCTTGCAGAAAGGCCAGTGGACATAGACGGCCAGAGAGGCCATGGGTTGCGACTCATGAATCATAAGTCCTATTAACCTATAGAAACCACAAGTTTTCTACTATAAACTCCTCCCCCGTATGAAATTATCCGCCTCCGAACAGGAATCGCTGGTCAAGCTGTTGACGCGCATCTACCTCGACATACGCGACATCGAGGAGGAATTCCAGCTGCTGGTCGGGGGCGAGGATTTCCGCCCGCGCATCGAATATTTTCACGACGCAGTGCGCACCTTTTCAGCCCAGAATCCAAAAGGCGGCGTCAGCGAGCGGCTGGCGGTCGAACGGCTGGCCTATGATCTAAGCTGCCTGCGTTACCTGCAGTCGATGCCGCTGGCATCCTTCAGGCCACATGCGCCGATGCTGTCGCCCCAGACCGATATGGTCGTCGTCGAGTCAGGGCTGCTGGTGAAGCGCAAACGACCCGACCGCGGCATACGCGAGCATTTAAGCGAACTGTACCGGCATTATGCCGTGCTGTTCGCCGGACTGCTCAAACCTTTCGCCGATAATGACTACAAGGAGCGTACCGAGGATATGAACCAGGACGTGCAGGACCTGCATGTGCTCATGCAGAGAATCGAACAGCTGGCGGCTGGCAAGGGCAGCCTTGAGCAGATGATCGCCGCCATCAACCATCTCGAGAATAACGAGCTGCGGCAGGCGATGCTTGCCTTTATCCAGCAGCAGAAGCATAAGCAGCGCGATAATCTGAAAAAGATGTTGAAGTTCCTGAAGCAGCACTCCGCCGCGCGGGACAAGCAGATTGCCGCCATCGAGAAAGCGCATATGGAGTATGCACTGTCGCAGCTGGCCATCTTCGAAGAATCGCGTGATATGCTGAAGAAAATGGCAGCGCAGGGGATGAACCTGGTCGGCAAATTCGTCGAGAGCGCCATGGCCGAAACCAAACGCGAGATCGGACGCTGACATGAAGTTGCTCATTATCGAAGACGACAAGGAATCGGCGAAATACCTGCTCAAGGGCCTGCGCGAGCAGGGGCATGTAGCCGATCACTGCGAAGACGGCAAGGACGGCCTGTTCATGGCCACCTCGGAAAAATACGATGCGATGATCGTCGACCGCATGGTGCCGGAGGTGGACGGGCTCACTATTATTCAAACCCTGCGGGCTAGCGGGAACACGACCCCAGCCATTATGCTGACCGCGCTCGGCAAGGTGGATGACCGGGTCAAGGGACTGAAAGCCGGAGCGGACGACTACCTTGCTAAGCCCTATTCTTTCACCGAGCTGCTGGCGCGGCTCGAAGCCATTACGCGCCGCCAGTCAGGCGAGAAGGCGGCTACAAAACTGACCTGCGGAGATCTCGAAATCGACCTGCTGACGCGTAGCGTCACCCGCGCCGGCAAGATTATTGAGCTGCAGGCGCGTGAGTTCGCGCTGCTGGAATATCTGATGCGCAACTGCGGCACGGTGGTGACGCGCACCATGCTGCTCGAGCATGTATGGGATTATAATTTCGATCCGCAGACCAACGTCATCGACGTGCATATCTCGCGCCTGCGCCAGAAGATCGATAAGGGCTTCGACAAGTCGCTGATCCACACGCTGCGCGGCGCCGGGTATAAATTATCAATGTAATGCCATTGATTTATCAGCCGCATCCACTAGGCTGAACCAAACACAGGAGGCTTACATGGACAAGGACAAGGTCATCGACACGCTGAACGCCATTCTCGAATGCGAGCTGGCGGGGGTGGTGCGCTATACGCATTATTCGCTGATGGTGTTTGGGCATACGCGCATCCCGATCGTGTCCTGGCTGCGCGCGCAGGCGACTGAGTCATTGACCCACGCCACTATGGCGGGGGAGCATATCACGACGCTCGGCGGGCATCCGTCGCTGAAAATCGCCGCGCTGCTCGAGACGCACAAGCACGCCATCAATGACATCCTGACCGAAAGCCTGGCGCATGAGAAGCAGCAGCTCGGCAACTATCAGACGCTTTTGAAGCTGGTGGATGGCCATTCGGTGCATCTCGAGGAATATGCGCGCAACATGATCTCGGACGAGTCGGACCATATCGCCGAGGTCGAGAAGATGCTGAGAAAGCCGGGATAACTTTTGCTTCATGGAATCCCGACTCGCCAGGATTGTAAAAACCTTTACCTTCCGGCTGGCGCTGGTCTATGTCGGGCTGTTCGGCCTGTCGGTGACCCTGCTTTTCGCCTTCATCTACACCTTCGCTATGAATTATGTCGAGAATCAGGTCAGCGACTCGATCCGTGTACAATATACCTACCTTGAAGAAGAATACCGCCAGAGCGGTACCGCCGGGGTCGAGGCACGCATCCGCGAACTGATCGCCAATGACGACGACGCCAGCGAGATCTATATGCTGACTAACCAGAAATTCGAAAAGCTGGCCGGCAATCTCAACGAATGGCCTGAGGGAGCGGTAAAAGAGGGCACCTTCGATAAGGATGGACATTGGGCGCGGTTCCATATTGAGAGCCGGCAGGAAGATCCCGAGGGCATCGCGGTGCGGGCGGTCATGGTGCCGCTGTCGAAATGGCGATGGCTGCTGGTGGGGCAGACACTGAAAGGCAACGAGCGCATCGAACAGACGATTATCCGCACCTTCTGGGCCAGCCTTCTGCTGACGCTGGCCATGGCCTTCGCCGGCGCGCTGGTCATGACGCGCAGCGTGGTGCAACGCCTGGGCGTCATCAATCGCTCAGCGGCCACCATCATGCATGGCAACCTGTCGGCGCGCATCCCCTTTACCAAAGGCGGCGACGAGTTTGACGACCTTTCTTCGAACCTCAACCAGATGTTGGACCGGATCGAGGCGCTGCTCAAGTCGCTGTCGCAGTTCGCCAACAATATCGCACATGACCTGCGCAGTCCTCTAAACCGCATCATCAACCGGCTGGAGGGCAGCTTGCGCACCATGGAATCCGGCAACCCCACGCGCCAGCTACTGGAAAAAAATATCCAGGATATGCAGGAGCTGGTTGGCACCTTCAATTCCATCCTCAATATTTCCGAGCTCGAAGCCAATACGGGATTCCGCCGCTTCGAACCATGCGACCTGCAGCGCATAATTGGCAACCTGGTGGAATTCTATGAGCCTTACGCTGCACAGAAAAATATCGCGCTGGTAAATGCCATTGCTTCCCCGGTAACGGTCGAGGGCGAAAAGAACCTGCTGACCCAGGCTTTCGCCAATCTGATCGACAATGCGTTGAAATTCACCCCGCCCGGCGGCAGCATCCACATTGACAGCCATGTCTCGTGGAAGCAGACCGATATCGTCATCGCCGACAGCGGACCTGGCATCCCGGAGGAATACCGCGGCAAGGTATTCGAGAAATTCTTTCGCCTTGAGCAGAGCCGCCATACCAAAGGTAATGGCCTCGGGCTGTCGCTGGTCGCTGCCATCGCCGATATCCACCGGGCCAGTATTACCTTAGCCGACAACCAGCCCGGACTTAAAGTAACCGTCTCCTTCAGGGTATAATTGCCTCCTTAGGAGGAAATCTGCTATAAGCGGCCGGTATAAGGAGGAAACTATGCTTAAAGGCAAAAATGCTATTGTCACCGGCTCGACCAGCGGCATCGGGCTTGCCATCGCGCAGGCCCTGGCGATGGAAGGCTGCAATATCCTACTCAACGGCTTCGGCGAGAAGTCACTGATATCAGGCTTGGTGGATGACATCCAGAAGCAGCATCGCGTGCAGGCCGATTATTCGCCAGCCGATATGACGAAGCCTAAGGAAATCGCCGAGATGGTGACAATGTGCGACCGCGTATTCGGCCGCACCGATATATTGGTCAATAATGCGGGCATCCAGTCCACCGGCGCCATCGACGGCTACCCGGTGGAGAAATGGGACCAGATCATCGCCATCAACCTCTCCGCCGCCTTCCACAGCACGCGCGCAGCGCTGCCGGGAATGAAACAGCGCAATTACGGCCGCATCATCAACATCGCTTCGGTACACGGGCTCGTCGCCTCGGCCAACAAGGGCGCCTATGTCGCCGCCAAGCACGGGCTGGTGGGGCTGACCAAGGTGATTGCGCTCGAAAACGGCGATTACGATATCACCTGCAACGCCATCTGCCCCGGTTGGGTGCATACACCGCTGGTCGACAAGCAGATCGACGACCGCATGGCGCAGCAGGGCAAATCGCGCGAGGAAACCGTCAAGGACATGCTGGGCGAGAAGCAGGCCATGAAGCGCTTCACCAGCACCGAGCAGATCGGCGGGCTGGCGGTGTTTCTGTGCTCACCGGCAGCAGCGACGATGACCGGCACGACCATCGCCATCGACGGCGGCTGGACGGCGCAATGAAAGGGACCAAGATTCAGCATCCAGGATTCAGTGGAAAGGCAGCGATAGCGGCACTTCCTGAATCCCGAATCCTGAATTCTGGCCCCTGGTTATGACCAAAACCATCAACCTTGCCCTGCAGGGCGGCGGCTCGCACGGGGCGTTTACCTGGGGCGTACTTGACCGGTTGCTGGAAGAGGAAAAACTGGTCATCGAGGGCATCAGCGGTACCTCGGCTGGCGCGGTCAATGCCGCCATGCTGGTCAATGGGTTTGTCAAAGGCGGGCGGGAGGGTGCACGCGACAGCCTGGCGCATTTCTGGAAGCGTGTCAGCGAATCCGCCGCCTACAGCCCGCTGCACAAGACGCCGTTCCAGCGCATGGTCTCGGGCTGGAACATGGATTTTTCCCCGGCCTACCGCTGGTTCGATTTGATGAGCCGCCTGTTCTCGCCCTATGAGTTCAACCCTCTCAACATTAACCCGATGCGGGACATTATTGAGAATGTATGCGATATCGGCGCCATCCAGGCTTGTAGCGTCATCAAGCTGTTCATCACCGCCACCCATGTCGCCAGCGGTCAGGCGAGGGTGTTCCAGTGCCATGAGGTCACTCCGGATGTGCTTCTGGCCTCAACCTGCATCCCCCTCATCTTCCAGGCGGTCGAGGTGGAAAGCGAGCATTACTGGGATGGCGGCTATATGGGAAATCCGGCTATCTGGCCGCTGATTTACCACTGCGAGTCGCGCGATGTCGCGCTGGTGCAGATCAACCCGCTGCACCGGGAGGAACTGCCGAAGACGGCGCATGAGATCATCGACCGCCTCAATGAAATCACCTTCAATTCCAGTTTGGTCGCCGAGATGCGCGCCATCGATTTCGTCTCCAAGCTGCTGAAGGAAGGCCAGCTCGATTCGAAGCGCTACAAGGACATGCATATCCACCTGATCTACGCGCCGGAAGCGATGCATGAACTGAATGCCTCCAGCAAAATCAATGCCGACTGGGATTTTTTCCAGTACCTGAAGGATATCGGCCGGAACGCGGCGGAAGCGTGGCTGGAGGCACACTGGGACGATGTCGGCCAACGCTCGAGCATCAATATCCGCGAGAAATTTTTGTGCGGGCCCGGCCACGCCCTAGAGAAACAGCCCGAACAGCACCAGGAGCAGCAGGTGAAGAAAGGCAAATAGCTGCAGCGCGCGTTTGACGTCATAGGCGGTGGGCTTCGGCGTGCCGTCGCCGATCCATGCCTGTGCGTAAGCCGAGGTCGGGCCGCCAAGCGACAGCTTCAATACGGAAGCTGCTGACAATAACGCGATTTCCTGCGGCGCAGCCCGGTTAATGGCAGGTGATAGCTTCCGCACCGCTTCGCCGGCTTTCACCGAGGGCATGAAGAAGGCCGCCGCCAAGAACAGCACACAGGCAACGCGCGCGGGAATATAATGCAGTGCGTAATGGGCTGCCTGCGTCGCTCGTGCGAATTCATCGCCCGTACGTGGCAGGGTTTCGCGCAGCACATACACCGCTTTACTGATGAACAAGCCGGGCAGGCCGAACAGCACATAAGCGAGGGCAGGGGCGAAAATCTTCTCCGCAAAATGCACGGCCAGCAGCTCGATCCCGGCGCGCGCCAGCCCGTGCTCGTCGAGCAGCGCATGATGCCGCCAGACAGTGTGCTCCAGCGCCGCGCGGGCCATGGAGGGATTTCCGGTATAAAGCCCGTATCGGATCTGCGCCGCCGTATCCCAGCTCGGGCGCACCGGCAGCAGCAGCGCCACCAGCAGCAGCTCGATGAAACGCAGATTATACTGAAACAGCCAGTTAAGCAGTGCACCCACTAGCAGCCCTCCGCCGAGGGCCATCCCGACCAGCAGCGCGCCGCGCAGGCGACGCTCCTCGGAACTGCGCCGCTCACGGTTGAGCCGCCGCTCCAGCATGCGCACCAGGACGGCGGGCCAACGCGTCAACCGCCCCAGCCCCAGCGCCTCGAACCATTTCGGCGGCCCGGCCAGCAGCAGGTTCAAGAGCAACGCACATAATACCAGTACGGCTCGTTCCATGATGGCTCCCTGTTTTTCACTGGAGAGGAGAGGATAATTCCTTATACTGCGCAGGCTAAGTCATTTTTAAAACCAATTCAAACAGATGGATGAACTACCTCCGCTCAAACAGGTCATCGCCGCGCATGGGCTGTCCGTCAAGAAGTCGCTTGGACAGCATTTCCTGCTCGACCCGGACATCACCGCCCGCATCGCACGCTGCGCCGGCGATTTGACACAGTATAACGTCATTGAAATCGGGCCCGGACCGGGCGGACTGACGCGCGCGCTGCTTGCGGTCGGGGCGAAGCATGTCCATGTGGTGGAAAAGGATGCGCGCTGCCTCCCCGTCATGGAGCAATTGAAAGGGGCAACGGTCGGACGGTTAACCGTGATACATGCCGACGCGCTGGAGGTGGATCTGGTCGCCGCCGTCCCCGCGCCGCGCATGATCGTCGCCAACCTGCCTTATAACGCCGGGACAATGATGCTGATTCGCTGGCTGGAGGCGGTATACACGCATGGCAAAAGCGCGTTTGACTCCATGACGTTGATGTTCCAGAAGGAAGTAGCCGAGCGCATCGTAGCGGCGCCGGGCGGCAAGGATTACGGGCGGCTTAGCGTGCTCTGCCAGTGGCTATGCGAGTGCCGCTATGAGTTCGAGCTGCCGCCGGGCGCCTTCTCGCCGCCGCCGAAAGTGAGTTCCGCCGTCGTGACGCTGACGCCGCGCGAAAAACCGCTGGTCGATGTCGATAAGGCGGCGCTGGAAACCGTCCTCGCCAAGGCGTTTGGGCAGCGGCGCAAGATGCTGCGAGGGGCACTGAAAGGACTTCCTGTTCCGGCAGATGTGCTACTGGCAAAAGCCGGAATTGATGGAACATTACGCGCCGAGGCGCTGGACGTGGAGACGCTGTGCCGGCTGGCGAAGACATATCAGAGACTATCCACGAATCCTGCCAGCCCTTCCTGACGCACGCGCTTTAAACGCTCGGCTTTCAGGATGGAGTTGATCTTGTCGAGGGTCTGGTCGAGGTCCTGGTTGATCAGCACGTAATCGTACTCCTGCCAGTGGCTGATCTCATCGGTGGCTTTTTGCATGCGCTTACGCACCACCTCGTCGGCATCCTGCGCCCGCGCCTTCAGGCGGCGCTCCAACTCCTGCATCGAGGGCGGCAGGATGAAGATGCTCGCCAAGTCATCGCGGTTTTTTGCGGCCAGCTGACGCGTGCCTTGCCAGTCGATATCGAACAGCACGTCGGTACCCTTCCCGATATGGTTACGGACAAACGCGGCGGGCGTGCCGTACTGATGACCGAACACGCGTGCATGCTCCAACAGCTCGCCTCTTTTCACCATCTGCTCATAAGCCGCATCGTCGACGAAAAAGTAGTCCCTGCCATGCACTTCCCCCGGACGCATCGGCCGGGTCGTCACCGACACCGACATCACCAGCGCTTCCTCGGGACGGGCGTCCTTGTACATCTCGAACAGGCGGCGGGACAGGGTGGTCTTGCCGGCACCGGACGGAGAAGACAGGATCAACATCAACCCCCGGCGGTGCAGTTCGACTTTCTGCTGCAGCGTTGTCATGCTACCCGCGCAGAGCGCACTGCACGGCGCGGGTGATTTCGCCGGCCTCGGTGTTATAGGGAAACAGCCGCATGAACTTGCCGTTCTTATCCATCAGATAGATATAACCCGAATGGTCAACAATGTAATTCTTCGCGGCGTTAGCTTCACGTCCTTCGTGCGCATCGTGTCCGCCATGTTCCCTGTGTTCTTTATGTTCGGCATGCGCATCCGACACCGGCGCTTCACGCAACGCGTAATAAGCTTTGTACGTTTCAGCAACCTGAGCAATCTGCTCGGGCGTACCCGTCAGGCCGACCATGCGCTTGTCGAAGTTCGCCAGGTACTCCGCCATCACCGGCGGCGTATCGCGTGCCGGGTCGACCGTAATGAAGACGGGCGCCACCTGATCGGCATCGCTTCCGAGCTGCTCCATCACCTTCGACAAGGTGGTTACCGACACCGGACAGATGTCCGGGCAGTGGGTGAAGCCGAAAAACACCAGCATTAGCCGGCCGCGGAAATCCGTTTCGCTCACTGTGTTTCCTGCCTGATCAGTCAGGATAAAATCGCCGCCGATCTGCGGCTCTCCCTGGCCCTGATCGGTCTGCTCGATGGCGGCTTCCTGACCGGTGTGGTCCTTAGTGGAAAACAGCATGATGCTAGTCACCAGAACCAGAGCAATAGTTAAGAATAGTAGATTTTTTCTCATAAATACCTATGGTTATCCGGCCAACGGTGCCGCAAATGCGTTGTATGACTTTTTACCGGTGTTTTAGCTTAGCCCTTGTAATTTCTTGACTTTTGTTAATATTTGTAGCATCCTATATAAAATAGGCTCATGTAGAGTGGCAGGCCATGATACCCATTGCAGGCAGCATCGTTCCGGTCAACCCCGTTCAGACGCCGATCGTCAACACCATGCTTCCCGGCGCAACGATCCTGCACGTGCCGGTCGACAATGTAGCGCCCCCGGTTTCCAATGCGCAAGTCCATAATAATAGTCGCGGCAACGGCGGCAGCGCCAAACCGCAAGGTGAATCAGCGCCAATAGTGCTGACCGGCACTAACGTCACTTTCGCGCTTGCCCAGGGAGACCCCGCCAATATCGCGCCGGCAGCGCCTGCCACCTTTATCGCGCAGCTGATCAGCCAGGGCGTGCCGATCACCGGTCTGCTGCTTGAATATGAAAAGCTGATCAGCTTCAGCAACGTCAAATACAAGCCGAGCAACGCGCATAAGCCGCCGCCGCCGCCGGCCGGCGTGTTCGGCCGCATCCTGCAGCAGGAAAAAACCGCGGCACCGGCAGAGGCGCTGAGCAGGGCGATCGATCGTCCGGAAACATCCAGCGAATCGCCCGAGCCGCGCACGGACATAAAAGAGGCCGCGCCGCTTCCGCAAGAGCCCGCCATTCCATCGGCGCAAAGACCCTCGCCAGCACCCCGCGCTTCGGCCAGCAACATCGTGCAGGGCCTGAGCGCCTATGCGGCGAGCAGCCTGAGGAACGACGCGATAAAAGCCGAGCCGGAAACCGAGCTAGCTTAGGAAAATAATTTTACCGTGAATGATGGCATCCGCCGGCTGCGTTGCCAGCGCCTGATGGCTCTTTCGCACATAGCCGGCCAGCGCCTCCAGCTTTTCCGGCGCTACCGGCCTTTCCCGATAGACGTTGCGCTGCAGGGCCTGCGTCAGTGAGGCATCGTCACGGTAAGCCGCGAAACGCCCGTAAAAGGCCTGCGCCATCTTTTTGACACGCGCCCCAACACCAGTATCGCCTACTCCCATCTCGCGCAGAGAGCGGTCCATATCGGCGAAGAAGATTTCGGTCAGGGCGCGGATGAAGAGCGGGACCTGCGGGTGTCCAGCCTCTTTTTCCAAGCGGGAAATGATCAGGAAAAGGTGCAGCACAATGATGTCGAAGCGGCCATCAATCGTATCCTTGACGTCCCACTCGCGGTAAAAGACCGGTCGGCGCGCCTGCGTAACCAGCAGCCGGTACGCGTCGTGCACCTTATGCGGCGCAGGATCAGAGGAGAGCAGGCGCTTCAATGCGGAGAACATGCCTCATCTATTCATGAAGCGGCCGAAGTCATCTCTTTCTGGAGTTTTTCGAATGCCCTGACTTCGATCTGGCGCACACGCTCGCGGGAGATGCTGTAATCGCGGCTCAAATCTTCGAGCGTATCCGGTTCATCCTTGAGACGGCGGCGCTCCAGAATATCGCGCTCGCGGTCGTTCAGAGTCAGCATCGCCTTCTGCAGCAGGGTACGCTTGCCGGACATCTCCTGGCGATCGGCCAGTACGGTCTCCTGATCGTCACCCGGCTCGGCAAGGAAGTCGATCTTCTCGCTCTCGCCGTCGGCGGAGATGGTGCTGTTGAGATAGACATCATGCCCGGACATGCGCTGATCCATGCTGATCACTTCATCCTGGCTGACCTCGAGAATACGCGCAATGTCCTGCGCCTGTTCGTCAGTCAACCCGCGTTCACTTACTGCGCCAATTTTTGCCTTGAGCTTGCGCAGGTTGAAAAACAGGCGCTTCTGCGCGGCGCTCGAGCCGATTTTCACCATCGACCAGGAGCGCAGGATATATTCCTGGATGGCCGCCTTGATCCACCAGATAGCGTAGGTGGAAAGTCGAAAGCCCTTATCCGGATCGAAACGCTTCACCGCCTGCATCATACCTATATTGCCTTCGGCGATCAGGTCACTCACCGGCAAGCCGTACCCGCGGTATTTAAAGGCAATCTTGGCAACCAACCGTAGATGGCTGGTGACCAGCCGGTGCGCCGCCGCGATATCGCCATGATCGCGCCAACGGCGGGAGAGTTCGATCTCCTCCTTCGGCTGCAGCATCGGGAATTTGGCGATCTCCTGCAGATAACGCCTTAGCCCGTCAGCCGGCGACAGGGGCACCGGCAGGGCAATGGCTTGCGCGCGGACAATCGATTTTACAGGCGTTTGCATCCTCATATCCTTACAGATTTCCAGAGATAATTCATTATAGCCATCCGTCATAAATTTGCAAGTGGTATGGAACAAAATCCATATATTCTCAATATAATACGAAAATCCCTAGACTATTCAGTGTATTTTTAGGGTTACTCCCAAAGTGAAGACTAGATATGAATCGCCCGGCCGAGCACCGCGAGGGCGGCTTCCTTGACCGCCTCGTTCAGGGTAGGGTGGGCGTGGCAGGTGCGGGCCACGTCTTCCGACGACGCGCCGTATTCCATCGCCAGCGCCGCTTCGGCGATTAGCGTGCCGGCATCAGGTCCGATGATATGCACGCCAAGAATCCGGTCGGTCTTCGCATCGGCCAGGATTTTGACGAAGCCATCCGTCTGCCCGACGGCGCGGCCACGGCTGTTGGCCATGAAGGGGAATTTCCCGGCCTTGTAGTTGATGCCGGCCGCCTTGATCTCCTCTTCGGTTTTTCCGACCGACGCCACTTCCGGCCAGGTATAGATGACACTGGGGATCCCGTCGTAATAGACATGCCCCGCCTGTCCGGCCAAAATCTCGGCCACCGCCACGCCTTCGTCCTCGGCCTTGTGCGCGAGCATCGGCCCGGCGATGACGTCGCCGATGGCATAAATCCCTTTCACGCCGGTCTGAAAATGCTTATCGACGGGCACGCGGCCGCGCTCATCCAACTTGATGCCGACCTTGTCGAGGCCGAGTCCTTCCGTATAGGGGCGGCGGCCGATCGACACCAGCACCACATCGGCGCTTACATTCTCCTTGCTGCCGCCCTTAGCCGGCTCCAGCGTGAGCGACACGTTCTTGCCCTTCATTTCGGCGCCGGTCACCTTGGTGCCTAAGCGAAACGCCATTCCTTGTTTTTCGAGGATGCGCTGGAACTGCTTGGCGACTTCCGCGTCCAGCGGTCCGCCGATGCGCTCCAGGAATTCCACCACTGTCACTTTCGCGCCGAGCCGCCGCCACACCGACCCCAACTCCAGCCCGATGACGCCGCCGCCGACCACTACCAGGTGGTTCGGGACCTCCTTCAACTCCAGCGCGCCAGTCGAGGAGACAATTTTCTTCTCGTCGATCGCCACGCCCGGCAGCGGCATGATGTCAGAGCCGGTCGCAATAAGAATATTTTTTGTTTTCAGCGTCTCCTTGCCATCAATCTGCACCTCGCCTGCACGTGGAATGCTGCCCTTCCCCTTGACGTAGGTAATCTTGTTCTTCTTGAACAGGCCCTCGATGCCTTTGGTCAGGTCGGAAACCGCCTTGTCCTTCCGCCCCATCATGGTGGCCAGATCCAGCTCCACCTTGGCCTTGATGCCATGCGCTGCGAAATGTTCCCGGGCCTCTTCGTATTTCTCGGAGGAATCGAGCAGCGCTTTCGAGGGGATGCAGCCCACATTAAGGCAGGTGCCCCCGAGGCTGCCGCGCATTTCCACGCAGGCGGTCTTCATGCCCAGCTGAGCGGCCCGGATGGCTGCAACATAGCCACCGGGGCCGCCCCCGATGACAACCAGATCGAACGTATCCGTCATAATGCCTTTCTTTATTTATGTTCAGGGGCAGGTATGGTAGCCGCAAAAGGGGCGATATCCCAGTAAATTTATCGGCCTTGGCTAAAAAATGGGATTGCCTATCCGCAACAACCGGTGCTCCGCGGGAGTCAGCGCGGAGAATCCATAAAAATATGGCCTTGGGGAGCTTTGGCCCGGACGCGCGGGCTACCCCTGACCGCCGCCCAGCTGACCATGACGTAGCGTACGCCGCTCATCGTCGGCTCCGCCGCATGACGATAGCCATGATGCGATGGAAAGGCGACGAGCAGGCCAGTTCTCGGTGCGATCTTTCGCTGATGATCAGGGAAGGAAAGCAGGCCGCCGGTGAAATCCTCATTCAGATAGGCAAGGATACTGATATCACGGTCATGCACCTTGACCCAGCCCGGCTTGTTCGGGTCCTTGCTGATATTTTCCGCATCGGAATGAGCATCATACCTGCCGCCCTTCTCGTACCTGAGCAGCTGCGGCAGCTCCCACCATTCAATATCGGCTTCGAAATGCGGCACGATATAATCGGTAGAGATACGGCACATCACTTCAACCAGGGTCGAACGCATGACCCTATCAATCGGTGCAATAAAAGCCGTCCGCTGTTCGTTACTGACGCCGGGATTCTTACGGTATTCCCTGTCCATATACTCGCACAGGCGGCGACACAACCCGTCATCAATGACCTGTTCTGCGATTAAGATACCCGCCTGCAGCCCATCATCAGGCAACGGCGGGGGCATGAGGGTGGGTGGCCTGAAGGACATTACAGCCCCAGCAGCAGTCTCCGCGGGTCTTCCATGGCTTCCTTGATGCGCACCAGGAAGGTCACCGATTCCTTGCCGTCAATGATGCGGTGGTCATAGGAGAGCGCCACATACATCATCGGGCGGATCACCACCTGGCCTTTGATGGCAACGGGGCGCTCTTCGGTCTTGTGCATGCCGAGAATGCCCGACTGCGGCGGGTTAATGATCGGGGTGGACATCAGCGAGCCGTAGACGCCGCCGTTCGAGATGGTGAAGGTGCCGCCTGTCAGATCGTCCATGGCCAGCGCCCCGTCCCGCGCCTTACCGGCCAGCCGGCCGATTTCCTTCTCGATCTCGGCCAGCGACAACTGGTCGCAGCCACGCACCACCGGCACCACCAACCCCTGCTCGGTACCGACCGCCACGCCAATGTCATAGTAATTCTTGTAGATGATCTCATCGCCGTCGATCTGGGCATTGACCGCGGGCACTTCCTTCAGCGCATTGACCGCCGCCTTGATGAAAAAGCCCATGAAGCCGAGCCTGACACCATGCTTTTTCTCGAATGCCTCCTTGTATTCGCTCCTGAGCGCCATGACGTTGCTCATGTCGATCTCGTTGAAAGTAGTGAGGATGGCGGCGGTGTTCTGCGACTCCTTGAGGCGGCGGGCGATGACCTGGCGCAGCTTCGACATCTTGACGCGCTCTTCCTTTGGACCGCTCGTGCCTTGTGCCTCGTGCCTTGTACCTTGTGATTGCGCAGCAATCACATCACCTTTGGTAATCCGCCCGTCTTTGCCGCTGCCTTGGAGGGAAGAAGCAGGAATGCCGGTCTCCTCAAGCAGCTTGCGCACCGCCGGCGGGTTCTGTGGCGTGGAGGTGGGTTTCGGCGCCGTGGGCGGGTGCGGGATAGCCGGCTTGTGCAACTGTGCCTCGGCCTTGCCGACCACGGCAGCGACCGGGCTCGACATGGCCGCAGGCGCTGATTTGGCTCCGGCGGCACCGACTTCGATCAGGCCTAGCAGTGCGCCGACTTCCACGGTCTTACCTTCACCGATCTTGATTTCCTTTAGCTTTCCGCCTGCCGGAGCATTGACTTCGAGCGTCACCTTATCCGTTTCCAGCTCAAGCAGCGGCTCGTCCTGCGCCACCGCATCGCCGACCTGCTTGAACCATTTGGCAACCGTCGCCTCGGTTACCGATTCACCCAGCGAGGGAACCACAATTTCACCAGCCATGCCTGCTCCTTGGGAATTTTTATTATGAGATATGAGGCAGCAAGAATTAGCGCGATTCCCAGATAAAATCCATTAAAAACTGCCTGCTGCAGGTTGCATTGCAGCATTTGCTCACTTCCGCAGGCAGGAGAGATTCGCCGCACCGGCTGCCATGCGCCGCTCGATATGCGAGGCGACCAGCAGCTGGCCGGCACCGGGGCGACCCGCATGGCGACGGTGCGGATTGGGTAGCGAGGCCGCCAGCAGCGCCGCCTGCCGGCGGGTGAGCTGCCGAGCATCCACCCCGAAATGACGGCGCGCGGCGGCCTGGGCGCCATAGATACCGTCGCCCCATTCGGCAACATTCAGATATACCTCCAGGATACGCCGCTTGGGCCACCACAACTCGATCCACAGCGTCAGCGGCGCTTCCAGGAATTTGCGCAGCCAGAAGCGCCCGCTCCACAGGAAGAGGTTCTTGGCGGTCTGCATGGTGATGGTCGAGGCGCCGCGCGGCGCCCGGCCTTTTTCATACGCGGTTTCGAGAGATTTCTCCATCTGGGTGAAATCGAAGCCCCAATGATCGCAGAAGGCGCTGTCCTCCGCTACCACCACTGCCGCCATGAGCTGCGGCGAGATATGTTCCAGCGATACCCAGCTTCGATCCACCCGCGTCAGTGTCAGCCAGTCGGCCAGCATCAAGGTCGAGACCGGCGGGACGAAACGATAGAGCGGAGTCAGCGCATAGGGAAGAAGGATAACCGCGGCAAGGAGGTAAAACAGCCGTCGCTTCCATGTGGTTTTCTTCCTGCGCATGGAAGAGGTTGTAGCGCAGGCCCCGTATCAGTGCAAAACTTTACGCCCTTATTCGGCCAGGCCGGCGTTTTCCTCTTCGACGGAACGCGCCCCGGCATCGGGGCGGGAGGCATCTTTCGTTTCCGGGTGACGAATCCTTCCTCCGCTTTCGGCCGTTTCGGGCCGCACGCCCGAGGCCGAGGCGAAACCTTCCACATGCGCGTGGTTGCTGCGCTTGCCGGCCAGCCGCATCTTGGTGTCGGTCGCCACATGGGTTTCCGTACCGCCGGTGGTTTCGTCATACATAGTATCGTAGTCGCGCTTTTTCATACGCTAAGCGTTGCACAAGCCGGATAAGTAATCGATGGGAAGTTTAGCGCGTATTGCCGATATCACGCTGATAAAGGTGGGGGAAGAGTTTACGGTGCTGTTCCTCTAATTTGCGCTCCACCTCCCTTTCGATAAAACTACGCCCCTCCGGCGTAGCCATTCGCTCCGCCATCTCACCAATTGCTTTCTTTCGCTGATTTAAACTTGGATACGCTCGCGAAGTAGTATCATTCGTATAATGAGTTACCTTATTTATTAGCTTTTTGGCTATATTCCCCGCTCTACTATCGGGTATTTTTGAAAAAGCTGCGTTCTTTAATCGTTCAACTCCCTCTCTCTGATAACTCGCGATTTTTTCCAGCATTGTCTTGGCGGCTTCCGGATTCTCCGACAATATAACTCCTATCTGATCGGCTAATTGCTCGGAATCTTGAGTTATTCTAAACTGAGGGATGGCGAAGACTCCCCGGCGCGGATGGCAATCCAGCCGCAAGTGATGGCCGATCTCATGCCCTAAAGACGCTTTAAGTTCTTCCAGTGATAGAAGATTTACAAGCGTTTCGGGAACAATGATTGCTTTTATACCCAGTGCCCCGGGGCTTGTAGTAAGCTGTCCGGCGGCGGAGATTATTTCGGGCATCTGTACTTTTTCTGATTTTTGCAGATAGAGAGAAATTCTGTTGCGACGAAATTTCCGTGCCAGAGGGTGCGCCAGCATTTGTTCAAACGCCTTGCCTAATCCTGCAAGCTTCTCATCGGGGTGATTTGCCGTAATTCTCTCAAAATCTGACGCTTCCTTTGCCAAGGCTCTATAGTTTTTGCTCATGTATTTATTAAATTGCATCAGAGTATTGGGAATTTCCCTAACCCGTTCAACAATAGCGCCTATTTTCTTGATCATAATCACTAATCCTTTCCCTAAATTATAAGAGAAAGGACAGGTTACGATTGTTAAATTTGTGTGAAATCAGCCTTTGGCGGCCTTCTTCGCCGGACGCGCTGCCTGCAGGGTAAGTGCCTCATCCACCAGCGCTTTCTGCTCTTTCTGATGGATTTTGAGGTAGCCGGCGGCGGGGGAGGCGGCCTCATTACGGCCGACATAGCGAATGCGCAGGTCCCTGCGGCCCAGCTCGGCGAGCAAGTCGCCGATCTTCGGGCCGATGAAGCGCCAGGCGCCCATATTCTCCGGCTCCTCCTGGCACCACACCACCTCGGCGTTCTTATAGCGCTTGAGCTCTGCCTTAAGCTCGCGCGCCGGGAAGGGGTAGTATTGCTCGACCCGGATAATGGCGATATCGTCGATCTTCCGCTCGGCGCGCGCTTCGAACAGATCATAATAGACCTTGCCGGACGTCAGCACGACGCGGCGGATTTTTTCGTCCTTCGCCAGTTTTTCCGTTTCCGGGATGATGCGCCTGAACGACGTACCCTTGCCCATGTCGGCAAGGGTCGAAGTTGCGAGCTTATGGCGCAGCAGCGATTTCGGCGTCATGACAATGAGGGGCTTCCTGAACTTGCGCACTAGCTGGCGGCGTAAGCTATGAAAATAATTGGCCGGGGTCGTGCAGTTGACCACCTGCATGTTATCCTCGCCGCAGAGCTGCAGGAAACGCTCAAGCCGTGCCGAAGAATGCTCCGGCCCCTGGCCTTCGTAACCGTGCGGCAGCAGCATGACGAGGCCCGACATGCGCAGCCACTTGATCTCGCCCGAGGCGATGAACTGGTCGATGATGACCTGCGCGCCGTTGGCGAAATCGCCGAACTGGGCCTCCCACAGCGTCAGGTAATTAGGCTGGCCAAGCGAATAGCCATACTCGAAGCCAAGGATAGCAAACTCCGACAGCGATGAATCGATCACCTCGAACGGCTTCTGCTTATCGGAAATATGATTCAGCGGCACGTAGCGCTCTTCCGTCTCCTGATCGATCAGCACCGAATGGCGCTGCGAGAAGGTGCCGCGGCCCGAATCCTGGCCCGACAGGCGCACCCCCTTGCCTTCAGTAAGCAGCGAGCCGAAGGCCAGCGCCTCGGCGGTCGCCCAGTCGATGCCTTCGCCTTTTTCCATCATCTGGCGCTTGGCGTCGAGTTGGCGCAGGATCTTGGAATTCACCTTGATGCGCTCCGGCACCTTCGCCAGCGCCAGGCCAATTTCCTTCAGTTTCTTCACATCGACGCCAGTATCGGCCTCGGCATGTTCGCCCTTGGCCTTCTCGAAGCCGGCCCATTGCCCCTCCAGCCAGTCCGCCTTGTTGGGCTTGAAACTCTTCGCCGCCTCGTACTGTTTTTCAAAATAACTTTTGAACTCCTGGAATTTGGCGTCGACCTGTTCCTGCGTCAGCACGCCTTCCTCGACCAACCGGCGCGAATAAATATCCGCCGGCAACGGTTTCTTGGCAATTTCGCGGTACATCAGCGGCTGGGTGAACATCGGCTCGTCGGATTCGTTATGCCCGTATTTGCGGTAGCAGAAAATATCCACCACCACGTCGCGCTTGAACTGCTGGCGGAATTCCATGGCCAGCTTGCAGACATAGGCCACCGCTTCCGGATCGTCGCCGTTGACGTGGAAGATCGGCGCCTGTACGGATTTCGCCACGTCGGTAGGGTAGGGGGTGAAGCGGGAATATTTCGGGCTCGTCGTAAAGCCGATCTGGTTGTTGACGATGAGATGCAGCGTGCCGCCGGTGCGGTAGCCGCGCAGCTCGGAGAGCGCGAGCGTCTCCGGCACCACGCCCTGACCGGCGAAGGCGGCGTCGCCATGCAGCATGATGCCCATGACGCTGCCTTTGTCCTCGATGTCGCCGTAGATATCGAGCTTGGCGCGCACTTTGCCGACCACCACCGGATCTACCGCCTCAAGATGTGATGGGTTCGACAGCAGCGAGAGGTGGATTTTACCATAAGGCGTTTCACGGTCAGAGGAAGTGCCGAGATGGTATTTCACGTCGCCGGAGGAAGTGACCCATTCCGGGAAATCGAGATTGCCGTGAAAGATGGAGAGCAGCTCGGCATAGGGCTTGCCCATGGTAGTGGTCAGCACGTTCATGCGGCCGCGGTGCGGCATGCCGAGCACGATTTCCTTGACACCGAGCTTCGCCGCCGTGTTGATCACCGCCTCGAGGCCGGGCACCATGGCGTCGCCACCCTGGGCCGAGAAGCGCTTGGTGCCGGGATACTTGACCTGCAGGAACTGCTCGAACGCTTCGACCTCGGTCAGCTTCTCCCAGATCGCCTTCTTGTCTTCCGGCGAGAAGAACGGTTTGCCACGGTCGTTCTCGATGCGGCGCTGGATCCAGTCCTTCTGCTCTGGATACTGGATATGCATGAACTCGACGCCGATATTGCCGCAATAGGTGGTCTGCAGGATGGTCAGTATGTCGCGTAATGTCGCCTTCTTGATGCCGAGCGAGCCGTCGATGAAAATCTCGCGGTCCATGTCGGCCTCGGTGAAGCCGTATGTCGCGGGAACGAGCTCGGGATGGTGGCCGCGCTGCTCAAGCCCCAGCGGGTCGAGATTGGCCATCAGATGCCCGCGCACACGGTAGGCGCGAATCAGCATGATGGCGCGGATGGAATCGTGCGCGAAAGCCTCCATATCGGGGGTTAGGCTCTGGGCTTCGGGCTTCGGGGTTTTTTTATCTTTCCCCAGAGCCTGGAGCCCGGAGCCTGAAGCCTCTTCTTTTACTCCAATCACCCTGCTCTTCACCGCCGCCCATGACGCGCCCCGCTGCGCGGCGGCTGCGCCGTTGGTGGCGTCGCGGAAAAAGCCACGCCAGCTTTCATCGACGCTCTGCGGGTTGTTCAAGTAGCGCTCGTACAACTCCTCGATAAAGGTCGAGTTGCCGATGAAAAACGGGGTGGTGGGTTCGGAAGGGTGGGGCATGGGTTAACGCTTGCGTCGATGTTGTTGTAATTCAAATATATCAATATCCAATGTTTTCAGCACGTTCTTTAAATCCTTTAGAAACATTTGGTCTGGTGCGGGCATATTCATAGCAAGCTTCGAGAAATGGACGAGCTTCTGCTATTATGTCCATTTGATCATATGGGCCGATGATATTTTTATCGCTAATATGCACCTGTTTCAATCGTCTGGGCAAAAAGCCCAACTCCTTTAAGTGGTTCATATGGCCCATGCCTGATTCGTCTTCAAAGATTAGATAATCTATACCTCCAATTTTAACCTTGTCTGACGCCACTCTATACAACAAACCGATAAGGTCGCTGGCAATTTGATCACGGCAAGCTGCATGTTTTTCCTTATTATCTGAAACATAACGTTCCAACCTCTCTTGGCGGAGGATTTCCTGGCCCCTTTTCTTCCTTTTTTGAGGTCCAAAAGCATCCCGAACCATGGAGTATCTACGCCGCCTTCTTCTTGAGCAGTTGTGACATGGTAGTGCCGATGGCGGCGGGGGAGTCGGAGACAACGATGCCGGCCGATTTCATGGCCTCGATCTTGTCTTCGGCGCCGCCGGAACCACCGGAGACGATGGCCCCGGCATGACCCATGCGCCGCCCCGGCGGGGCGGTGCGGCCGGCGATGAAGCCGACGACCGGCTTCTTGATCTTGCTCTTTTTCAGGAAATCCGCCGCTTCCTCCTCGGCGCTGCCGCCGATCTCGCCGATCATGACGATGGCCTGCGTTTCATTATCGGCCAGGAACAGCTCGAGGCAATCGATGAAATTGGTGCCGTTGACCGGATCGCCGCCGATGCCGACGCAGGTGGATTGGCCAAGCCCTTCGGCGGTGGTCTGCGCCACCGCCTCGTAGGTCAGCGTGCCGGAGCGCGAAACAATGCCGATCTTGCCTTTCTTGTGGATATGGCCGGGCATGATGCCGATCTTGCATTCGCCGGGGGTGATGACGCCCGGGCAGTTGGGACCGACCAGGCGCGTTTTGGTGCCGGACAGCGCGCGCTTCACCTTCACCATGTCGAGCACGGGAATGCCCTCGGTGATGCAGATGACCAATTCTAATTTGGCGTCGATCGCTTCGAGAATCGCGTCGGCGGCGAATTTCGGCGGCACGTAAATCACCGAGGCATTGGCGCCGGTCTTTTTCACCGCCTCCTCCACCGTGTCGAACACCGGCAGGTCGATATGCGTCGTGCCGCCCTTGCCCGGCGTCACGCCGCCGACCATCTGCGTGCCGTAGGCCACCGCCTGCTCGGAATGATACGTCCCCTCACGCCCGGTGATGCCCTGGCAAATAACTTTGGTGTTTTTGTTGACTAAGATGGACATCAGGCAGCCTTTCTTTTTACCGCTTGAACAATCTTCTCCGCTGCGTCGGCGAGGTTATCGGCCGGCAGGATGGTCAGGCCCGACGAGGCAAGCATTTTCTTGCCGAGCTCGACATTGGTGCCCTCAAGCCGCACCACCAGCGGCACGTGCAGGTTCACTTCGCGGGCGGCGGTGATGATGCCCTCGGCGATGATGTCGCAGCGCATGATGCCACCGAAGATGTTGACAAGGATGCCTTCGACATTGGGATCGGACAGGATCAGCTTGAAGGCTTCGCCGACCTTCTCGCGGTTGGCGCCGCCGCCGACATCGAGGAAGTTGGCAGGTGTGCCGCCGTATAATTTGATGATATCCATCGTCGCCATGGCGAGGCCGGCGCCGTTGACCATGCAGCCGATATTGCCGTCCATTTTGACGTAGGAGAGGCCGAACTTGGCGGCCTTCTGCTCGAGCGGATCCTCCTCATCGGGATCGCGCAGCTCATGGATGTCGGGGTGGCGGAACAGCGCGTTCTCGTCGAAATTGAACTTGGCGTCGAGCGCCAGCAGGTCCCCATCGCCAGTAATGACCAGCGGGTTGATCTCGAGCTGCGAGGCGTCGGTATCACAGAATGCCTTATACAACGCGTTGACGAAATGGTCGAGCTTGCCATGCAGCTCCTTGGGCAGGCCGAGGCCGAAAGCGAGTTTCCGGGAATGGAAGGGCTGCATACCCGCCGCCGGGTCGACCGACAGTTTGATGATTTTTTCGGGATGATGCGCCGCCACTTCCTCGATATCGATGCCGCCTTCGGAGGAGGCCATGAAGGTGACGCGCGAGGTGGCGCGGTCGACCACCAGGCTCATATAGAGCTCTTTCTTGATGCTGGTGCCGGACTCGACATAGACGCGCTTGACGAGCTTGCCTTCCGGCCCGGTCTGGTGCGTAACCAGGGTCATGCCGATCATGTTCTTGGCCAGCGACTCGACTTCATCGAGCGACTTGGCGAGCTTGACGCCGCCGGCCTTGCCGCGGCCGCCGGCATGGATCTGCGCCTTGACCACCCAGAGTTTTCCGCCCAGCCCCTGCGCGGCCGTCACCGCCTCTGCCGGTGTATAGGCCACCTGCCCCTGCGGGACAGGAACCTTGTATTTCGCCAGCACCTGCTTGGCCTGGTATTCATGGATGTTCATGGGCGCTCCTAAGTGGTCAGTGGCCGGTGGCCGGTGGCCAGGAAGAAATATTTACCTCGACCACTGATCACTAACCACTACAGTTTTATTCCATCGCACAAGCCCTTGACCGCGGCCACGGACTTGTCGAACATGGCTTTTTGCTCTGGATTCAGGCGGATTTCAACAATTTTTTCCACGCCCTTCGCCCCGATCACCGCCGGCACACCGACATAGAGATCCTTCACACCATACTGGCCGGACAGGTGAGCGGCACAGGGAAGGATACGTTTTTTATCGTATAAATAGGCTTCTGCCATACGGATAGCACTGGCGGCAGGAGCGTAAAATGCCGAGCCGGTCTTGAGGAGCCCGACGATTTCGGCGCCGCCATCGCGCGTGCGCTGGACAATCTTATCGAGCGCTTCCTGCGTGATCCAACCCATTTTGACAAAGTCGGGCAGGGGAATGCCGGCGACAGTCGTGTAATCGACGATCGGCACCATGGTGTCGCCATGGCCACCCAGCACGAAGGCATTGATATCGGAGATCGACACCTGCAGCGCTTCCGACAGGAAATAGGCAAAGCGCGAGGAATCAAGCACGCCTGCCATGCCAACCACATGGCTATGCGGCAGGCCGGAAACCTCCCTCATGACCCAGACCATGGCGTCGAGCGGATTGGTGATGACGATGACGAAGGCTTTCGGACAGTATTTCTTGATATTCTCGGCCACCGTCTTGATGATGCCGGTGTTGATGCCCACGAGGTCATCACGGCTCATGCCGGGCTTTCTCGGTACCCCGGCGGTGACAATTACCAAGTCGGCGCCTTCAATATCCTTGTAATCGTTGGTGCCTTTTAAGTGCACGTCCGCCCCGTCGACCGCGGAGCTCTGGGAGATATCAAGCGCCTTGCCCTGCGGCAATCCCTCCGCGATATCGAACAACACCACGTCGCCCAGATTTTTGAGCTCACACAGATGGGCCAGTGTGCCACCGATCATGCCGGCGCCGACCAAGGCGATTTTTTTGCGAGCAGCCATTCTAAACCCTTTTGAAAATAAATAAGATTCAAGCACAAGCTTATATTGCTTACACTCCCTTCAAGGCACTATAAGGCAGAATAATCGGAAAGCAAGGTTTAGCCGTGGCTTACGCCTTGTTCATCTTATCGAAGAATTCGGCGTTGGTTTTGGTCTCGCCCAGTTTTTCGAGCAGGAACTCGATACCGTCCTGCGCACCCATGGGGGCCAGGATCTTGCGCATGACCCACATCTTGGTAAGCGTTGCCTTGTCGACCAGCAGGTCCTCCTTGCGGGTGCCCGACTTGGTGATGTCGATGGCTGGGAAGACGCGCTTGTCGGCGATCTTGCGGTCAAGGATGATTTCCGAGTTGCCAGTGCCCTTGAACTCCTCGAAGATCACCTCGTCCATGCGGCTGCCGGTATCGATCAGCGCAGTGGCGATGATGGTGAGCGATCCGCCATGCTCGATGTTGCGCGCCGCGCCGAAGAAGCGCTTGGGGCGCTGCAGCGCATTGGCATCAACGCCGCCGGTCAACACCTTGCCCGAGGACGGGACGACGGTATTGTAGGCTCGCGCCAGGCGCGTAATCGAGTCGAGCAGGATCACCACGTCCTTCTTGTGCTCGACCAGCTTCTTAGCTTTTTCAATCACCATTTCAGCCAGCTGTACGTGACGCGTCGCCGGTTCGTCGAAGGTGGAGGAAACAACTTCGCCTTTAACCGTGCGCTGCATGTCCGTCACTTCCTCGGGACGCTCGTCGATCAAAAGCACGATCAGGAACGCATCGGGATGGTTGGCGGTAATGGAATGGGCGATATTCTGCAGAAACACCGTTTTACCCGTGCGCGGCTGGGCGGTGATCAGGGCGCGCTGGCCGAAGCCCAGGGGCGCCACGATATCAGCGACGCGCATCGACAGGTCTTTGCTTTGCTGGGTTTCGCGCGGCTGCGGCGCCTGAAGTTTAGCTTTCTGGATTTCGCGGGCTGTCGGCATGGCAGCGGGGTTTTCCGCTTTTTCGGTAACATGGCCCGCGGCGGCTTCGACCTTCACCGACCCTGCCGGTTCAATTTCCAGCTTAATGCGGCGTTCAGGGTAGAGTGGCACCAGATTGTCGAAATTGATGCGGTGACGCACCGCTTCCGGCTCGTCGTAATTGATGGTGTTGACCTTGAGCAGGGCGAAATACCGTTCGCCATCTTTCGGCGCACGGATCTCGCCGGACACCGTGTCGCCGGTTCTTAGCGCGAAGCGGCGAATCTGGCTGGGTGAAACATAGATATCGTCAGGACCGGCCAGATAATTAGCCAGGGGCGAGCGCAGGAAACCGAAACCGTCCTGTAGGATTTCGATAACACCTTCGCCGGTGATCGCCTCCCCTTTCTCCGCCTGTTTTTTCAGGATGCCAAAAATCATCTCCTGCTTGAGCATGTTGCTGGCGTTCTCGACACCATTGCTTTCGGCCAGTTGCAGCAATTCGTCGGGTGTTTTGAGCTTAAGTTCCTGGAGTTTCATGGGGATACTATACGTCAGATGAATGGGGGTAAAATGGAGGGAAAGCTTGTCTTAAAGATAATGGGAGAGGGTGAGGCAGGGGCAAAATCTTCCCTAGAGAAGGTAAATCTAGCCTAATAGCTATTATACGTCAAACGGTTTCTTAGAAAGGCTTCAGCACCGCCAGCAGCACGATAAGCACCATCAATGCCGCCGGTATTTCATTGAAGATACGGAAATAGCGCTCGGATTTGGGACGTTCGTTGCGGGCAAATGCCTTGCGGTAGCGGCTCATCATGGCATGAACCACCTGCATTATCAGCACCAGCGCCACTTTGTAATGCAGCCACAGGCCATTAGCTGGATCAAAAGCATTGATACTGAAGACCAGCCACAAGCCGAAGGTCCAAGTGGCGATCATCGCCGGGTTGATGATGAGGCGCATCAGTTTCAGCTCCATCACCTTGAACAGTTCACTGGCCTCGCTGCCCGGCATTACCTTGCTGTGGTAAACAAACAGACGCGGCAGGTAAAGCATCCCGGCCATCCAGGAAATGAAGGCAATGATGTGCAGCGCCTTCAGCCAGTAATACGGTTCATCAAGCATTCTCGCCTCACACACTGCACGGGCACTGATCAAACGCTCCTGGGCAATAGCGCGTTCCCTGGAAGGAGCGGACCAGCTGTTTACGATCAATACCCAGGCACAGACCAGCCAGTGCTTCGATGAACAATGGTTCTATGCCAAGCGCCGGTGTCCGCCAGTATCCGGGCACGCTATGCTTTGCCGCCAGCCTACGGTATTCGATATCGAGCTCGACCAGCGTTTCCGAATGCTCGGAGACAAAGGTTACCGGCACCACCAGCACCGGTCGTTTCTCCTCTCCAGCTGCAATAATCTCCTCCTCGGTGGAAGGACTGAGCCACCTCATCGGCCCGACCTTGCTCTGGTAACAGGTGACATAATCCATCTCGTCGATGGAGAGGATATCAACAACCGCATCAACTGTCCGCTCGACCTGCCACTGGTAAGGATCACCGCTTAACACCACCTTCTCCGGCAGGCCATGCGCTGAGAACAGTACGCGTGGCTTACCTTCCTCCGATGCCTTCCAATACATCTCACGCACCAGCTTGGCATGGGCGGCAATAAAAGTATGCTCGACGGGATAACAGCAGATTTTTGTCACTGGTGCACGCAATCCGGCCAGTGCGCTGGCCTTTTCCCAGTCAGTGAAAGCAGAGCCGGTGGTGGTGGTGGAATATTGCGGGTAGAGCGGCAGCAGGATGACATGCTCCGGTTCGAAAGCCTTTACCTTCTTTACCACCACGTCGCTCATAGGGTGCCAGTGGCGCATGCAGACAAATATTTTATACTCGCCTTTCGCCTTCAGTTTTTCCTCGAGTGCCGCGGCCTGCGCCAGGGTCTGGTCAAGGATGGGCGACTTGCCGCCGATCTGCTGATATATAGCGCGTGCCTTGCCAGCGCGAAGAAAAGCAATCAGCTTTGCCAGCAGAAACCGAAACGGCTTCGGCAAGGATATAATCGCAGGATCGTTAAACAAATTGAACAGGAAGGGGTGCACTGCTTCCAGGCTGTCCGGCCCGCCGAGATTGAACAATACCACTGCCGTCCTGCTCATTATCTCTCCCGCCTCTTCAGAAAGTCGCACAGCGCCTGCACATGCGCAATCGGCGTGTGCGGCAAAATACCATGACCGAGGTTAAACACAAAAGGTTTGTCGCTTAATTGTTCGACTATATATGCTGCCTGCGCCAGTGCCGCATCCTGGTTATCCGCCAGCGCCACCGGGTCGAGATTCCCCTGCAGTACGCATAATGGCTGCAATTCTTTCTTTGCCCAGGCAAGCGAAAGGGAGTTATCGATATTCACCGCATCGACTCCGGTTTTACTCACATAGTCAGCGAATTTGCTGCCAGCCTGGCGTGGAAAACCGATGATGGGAACGGTTGGATATTTTTTTTTGATACTTTGAATAATCTTGCGCGTCGGCACGATGACCCATTTCGCGAACTGGGGCTCACTCAAGCATCCAGCCCATGAGTCGAATAGCTGAATGACTTCGGCTCCGGCATCAATCTGCGCTACCGCATGTCCCGCCACTGCATCCGCCAATATATCAATCAATCGCGAAAAGAATACTTCATCCCGGAGAGCGATGCTTCGGACTTCCTGAAAATCCCGGCTGCCACCACCTTCAACTACATAACAGGCCAGTGTCCATGGAGAGCCGCAAAAACCAATCAGCGCCGTTTCCGCCGGCAGTGCCCGTCTGGTCATCCGCAACGCTTCATAAACCGGAGAAAGTCTTTCCTTCATATGCCCCAAGCCTAGCCTGTCCAGTTCCGGAAGTGATCGGACTGCTCCCAGTACAGGACCTTTGCCTTCTTCGAAACGCACCTCAACCCCCAGCGCATGCGGTACCACCAGTATGTCGGAGAAAATAATCGCTCCATCCATACCAAAGCGTCGCACGGGTTGTAGCGTTGCTTCCGATGCCATGGCGGGTGAGTAACAAAAATCGAGAAAGCTTTTCGTCCTGCTTCGCAGATCCCGGTATTCAGGAAGATACCGTCCGGCCTGACGCATGAACCAGAACGGTATTCCTTCCCCATTTTCTTGTCTGAGGACGGACAGGAGATTTTTAGACATACTATTCATATAAAAAGGATATAAATAGGAGGTAATAGTAGTTGGATGACTGAAACATCAGGATGAAATTCCATTCACGAAATTATGGACAGGAAATGATGTAATGCCTTTCTGCTGGATAAAAAAGGAATATATCGTTAAGACAATGATTATTCTTGGGAAGAACCAGTGATTAACAGATGTGAAAAGCGGGTATAGAGGTAACGGTTCGCCCGTTTCATATTGGCGCATAATACTTGTGCACATGTGGATAAGCGGTCGGCATGAGAAAGCCGAATGGGGGATAACGGGCAGGGCCTCGGGTAGGGGAAATTTCACACAGAGGTTATCCACAGAGTCATGAAGAAGTTCAACCTGCATTTGGTATCAGACTCGACTGGCGAGACGGTCAGCAGTGTAGCACGCGCGGCGTTGGCGCAGTTCGATGAGGCGGAGCCGGAGGAGTTCAATTGGACCTTGGTGCGCACCAGGCCACAGATGGAAAAAGTCATTGCGGCAATTCGGGAAAATCCGGGTGCAGTCATTTATACACTGGTCGATAATAGCCTGCGCGACATGCTTAAGCGCGAGTGCGCCAAACAGGGGGTTCCCTGCATCGCCGTGCTCTCGACAGTAGTGGCAGAATTATCCTCGTACCTGAATCTGGAGACGCATGCACAGCCAGGCAGGCAGCATGCTATGGATGAGGAGTATTTTACCCGTGTTGATGCTATCTCCTTCGCGCTGGCGCATGATGACGGACAGGCACACTGGGATCTGGAGGAGGCGGATATCGTACTAGTCGGCGTATCGCGCACTTCCAAGTCACCGACCTGCATCTATCTGGCATATAAAGGGGTAAAGGCGGCGAATATTCCCTTTGTGCTTGGCTGCCCGCTGCCGCCCAGCCTGGAGACGCTAAAGCGACCGCTGATCATCGGGCTGACCATCGATGCCGATCGCCTGCAGCAGATACGCAGGACGCGGCTGCAGTCGCTCAAGCAGGAACAGGATACCAACTATGTTGATATCGACCATATGCAGCAGGAGATTGCACAGTCGCGTAAATTGTTTAATAAATACCGGTGGCCGGTGATTGACGTCACCAAGCGGTCGGTGGAGGAAACCGCTGCGACCATCATGCAGTATCTCAAGAAACACCAGGACAAACTAGGGAGAGGCGAACATCATGATTAACGGGGAAGCGAAAGTGGCAGGGATCATCGGCATGCCGGTAGCCCACAGCCTGTCTCCAACGCTGCATAATTACTGGCTTAAGTTCTACGGCCTCAACGGAGTATATGTTCCCCTGCCGGTCAAACCCGAAAACCTGGAGCGGGCAATAAGGGCGCTTCCGGCGCTGGGCCTGCGTGGGGCCAATGTTACCGTACCGCACAAGGAAACAGTCATGAAGTTTCTGGACAAAATCGATCCGGAGGCGCAGGTGATTGGTGCCGTCAATACCATTGTCGTTGGTCCCGACGGCAGTTTGCGCGGCAGTAACACCGATGTATTTGGGTTCACAAAGCTCGTTCGTCCGCATCTGCCCGCCCGGAAGAAAAGAGGCGTAATACTGGGTGCCGGTGGCGCTGCCCGCGCTGTCTGTCAGGCGCTTCTCAAGGAGGGTTTCACTGATGTTACTATTACCAACCGCACCCCGGAGCGAGCCAGGGAACTGGTAACGCATTTCAATGGCAAGATCACCTCACAGCCTTGGGAAAATCGTGCAAATACACTGAGGGATGCCGACATACTGGTCAATGCCACGAGTGTCAGCACGGTCGGTAGCCAGCCGTTCGACATTGAGCTTGGGCAGTTGCCTAACACCGCGCTGGTCGTCGATATCTCTTATGCCGGGGCCATCACCGCACTGCTCGATTTGGCGCGTGCGCGCGGCAATCCTGTCCTGGGGGGGCTCGGAATGCTGCTGCATCAGGCAGTGCCGGGATTTGAAGCATGGTTTGGCATTCGCCCGCAGGTCACAGACGATCTGGCGGAGCATATCATGACCGATCATGGTTGAGCAGGACATGATAGTTATCGGACTGACCGGTTCCATCGGCATGGGGAAAAGCACGGTAGCAGGACAGCTAAAGCAATTCGGCGCGAAAGTATGCAGCGCCGACGCCATTGTCCATCGGTTGCTGCAGCCGGGCGGAGCGGCGGTGCGCCCGATCAGCCGTCTGTTTCCCGGCACAGTCAGATCCGGTGTGGTTGACCGGCAGGTGCTGGGCGAAATCGTCTTTTCCGACAAGGCCAAGCTCAAGACGCTGGAGAGACTCCTGCATCCCATGGTGGTCAGAGAGGAGGGGCGCTTTATTGCGCGGGAAAAGCGTAAGGGAGCCCGGATTATTGTGCTTGATATTCCACTGCTATTCGAAACGGGGGGCGAGAAGCGCTGTGACATGACGCTGGTCGCCAGTGCACCGCTGTTTCTACAGCGGCAGCGTGTGCTGAGCCGTCCCGGGATGACGGTGGAAAAATTCAAGCATATAGCGGAGGCACAGCTACCCGATCGCCAAAAGCGCCGCCGTGCTGACGGAGTGATTCCTACCGGACTTGGGAAAGCCTATAGCTTCCGGCGCGTCGCATCGATCATGGGAACTTTGCATGCGTGAAGTGGTGCTCGATACCGAAACGACCGGACTTGACCCGGCCAGCGGCCACCGCATTGTTGAGATTGGCTGCGTAGAGGTGATTCGCGGCGTGCGCAGCGGTCAGGTATTCCATTGTTACCTGAACCCCGAGCGGGACATGCCCGAGGAGGCATATCGGGTGCACGGGCTGTCGGCCGAATTCCTAGGGACGCACCCGGTATTTGCTGAGAAGGTCGATGAATTCCTCGAGTTCATTGCCGATGTGCCGCTGGTCATTCATAATGCGGGGTTCGATTTGCGGTTCGTCAACGCCGAGTTAGCGCGATTGGGTTTCCCATCAATACCGGCAGAACGGGCAATCGATACGGTGGGCATGGCGCGCAAGAAATTTCCCGGCTCGCCCGCCAGTCTGGACGCGTTGTGCAAGCGCTTCTCGATCGATTTGTCTGCGCGTGACAAGCATGGGGCGTTGCTCGATGCCGAGCTGCTGGCCGACGTTTATCTCGAGTTGCTCGGCGGTCGGCAGGTTACACTGTCCCTGGATCCGTTACAGGCTAGTCCCGCTGCTGCAGCCGGGCCCATCCGTTTGAAACAGCCTCTCGTGCCGCGTGTGTTTTCGCCCAGCGAGGAGGAGCTGGCGGCGCATGCGCAGATGCTGGCGCTGCTGAAAAAGCCGGTTTGGGAAGAAGGCTGACAAAAAAGGGCTCCCTAAGGAGCCCTTTCTTTACTTATAAACTAATGGATTATTTCTTTACGTTGACTTCGATTTCAACGCGGCGATCCGGTGCCAGGCAGGCGATACGAGACGTCCGATCCAGGTTCGGATCACAGTTGGTAACAGAGTTAGCCTCGCCCAGACCCTCGACGCGGATGTTGCGGGTACGCAGGCCCTTGCCGGCGAGGTAGGACTTCACCGTCTGCGCGCGGCGGGCGGAGAGGCGCTTGTTGTAGCTGGGCGTACCGATCTCATCGGCATAGCCGACGATATCAACGCTCTCGACTTCCTTCGACGTCAGCAGGATCTTGCTCACATCATCCAGTTTACGCTTCTCGGCAGCGCTCAAGGTCGACTTGTTGAAGTCAAAATATACGGTGCGCTGCTCGCGGGTCAGCTTGGTGAAAGGAACCCTGCCATCGCATTCGTTCATGCGCGATTCCCACTTGGTGTAGACGCAGTTTCCATTGGTGCTGGTTACCACGTTACCGCGGGCATCCTTCACGACATCATGGAAGGGGCCGGCGAAAGTGGTCGCCGGAACGAGCATCACGCCAACGGCAGCCAGCAGCGAGGCTTTTTTAAGATTGATCATGAGCATTATCCTTTTTCTTTAGTTAGTGTGGCTTCTCTAAGGGTAACAATCTGAATTGGGAAAATAATTCAAACGCACCTTAAACGCAATGCATATTTGCACCCCCAAACCTTACGTTTGTGGCGTTAAAAATCAATTAATTATGCATAATTAGCGGAGATGAAAGGGCGGTTTGCGCATAAATTTGCGCAAGTGATGCCAGATTGCCACAGCTGGGTGAAGATGGTTAAAATATTTACGTGGCGGCAGCTTCGGCGCGGGCACGGTTCTGCAGATAGAGCGCGTGGAAATCGATCGGATCAAGCATCAGCGGAGGGAATCCGCCATCACGGGTGATATCGGCGATGACCCGGCGGGCAAAGGGAAACAGCACGAACGGACAGTCGATGAGAATCAGCGGCTCGATCCGTTCGGAGGGAATGTTGTTGATCTGGAAGATGCCGGCATAGGCGAGGTCGACCAGGAACAGCGTATTGCCCTCGGCAGTGGCGCGGGCCGAGATATGCAGGGTCATCTCATAAATATTTTCCTGCAATTTCTGAGCTTTAAGATCGACGTTGACATCGATGGCCGGCTTGGTGTTGGTAGCCATCAGGCTGTGCGGAGCGTGCGGGTTCTCGAAAGAGAGATCCTTGATGTACTGTCCCTTGACGAGAAAACTCTGGGTAACGTTCTGGGGTTGCTCGGAGCCTGCAGTCATTCTATTACTGTTCCTTCAAGAAAATTTTCTTTATGGTTGATTGGATGAAACGTCTTACCCATATACAAAAAAACCGCACCGGTCATCAGATTATTTAACATAAGGCAGCCATGTCCGAAGGAGTTCCCTACGCCGATATCATCATCCTGGCTCTGATCGCCGGATTCATCCTGCTGCGCCTGCGCAGCGTGCTGGGCAGCCGCAGCGAGGACGACCCGAAAGGCTTCGACCGCTTTATACCCACCGGCAAGGAGCCGGTGGTGCGCGTCGAGGAGAAATCGCGCAAGGCCAGGCCCAAGGAAGAAATCATTGATGATTATCTGGCAAAGCTGGAGGATCACAAAATCGCCGAAGTACTTGCCAGCATAAAGGAAAAAGACCCACAATTCTCGGCCAGCGAATTCCTGCAGGGCGCGAAAATGGCTTATGAAATGGTGTTCGATGCCTTTACCAAAGCTGATCAGGTGACGCTGAAGCTGCTGCTTTCTGATGATCTGTTCAGAACCTTCAAGGCCGAGCTCGAGGCGAGGGAAAAACAGGAGCAGAAGACTGAAACGACCTTGGTCTCTGCGACGGCTGGCGACATCACCTCCGCCGAGCTGAACCGCAGTATCGCCCGTCTGGGAGTCAAATTCGTCAGCGAGCAGGTCATCCTGACCAGAAGCGCCAAGGGAGAGGTGGTCGAGGGCGATCCTTCGGAGATCCATCGTGTCGAGGATCATTGGGTGTTCGAGCGTGACGTCACCTCCAAGAATCCCAACTGGAAGATCGTTGAAACCTGATGCTTGCCGGAAGGCACATCGCATGTCTGGCCCTGCTGCTATGCTCGAGCGCCTGCGCGCTGTTCGTGCAGGAAGATCGCTTCATGGCCCATGAGACCACTTATGATAAGTTGCCGGGCTGGGAGGCGGACAATCATGCAAAGGCGCTCGCCGCCTTTCTGCAAAGCTGCCCGTTGCTGGCTGATAAGCCGCGCAACACATCAACGGGCAGCGGTCTGCAGGTGCCGCAGGCGGTGTGGGAGTCCCTGTGCGCTGAAGCGAAAACGCTTCCTGTCAGCGATTCCGTCATTGCCCGACAGTTTTTCGAGCGCCGCTTCAGCCCATGGCGTATCACCAATAACGGACGGAAACGCGGTCTGTTCACCGGTTATTACGAACCGCTCCTCTTCGGCGCCTATAAGCGCGGCGGGGACTTCCAGTACCCCCTTTATCGCCTGCCCTCTGAGATAAAGGACGGCGAGCCCTACTATACCCACGCCGAAATCAACGGGGGTGCGCTTGATCGCCTCCGCCTGGAGTTGGTCTGGGTCGACGACCCGGTCATGCGGTTTTTCATGCAGATTCAGGGTAGCGGCCGCCTGCATATGACCGACGGCAGGAAACTGCTGATTGGCTATGCGGGCAAGAACAATCATCCTTATGTGTCGCTGGGCAAAATCATGATTGACGAGGGGCTGATGGCGCGGGAGGAGGTGAATCTTTTTTCCCTGCGGCAGTGGCTATATAAAAACCCTGATCGTGCTTTTGCGATGATGGAAAAGAACCCGTCCTATGTGTTCTTCCGCCGGCTTGATACGCCGGGAGTGGTGGGTGCATCAGGCGCGGTGCTAACCCCGCTGCGCTCGCTGGCAGTGGACAGCCGCTATATTCCCTACGGCCTGCCGCTGTTTCTCGAGGTCGAGTTGCCGGCCCAGCCGCAGCAGCAGCCCATCCGGTTTAACCGCCTGATGATCGCTCAGGATACAGGTGGAGCTATCAGAGGGCCGGTGCGCGGCGATATCTTCTTTGGCGGCGGCGACGAAGCGGAGTATTATGCCGGGCATATGAAGGGGCGCGGGTCTTACGCGCTGCTCGTGCCGAGGGAGGTAGCGCATCAGCTACATGCCGAATGAAGAAACCACCGAAACGTCCATTGAGCGAAGAAGAGAAGAAGCTGTGGCGGTATGTCACCCGCCATGACAAAAAGCTTCACCCTGACATGAATGTCGGGCCTGCAGATGCGGCATTGCCTGAATCCCCGGAGGAGGGAAAACCTACTGCCTTCATTCCCATTCCCTCTGTGCTGCCGCATCGGAAATCTCATAAGACCTATGATGCAGCCCCGCTGCCTATCGGATCCTATGCCAATATCGACCGTAATACCGCCGAGCGCTTCCGCAAGGGCAGGCTTCCCATAGATGGGCAACTCGACCTGCATGGCCTTCACCGCGGTGAGGCTTACGTTGCTCTGGAAAACTTCATCAACTACCATGCCGAGTACGGCAGCCGCTGCCTGCTGGTCATCACCGGCAAAGGCGCACGAAAAAATATACTGACTGGCCTCGGGCGCGGCATTTTGCGCGAACTTCTGCCCGTCTGGCTGGCCGGACCGGAGCTGCGGCGACTGGTGCTGGCCTTCGACGTCGCGCAGCCGCGGCATGGCGGCAGCGGCGCATTCTATGTCCTGTTGAGGCGCCAGCGGTGAGCATGCTCGAGCAGAAAACCCACATTCTTGTCGTTGATGACGATGACCGGCTGCGTTCATTGCTGAAGAAATTCCTAAGCGAGCAGCGCTTCATGGTGACGACCGCAGCCGATGCCGATGAGGCCCGGCGCAAACTTTCCCAGTTCGCATTCGACCTGATGGTGCTCGATGTAATGATGCCGGGCGAATCGGGGTTCGACCTGCTGAAGTCGCTGCCTGAGCCGCGGCTGCCGGTGCTGATGCTGTCGGCGATGGGGGAAGCGGAGGACCGCATCTTGGGGCTGGAATACGGCGCCGAGGATTATCTGGTCAAGCCGTTCGAGCCGAAGGAACTGGTGCTGCGGCTGAAAACCATCCTGCGGCGCGGACAAAAGGAAAAGACCAGAATAATTGCCTTTGGCCCGTATCGCTTCGATTTGATCAGCAACCAGTTGAAACGCGACGCGGAGCATATCGCCCTAACTTCCGGGGAACTGGCTATCCTGCGTGGACTGGCCGAATCGGCAGGAACGCCCGTATCGCGAGCGGCGCTTTCGAAATTGATGCCGGGCAGCGGCGGCGAGCGTGCGGTCGACGTGCAGATCACGCGGCTGCGCAAGAAGATCGAGGAAGGCGAGGGCAAGCCGGTCTATCTGCAGACGGTGCGCAGCGCCGGGTATGTGCTCTATGCCCGCTAGCATGAAATCGCTACTTCCCAAGAGTCTGTTCGGGCGGGCGCTGCTCATCCTTGTGCTGCCGACAGTGCTGATCCAGGTAGTCATGGCCTACCTGTTCTTCGACCGCCACTGGGACGATGTGACGCGCCGCATGTCCAACTCGCTGGCCGGGCAGATGGTATTCTTCGTGCACCAGCTCGAGGATGCTCCCCGGCGCGACTCCCGGATAACGACCGACTTCCGCCTGCAGACCGGCATCGACGTATTCTTCGATCCTCCGGAAGCCTTCAGTCCAATCCTGACGACACGTGACTTCCCGGAATTCCAGCGGCAACTGGCTGCCAGGCTCGGCAAGCCATTCACCGTACGCCGCATCGCCGGCGGCAACATGCTCGAGGTGCGCATACTGCTCGCGGAGCGCAGCCTGCGGCTGGAGACCACTGTCAAGCAGCTGGAAAGCCGTACCACCATCCTTCTCGTCATCTGGATGATCGCCGTATCTGCGATATTTCTGTTGATCGCCGTACTGTTCCTGCGCAACCAGATTCGTCCCATCCGCCGGCTGGCGAAAGCCGCCGAGAATTTCGGGCGCGGCGTCGATACGCCGGACTTCCGTCCACATGGAGCCAGCGAGGTGCGTACCGCCGCTAAGGCGTTCGTCATCATGCGCGAGCGCATCCGGCGGCAGCTGCGCACGCGCACCGAGATGCTGGCTGGCATATCGCACGACCTGCGTACGCCGCTGACGCGCATGAAGCTTCAGATTGCCATGCTGGGCGACAGCGAGGCGGCGCGAGAGCTCTCCGACGACGTGCAGCAGATGGAGCATATGATCCAGGAGTATCTCGATTTCGCACGCGGCGAGGGCAGGGAGGAGGCCATCAGTGTCAGCGTGCGACAGCTTCTGGTTGAGGTAGCGGCAGATTACCGGCGCACCGGCGCACCGGTGGAGTTGGCGCAGGGTCCGGACGCCACGGCCGAACTCCGGGTCAGTGCCTTCCGACGCATGCTGCATAACGTCATTGACAACGCGCTACGCTACGGGCATCGCTGCCAGGTGACACTGCGCGTTAATCCCAGCACCTACGAGATACTGGTCGATGACGAAGGCCCTGGCATTCCTCCCGCTCAGCGCGAGGAAGTGTTCAGGCCCTTTGCCCGGCTCGATCCGTCTCGCAACGTCAAGACCGGCGGGGTGGGGCTTGGGCTTACCATTGCCCGCGATATCGTGCAGGCGCACGGGGGCAGCATTGCGCTTGAAACCTCCCCCCAATCGGGTCTACGTGTTACTATCCGCTTGCCGCTATAGGAGAAAAGATGAGCCTGTTTCTGTTTCGCTTCTGGCCGGTCCTGATTCCGCTGGTCATCTACTGGGTATGGCTGCGCATCGTCGGCCGCAGGGCGACTATCGAAGGCCGTCCCGTGCTCCGCTTCCGCGACGGGCCATGGTACTGGGCAGTGCTTTGCAGTTTACTGATCGGCGTCGGCATCTTCCTGATGCTCGGCACCTCGATCGAGCCGCAGCGCGGCACGTATATCCCGCCGCATCTGGAAGATGGCCGCATTGTTCCGCCACAGGTGGAACCCCGACCGTGAGTATGCGCCTGAATCCCGACTGGCTTTCCTGGCCGGAAATACGGCGGCTGGCTGCTGCTTTTGCGGCAGCAAAAACAGAACTGCGCTTCGTCGGCGGTGCCGTGCGCGATGCGCTGCTTTCACGCCCGGTGCAAGATATAGACGCCGCCACGCCGCGGCATCCGGAAGCGGTGATGGCGCTTTTGGAAAAGGCAGGCCTGCAGGCCGTTCCCACCGGCCTGAAGCACGGGACGGTGACGGCGGTGGTGGACAGCAGGATCATCGAAATCACGACCTTGCGCAAGGATATCGCTACCTATGGCCGCCATGCCGATGTGGCCTATACCGACGACTGGAAGGAAGATGCTGCAAGGCGTGATTTCACCATGAACGCGCTCTACCTGACGCCGGACGGCGAACTGTTCGATTATTTTACCGGTGCTGAGGATGCGAAGGCGGGCCATGTGCGCTTTATCGGCGATGCGGCGCAACGTATTGCTGAGGACTATCTCCGTATTCTGCGTTTCTTCCGTTTCTATGCTTGGTACGGTAAGCCGCCCGCCGATGCGGCGGCACTGGCCGCCTGTGCGGCGCAGGCGGCGCAGGTCGACGTGCTTTCGGGAGAGCGGTTACAGCATGAGCTGCTGAAGATGCTGGCGGCGCCCGATCCGTCGCAAGCGCTCGAACTGATGCAGCAGGCGGATGTACCGTCGCATGCGCTGGGCTTTATCGTCGATCCGTCACCGGTGATGCCGCGCTTTATCGCCATCGAGAAGGTGGCGGGTATGACGATTCCGGCGGCGGTCAAGCTGTCGGTATTCCTGCTCTCGGCGCGGCTGGCGCTCACCGAGGCGCTGAATATCTTATGTGCCCGGCTGAAGCTCTCCAACCGGGACGCACGCACGCTGCAGGCCATCGTCGAGCACCGCCAGCACATCCATCCAGGCATCCGCGAGCCGCGCCAGAAAGCTTGGATACGGCGCTTGGGCGCCAGCGATTTCATTCATATCGTCTGTGTCAATTGGGCGCAGCAGGAGCGCGTTATTGAAGCCGACCACCCCTATCACGCCATGCTCAAGCTGGCCCTGTCCTGGACGCCGCCGACATTCCCCATCACCGGCAACGACCTCATCGCCATCGGCATGCAGCCGGGCAAGGAAATGGGGGACATGCTGAAGGTGCTCGAAGAACAGTGGGAAGCGGGCGGCTATGCGGAAAACAAACAGCAGCTGCTGGCGCGGGTGAAGCTGTAATTACTGTCCGCTGGCTTCCTCGACGAATTTCTCGCCGGTGGGATTTTCCTCGAGGGCGTAACCGGCCGAGCGCACGGTGCGGATGAGATCGGGTTGCTTGCCGTCGTAATCGAGACCTTTGCGCAGGCGGCGCACATGCACGTCGACCGTGCGCAACTCGACATAGATGTCATGCCCCCACACGGCGTCGAGCAGCTGCTCGCGTGAGAAGACGCGGCCGGGATGCTCCATCAGATAGCGCAGCAGCGAGAATTCGGTGGGACTCAGGTGGATTTCGGCATTGTCGCGCGTCACCTTATGCCCGGCGACGTCCATCTTGATACCGGCGAAGGAAAGAGTCTTTTCCGAGAGAGCCGGGCGGAAGCGCCGGAAGACGGCACGAATGCGGGCAATCAGTTCGGCTGGGGAGAAGGGCTTGACGATGTAATCGTCGGCGCCGGCGTCGAGACCGCGGATGCGATCGCCCTCCTCGCCGCGCGCGGAGAGCATGATGATCGGGATGGCCTTGGTGTCGGGGCTCCAGCGCAGCTGCTTGCAGATTTCCACGCCTGACATGGAGGGCAGCATCCAGTCCAGCACGATGATATCCGGCTTGTAATCCTTGACCATGCCAACCGCTTCCTCGCCGTCGCCGGTGGAGTAGACCCGGAAGCCTTCGCGCTCCAGATTGTAGCGCAGCAGGGTGACAATGGCGGCTTCGTCTTCTACGATCAGTACGGATGTTTCCAAATCGCGGTTCCTTTTTTCTTTTCATTCTGAGGCTACCACTCTAGCATAATTGCCGCCCATGGCAACCATACGCAATGAAAACCCTTGAGTAACCCGCAAAAAATCAGCAACGGCCTGCGCCTGGCGCTGGATTTCGGCCCGCTTATGGGCTTCTTCCTGGCTTTCCGGTTCGGCGGGCTGCTGGCGGCTACCGCCGCTCTGATTGCGCTGACGCTGTTGTCTCTGGCCTATATCTACCTGCGCGAAAAGCGTCTCGCCGTCATGCCGCTGGTGTCGGGCGTGGCGGTGACGGTGTTCGGCGGCATGACGCTGATCCTGCAGGATGAGCTCTTCATCAAGATGAAGCCGACGCTGGTCAACTTGCTGTTTGCCGCGATCCTGCTTGGCGGACTCTATTTCGGCCGCCCGCTGATGAAGCTGTTGTTCGAAAGCGCCTTCCAGCTGACCGACGCGGGCTGGCGCAAGCTGTCGCTGCGCTGGGGGCTGTATTTCATTTTCCTGGCGGGCTTGAACGAAATAATATGGCGCAACTTTACCACGGAATTCTGGGTGAATTTCAAAGTATTCGGCATGCTCACCCTGACCCTGGCCTTCACGCTGGGGCAGATTCCGCTGATCAAAAAATACTGGGTGGAAGAAAAGCGGTGATTACACCATATGGTCGTTCGGCTTGCTGCTGTCCTTCCCATGGACGGAAGGAAGGGGCCCTGGTGTTGAATCGTTGTCGCGGGGTTTAGCACCTAACATGGAAGCAGCAGCGTTCCCGGCCGCTTTTTTAGCATTATCGAATAATTCCTGGACAAAAAACCCCAGCGCATTCTCGGCGCCACTCGAACGGTCGTTCGCACTACCCTTGTGGATGCCGAGAATTCCCTCTGTAATGTTTTTCCCCGATTTTCCGCCTTCGTACTGCATTTCCTTCCCTTTGTGTTAAAATATTACTTAATTTTAATAATATAACATATAAATGCCCGGCTGTCTGTATTTTTTGCAGGCGGAAACACCAACAAACACGCTCAAAATCAACCGGTTATGCGCCAGGCAATATCGCGCCGGCAAAAGCCTCCCGGCCAATCAATGACGTCTATGGCGCGGTAGGCCTTAACCTGTGCCTCCGCAATCGTGGCGCCTAGCGCGGTGACGCCGAGCACACGGCCGCCACTGGCTAGGATCTGGCCGTTTTTCTGCTGCGTCCCGGCGTGGAAGATTTTCACGTCCTCCATCGCGCCCGCCTTGTTCAGGCCTTCGATGACGGAACCCTTCTGGTAAACGCCCGGATAGCCTTTCGCTGCCATCACGACGCAGACAGCCGCTTCCTTACGGAATTCCATTGCCACTCCTTCCAGGCTGCCGCGGCTGCAGGCCAGCAGCGCCTGATACAGGTCGCCTTCGAGGCGCATCATCAGCGCCTGCGTTTCCGGGTCGCCGAAGCGCACATTATACTCCAGCAGCTTCGGGCCATCTTTCGTCAGCATCAACCCGGCGAACAGCACGCCGCGAAACGGCATCCCTTCCCGCTGCATTGCCGAGACGGTGGGGAAAATAATGGTCTGCATCACCCGCTGGCGCAGCGCTTCGGTGAGTACCGGTGCGGGGGAATAGGCACCCATCCCGCCGGTATTGGGACCCTGGTCGCCGTCATAAGCGCGCTTATGATCCTGGGCGAAGCCGAACTCGATGGCCCGCGTTCCGTCGCACAGCGCGAAGAAGCTGGCTTCCTCACCCATCAGGAATTCCTCAATCACCACCGCCCGTCCGCTGTCGCCGAATTGCCCGGCGAACATGGCATCGACAGCATCCAGCGCTTCCCGCCGATCCTGTGCGATAATGACGCCCTTGCCGGCAGCCAGACCGTCGGCCTTGACAACCAGCGGGCAGGATTTCCCCTCGATAAAGGCTTTCGCGGCATCCGGATGGGTGAAGAAACCATATTCGGCGGTCGGGATGCCGTAGGTGCGGCAGAGCGATTTCATGAAGCCTTTCGAGCCTTCGAGTTGCGCCGCCGCTCGGCTGGGTCCAAAGACAGGGATATTTGCTTCCGCGAGGTGGTCGGCCAGCCCGTCGACCAGCGGCTGCTCGGGGCCGATGACGACGAGCCCGATGCCCTCTTTTTTGCAGAAGGCGACGATCTCGTCATGGCCTTTGAGTTCCACGCAGACAGCATCTTCCGCAATGCCGCCATTGCCCGGTGCGCAATAGACCTGCTTCACCGAAGGAGATGCTTTGAGCCGCCAGCACAGCGCATGCTCGCGCCCGCCGGATCCGATTACCAGAACTTTTGCCATTTGGCTGCTTTTCCTCTAGTTTGTGCCTTCTATGCCCGAAACTGCCTTGGAGTTCAATCATAACCAGCCGGTCTACACGGTCAGCGAGGTGTCGCTGGCAGTCAAGCGCGTGGTCGAAGATCATTTCGGGCGGGTGCGCATCCGCGGCGAGGTGTCCGGCTTCAAGCAGGCTTCCTCCGGCCACATCTATTTCCGCCTGAAAGACGACAATGCCTGCATCGACGGCGTCATGTGGCGCGGCACGGCGGGCAAGCTCTCCTTCAAGCCGGAGGACGGGCTTGAGGTGGTCTGCACCGGCCGGGTGACCACCTATCCGGGGCGCTCCTCCTATCAGATCATCGTCGACCAGATGGAGCCGGCAGGCACCGGCGCGCTGATGGCGCTCCTGGAGAAACGCCGCAAGCAGCTCGAGACGGAGGGGCTGTTTGATTCAAAGCGCAAGCGACCGCTGCCGTTCCTGCCGCGCATCGTCGGCGTTATCACTTCGCCGACCGGGGCGGTGATCCGCGACATACTGCACCGTATTGCCGACCGTTTCCCGCTGCATGTGATTGTCTGGCCGGTGCCGGTGCAGGGGGAGGGGGCGGCCGAGCAGATCGCCGACGCTATTCGCTGCTTCGGCGCGCTCGACCCGAACTGCGGCGTGCCGACGCCGGATGTGCTGATCGTGGCGCGCGGCGGCGGCTCGATCGAGGATTTATGGGCCTTCAATGAAGAAACCGTTGTGCGTGCTGCCGCTGCGTCGCGTATCCCGCTGATTTCCGCCGTGGGGCATGAGACGGACACGACGCTGATCGATTACGTCGCCGACCGCCGCGCGCCAACGCCGACCGCCGCCGCCGAGATGGCGGTGCCGGTGCGCGAGGAACTGTGGCTTTCCGTCAAGCAACTCGAGGCGCGGCTGCATGCGGCCATGCAGCGCCGGCTTGACCTGCAGCGCGAGCAACTGGCGGGCTTAAGCCGGGGTTTGCCGCGCCCTTCGCAGATTCTGCAGGTAGCGGCCCAGCGGCTCGATGACTGGAGCGAACGATTATTCGCGGCGCTTCCGGCGGCGCTGCAGCGTCATCAGCAGAAGCTGGACATATTGTCTGTCCATGTGCGCCCGCAAGGCCTGCTTGCCGATATCCGCGAGTCCGGCGTGCGGCTGCAGGAACTGCAGGAGCGCATGCAGGTGGCGTGGCAGCGACTCGCGCAGTCCCGTGCGGAAAAACTCAACGCACTCGTCTCGCTTCTGGAAAGTGTCAATTACCGGCGCGTGCTGGAGCGCGGCTTCGCCATGGTGAGGGATGCAAGTGGGGAACTGGTGACTTCGGCGGCGCGGGCAAAGGCACAGAAGCAGCTTTCCATCGTGTTCAAGGACGGAGAAGTGAAGGCGGAGGCGTCGTAAGCAATCCCTCTGTTGGAGAGGGGCCTCTAATCAAGTATTACATGGTTTACCCAAAATGGGGGGGTATTGCTGAAACATCTTCTCTTAAAGGTTTGAGTATGTTGTCACCAAGGTTGTATACACGGAAGAAGACACTGACGCTGGGGGGCATTAATTTTTTCTCTTTTATTTTGCGACAATTAGCAGCGGGGCTGTTTATGGTAACGGGATTAACTTCTTGTCATGCAGTTACGGAAGATGAAATGAAAAGAAATAGGGAAGCCGCCGTATTATATTGGCAGGCAAACAAGAATTGGCGAAGCGGGCACATTGATGCCATGATACATGGATATGAGGAAGCTGCAAGAAAAGGGCATAAAGGCGCACATTCAGAGTTGGCCAGACAGTATTGCGGAAGATCATGTATTTTTAGTTTTGAACAACCCAAAAATGATGCTGATAGGGAATACATACGGAGATATGGCAGCTCTATCGTACCAGTTGATTATATAAAAGCTTATATGCACTTCCTTTTAGCTAAGGACGGAAAAAACAATCAACGTGATCGGCTTAAAAAATTAGCTGTACGTATGACAAAAGAGGAAATCACACAAGCGCAGCAATTAGCGAATGAATGGAAACAGAATTATTATGACGGCGAGTAAGTAAAGAAATACCCCTCCTCCGGTTTCTTAAGGACTTGCCAATGCAAGTCCGAGGCAAACCGCCCTCTCCCAGAAGGGGAGAGGGAAATCAACTCGGCCATCTTTTATGTACCCAGAACCACTGGGCGGGGTACTCGCGGATCCAGCCTTCGAGGATCTGGTTGATCTGCGTCATGATGGAAAGCGCGTCCGTTTTCTCATTACCGGTTTTCTCGTAGCGCAGTGGCGGGTAGACCGTGGCTTCGAAATGACAGCCTCTGGTGCGCACGACGCGTGCCGGAATGACCGGCATGTCATAGCGCAAAGCGAATTCGGCAATGGCGGGTGCCGTCATCGCCATGCGCCCGAAGAACGGCACGGCGATGCCGTCATTCATCTTCTGATCGATCAGCATGGCGAGCGAGTGGCCGCTTTTTATGGCGCGCCCAAGCTTGATGGCGCCGCGCGGGCCTTTGGGCAGCATGTCGGCCGATTGGGTAGCGCGTATGGCAGCGATCATCTTATCGACATGCGGGTTATTGGCCTCGCGGTAGATAAGCGTGACGGGCAGGCCATGGCGATGCGCCATGGTATAATTCAGTTCCCAGTTGCCGAAATGGCCGGAAAAGAAAATTACCGGCCTGCCGTCGGTGGGAATATGTTCATGGCCGATGATATGCATGCGGGAATAGAGCTTGTCGCCGGGAAGGTGCGGCAGCTCGGCGGCCACGCGGCCCAGATTGTCCCACATCGCAGCGAGAATGCGACGGCGCTCTTCCTTCGTTTTTTCCGGGAAGACCATCGCCAGGTTGGCGTCGGCGGTTTGGTGCGCCGGTAGGAACGGCCCCACCACCCGCCCCATGAATCCTCCTATGTAAGAAGCAATGTCCAAAGGGAGGGTGCGAAAAGCGGTAAACAGTATATGCAGCCCTGCCGCCTCGATCAGGTGTTTCAGCTTTTCCATGGTTTTCTGTTATCCCGCCCTTAAGGCAAAATCCAGCAGCTTGTCCAACGCGGCTTCGTCGCCGAAGGCAAGCGCCAGCTCGGCGACGATGACCTGATCGCGGAATCCGCGCGGCAGGCGCACGGCGTCTTTGGCAGTAGTAACCAGCAATGCGTTCTTCGCGCGGGCGCGATGCACCAGCTCCGTCAGTTCCGAGTCCCGGTAGCGATGGTGATCGGAGAAAGACGCGGTATCGACCAGGTGTGCGCCGCATTCGGCGAGCGAGATGAAAAATTTCTGCGGGGTGGCGATGCCGCAAAAGGCCAGCAGTGGCTTTCCTGCCATATGCTGAGGATTTTTAATGATGGTCTTCACATGCAGCACAGGCTTGTCCCCCGGCAGGCGCATATTCGCCGACGGATTGATGACGATCACTGCCTGTGCCCTGGCGAAACCGGCTGGTGCAGGCTCGCGCAGCGGGCCTGCCGGAATCAGTCGGCCGTTGCCCAGTTGCTGCCTGCCGTCGATGATCAGGAACGACAGCGTCTTGGAAACCGATGGGTTCTGGAATCCGTCATCCATAACGATGGCCTTCGCTCCCTGCGCCACCGCGAGCCGCGCCCCGCTGGCGCGATCTTTTGCAACGATGGTCGGCAATAGCTGCGCCAGCAATAAAGGCTCGTCGCCGACCTCTTGCGCCGTATGCTTCCTAGGATCGATCAGCAGCGGGCCTTTCTGTGTGCCGCCATAGCCGCGCGTCAGAAAGAAGGTGGGGACATTCCGCTCTTTCAGCTTCCGCCCGATATGGAGTGCCGCCGGCGTCTTGCCGGCGCCGCCCGCCGTCAGGTTGCCGATACAGATCACCGGCACCGGCAGCGTCAGTGGTCTGGCGAATAACAGGCGGAGGCGCCGCGCCAGGTCGTAGAGCCAGGACGCCGGCAGCAGCAGCATCGACACCAGATTATTCGATTGCCAGAAACGGGGCGCTCTCATGGTTTAAACACCGGCTCCAGCATGTCGAGGATGCGATCCGAGGCACCGGTCTTGCTTTGCATCCACTCGCGTACCTTGTCTTGCATAAAGGCCAGCGCATCAGGATCGGACAGCAGAATGTCCGTTTGTGTGGCGAGAGTACTAGCATCCGCAACGCGTCTACAGGCGCCGATCTCCTCCATATCCCAGTAGATGTGGGCGAAATTCAGCGTATGCGGCCCGGTGAGAATGCCGCAGGCAAGCCGCGCCGGCTCAAGCGGGTTCTGCCCTCCATGCGGGATGAGCGAGCCGCCCATGAATACGATTTCGCTTAAGCGGTAAAACAGCCCCAGCTCCCCCAGCGTATCGGCAACATAAAATGCAATATCGGCACTGATCGGTTCCCCGCGCGAGCGCCGCGCGACACGGCCGGTCTTCTTCAGCAGCGTAGTGATTTCACCGCCGCGCTCGGGATGGCGGGGCACGATAAGGGTAAGCAGTTTGGGGTATTTCGCTACCAGCAGCACGTGTGCCTTTGCAATAGTTTCCTCTTCCCCCGGGTGCGTGCTGGCGGCGAGCCATAGAGGCCGCTTGCCGATTGCCTGTCGCAGGGAGAGCAGCACCGATTCGTCGCAAGGCAGCAGTGACGCGTCGTATTTCAGATTGCCGACAAAATACGGGTCTTTAGCGCCAAGTGTACGGAAACGCTCCGCATCGTCTTCGCTTTGTGCGAAGACGATGTTGAAGCAGGAGAGGATGGAGCGGATCAGCGACGGGGAACGTTTCCATGAGCGGAATGACTGAGGCGACATGCGGCCGTTGACGATGCCCATGAAGCACTGGTAGCGATGCGCCGTGAGCACCAGGTTCGGCCACAGTTCCGACTCCACCCACAGCGCGACGTCCGGTTTCCAGTGGCGCATGAAGCGCCGCACTGCCTCCGGCGTGTCGATCGGTATATATTGATGTATGACATCCTTCGGCAGGCGCTGCTGCATCAGCTTCGCCGAGGTAACGGTACCAGTGGTGAGCAGCAGCCGGAGGTATGGAAAACGCTCGCGGATTTTCGCCATGAGGTGAAGCACCGACATCGCCTCGCCGACGCTTGCCGCATGCAGCCACAACAGCATACCTTCGGGCCGCGGCTGCGAGGCGAAGCCGAATCGCTCCCGAATGCGCCGCGGGTCTTCTTTGCCTTTCGTCTTGCGCCAGTGCAGCCACAGCGGCATCAGCGGCGCGATCAGGGCGGTCAGCGCGCGGTAATAACTAACCATGGCTTATCCTGTCAGCATTTTCGACCAATGCATTCATCGCATGTTCGATGGCAAGCCGTGCTTGTTCAGTATCAGCATGCCTGTCAATAACAATAGGCGCGCCGACGCAAAAGGCAATGCGGGCAAACGGCAGCGCCAGCATGAAGCGGTCCCAGCTGGAAAAACGCTTGCATGGACGGGCGGAAAATGTCACCGGCAACACCGGCTTACCCGATAGTTTCGCCGCCGTAATGATACCAGGAGCGGCGACTTGCGCCGGGCCTCGAGGACCGTCGGGCGTGATGGAGACATTGTCGCCTGTCTTCAATGCGCGTAGCATGTCCTTCATCGCCTGGCCACCGCCTTTGCTGGTCGAGCCGCTAATGGTGCCCTGTCCAAAATGGCCGATGGTACGCGAGATGAGGACCCCGTCGCGGTGCAGCGAGATCAGCACATGCATTTTTCGCTTTGGCGGGCAGCAGGCAGGCAGCAGCATCATGCGTCCGTGCCAGAAAGCGAAGATGGCGTTGGCGTCGCCGCGCATATGGATCTCCGCATCCGCGTGGATATGGCGCTCCATGCGCGCCGTTGCCGCCACCAGCCGGATATACATCGCCAGCAGCCAGCTCAAGGCGGCCTGGGTGCCGGGGTCTTTGAGCAGGCGTTTGGCGAAAGCCATTTAAACCGCCTGCTCCACGGCAAAATTCTGGGCATAGAGATGATAGTATTTTCCCTTGCGCGCCATCAGCTCCTGATGGCTGCCGCTTTCGATGATGCGCCCGCCCTCGACAACGTAAATTACATCCGCGCCGGCGATGGTCGTGAGACGGTGGGCGATGACCAGCGTGGTGCGACCGCGCATGAGGCGCGAAAGCGCCTGCTGAATGCTGCGCTCGGATTCGTTATCGAGCGAGGAAGTGGCTTCATCAAGCAGCAGAATCGGGGCATTTTTCAGCATGGCGCGGGCGATGGCAAGGCGCTGGCGCTGCCCACCCGACAGCCGCACACCGTGCGAGCCGATGACAGTATCGTAGCCCTGCGGCAGTTCGCGGATGAACTCGTCGGCGGCGGCATTCTTCGCCGCTTCGATGATCTCGGCATCGGAGGCGCCTTCGCGGCCATAGGCGATGTTGGCGCGCACTGTGTCGTCGAACAGCATCGATTCCTGCGGCACGAAGGCCATCGCCTGGCGCAGGCTGTGCAGCGTCACACTGCGTATGTCCTGCCCGTCGATCAGGATGCGGCCGTCATTTACATCATAGAAACGCAGCAGCAGGTTCATCAGCGTCGATTTGCCCCCGCCCGACAGCCCGACCAGCGCTGCGGTTTTCCCCGCCGGAACCTCGAGGCTGACCTGCTCCACCCCGGCGCTGTCGCCCTCGTACTGGAAAGTGACGCGGTCATAGACGATCTGTCCCCGGCTTACCATGAGCGGCTTCGCATCCGGTTTATCGGCGATGACGGCCGGCGTGTCGAGCACGTTGAACAGGCGGCTGGCGGCGGCGAGCCCTTCCTGTAAGACCCCATTCAGTCCCGCCATCGAACGTACCGGCTTATAGGCCATCAGGAAGGCGGCGATGAAGGAGAAGAAGGCGCCGGGCGTGGTCTGCCCGTCGAGCACCTGGAAGCCGCCATACCAGATGACGGCGGCAATCGATACGCCGCTCAATATCTCCATCATCGGCGCCGCCTTGGCCTGGGTGCGCGCCGCCTTATAATAAAGTCCAAACAGCGACTCGATGATGCCGCCTGCGCGCCTGATCTCGAACTGTTCACGATTATAGGATTTGACGGTACGCACGCCGGAGAAGACCTCATCGAGCGCGGCGGTGAATTCGCCCATCTCGTTTTGCGTCGAGTCGGAGATGCGGCGCATGCGCTTGCCGAGCCGGATCAGTGGATAGATGGCGACCGGGAACACGATCAGCGCCAGGAGCGACAGGGTGACGTTCTGGTAGAACATGACCCCGACCAGGAACACCAGTGACAGCGACTCCTTGGCAAGCGCGGTCAGCACTGTGGTGAAGGCGTTGCGCAGGAGCGCGATGTCGTTGGTGAAGCGCGAGATCAGCCGCCCCGAAGCCTGGGCGTGGAACAGGCCGATATCGCTTTGCATCAGGTGCGCGAACAGCCGCGTCTGCATATCGGCGACGATGCGCTGGCCGATATAGCGCATGTTCACCGTATTGCCGTAATTGCCGAGCGCGCCAATGGAGGTGACGATGAGCACCGCCAGCGGGATCAGCATCAGCATGCGGCGATCCCGCTGAATAAAGATCTGGTCGAGCGCGGGCTGCATCAGCAGCGCGTTGGTGGCGGTGGTGATAGCGACCAGCAGCATGCAGAAAACGGCGAGCATAAGCTGCTTGCGGTAAGGGCGAATATGCTCATGCAGCAGTCGCCGGATCAGGACGGAAGCCTTATGCTGCGTGATCCGGATGGCCATCTTACGCGCCCGCCACTGTCATGGTTTCCACGCGCAGGGTCGGCACATTGGCGGCGTAACGGAATACCAGGTCATTGGCCGGGGTCAGGTGCCTGAACATGTCGGAAAGATGCCCGGCAATAGTAACCTCTGATACCGGCCAGGCAATCTCGCCGTTCTCGATCCAGAAACCGCACGCCCCCTGGCTGTAATCGCCGGTGGTGGTGTTGATGCCCATGCCGAAGGTCTCGGTGACGTACAAACCGCTTTTGATATCCTTGATCAAGGCTTCCGGCGACGCTTCACCTTTTTCCATGTACAGGTTGGTCGCAGAAGGAGAGGGGGGAGAGCCGACGCCGCGCGCTGCATGGCCGGTGGTGGTCATACCGAGCTTGCTGGCGCTGCGCATGTCAAGCAGCCAGGTGGCCAGCGTGCCTTTTTCCACGATGGCGCGTTTTTCGTTCTTCACACCCTCGGCGTCGAACGGCCGGGAGCCGAGGCCGCGTTGGATGTGCGGGTCGTCGATGATGGTGATGCCCTTGGCGAAAATTTCCTGATGCAGCCGGTCTTTCAGAAAACTCGATCCGCGCGCGACGGCGCTGCCGGAAATGGCGCCGGCCAACACTGAAAGCAGGCTGCGTCCGACACGCGGGTCGAACACCACCGGTGCCTGGGTCGTTGTAGGTTTGCGGGCGTGCAGTCGTTTCAGCGCCCGCCGTGCTGCCGAGGTGCCGACGGCAGCAGCATCCTCCAGGTCCCGGCGATGACGCGCGGTGGCGAAATCGTAATCGCGCTCCATACCGGTGCCCTCGCCCGCCAGCACCGATACCGAAATGGAAAATATGCTACTTCGGTAGCTGCGCGCGAAGCGTTGTCTGCCGCCTGCCATAATGGCGAGGCTGGTGCGGTTCCGGCTGTAAGCGGCATCGGCGCCTTCCGAGTTGGTGATACCTTTCTCCGCCAGCGCCGCCTCTTCTGCCTGCCAGCATTGGTCCGCCAGCCACTCTGTGCCCGGTTCGTTACCGTCAAACAGATCGAGGTCCATCGCATCATGGCTGAGCAGTGTTTCCGGCGCCAGCGCGCTGTCCGGATCGGGCGGCGTCGCGCGCGCCATGGCGACGGCCCGCTCAGCTAGTTCAACCAGCGCGTCGGGATGGGTATCGGTGGAGGAAGCTATGGCCTGGCGCTGTCCGACGAAGGCCCGCAATCCCAACGCCTTGTTCTCCGAGCGTTCCAGCCCTTCCGGTTTTCGCATGCGTCGCGCGGTACTCACATCGGTGGTTTCGAACAGGATGGCGTCGGCGGCATCTGCCCCGTGGCCGCCCGCCTCTTTCAGCAACCGGCTAAGTATATCTAAAGCATCAGTCATTTGGCAGTTACCTTGCGCAGTTATCATGGTATTTGAGCGCAAAAGCAACGGTTTTCCCCGATTCCGTTTGAAAGATTAACAAAATCTATTGTATATTAACGCACGGTTGGGTATGTAAAGCCGCCATTAAATTTTACCGTTCCTTTATGCAAAGCGCCCTTGCCATAACTGATTCCGTCCCGAAGCCCAAGCTTGGGCGCCCGCCCGCGCCATCAGCCGCAGTGGTGCATCCGAAGCTGGCCCTCATTACGCCGCGCCCGCGGGGGAAAAAATCCCTGTGGAAAATCGGCGCGCTGCTCAGTGTCGTTGCCAGCGTGGGCATCCTCCTCCTCATGCAGTCCTCTTTTCAACGTCCGGCTCCTCCCGGGCCGGCGCAGGCGGAAGCGCTGCCGGGCGGAGAGTTGCTGGCGGAAGACGCGAACCAGATGATCGTGCTGAAGGGCGACTCGGAGGCCATTATCGGCCAGCTGGCGAAGATTCCGGCGGAACATGAGCATATTACGGAAATCAAAGCCGTTTCGGAGATTGATAGCAACGCGGGACGGGAATTACTTTCCATTATCAGCAAGTACTGATGGCGGAATTCGTTAACCGGCAGCGAGCAGGCTCGTGATCCTTTCTCTCCGCATCCATTGGCTATTGGCGACAGCGCTGGTATGTCTGACCGGCGCCCTTGCGCAACCCGCCCGCGCAGAAACGCTAGGCATTGTCACCGGCCCCAAGACCGGCACTTATTATGCGTTCGGCAAGGATATCGCCCAGGCAGCGGCCAAGGCACGCATCCGCCTCGAGGTCAAGCCCTCGGAAGGCTCGATCGACAACATCAAGCGTATCAACAGTACGGAGAACGCGGCGCTCGGTATCGTGCAGTCGGACGTGCTCGGTTTCCTGAGCCGCTCGCAGAATCCCGAATCGATGCGCATGGCTGGCAATCTGCGGCTGGTATTCCCCTTTTATAACGAGGAGGTGCACGTGCTGGCGCGGCGCACCATCCGCTCGTTTCATGAATTGAGAGGAAAGCGGGTGGCGGTCGGCGAGGAAGGCAGCGGCAACATGCTGACCGCCACGAACCTGTTCTCGATGATGGATATTGAGCCACAGGAAACGCATAAAATCTCGCCTGCGCAGGGGGTGGTGGCGGTGCTGAAAGGTGATCTGGACGCGGCGATTTTCGTCGGCGGCAAGCCGGTACGGCTGTTCAAGAACCTTGAGGATCTGACTCTGCCGGAGAACAAGAAATATGCCGCCATGCTGAGCCAGGTGCATTTCCTGCCGCTCGACCATCCCAAGATGCTCGAAGAGTACAAGCCCGCGGAAATTACTCCTGCCGATTACCGTTTCGTCGAACGGCGCGTGCCGACTATCGCCGTCCAGGCAATGCTGGTGGCGTTCGACTTTTCCGAAAACAAGTCGCGCTGCAAGTCGATTGCCAGCCTGGCCAAGGCGTTGCGCAAGGCGCTGCCCGCGTTGCGCGAGAAGGCGCATCCGAAATGGAAGGAAGTTGATCTCGACGCCACCACCGGCATATGGAAAAAGGATAGCTGCGCCTGGCCGGAGACCGTGCCGGAGCAAGAGGCCAATGAACCGGAGAGAAAACCTTCCACAAAAAAGAAAAGCCGCAAGAAGAAATAATCAGAACAAGTGTCCCGACTTCTTCGCCTTGGCTTCGAGGTAGCCATGATTATGCGCGCCGGACGGAACGACCAGCGGCACGCGCTCGACAATGGCAATCCCGGTTTTTTCCACTGCCACCAGCTTGTGAGGATTGTTGGTGAGTAGGCGGATTTTCGTTACCCCGAGTTTTGTAAGCAACGCGCCAGCAATGGCAAAATCGCGTTCATCCTCCGCGAAGCCGAGCAAGGCATTGGCCTCGTAGGTATCAACCCCGCGCTCCTGCAGCCGGTAGGCGCGCAGCTTGTTGGCGATGCCGATCCCGCGGCCTTCCTGGTGCAGATACAACAACAGGCCCCCGCTTTCTGCCAGCCGGGCGATGGCGAGCTTCAGCTGGTCGCCGCAGTCGCAGCGCAGGCTCCCCAAAATATCGCCGGTGATGCAGGAGGAATGGACACGGACAAGCGGCGACTCGCTTTTGGACAGATCACCGAAACTCAGCGCCAGATGCACGCTGGTACCATGGCGTTCACGGAAACAGGTGACGGTAGCCTGCTCGGCTCCGGCGATTGGCAGGGCGGCCTGCGCCAGCGGCACGATATCGAGTTGCGGGTTACGCCAGTACCCCTGCACGTCCTGCATCGCGATCCGCGTCCAATCCGCAGGCAGCGTCGCGCTTTCTACCAGCAGGACCGCCGGCAGCAGCGCGGCGTATTTGGTAAGTGTCAGCAGCATCTCCTGCGCCGGTGTGGCGGCAGATGCGGTTAATGCAGGAACGGCAGCCGGGTCGGCCAGCGGGTCGGCCAGCGTATGCAGCAGGGAAAGGGACAGGTTTTGCGCATCGATGCGCACGGTGCCGGCGCTGGGTGCCTCAAGCCTGAGATGCCGCGCGCGGGCGGCGGTGATGAGCAGTTGCAGTCGGCTTTGCGGCAGGGCATGCAGTGCCTCCAGCAGGCCGAGAGTCAATCCCTCGACCGGGACTGCGCCGGTCATCTTGCGATTATCCTCCATAAAAACAATGGGTAACTGGCGGCGCAGGCTGTCGACCGCGCGCGCGGCGGCGAGATGAGCCTGACTGATCGTGCCTGGGGTCGTCACGGGGTGTTCCTATCCTTGCCTTGCGAAATCGCCTGATTCATACTACATCATGCGCGGAAAATGTAGGTATTTATGGCGTCTCCTACCGTCTGGCTGGTCAGCCGGAATAAGGATTTCACCCATGCCCTGGCCGAGCAGGTGAGAGAGCAGCTGGCGCTGGACTGCCGCATTGCTGAACATGCGGGCGCGGTTCATTCCCTTGAAGCCCCTGCCGTGCTGGTGGTAACCGACCAGGCCGGGGGGGATTATGGCTGCCCGGTGCTGGAAGTGACACGGCGCCCCGTCCGGATGATGGATCTGCTGGCCGATATGGCGGCGGCACTGGCCGCGCCCGCCGGGGAAACGCTGGCGCTGGGGAACTATGTTGTGTGGCTCAGGCAGAAACGCCTGGCGCATACAGGAACGGAAAAGGATGTGAGCCTTACCGATAAGGAAGTGAAACTGTTGCAGTGCCTGAAAGCGGCAGGCGCAAAAGGGATGACCAGGGAAAAATTGCTGAAGGAGGTATGGGGAATCGACGCCGCGCTCGACACCCATACGCTCGAGACGCATATGTATCGCCTGCGCGGCAAGTTCCGCGAGCTGGGCGGCGACGAGCACGTGATTGCCGCCATTGAGGGCGGTTATAGATTGGCGATATGAGTGAAAAGACTCCCATCATCGGGCTGACGCTTCCGGAGCTGGCGGACAAGCTGAAAGCGCATGGCCTGCCGGCGTTTCGCGCCAGGCAGATCTGGCATTGGGTGTATACGAAAGGCGCCACCGACTTCACGCAGATGACGACCATCGCCAAGGATCAGCACGGGCTGCTGGCCGAGCATTTTTCCATCGAGCGGCCGAAGATCGACAAGGCGCTTATCTCTTTCGACAACACGCGCAAATGGCTGCTTGAATTCAATGACGGCAACAAGGTGGAAACCGTGTTCATTCCGGAAGCGGATCGCGGTGCGCTGTGCGTGTCGTCGCAGGTCGGCTGCACGCTCTCCTGCAGCTTCTGCCATACGGGCACCATGCCGCTCGTGCGCAACCTGACCGCCGCCGACATCATCAACCAGGTGATGATCGCACGTGACGGGCTTTCTGAATGGGGCAAGCCGCGCGAGCAGTGCCTCTTCACCAACATCGTCATGATGGGCATGGGCGAGCCGCTCTATAATTACGACAACGTGGCGCGGGCGCTGAAAATCATCATGGACCACGAAGGCATTGCCATCTCGAAGCGCCGCATCACGCTTTCCACTTCCGGCGTAGTGCCGATGATCGAACGCTGCGGCCGCGAGCTCGATGTGAATCTCGCCATTTCCCTGCACGCGGTGCGCGACGACTTGCGAGACGAGCTGGTGCCGCTGAATAAAAAATACCCAATCGCGCAATTGCTGGAGGCCTGCCGCCATTATCCCGGTGCGTCCAACGCACGGCGCATCACCTTCGAGTATGTGATGCTGAAAGGCGTCAACGATTCCGATACGGATGCGCGCGAACTGGTGCGGCTGCTCAAAGGCATTCCGGCCAAGGTCAACCTGATTCCCTGGAACCCATGGCCGGGCGCGAAATACGAAACCTCCAGCAACAACCGCATCCATTCCTTCGCCCGCATCATCAACGATGCCGGCTATTCCTCGCCGGTAAGAAAGACGCGCGGCGAGGACATCATGGCCGCCTGCGGCCAGCTCAAATCCGACTCCGAGCGCAGGAAGGGGCAGAAGGTGTGGCTGGGCGACCGGCCGGACGCTTAGGCTACCATTCGCTAACGTTTCTGTGTTTTTTCCTGTATTTCCTCCCGGTTTCGCGGCGTTTGCACCGTGTTCGGCATCGTTTCAATGCGTTTCATACCCGTTGGAACACGCTTTTGCGTTATGCGGATATATATAATCCAACGGTTTAGCCCAATTCATGCTACAGAAAACCTGAAATTATGTGACATTGTGTGATCCTCCGTAATCTGTTTCTCTGCGCTGATCCCTTATGCACCGTCTGACTGTAAGACCAACCGGAATGACCGGGAAGGGGCAAAGGCGTGTGGCTGAAGGCGCTTCCTGATTATATCCCCGAGCTTGACCCGAGCATCCATTTGTAAGAAAAAATATTTTGAAATGAATTCCCGCCGAAGTTTGTCCCGCGCAGGCGGGGCGGGAATGACAAGGAGCAGAATGCGCAAAGTCCTCGTCTCAGGCATGATCGGCAACGGGCTGGAGTGGTATGATTATGCCCTCTATGGCCAGATGGCATGGCTGCTTTCCCGCCTGTTCTTCCCGGCGGGCGATCCGACCGTGCAGCTGCTGGCCACTTACGGCGTGTTCGCCGCCGGCTTCATCATTCGCCCGCTGGGCGGCATCCTGTTCGGCTGGATCGGCGATGCGTATGGCCGCAAGGCGGCGATGGTAATCGCCGTGCTGATGATGGCGGTGCCTACGGGATGCATCGGCATCCTGCCGACCTATGCCGAAATCGGCATCCTGGCGCCGATATTACTCACCGTGATCCGTCTGCTGCAGGGGCTGTCGCTCGGCGGCGAGTTTTCCAGCTCCATCACCTATATCGTCGAGCATTCGCCGCCGCACCGCCGCGGGGTCGCCGGGTCGGCGACGCTGATCAGCCTTAATATGGGCTTCCTGCTCGGGGTGCTGGTGGTGCAGGGCTTCATGGCGGCGCTCGGCGAGGAAGCCTTTACCGAATGGGGCTGGCGCATCCCCTTCATCCTCGGGGTTGCCATCGGCTTCATCGGCTTTTATATCCGCACCCATTGCGGCGAAAGCCCGGTGTACGCGCAGGCGCGGCAGGAAGGGCACCTGTCCAAAGCTCCGCTCAAGGAGGCAATACGCCAGCACCCCTGGGAGATCCTGCAGGGATTCGCCATCTACATGACGGTCACCATGCCGTTTTACCTGATCGCCATCTATTTCATCAGCTTCTCCTACAAGCAGCTGGGGCTCTCCACGCAGGAGGCGCTGTGGCTGAACGTCATCAACATGACGATCATGATGCTCGCCTACCTGCCGGCGGCGCATTTGTCGGACCGCATCGGCCGCAAGCCGGTGATGATGGGCGCAGCGCTGGCGATGATGCTTATCACCTATCCGCTGTTTTCTCACTTCGTGCCCGGAGCCTCCTTTGCCACCGTTGCCCTGGCGCAGGGACTGTTCACGCTGGTGGTGGGGGTCTATCTCGGCCCGGTGGCCTCGCTGCTGGTCGAACTGTTCCCGACCTCGGTGCGCGCCACCGGCATGGCCATCTCCTATAACCTGAGTGCCGCGATGTTCGGCGGCACGGCGCCGTTCGTCTGCGAGTGGCTGATCCGCACGACCGGCAGCAACGCTTCCATCGCCTGGTATGTCATCGCCTGTACGGTGGCGTCGCTGACCGCGCTTTACTTCTACCGGGACCAGCATCGTTCCCCGCTGGCCTGGCGGGCTGCTAATTGATGTAATAGCCGCTGACGACGAGATAGATGCCTTCCAAGCCGATGGCAAGGTAGCGCAGCATATTGGGTGCGTCGGAAATCTGGGCGCGGAAGATGATGAAATACTTAAGGATATGGAAGGCGAACAGGGCGAGGAAAATCGGATTGCCGCTGCTTAGCACCGAATCCGGGCCCAGGATGGTCATCACGATATAGAAAGGCGAGCCGTAGATCAGCGCGGTATAGACGATATGCTGCGACTCGAGAAAGAAGCCTCCGGCGACAATGGCCACTTCAAGCGCGGTAATCAGGAATGCCAGCTTGGAGAACATGTTCCCAGAATATCGCCTGTTTTCGTATTGGCAACCCTAATATGGGGATGCGTCTTGACTTTAGGGGCGGGGTACTTTACGTCAAACTTCCCGGTTTGCCCAGCGATAGGAGGCAGTTCTGCATAGGGAGACATGCCCGTCCTTTGCTCCTTTCAGGAGCTTCGGCGGGCATAAGGTTTTCTAAGGCTCACTTGCGTTCGCCGAGAAAACCTAATGGAGGAGTGGCCGAGTGGCCCGCGCGCGTTGCGCGCAGGCTTATTGATATAAGGGATTGACCACTCGGCTCACTCCCGTATAGATGCACCTCCTGTGGAGGAGTGGCCGAGTGGTCAATGGCAGCAGACTGTAAATCTGCCCCCGTAAGGGTTCGAAGGTTCAAATCCTTCCTCCTCCACCAATTTCCTTTTCATAGCCAGTTACAGGCGATTGAGAGATTTAGAAAGTGATCCCAAAAATAGATTTGGGACACTTTTGGGACAATAGCTTACGGAAACCAGCAATAAACGCGAATCAGCTACAATAGAAAAACCGGCTGTTTTTGATCCACAGTGTCCCGAAATTGCCCCAAACATAAATTTGGAATCAGCATATTATTGTTTTTACTATTATTTGCTATTTTGATAGCTGATTGCTCATCCAACTGGTTTGACTCTTACCCCGACTCCCCTTGACATATGATCAGGCCAATGTCGTTGTCTAGGCGCTGCTTGCGTATGTAAGTGAAATCTCATGCTGTTTTCCGATTACCGCTTCATCCTTTACTTCCTGCCGGCGTGTCTGGCGCTGTACTTCCTGTCGCGGCGCTTTGCGGGCGCGAGGATGGCGACGCTTATGGTCACGATTGCCTCGCTGGTGTTTTACGGCTGGTTCAAGCCCATTTATATCCTGCTGATCGTGGGCAGCGTATTGTTCAATTTTTATATCGGGAAACGCATCAGTCAGGCGGGGCGCGGGGCAGCCGGAAGGTGGTTTCTTCTGGTCGGGGTAGCGGCGAATCTGCTGTTGCTGGGCTATTTCAAATACACCAATTTCGCCATTGAGAATATCGAGCGCATTTTTAATGTGCCCATGGAGCATTTCAGCATCCTCCTGCCGCTGGGCATCTCTTTTTTCACTTTTCAGCAGATTGCCTACCTGGCCGATTGCCGCAGCGGAAAGGCGAAGGAATACAGCCTGCTTAATTACGCGCTGTTCGTGACATTTTTCCCGCAGCTGATCGCCGGGCCCATCGTGCATCACAGCGAGATGATGAGCCAGTACGACGAGTTTGCGCACAAGCCCTTTTCGCCGTTGGAGTTCTCCGTGGGCATTGTCATGTTCGCCATCGGCCTCGCCAAGAAATTCCTGGCGGATAATCTGGCGGGCTTCAGCGATCCTATTTTCGCCCTAAGCAAGGAGGCTGCTGGCATGGATATGCTGACGGCGTGGCTCGGGCCGGTGACGTTTTCCTTCCAGATCTATTTCGATTTCTCGGGCTATACCGATATGGCGATCGGGCTGGCGCTTTTGTTCGGCATCCGGCTGCCGATGAACTTCCATTCGCCGTACCGGTCGGGCAGCATCATCGAGTTCTGGCGGCGCTGGCACATCACCTTGTCGCGCTGGCTGCGGGATTATCTCTATATTCCGCTCGGCGGCAACCGCAGGGGGACAGTGCGGCGTTACGGGAACCTGATGGTGACCATGCTGCTAGGCGGGCTGTGGCACGGCGCGAACTGGACGTTCGTCATCTGGGGCGGGCTGCACGGGCTTTATCTTTTGTGGAATCATTTCTGGCGCGGCAGGGTAACACCGCTGCTTCCCCGCGCGCTGGCGGTGGGGAGGCCCTATGCCGTTTTCAGCTGGGCCGTCACCATGCTCGCCGTCATCGTCGCCTGGACGTTTTTCCGGGCGGAGAATGTATCTGCCGCGCAGGTGATATTGCAGGGGATGGTATCGGGATACGCCGAGATTCCCGCATACATGCATAACTATCTCGGTCAGCTATTTCCGCCGGAAGCGCTGGCCGCTATTCATCCTCAAAGCGAACTGCGGCCCTTTGGCGGTCTGCGCCATCTGGGGCTTGTCGGATTATGCTGCGTGATTTGCTTTCTTATGCCCAATTCGCATCAACTGCTTGCAGGTTACCGGCCGACTTTCGAGCAATTACTGGCGCCGCTGCCGCCGGAGGGCCACGCGCGCATCGTCCGCATCAACGCCTTCTGGGGCGTGCTGTGCGGCGTCTGGATCATCGGCTTTGCCCTGTACCAGATCGTTTCGCGCACGAAAATCCCTGCGTTCATTTATTTTAATTTCTAGCTCATGCACAAAGACCCCGGCCGCTCATTTCTAAAGGGATTTCTTTTCTCTCCCATCCTTCTGGGCGCGGCGCTCCTGCTGTTCGTGGTGCTGGTCGACCCGTTCTGGCGGTTTAACAGCCCGCTGATCGACGGGTTTAATCGCCACAAGATTTATTTTACGCATCAGGCAAGGCTCGCCAAGGCGCATCAGGCCTGTGCCCAGAAACCGGCCGCCGCCATTTTCGGCTCTTCAAGGGTCGAGGAAGCGTTCATGATGGACCATCCCGTCTGGCAGGAGATCGGGCCGGCGCTCAATATGGCGATGGGCGGCATCATGATCGACGAGCTTTATAAGAACGTGAAGCATACCTATTACGCTTCGGGCAAGAAGCTGAAAACCGCTGTCGTCGGCCTGGATTTCTACGCGTTCAACGCGCTGCGCCAGCGCATCATTTTTGACAAGATCGTCGTCAATCACGATGAGAACCGGCTGCTGCTCGATGAAGACGACTCGTGCTTAGGCAGCTTTATCCATGATGCGGATTTCTTTATCGGGAAAAAAGCGCTCAAAGCCTCCGCGGTGACGGTGTATGACCAGTATCATCTCAATCACGGTCATCCGGAATATTTTCAGCGCAACGGCGCTTTTCATCCGACGCTCAACATGCTTTACATCGGCATGCAGACCACCCCCTTCAGAGCCGGGCTGGGCGGGCAGGTCGGCGGGTATATAGAGGATATATGGCGTCCGGAAGGGTCGCGGCGCTATTGCCTGCAGACGCCGGAGTTCGATTCGCTGGTACCCTTTAGAGATTTGGTGGGATTCGCGCTGGATCACGATATCGATCTGCGCCTGTTCTTCTCACCTATTCATGCCTGGATGGGGGTGGGCTTAAACGAAGCAGGACTTTATGCGCAGTATCAGGACTGGCGGAAAGCGCTGGTCACCATTGCCGCCGAGGAGGCGGAAACACGCGGCAAGCCCGCATTTCCCATCTGGGATCTGGCCGGTTTCAATCCCATCACCACCACGCCTGCCGGCAAGGAAAGCAGCGTGTGGTATTTTGAGGGAAGCCATTATCGCCCGCGGCTGGGCGACCTGGTACTGGATTGCATATTCGGTACGTCGGTCGTCGGGAAGCAGTATAAAAAAGATTTCTGCGAGAAAGTGGATATCCATACGATCGAATCGCGAAATGCGGAAAGCCGAAAGGCGCTTTTTGCCTATATGCGGAATCACCCCGAGGATGCGAAGGAAATTAAGAAGATCGCCGATGCTATTTTCGCCAAGGAGCCGGGGAGCAATTGCGGCCCGACCTACCGGTTTCTAGAGGAGGCAGGACGGCGCCTGTCCAGCACAGAGGACAGCGCGAATGACTATGAGGCTGTGATCGCTCAAGCGCGGACGCTTCACAAGAAAGAAGATGAGGCGCACCGCCAGGCAGGCCTGGTGTTCCGGGAGCCCGACCCGGCTGCAATTCTGGCGCTGCAGCTGGCGGCGGCAGCGGAGGAGGCGAAAAAGCTTCCCGAGGCCATCGGCTATTACTGGCGGTATGTGGAGCAGTACCCGCAGGCGAAATCCATTCTGGAGAAAATCGCATCGCTGGCCACCGCCGCGCAGGATTATGCAAATGCAGAGCGGGCGCTGAGCCGGCTGATCGAACTTTTCCCGAAAAATGACAGCTATCGTTTCCTGCGCGCGCAGGCGCGCATGCAGATGGAGAACTGGGAAGGCGCTATCGAAGACAGCAACCAGGGGCTGGCGCTGACGCCCCATAATATGGATTTCAAGCTCTTCCGCGGCGAGGCGCAGCTGCGGCTGGGGCGGATACGCGAAGGCCGCGCCGATCTGGAAGAGGCGCGCCAAAACGGCAAGGATAATGCATATATCCGGCGGCTTTTGGAGCGCTATGCAAACGGGGCCGGGGATTGAGTATGGATGATTGTTTCCATTTGAGGCTATGGAAGTGCTTTTCGTTCTTCAGGGTGCATATGGAGTGCGAGCTCTTTCCTCTGCGGGCCCGCCTTGTAAATCCGGACGTTCGGTTGTAACCTGCGTCCATGGTTTTACGGATGTAACCGATGTTCCTACGGGATTTGCTGGATAGTTTTATCAGGATATCCATCCATTACGCGGGTGGAGTTGATTGTGACGGAACACCTATCGTAACCCTGATTGCTAATGTTGTAGTGTCGTACAGTGCGATAGGCGGCAACCCGGGATGAAGGGAATTATAGCTGGACTTCCGCTTCCTGTTTGCCTAACTAATGGGTTTCGATAAAAACTCAGGCGCGGGGGAGCCGCCATGATGGAAGCCGTTGCGGGGACTAAGTCCTCAAATTCAAAGAAATTCTACAGGAATCCGACCTTCCAGGTGCTGTTCGCCATCGTCCTCGGTTTCCTGGTCGGCGACATCTGGCCCGAGACCGGCGAGGCGATGAAGCCGCTCGGCGACGGTTTCATCAAGATGATCAAGATGGTGGTCGGCCCCATCATCTTCCTCACCATCGTCACCGGCGTGGCCCATGTCGGCGACATCAAGAAGGTCGGCAAAATCGGCGGCAAGGCCATCATCTATTTCGAAATCGTCACCACCATTGCGCTGATTCTCGGCATGCTGGCGATGAATATCTTCCAGCCCGGCGCCGGCTTCGACACCGAAACCAGTGCCAAGGGCGACATCTCCAAATTCGTCAAGGCCGCCCCGCCCGGCGAGGAGAAGAACGGTGTGGTCGACTTCCTGCTGCATGTCATCCCGGACAACCTGATCGGCGCCTTCGCCGACGGCGACCTGCTGCAGGTGCTGTTCATCTCGGTGCTGTTCGGGCTGGCGCTGTCCATGCTCGGCGAGAGCGGCAAGCCGATCCTTGCCTCCTTCGAAAAGTACGCCAACCTGATCTTCCGCGTCATGGGCATGATTATGAAGCTGGCGCCTATCGGCGCCTTCGGCGCCATGGCCTTCACCATCGGCAAGTTCGGCGCCGAGTCGGCCATCCCGCTTTTGAAGCTGGTGCTGCTGGCCATCGGCACCATGATTTTTTTCATCCTCGTCGTGCTGGGCACCATCGCCCGCTACTACAAGATCGGCATCCTGCGCTTCATCCGCTACCTCGAGGACGAGCTGATCATCGTGCTCGGCACCGGCTCGTCGGAGGCGGTGCTGCCGCGCATGCTGCAGAAAATGCAGAAATTCGGCTGCTCGCAACCGGTGGTCGGGCTGGTGCTGCCGACGGGTTACTCCTTCAACCTCGACGGCTCGTCGATCTATCTCTCGATGTGCGTGCTATTCATCGCGCAGGCCTATAATGTCGATCTTGATCTCGGGCAGCAGCTCTCCATCCTCGCCATCCTGCTCGTGACCTCCAAGGGGGCGGCGGGGGTGGTGGGCAGCGCCTTCATCGTGCTGGCGGCCACCGTGCAGGCGACAGGATTCCTGCCCATCGAAGGGCTGGCGCTGCTGCTCGGCATCGACCGCTTCATGTCGTCGATACGCGCCATGATCAACCTGATCGGCAACGGGCTGGCCACGGTGCTGATCGCCAAGATGGAAAAGGAATTCGACGAAAAGAAAGCCATCGCCGAATACCGCGAATATTTCGGGGACAATACCATACAGAAAGTATGATCGGCTTTGCGCCCGGCGCATAGCCGGCGTATGGTGCCGCTCTTTACGGCTGTGGGAACAGCATTTTGTTGGCGCCGCATGTGGCGGCGATTTTGCTAAAAAACCATGATTCGTTAAGGGAAAATTAGGCTTTCGGGCTTATGATCGTTTTCCCTTTTCAATCAGGAGATGTGTTATGTCCAAGCTGCATATGGCGGCTGTGCTGGCTGCTTTCACGTTTTTATCCGCCTGTACCGACCCGTCGTCACGGTGGGATGCGATATACAGCGTGGCCCCTGTCGGGACCAGCGAAAGCCAGCTCGAACCGTAGCGTTTACGCGTTCCTTTTACACAGCGGCGGCAAAGCCTATATCAAACTTATGCCGGATTCCGTATAAAACGCTCCTGATTATTAGGAGCTTATCATGAATCAAATCATCTATCTGGTCGGCCTGGTCGTGATCGTCCTGGCGATCCTGTCGTTCCTGGGGCTGGGCTGATATGGCGGTCGAGATGCAGAGGACAGGCGGTTCCTACGTCGAGATCGCCCCGGTTGTCACCGGCGCCATCCTCGCCTGCGCCATTACCGCCGTGCTGCTGCAGTTCGGCGGTGCGCTGGGGCTGACGGCGCAGGAGGTGACGTATTACGAAGGTGAGCACTACCTGTGGCGGGTCGTCATCGTCGGCGTCTGGCTGTTTGTCGTGCAGCTGCTTTCCTCATTGGCGGGCGGCTATATCGGCGGCCGCATGCGCATGCCGCTGACCGGAGCCGTGCCGCATGAGATCGAGATGCGGGACAGTATTCACGGGTTGCTGGTATGGGCCACTGCTACGGTGCTGATGGTCGCTGGTGTGGCATTCGGCACACTGATCAGTGCGGTAGCAGAGCAGGGCATGAATGGACCGGACACGATGATGATAACCGAAGACATGGCCAGGAAGACCGGTATTATTCTCGGCTTCTCGGTTGCCGCCAGCGCATTGGTTTCCGCCCTGGCCGCCATGTGGGCGGGCATGTTGGGGGGACATCACCGCGACCATGGCACCGACCTCAGCCGCTTCATCTCTTTGCGCCGGCACCGCTAGCCAGCAAAGGTTTGACTTCCCCAGCATCTATCCGTATGTTGTTACAAAACAATCACTATAACTAAGACAACAAACGCAACGCGGTATTTTATGCGCAGGGGAAGCGCCCGTTTCTTCATGTCCGGCCTGCTGCTGGCGGTGTTGCTGGCGCCATGGGGCGCGGCGGCCGAAACCAAGCGGCAGATCGTATTCAATGGTGTACCGCTCGGGGGTGGATCAGGACGCCTGGTCATCGGCGAAGAACAGAAGCTGATGCTCGAAGCGATGAGGAAGGTGATGGCCCGGGACTATCGCGCCGCCGAGCAGATCTATAGCCGCATCATCGGCATGAATCAGGGTAATATCGACGCCTACCTGCAGCGTGGCATCGTACGCCGCGAACTGAAGGACGAGCGCGGCACCGTTTCCGATGCCAACGCCGTGGTGACGCTGGCCAATAGCACCCTGCCGGTGCAGCCGGCTAACCCCAACCTTTATTACCAGCGCGGCATGGGCTTCCGACTGCTCAGGAATTTCCGCCAGGCCAAGCAGGACATATCGCGCGCCATCCAGATGAGCGGCCAGACCGGATGGCGCACCGACCTGCAGGCGATCGAGCTGGAGGAGAAGGGCGCGTTCTAACTCGTCATCGCCTGAATCGCCAATGCGATTCTATGGCGATCCAGATTCTGTCAGATACTGGATTCCCCTAGAATTTACTGCGCAAATTCGGGGAATGACGTTTTCTTATCTGTTGACTTTTTTGCTCTCTAATCCCTAATGCCTAATCCCTGAGGCCTTGAAATGCGGGTGTAGTTCAATGGTAGAACGGCAGCCTTCCAAGCTGCATACGAGGGTTCGATTCCCTTCACCCGCTCCAATTCCTGAATGTTCCCCGAGTTTTCTGCTGAAAACTCTCTGCAACACTGCTTCGCGGGCTTCATACTGACTCGCGCTCCTGCGCTCATAGTCTGGGAGATGCCATTGACAATCCCGCTATATCGATTACAACCGCACCCATTCAGGACCAAAGCGCCCAAGCACCCGTTGGGACTGGCGTGTCCGCAACTGTAGAATGGGTGGATACAAAGGACATTCATCATGACGAAGGAAAAATTTGAACGGACGAAGCCGCACTGCAACATCGGGACGATCG
>CAYXYU010000003.1:155115-244456 GCA_964469525.1 uncultured Rickettsiales bacterium | reverse complement strand
GATCGAGGTGCTCGGGCTCGAGCCGCTGCTCTCCCGCCGCGTCGTCCACCTGTCTGGCGGCGAGCGCCAGCGCGTCGCGATGGGGCGCGCGATGCTCGCCAATCCGCGCCTGCTCCTGATGGACGAGCCGCTCGCCTCGCTCGACGAGGCCAGGAAGCAGCAAATCCTCCCCTATATCGAGCGGCTGGTCGAACGCTTCCGCCTGCCGGTGATCTATGTCAGCCACGCGATCGACGAGGTGCTGCGCCTCGCCGGCCAGGTCGCCTTCATGGCGCATGGCCGGATCGCGGCCTACGGCCCGCTCAACGAGGTGACGCAGGAATATGCGCGCGGCCGCTTCCGCTCGCGCCTGATCGACCTGAAAATGGACGACGGCAAGACGGTGAAGGCGTTGCCGAAGGACCTGCAGTTCCATCCCGTCACCGATATGATCGAGCATGTCGACTTCATCAAGGTCGAGCCGGGCATGGCGCTGCATGTAATGGTGCCGGTCAAGGTCATCGACCAGGACAAGTCGCCGGGCCTGAAGCGCGGCGGCGTGCTCAACATCGTGCGCCACGAGATCGAATTCATCTGCGCGCCGGAAGCCATCCCGACCCATATCGAGGTCAGCATCAATGGGCTCGATATCGGCGGCAACGTGCATATTTCGAACGTCACGCTGCCGGACGGCGTCGTTCCCGCCATCAAGCGCAACTTCACCATCGCCACCGTCGCCGGCCGCCGCGCTGAGGAAGAAGAGGTCAAACCGGTGGCCGCTGCCGAAGGCGCCGCCGCCGCGCCGGGCACCGAAGGTGCCGCCGCTGCTCCGGGTGCGGAAGGCGCTGCCGCTGCCGGTGCTGCCGCACCGGATGCAGGCAAGAAGGATGAGAAGAAGAAATGACGGTAAGCCTGACGGCTTTGCCGTCTTAGGCTCCCGTCATCCCGAGCGCAGTCGAGGGATCTGTTGCCAATCAGACAGATCTTCGACTTCGCTTCGCTACGCTCAGGATGACAAATCATGACTCCCTTTCTCCTCATCGGCCTCGGCAATCCGGGAAAGAAATACGCCCATAACCGGCATAATATCGGCTTCATGGCGCTCGATGCCATCGCGGAAGCGTACGGCGCCACCTCCTGGTCGAAAAAATTCCAGGGGCTGATCGCCGAGGCCACGATCGACCAGCGAAAGGTGCTGCTGCTGAAGCCGCAGACCTATATGAACCTGTCGGGGGAGTCGGTGGCGGAAGCCATGCGCTTTTACAAAATTCCGCTGTCGCATGTCATCGCCATCCATGATGAGCTCGACCTGCCGCTGGGCAAACTCCGCGTCAAGCGCGGAGGAGGCAATGGCGGCCATAACGGACTGAAAAGTTTAGACGCGCATCTGAGCCCGGACTACCTGCGTGTGCGTGTCGGCATCGGCCATCCGGGGGACAAAGATAGGGTCAGCGATTATGTGCTGGAGGATTTTAAGAAAGCCGAAAAGAAACTGGTGAAGCTGATGATCGAAGCAGTTTCAAAACATATCGGGATGCTGCTTGCAGGCGACGATGCAAGGTTTATGAATAAGATAGCGCTGGCGATGAAGGAATAGAAACCATGCAGAAAAATAAAGTTATTAATCTCAAAGTAATACGTAACCGCCTTGAAATCCGGAAACATCTTATCAAAAAAGATGTCCCACTTGATGAACAGGAAACCATGGTATCTAAAGCCATCTATCAGCAACTCATCACACGATCTGGACTACCGGCTCCGGAAGCAGAAAAGCAATTACAGCTTTGTATTGGCTCTTATGGAGGAAAAGCCCTCATTAATTTATTTATTGAGCCGACTTTGGTCATGGGTATCCCAGCCATGTGGTTCATAGGCATATATGTTTCGTGTTTCTTGGCATTCCTTCTCTCTCATAATCTCATTTTCCTTTTGATTAATTTTGCACTGCATATAGCACTCTATTTTTATTATCGAAGAAACCGATTGCGTCTCCGCCAAGAGCGGATCAACCGCATCTTAACCGAAGGAATATAATTCCCATGGGCTTTAAATACGGTATCGTCGGGCTGCCAAATGTCGGCAAATCGACGCTGTTCAATGCGCTGCTCTCGACCATGCAGGCCGAGGCGGCAAATTATCCGTTCTGCACCATCGAGCCGAATGTCGGGCGGGTCGGGGTGCCGGATCCACGGCTGGAGAAGCTGGCGAAAATCGCCGGCTCCGGGCAGATCATCCCGACACAGCTCGAATTTGTCGATATCGCGGGGCTGGTGCGCGGCGCGTCGAAAGGCGAAGGCTTGGGCAACCAGTTCCTCTCGCATATCCGCGAGGTGGACGCCATCATCTATGTGCTGCGCTGCTTTGAGGATGGCGACATTACGCACGTCGAAGGCAGCATCGACCCGCTGCGCGACGCCGAGATCATCGAGACGGAACTGGTACTGGCTGACCTCGAAAGCCTCGAGAAACGCCTGCCCAACGTGCAGAAGAAAGCCAAGGGCGGCGACAAGGAAGCGATTGAACAAAGCGCGCTGATGGAGCGCGTGTTGAAAGTGGTTGCCGAGGGGCATCCCGCGCGGCAGACGGAACTGAAAGATACGCAGGAACGCCGCCTGCTCGGACAATTGCAACTCCTGACCTCGAAGCCGGTCATGTATGTGTGCAATGTCGATGAGGGTAGCGCCGCGACCGGCAATGCCCTATCGGCCAAAGTCGAGGAAATGGCGAAGCGAAAGAATGCGCCCTGCGTCGTCGTGTCTGCGCGCATCGAGGCGGAAATTTCCATGTTGCCGAGCGAAGCAGATAAAAAAGAATTCCTGGATTCGCTCGGCCTCTCGGAAACCGGATTGTCGCGCATTATCCTGGCCGGTTATCGCCTGCTCAACCTCATTACCTATTTTACTGTCGGCCCCAAGGAAGCGCGCGCCTGGACTATCACCAAGGGGACCGCGGCCCCGGCGGCGGCGGGTGTCATCCATACCGATTTCGAGAAAGGCTTTATCCGCGCGGAGACCATTTCCTATACGGACTATATCGCGCATAATGGCGAGCAAGGCGCCAAGGAAGCGGGAAAATTCCGTTTAGAGGGCAAGGAATATGTGGTACAGGATGGGGATGTGCTACATTTCAGGTTTAATAACTAAATAATCGCCCCCGCTATCGCGCCTGCTGGCGCTCACATGGGGCATGGCTGAAGGCTCGGCAGTATGCTGACCGCCATGGAGAAGGATTTTGGCATGTTCAACTTCTTCGGTAAAAACCAACCACCTGCCCCGCAGACGCCGTGGCTGAAATGGCTGGTGCTGGCCTTTCTCGCCTTCGCAATCATCAGCGGCATTCCGAAAGGCACGCCGGAATCGCCCAACCAGGTGCGGCAGGCCTTCCAGCAGGCGAAGACTGAGCTGGCGCCTAAGAACCTGATCAATTTCGGCGACTATAAGAGCATCTTCAAACCGGAATTCGCGGGCGAGCTGCGCCTGCGCGATATCGCGAAAGGCAACGGTCCGGTGGCCGTCTGCGGCCAGCGCGCCACCATCACTTACGAAACTTATCTCACCGATGGCAACAAACTGCCGGACGTGGTGACGAAAGATGAGCCGCTCGCATTCCGCCTAGGCGCCGGCAAAGCGATGCCGGTATTCGAACAGGGCATCATCGGCATGAGAGAAGGTGGCAGGCGCAGCCTGTTCGCGCCCGCCAGCATGGCCTACGGCGCGGAAGGCTTTAAACGGGAAGGCATGCCGGATAATGCACCGGTGCGCTTTGAGGTGGAACTGCTGTCACTCTCGCCTGCCCTGCCCGATATCGAGAATTCGCCCTACCGCATCATGGTCACCCGTACCAGCGGCGGCAAACCCATACGCTGCGGCGAGCCGGCAAAAATCAGTGTCACCCTGTGGACGATCGAGGGGAAAAAGCTGTTCGCCGGCGACAAGCCAATCACCTTCACGCCGGGCAACTCCGAACTGCCGCTCGGCATCGAGCAGGGGGCCATCGGGTTAGAACAGGGCGGCATGCGCACCATCATCCTGCCGCCCGCCTTCCAGAAAACCATGGATGGCAACGCGCCCAGCGTGATGTTTCCTTTCCCCGAAGGTCAAACCGTGCTTGCGGATGTGGAGGCTTTGCCTTAGAAATTGTCATCCTGAGCGCAGCGAAGGATCTATTGAAAAGCGTAAATATAGATTCTTCGGCTTCGCCTCAGATGACAAAATAGTAGGAATCCCATGTCCACCGCCGCCCGCCTCTCCCGCGTCAAACCTTCCCCCACTCTTGCCGTTACTGCCAAAGCCGCTGAACTCAAGGCGGCAGGAAAAGCCGTTATCGGCCTTGGCGCTGGTGAGCCGGATTTCGACACGCCCGAGCATATCAAGCAGGCCGCCATTGACGCCATCAAGCGCGGCGAAACCAAATACACGCCGGTCGCCGGGACGCCGGCCTTGAAAAAAGCCATCATCGACAAATTCAAGCGCGAGAACGGGTTGGAGTACGCCGCTAACCAGATCGTCGTGGGTGTGGGCGCCAAGCAGGTCATCTTCAACGCCCTGCTCGCCACCGTCAATGCGGGCGACGAAGTGATCATTCCGGCGCCCTACTGGGTATCCTATCCCGACATGGTGCTGTTTGCGGAGGGCACGCCCGTTGTCGTGAAATGTTCCGAGGAAGACGGATTCAAGCTGAAGCCGGACGCATTGGAAAAAGCGATCACGCCCAAAACCAAATGGCTGATCCTCAACTCGCCGTCGAACCCGACCGGCGCCGCCTATACGGAAAGCGATCTGCGCGCGCTGGCGGCGGTGCTGCTCAAGCATCCGCAGGTGATGGTGCTGGCCGACGATATCTATGAGCATCTCTGCTATGATGGATTTGTGTTCAAAACCATCGCCCAGGTGGAGCCGAAGCTGCTCGAGCGAACGCTCACCGTCAACGGCGTATCGAAGGCCTATTCGATGACCGGCTGGCGCATCGGCTATGCGGGCGGGCCGAAAGCCGTCATCTCCGCCATTGCCGACATTCAGTCGCACAGCACCTCCAACGCCTGCTCGATCAGCCAGGCGGCGTCGGTCGCCGCGCTGAACGGTCCGCAGGAATTTTTAGGCGAGTGGAGAAACTCCTTCGCGGCGCGGCGCAATCTGGTGGTCGAGCGCTTAAACGCTATCCCCGGCATCACCTGCAAAACACCGGAAGGCGCGTTTTACGTATTTCCGAGCATGAAGGGGCTTCTGAAAAAGAAAACGCCTGGAGGAAAAATTATCGACAGCTGCAACGACTTCGCGAATTATCTGCTGGAGGACGCGCTGGTCGCCGTCGTCGCCGGCAGCGCCTTCGGCATGGGCGGCTATTTCCGCATCTCCTACGCGACGAGCGAAAAGACGCTGGCCGAGGCGATGGAGCGAATCAGGAAAGCGTGCGCAAACTTGTCATCCTGAGCGGGGTGAGGACGCAAGTCCGAACGCAGTCGAAGGATCTACATCGTGCAGCAAAGAAAGATCCTTCGACTCCGCTGCGCTTCGCTCAGGATGACATAAAAAAAATGCCAGGCTCGGGGGAGAGCCTGGCTAAGTTATAACAGGGAGGATTATCGGGCGCACCGACCCGTAAGGTCGGGCCCAAAAATGAGCAGTTGCGTAGCACCCACTCACCAGCGCACTATAGCCATTCGTTTATTAATTAGGAGATTAAAATTAACAGACTTGCTATGCGTTCAGCGCATGGCTACGCGGCCTTGATGCTTAAGCCATCCTCGGCCAGCTTGCGCACCAGAAAATCCTTGAACACCTTGATCCGCTTGGAGTTTCTAAGCTCTACTGAATAGACGAAATAGACCTCGGTGGCCGGTCCGTTCAAGGTGGGCAGCACCTTCGTGATCTGCGGCTTGCCCTGCACCATGTAATCCGGCAGCCCGGCGATGCCGATGCCGCTCTCGACCGCCTTCAGCATGCCGAACAGGCTGTTGATCTTGAAGAGCGGCCGGTGCTCGTCATGCGCGTTGCCGCTCGCCTCGAGCAGCCAGTTCACCTCGGCGAAGGGCAGGCGGATATCCTCGCCGAACACGATCAGCTTGTGGCTCTGCAGATCCTGCGGCTTCTGCGGCATGCCGTATTTGCGCAGGTACTCCATCGAGGCGTAGGCGGAGTTGTTGAGCGTCGTCAGTTTTTTCTGCACGAGATCGGGATGGCGCGCCGGGAACAGGCGGATGGCGACATCGGCCTCGCGCATCGTCAAATCCAGCTCGCGGTCGGTGACCAGCAGGCTCACGGTGATTTCGGGGTAGAGCTCGCCAAACTCGCGCATGTGCGGCGTCAGCCAGTTAGTGCCGATGGCGGCGGGCGCGGTGATCTTGAGCGGGCCGCGCGGGCGTTCCTTGCTTTCGAGCAGCGCATTCTCCGCCGCCGACAGGCGCGTGAGAATATCGCTCACCGTTTTAAATAGGATTTCGCCCTGCTCGGTGAGCAGCAGCCCGCGCGCGTGGCGGTGGAACAGCTCGACCTGCAGCCCCTCCTCCAGCGCGCTGATCTGGCGGCTGATCGCCGACTGGCTAAGATTCAGCAACTCCCCGGCGCGCGTAAAGCTCTGCGCGGTGGCAACCGTGTGGAATACCCGTAGCTTATCCCAATCCATCATAAGGCTGTCCTGCTGCAATGCGGCATGAGAGGGTTTTAGATGATAAATAAAGGAATTACAAGGAAAAACAATGGCTAGTGCAGATGGGAAATCGCCTGCAAAGCCAAAATCTTAACATAATCTTCACGCAGATTAATTATAGTGGTGCTACATTATAGTGACATGAAATTGCTGGAGAATTTATGGATAAGCATAAAAATTGGAAAACCGACACGGCAACGTATTTCCATATGTTGAATGAACATGCCGGCGTTACTCTCACCGGGGATACCGCGCCGGAGAATCTGGATGATCCAAGACTCAAGCCCGCTGCTTTTGCCGCTGAAACTATCAATAAGGAATTATCCGGTGAAGTCCTTTCTGATTCTCGTTGGACAAAAGAAGCACATCTGGCACTGTTCGATGATTTGAGAAGCATATACATCAAACTGCACAACTTTGATGAATCTCCGCTCACTGACGCCGCCACTGCCTATGTAAAAGCAGTAGCTGCCGATGCGTTTGATCGACAAAAACCACATGTGCAGGATTTTAAAAATCAGCAGTTCCACGTCCGGCATTATCAGCCGCGTATCGAAGACACCATTAGCGGTGATGACTTGCTCAAGACAAGAGCCACTTCTTATAACCGCTCCACAATAAAATTCCCCGGCAGCGATGGCGCGTCACCCGATGAGAGCGGCGCCGGCAAATCCGGCGGCGGTAGTAGAAAAGGCCGCGTTGCTTAAGCGTTCTTGCTATGTCAAATGATGAAAAAGAAGACTTTATAGACACAGGACACGCCGAGTTTCTACTCGGCAGTAATCTGCAAATCACTGTCGATTGCAATGACTACGCGACAATTAAACCCGGAGAGCGCGGAGTCATCACCTGTGCTCAGCCCTCCGATAGCATGGAGAAGATTCAGCAATACCTGACGCGGATGCTGGGAGACAAAGGATACAGTTTCACGAGTCATCCACCCCGGAAAGGCATCCTGATCGACTTCCCGCCGCTGGAAGAACCCGCGCCAGACAAAAAACTCGGACAAAAGGAGCTTGAGGAACTTTACGATGAGATCAGCATCATCATACGGAATATTCCCCGCATGAAAGGCAGAGGGGGACCGGGCGGCGTGGGAAGAGGCTAATGCCCAGCTAAAAACTTCTCCGCTTCGAGGGCGGCCATGCAGCCGGTGCCGGCGGCGGTGACGGCCTGGCGGAAGATTTTATCCTGTACATCGCCCGCCGCGAATACGCCCGGAATGTTGGTTTTGGTGCGGCCGGGGGTGGTGACGATATAGCCTTCGGCATCCATGTCGATCATGCCCTTAAACAGCTCGGTGTTGGGTGTGTGCCCAATGGCGATGAAAGCGCCGTCGGTCTTGACCTCGGTGATGTTGCCGGTTTTGACGTTCTTGATTTTCACAGCCGTGAGCGACGGCGGATCCTCGGTGCCGACGAATTCCTCGGCCACGCTGTCCCAGATCACCGAGATTTTCGGGTTCTTGAACAGCCGCTCCTGCCCGATTTTCTCGGCGCGCAGGGCATCGCGGCGGTGGATCAGCGTCACCTTGGTGGCATGGTTGGTGAGATAGAGCGCCTCCTCGACGGCGCTGTTGCCGCCGCCGAACACCACCACTTCTTTTCCTTTAAAGAAAAACCCGTCGCAGGTGGCGCAGGCGGAGATGCCGAAGCCCTGGAATTTCTTTTCGCTCTCAAGGCCCAGCCAGCGCGCGGTGGCGCCGGTGGCGATAATCAGCGTGTCGCCGGTATAGGTGTCGCCCGATTCGCCGGTGGCGACAAATGGCCGCTTCGATAAATCCACTTTGGCAATATGGTCATCAACAATCTTGGTGCCGACATGCGCCGCCTGCTTTTCCATCTGCTCCATCAGCCACGGCCCCTGCACCGCATGCTCGAAGCCGGGGAAATTCTCGACGTCGGTGGTGATGGTCAGCTGGCCGCCCGGCTGCATGCCGCGCACCATGATCGGCGACAGCGACGCGCGCGCCGCATAGATCGCCGCCGTGCAGCCCGCCGCGCCGGAACCGATGATGAGGACTTTGGTGTGATGAGTGATGGTCATCCTGTGGCACGTCTTTTTGCGCACGCAAAAAGCGTGAGCACAGGATCCCCTTGCGATGAGATCCTGCGCACGCTTCGCGTCGCAGGATTAACGTTATAGCTTCTTGGCGTGCGACTTCAGGTACTTCGACACGCCAGCGGCATTGGCCTGCATGCCTTCCTCGCCGCGCTCCCAACCAGCCGGGCAGACTTCGCCATGCTCCTCGTGGAACTGCAACGCGTCAACCATGCGCAGCGCCTCGTCAACGTTGCGGCCGAGCGGCAGGTCGTTGACGACCTGATGGCGCACGATGCCGTTGCCGTCGATCAGGAAGGTGCCGCGGAAAGCGACCGCACCACCCGTCAGCACGTCGTAATCGCGGGCGATCGACTTGGTGAGGTCGGCCACCATCGGGAACTGCACGTTGCCGATGCCGCCGCGCTCAACCGGCGTGTTCTTCCATGCCAGATGCGTGAAATGCGAATCGACCGACACGGCGATGACTTCGGTCTTCCTCAGCTTGAATTCCTTGAGGCGGTTGTTGAAGGCGATGATCTCGGACGGACAGACGAAGGTGAAATCCAGCGGATAGAAGAACAGCACGCCGAGCTTGCCTTTCTTGGTGACCTTGCCGGAGGCATCCTTCTTGATGCCGAGATAGGACAGCAGGTTGAACTTGTCTTCGATGCTGTTGTCGGGCATCACCGCGGCGGCGGTGAAATCGGGGGCGTTCTTGCCAACCAGTACGCTCATAGTCTGTCTCCTTGTATGCAGGGTGAGGTAAGCCTTGTGAATATAGGCCTTAAAATGCTAGGTTCAAGCACCCCCATCCTAAATTATGTATTTTTATGATGAAGTTCCGTAAACCCGAGCCGGTTCCGCTGCTGTTCCTGGCTGCCACGCTGGCCCTGCTGTTGTCGCTCGGGGCGTGGCAAGTGCAGCGCCTGCAATGGAAAAATGCACTGATTGCAGACATTCAGTCAGCGCAGGCGCTGCCGCCGCTTACTATCCTGCCCGCTTCAGTGGAAGAATTGGACTATCGCCACGTTATGCTGACCGGTCGCTTCCATTACGATAAGGCCATGCAGGCGATCGGCCCCGCGCCGGGCGTCACCGGCGTGATCGGCACCGGGTTCCACCTGCTGACGCCCTTCACGCTGGAGGATGGACGTACCATTCTGGTCAACCGCGGCTGGGCGCCGTCGGGGCGGGAAACGCACCCGGAGGGTCTACAGACGGTACACGGCATCATCCGCCCGCTACGTCCCAAGGCGCTTTTCGCGCCGGAGAACCGCCCCGACCGGAACATCTGGTTTTACGACAATCTCCCGGCCATGGAGGACCATACCGGCCTGAAACTGACCCCGATAATCGTGCAGGCCGTGGCACCGATGGAAAAAGGCGTTTATCCTATTCCCAGCGATGGCAAAATCGTCCTGCGCAACGATCACCGGAACTACGCCATCACCTGGTTTTCGCTGGCCGTCATCGCACTGGTGATGTTCGCCTTTTATCACCGGAAGATCGGATAGCGACTCAGTTGGTTTTATTCGTCTTGAGAGGTCCGCTACTCTCCACCGCCTGCCGCACTACCGGGTCCTGCAGCAGCTGGTTGAGCATGGAACCCAGCGTGCGCAGCATGCCGTTTTTACCGGTCATCTGCTGGATCAGCAGTTCCGCCTGCTCGTTGTTGCTGTTCTTCAGCACCTGCTGCAGCGCGTCGAGATCGTTCTTCATGTCGCTAAGTTGACGTTGCGCCTGCTGCAATTCGTCCTTATTAGTCATAACAACTCCTCATGCCTGTGTTACAAAGATGCCTGCACTGTAACATTGCCGGGAGGATGGTAAAATAATTTTATGGATGCCTATAAGGAACTCGAAACTGTCTTTCGCCGCTGGTCCAACCTGCGCGCGGCGATGAGCATGCTTGGCTGGGACAACGCAACGATGATGCCGCCGCTTTCGGGCGACATGCGCGGCGAGCAGATGGCGGTGCTGGCCGAAATCACCCATGAGACGATCACGCAACCGAAACTGGGCGAGTTGTTTGCCAAAGCAGACGCAACGCACGCCTCGCTGGATGACTGGCAGCAGGCCAACCTGCGCGAAATGAAACGCGCCTGGCAGCATGCGACCGCCGTGCCGGCAGCGCTGGTCACGGCGCTGACCAAGGCCTGCCATGAATCGGAACTATTCTGGCGCAGCGCACGCAAAGCCAACGACTGGCTGGGGTTTGCACCCTATCAGGAGAAAGTGCTTTCCCTGGTGCGCGAGTCGGCGCAGGCCAAGGCGGAATCACTTAATCTCTCACCTTATGACGCGCTGCTCGACCAGTACGATCCCGGCACCACCTCCGCCCTGATCGACCCGCTGTTCGACGATCTGGCCGCCTTCCTGCCCGGTTTCATTGTCAAGGTAATGGATCATCAGGCAACACAGCCGGTGCCGATACCGCTCGAAGGCCCCTTCCCCGTTGCCATGCAGAAAACGCTCGGCAGGCAGTTCATGGAAAGGCTCGGCTTTGATTTCACCCGTGGAAGGCTGGACGAGAGCACGCACCCGTTCTGCGGCGGCATTCCGGGCGACATCCGGCTGACCACGCGCTATAACGAACAGGATTTCCTCTCCGGCTTCTTCGGCGTTATGCACGAAACCGGACACGCGCTCTATGAAATGGGCTTGCCGGAGCAGTGGCGCTACCAGCCGGTCGGCGAAGCGCGCGGCATGACCCTGCATGAAAGCCAGTCGCTGCTTACCGAGATGCAGCTCTGCATCAGCCGTGACTTCCTCCACTTCGCGGCGCCCATCATGCGCGAGGCGTTCGGCGGTGAAGGCAAGGCGTGGGACGCGGAGAATATCTACCAGCTGATGACGCAGGTGCAGCCGAGCCTGATCCGCGTCGATGCCGATGAAGCCACTTATCCGGCGCATGTGATTCTGCGCTACCGGCTGGAAAAACAGCTCATCGGCGGCACGCTCGCGGTGAAAGACCTGCCCGACGCATGGAACGAGCAGATGCAGCAGCTGCTCGGCATCGCGCCCGATACAAATGCCAATGGCTGCATGCAGGACATCCACTGGCCGGATGGGACTTTCGGCTATTTTCCCACCTACAGCCTTGGCGCTATGACCGCAGCCCAGCTGTTCCAGGCAGCCAGAAAAGCCATTCCCGATTTGGCGGGAAATATCCGGAATGGTGATTTTAATCAATTATTTTCATGGCTTAATAGAAATATCCACAGCTTGGGCAGCAAGCTCTCCACCCCCGATTTACTTCAACATGCCACTGGTCAAGCCCTCGATGTTTCTCTATATAAGGGGCATCTGGAAACCCGCTATCTGGCTTGAGTTTTGTGAGTATCCGCTACGTATCGACGCGCGGCGCCGCGCCCGAACTTTCCTTTGACGATGCCGTGCTGGCAGGTCTCGCCAGTGATGGCGGCCTGTACGTGCCCGATCAAATACCGGAGTTTGCCATCACCGAAATCGCGGCGATGCAGGCCATGTCCTATCCCGAGCTCGCCTTCACCATCATCTCGCGCTTCACCGGAGACAGCGTCGCGCCGGAGGTGCTCGAGCGCATCATCGGCGAGTCTTATAAAACCTTCCGTCACACCGCCATTGCCCCGATCAAGCAGCTCGAGGCACATAGCTTCCTGCTGGAACTGTTCCACGGCCCGACGCTCGCCTTCAAGGATTTCGCGCTGCAGTTTTTAGGCAGGCTTCTCGATCATATTCTCGAGACACGCGGTGAGAAAGCGGTAATCGTCGGCGCTACCTCCGGCGATACCGGTTCGGCAGCTATCGCCGGCTGCCAGGGGCGACGCAACATGGATATCGTTATCCTGCACCCGAAAGGCCGCGTGTCGGACGTGCAGCGCCGCCAGATGACGACGGTAACGGATAAAAACGTGCATAATATCGCCGTCGAGGGCACCTTTGACGATTGCCAGGATATCGTGAAGGCGCTGTTTGCCGATGCGGATTTCCGCCAGCACCACCGTCTTACCGCCGTCAACTCGATCAACTGGGCACGCATCGCGGCGCAGATTCCCTATTACTTCTATGCGGCGTTGACGCTTGGCGCCCCGGCGCGGAGCGTCAGCTTCTCGGTGCCGACCGGTAATTTCGGCGACATTTATGCCGGCATGATGGCCAAGCGGCTGGGACTGCCCATCGACCAACTCATCATCGCCACCAACCGCAACGACATACTGACGCGCTGCCTCAATACCGGCACCTACGGCATGGAAGAGGTACAGCCCACCATCAGCCCGAGCATGGATATCCAGATATCGAGCAATTTCGAGCGGCTGCTGTTCGACCTGTATGAGCACGACGGCAGGGCGATCGGTGACATGATGGTCCGTTTCCGCAGCGACCGCAAACTGGCACTGTCGCCTTCCGTGTGGAACCGGCTGAAAGACCAGTTCTCCGCCTGCGCGGTCAGCGACGCCGACACGAAGCAGGCGATGCAGGATACCTACGCCGCCACCGGCGAGCTGCTCGACCCGCATACCGCCGTCGGACTGGTGGCCGGGTCGCGTTGCCGCCGCGACACGGCGGCGCCGCTTGTGGTGCTTGCCACCGCGCATCCTGCCAAATTCCCAGAAGCCGTCCGCGAAGCCACCGGCATCACGCCTCCCCTGCCGCCGCATCTTTCCGACCTGATGAAGCGCAAGGAACGCTTCGATACGGTGAAAAACGACGTGGAAGCGGTGAAAAAACTCATCATGAAACGGTCATAGCATGACCGCTTTTGCCACCGATAGGCGCGGAGCGCTTGCCATTACGCCGGTTGACGAGCACGGTCTGCCGGAGATCGCGCGCCTTGCCCATGCCATCTGGCCGGCGGTGTATCAGGGTATCCTGATGCCGGAGCAGATCGCCAACATGCTGGAGAAAATTTACAGCCCGGAGAATCTACAGCAGGAGATGCGGGACGGTCATCGCTTCTGGATCGCGCGCCAGAATGGCGAAGCTGTCGGTTTCGTATCCGGATACCGCGAGAATGAGCGCCTGATCTGGGTACGGAAAATCTACGTGCTGCCGGACCGGCAGGGACAGGGTACCGGCCGCGCGCTGATAAAGACGGTGATCAATGCGTTCCGGCCCGCCAAAGAACTGCGCCTGCTGGTGAATCCGCACAACCTTCCCGCGCAGCGCTTCTACACGCGACTCGGCTTCACCAAGATCGCCGAGGTGCCGGTGCGCATGGGCGACTGGAATTTCGATGACTATTTGTATGCCCTCCCGCTGAAGGAGCCGGTATGTACCAGCTGACCACTCTGAGCAACGGGCTGCGCGTCGCCACCGAGCACCTGCCCGGCGCCGAGAGCGTTGCGGTGACGGTCAGCGTCGGCGCCGGCGCGCGCTATGAAAGCGAGGCGGAAAACGGCATTTCGCACCTGCTCGAGCATCTGGCCTTCAAGGGTACCGCCAAGCGCAGCGCCCGCGATATCGCGGAGGCATTCGACATGATCGGCGGCCAAAGCAACGCCTATACCTCGATGGAAATGACCGTTTACTATGCGAAAGTACTGAAACAGGATGTGCGCGTCGCCACCGACATACTGGGCGACATCCTGCAGCACTCGCTGTTCGAGGAGTCGGAGCTCGAACGCGAAAAAGGCGTGATCATTCAGGAAATCGCCATGCATCACGACACGCCTGACGACCTGATTCTCGATTATTTCGATGAGACTTCATTCCCGGATCAACCGCTGGGCCGCTCGATCCTTAGCACGCAGGAGCGCATCGCCTCCGCCACGCGCGACCAGGTGGTCGGCTACATGCGGAAGCATTACCACGCGCCGCGCATCGTGCTGTCGGCGGCGGGCGACATAGACCATGCGCATTTCGTGACGCTCGCCGAGGAATATTTCGCACTGCCGAAAAATCCAGCCGGCCCGCCATTCGAGATCGCACAGTACAAGGGCGGCGATAAGCGTATCTCTCGCGATTTCGAGCAGCTGCACCTGATGATCGGCCTGCCTGCCGTGTCCATCCACTCGCCGGACTACTATGCGCTCCAGACCTACGCCAATATTCTGGGCGGAGGCATGTCGTCACGGCTGTTCCAGGAAGTGCGCGAGAAGCGCGGACTGGCTTATACGGTGTATGCTACCGGATCCGGTTACGAGGACTCAGGCGTCATGAGCATCTATGCCGCCACCTCGCCCGATCAGGCCGGAGAACTATCCGGCGTGCTGGTCGATCAGATCACTGCCATGCAACATGGCATCGGTGATGCCGAGCTGCAGCGCGCCAAGAACCAGCAGAAAGCAGAAATCTTCATGTCGCGCGAGAACCCGCAGAGCGTGGCCGGCTGGATCGGCCGAAACCTGCTGATGTTCGGCGAGTACCGGCAGGCGCGCGACATCGGCGCCCGCATCGATGCCGTCACCGCCGACGACGTCATGCGGCTGGCGCGGCAGATGGCAGAAGGTCCGCTCGCCGTTACCGCGCTGGGTGACGTGTCGGGTGTACTGCCGTATGAGAAGCTAACGACACGACTTAAATAACACTCCCCCCCCTGAAAGGGGAGGCCGGGTGGGGTCTCTCTCCAGTCCGAGTAAGCGGATAAGGACCCCCGCCATCCTCCCCTTTCAGGGGGAGGAATTCGATCAAATCCCCGCGCCGTCTTTTCCTGGCGTATAATCCTCGCGGGCGGCGGCCAGCGCGGCGATAGCGGCGACGATCCCGAAGCTGCGGAAATGGCAGTCCTGCACCGAGGTCCAGCGGCCGCAATCATCTTCCGCCTCATCGCACATGCCGGCAAATTCCATGCCGGCAGCATTAAGGTTGGTGAAGGCGTCGCGCATCGCGTTGACGCGGTACATGCCGCCAACCGGCACGCCATCAATCATATATACCATCGGCTCGGCGGGCTTGCCGTCAATATGGTCGACGGTCGGAACACCTTCCTGGATGATAACCTCGCTGACACGCGCCCCTTCCTTGACCGTCTGCATCTTGTTGCGGCTTTTCTTATTGATCTCCAATACCTCTTCAGGAGAGCGTACGGTCATGATGCCCATGCCGTAGGTGCCGCTTTCCGCCTTGATGAATACGTACGGTTCATCCGTAATTCCATATTCCTTGTGCTTCTCGCGCACCCGCGCCAGCACCTTCTCCGCTCCCTTGGCCACATAGTCCAGCCCGGTACGTTCCTTGAAATCGACCAGCCCGCAGCGATGAAACTCGGCGGAGATCAACCAGGGGTCAAAGGAAAAGCTTTTCCCGAAATCTTCGGCGAGCGATTTATATTCAGCGAAATGCAGGCTCTTGCGGCGCTGCCACCAGCCCATGGAGAGCGGCGGCGTCACCGGTTGCCTGGCATTCTGCAGCAGTTCCGGCACGCCGGCGGTCATATCGTTATTCATGACAATCAGGTCAGGATCGAACCCATCCGCCAGTAGGATACGGCCGGTTTTTCGTACCAGCGGATACTGTGTCAGCGACTGACCGGAGGCGGATTGCAGCGTCAGCGGTTCGGAGGCGATCAGACTGCCGAGCCTGGCTTCCACGCCAGCCTGTGCGAAGATGGAAAGCAGCGCCGCCAGATTATCCAGATAGGCCAGGTTACGCGTGTGGTTTTCCGGCACGATCAGCACGCGCCGCGTACCCGGATAGCGCTCGGCCAGCAGCCGCGCGAGAAAACGCGATGCGCGGGCTCTGGCCTGCGGCGACAGATTATTGAATCCGGCCGGGAACAGGTTGGTATCGACCGGCAGCAGGCGCAATCCCGAATGGCGAAGATCGACCGAGGTGTAAATGTACGGCGCTGCTTTTGCGCGCTGATGCGCAAACCAGCGCTCGATCTCCTCGCAGCGAGTTTCGTCTAATTGTTTTATCAGGTCGAGTATGGGGTTCATTCGACAGCCTCGAAGTGGGGAGCTTCATTCCAGTCACCGCGCCAGGCCTGCAGGCAGGCAAGCGCTGCCACAGCTGCCGTATCGGCACGCAGGATGCGCGGCCCCATGCCGAACGGTTTGACAAACGGCTGCGCACGTAAAATTTGCTGTTCTTCCGGTGCGAAGCCGCCTTCGGGACCGATCAGCATCCCGTATTTTCCCTGCGGAAGCGACGGCAATACCTCCCCCAGAGGCGCGCCGCCGCCGCTTTCATCGGCGAAGAGCAGCGCACGGTCCTGTGGCCACGCCGCCAGCAAGGCCGGAATATCCTTATGCTCCTCCAGGCGCGGCACGTCGTGGCGGCCCGACTGCTCGGCGGCCTCGATGGCGTGCGCCATCAGTTTTTCCCGGTTCACACTGCGAACCACCGCATGCCGGGTAAATACCGGCAGCAGCGCCGATACGCCGAGTTCCACCGCCTTTTCCACCACCAGCTCCGTCTTGTTTTTAATCGGCGCGAAAGCGAGCCAGATATCGGGGCTGTTTTTCTGCTCAGCGTATCGGGAGCGACATATCAACGTTATCGCTTTTTTTTCTGTGGCCGTCACTTCGGCCCGCCACTCACCGTCATGTCCGTTGAAAATGCCAATCGCATCGCCTTTGCGGCAGCGCATGACGTTCGCCAGATAATGCGACTGGCCCGTCGACAGCGGCTGCATCTGCCCTTCGGCAAATGCGGCCGGTACGTAAAGACGGATTTTCGTTTTGGCTTCCTTCATGCTGCGGCGAAAGCTAAAGGGTGGAGAATAAATTGTAAATGGCCTAACATGCTTCTACATGAGGAAACCATGAATGCCTATCTACGCCTGATGCGCCTGCACCAGCCGGTCGGCATCTGGCTGCTGCTGTGGCCGTGCTGGTGGTCGGCGGCGATGGCGGCGGGCGGGCTGCCGCCGCTGCATATTCTCGTACTATTTGCGCTCGGCGCCATCGTCATGCGCAGCGCCGGCTGCATCATCAACGACATGGCCGACCGCGAGATCGACCGCCAGGTCGAGCGCACGCGCATCCGCCCACTGGCCAGCGGCGAGCTGTCCATTCGGCAGGCGGGTCTGCTGCTGATAGGACTGCTCGCGGCGGGATTCGTCATCGTGCTGCTGCTGGGGCCAGTGGTACTGCTTTGGGGGGTGTTATCGCTGATCCCCGTCACCGTTTACCCGTTTATGAAACGTATCAGCTGGTGGCCGCAGCTGTTTTTAGGCCTGACCTTCAACTGGGGCGCGCTGATGGGCTGGGCGGCGGTGCGCGGCACGGTCGAATGGCCAGCCATATTGCTTTATATCGGCGGCATTTTCTGGACGCTAGGCTATGACACGATCTATGCCCATCAGGATAAGCGCGATGATCAGCGCATCGGCATCAAGTCGCTGGCGCTGCGGCTGGGACAAAATACCAAAAAGGCGGTGGGGCTGTTCTACCTGCTGGCAGTGCTTGGCTGGGCGGCGGCAGGCTGGACGGCTGGCAGCGGCATCGGGTTCTTCGCCAGCCTGGCGCTGGCGCAGCTTCATTTCGGCTGGCAGCTATGCCGGGTCAATCTGGACGACCCGGTTTCCTGCCGGCGCATGTTCGTCTCCAATAGCTGGCTGGGGGTGCTGCTCTTCACCGGCCTGCTTGCCCAATAACAACTTATTGAGATTTTATACTTATTCCATAAATCTCCTATCAAATGTCAGATGCTCAGCTTGCCGTAACGCCGAGTTGCGCGATAAACAGGCCATTTTACAGCATTAAATGGGTAAAATTTTAATAATTATTTACCTTTCTGTGGGAAGATAAGGGGGTAGCGTGCGTAGTGCTGGCATAATCTATTGGAATTATTCATGAATGCGGTCAACGGGGGACCCAAGAAACGTCTGATGCTGTCTCATGAGGAGCATAAACCAGCCAAATCCAAAGCGAAGCTCATCCAGCCCCGCAAGGGAAAAGCCGCGCCTAAAGCAACCGTCGCCACCGAGCCAGAGGCACCTCCCGTAACGCCTCCGCCCCCCACTTATCCCGGCAGCGCCGTGTATCCCGCTGAATTTGTCAGCCAGCTGGAGAAAACCATCCAGACCGTCATCGCCAACCATACGTCAGGCGGGCTGATGCTGGTATCGATTTCCAATCTCGCCATGATCATCAATGCCTACGGCCACGATACGTCGGAGATCGTCATGCACGATCTGCTGCGCAACATCCAATCCATGCTGTCGCCTGGCGACCAGATGCGACGGTTGCAGCGCGATCAGTTCGGCATTATCCTCGCCAGCAGCTATCCTGAAGATGCGGCCATCCTCGCCACCCGCATCCATACCGTCATCCAGAATTTCGGCCGTGACAATTTCGCCACCGCCGCGCTCTACCTGATTGGCAGCATCGGCAGCGTCAGTTTCCCGCTCGACTCCACCAGCGCCCAGGACGCGCTCGACAAGGCCTATGTCGCTGTCCACAGCCTGCAGAGCGCGCCGCACCGCACCTACGAGATGACGCGCCACGAGGCCGACCAGTGCCGCCAGCAGATGGGCCTGGCCAATTACCTGTTCAAGGCGTTCAAGGAAAACCGCCTGCGCCTGGCCTATCAGCCGGTGATCGAGAGCAAGACCGGCAAGACCGCGCATTATGAGGCGCTGCTCAGGCTCGTCAACCACACCGGCACGATCAGCTCCGCCGGAGCACTCATCCCGATTGCCGAACGCATGGGGCTGATCGATCTCATCGACACCATGGTGATGGAAATGGTGATCACCGAACTGCGCCACGCCCCCGATGTCACGCTCGCTTTCAACGTCTCCAACCTGACCACCGAAAATCCGGTCTGGCTCGACCGACTGGGACAGTTACTCAAGGAAACGCCGGAGATCGCGTCGCGCCTGATCGTCGAGATCACCGAAACCGCCGTCCACCGCGACCTGCGGCGCACCGCCTTCTTCGTCGCCAGCCTGCAGTCGATGGGATGCTTGGTGGCGCTCGACGATTTCGGCTCCGGCTACACCTCCTTCCGCCAGCTCAAGGCGCTGTCGGTGGACATGGTGAAGATCGACGGCGTGTTCATCAAGGACCTCGCCCACAACACCGACAACCGTTTCTTCGTCAAGACATTGCTCGACTTCGCGCAGGGTTTCGGGCTCGCTACCGTCGCCGAGTTCGTCGAGAACGGTGAAATCACCAAAGTGCTGATGGAACTCGGCGTCGATTACATGCAGGGCTATTATTTCGGCAAGCCGGGCATCAACCGCCGCTGGCTCAACGAGGGCGAATACCGGGAAGAATAGGCGAGGCTGGTGCCGCTTGCAGGAGTCGAACCCGCGACCTTCGCATTACAAATGCGCTGCTCTACCAGCTGAGCTAAAGCGGCCCAAGAGTACAGGCCTGAGGCATTAGGAATTAAAGGAATTGAGAAGATTAGGCAATAGGCTCATGCTTGCCTGAAAACTCGCTTTTGGCAGGACTATAAACAAATCCTTGGCAAAGTTCCAACCGGCTGGTAGCCGTTACCCATGTCGCAGCCTGCCGCACATCGCCAAGCCGACCCCTACCGCCAGGACGTCAACCTGAATGTGCTGGTCGGTGATTTCATGGCGCATCTGCGCGGCCAGCCGCTGAGCCAGAATAAAAACCATCATTTCCTGCTCGCCTGCATGCCCAAGAGCGGCTCGACCTGGCTGGCGAACATGATCGCCCAGACGCTGCATATCCCGATGGGGATCCTGGTGCCGGGATACGAAGCGCGGGAACAGGAGCTCGACATCAACCGGCTGCTGATGCACCACCAGTTCAGCTATGTGGCGCAAAATCACCTGCGTTATTCCGAGCCGACCCATAAGCTCATCCAGCAGTTCCACCTGAAACCCATCGTGCTTTTCCGGAACCTGTTCGACGCCATCGTAAGCCTCGCCGATTTCCTGCCCACCCAGGGCGCCAACGCCAACACGTTCGGTACGTTCATGCGGGAAGCGCAGATCAACGCCTCGCGGGAGGAGATGATCGATCTGCTCGTTGCGTATTTCGTGCCCTGGTATATCCATTTCTACCTGAGCTGGCAGCATGCACCCGTCAGGCACATCACCGTGTTGTATGAGGACATGCTGGCGGACCCGGCGCAGACCCTGGCGCGGATCATGGCGTTTTACGACGTGGACGCGAGCGAAGAGCAGATCCGGCAAGGTATCGAGAAAGTGGCAAGCGCGGATACCCGCAGGAACAAGGCCGTCACCGGCCGGGGAGACCAGCTAAGCACAGAGATAAAGAACCGGATCCGCCACTATACGAAGTTCTATAAAGACACGGATTTCTCCCCTATCGGGCTGTAAATGCCCTCACTCGCCGGCTTTCACGCGGCCGCGCTAAAGCGCGGCTTCCCTCTCCCGCCATGCGGGAGAGGGTAGGGTGAGGGCGCTTCGCGCCCCAATGTGGATAGAAATACTCTAGTTATGCAATCCCGCGGCGGTTTTGGCGCTGGTGCGCAGCATGGCCAGGAAATCCGACAGCCCGACGTTGCAGTGCACCTCGTTGCCGTTGCCGACATAATGCAGATCGTCGAGCATGATCATCGCCTTGGCGATGCCTCGCCCGTTCGGTTCGTTGAGATTCAGCGCACTATCGTGGTCATGCATGTAGCGTTTCCAGTCGAACCCCTTCCCCTCATCCTTGATGACCAGGTGGAAGCCCGACGGCATCTTCTCCAGTTGAATGTGCACGGCGCGCTGGCCGTATTTCGGGTTCTCGGCGCGCGCCGACAGCTCCTGCTCCCAGGTTTTCGCCAGCAACAGCTTGCTTTTCTGCTCATAGCCGATATCGAGATTGCCGTGCTCGATGGCATTCGCCAGCAGCTCCATCACGCCAAGCGCCACGAATTCCGGATAGCTTGCCGTGTTGGCCAAGGTCGCCGCGAAGAGGCGCGCCTCGGCGTGGGTCTTCAGGATGAAGGTGCCTTCCTGCATCAGGCTCACGAAGCGCGTCTGGTTGGCCTTCATGTGCTCGAGCATGTCCTTGCGCATCTCGCATTCATTCTCCGCCGAATGCAGGATAGCCTCCAGGATTTCCGGATGGAACGGTTTGGTAAGGTAATAATAGGCGCCGTTCTCCAGCCCTTCGCGCATCTGCGTCACCCCGGCGTCGCCAGTCTGGATAATGACCGGGATATGGTGCAGGCTGTCGCTCTCCTTGATGCGGCGCAGCAGCTCCAGCCCGCTCATCACCGGCATCATCTTGTCGAGGAGCGCGATGTCGATGACGTGCGGGTTCTGCTGCAGATACTCCCATGCCGCCTCGCCGGAAGCGAAGGATTTGACGCCGTAGCCGGCCTCCTGCACTCCCTTGACCAGGATCATCAGGTTGATTTCATCGTCGTCCACGGCCAGGACCGTGCGGTTATGCGGCGTCTTCATGATGTACCTCCGTTGTATGTAAATTGATGACTCTGGTCCCCTCCACCTGCACTGCAGGCAGCACGAAGGACACCGAGGCCCCCGGACCGTTTTCGTTGTTATCCGCCCAGATGCGGCCGCCATGCGCCTGCACGATGCCCCGGCAGATGGCAAGGCCGAGGCCGGTGCCCCCGGCGCCGGTATTGGTGCGGCTGCTCTGGCGGAATGATTCGAAGATGGATTCCTTCTCGTCGTCGGGAATGCCGACCCCCTGGTCGATCACCGATACGGCGACCTGGGCATCGCTCTGTTCGCCTTCGACATGCGTATGCAGCGTGATCGTGCTGCCTGCCGGGGTAAATTTAATGGCATTGCCGAGCAGGTTGGTCAGCACCTGCACAATCTTGTCGCGGTCACATACCGCCATCACCGGCTCATCGGGGCAATCAAACTTCAGGGTAATATTTTTATCCTTCAGTAATCCCTGCACGGTCTCCGCCGAGCGCGTCAGTAGTTCGCGCATGTCGGAACGCTTGAGCAGGAATTTGTGCTCGCCGTGTTCCAGCTTGGCGAGATCGAGCACTTCATTGACCAGCTTGCACAGGCGTTCGGTCGAGGTCTGGATGAACTGGAAATACTGCCTGATCTGCGCCGCCGGCGCCGTCTCATATTCGCGGATGCCGTAGGCGGCGAAGCTGGTAACAGCATGCAGCGGCGTGCGGAATTCGTGCGACATGTTGCGCAGGAACTCGCTCTTGGCCTCGCTGGCCTGCTCGGCCTTGTGCTTGGCCCGCTCCAGCTCGCGGGTGCGCTCCACCACTTTTTGCTCCAGCGTTTCATTAGCCTCCATCAGCTCCCGGTCACGCTTGCGCACCTCGCCCAGCATGGCATTGAAGGCGCGCGCCAGAATACCTGTTTCATCCTGATAATGCGTACTGGCTTCGATATTGTAATCACGATTCGCGGTGATGGACTGCGCGATGGCCGTCAACTCCAGAATGGGACCGGAAATGGCGCGCTGAAAATAGAAGGTCAAAAGCAGCGTGATGCCCAGCACCAGCGCCGCCACCGTGCTGCTGATCAGCACGATCTTGTTGACGTAGGCATCGATCTCGCGCGTGTCGGAGACGATGTAAGTGCTGCCCACCTTCTCACCGCCCTGCTCGATATCGCGCAGCGACGCCAGCATGTCAGGGCCCGGCTTCGACATGGCAGGCACCTCCGGCGGACACGCCAGCTTCGCCGCCGGATCATCGGTGCGATAGGCAGAAAACAACATGCCCTGCGCGTCATAGATGCAGGCAATCTGGATAGCCGGCTTCAGGCGGAAGATTTCCAGATTCTGGGTGGCGCGGGTATTGTCGAGGAAGACCAGCGCAGCGCTATTGCGATCGCCGGTGATGGCCGCCGTCACGTCGAGCTCCTGGCGGGTGCTTTCGCGCATGTCATAGATCAGATAGAAGGTGATTGCCGACACGGCCAGCAGGATGGCCGCCAGGCTGATCCCCAGCATCGTCAGTGTCAGGCGGCGTTTAATCGACATACTCCCTGCACCCTCTTTTCGAGGTCTAAAACCACCCTAACTGTATGATATTTATCTTAAGATATTATTAAGTGGCGCTGGAGATATTGGGTTAATTAGTTAATACTTAAGACGGCCCGCCGTCGCGCAGATAAGCATTTGAAGTATATCTATTTTAGCGAGGCCATGTAGGCCAGCATTTCGTCGCGGATGCGGCGGCGCAGGAGATAGACCGCAATCAGGTTGGGCAGCGCCATGCCGAGAATGAGCAGATCCGAGAAATCGAGCACCACCCCGAAATGCATGATGCCGCCGAGGAAAGTCGCAGTGCAGAAAATCATGTAATACAACTTCAGCGCACGGCGGCCGAACAGGTAGCACCAGGCGATCTCGCCGTAATAACTCCAGCCGATGGTGGTGGAATAGGCAAAGATGAGCACGTTGAAAGCCAGCATCATTGAGAACCACGGCGCAACGCTTTCGAAGGCCTTGCTGGCGATCAGTACGCCGTCTTCCGCCGAAGCCCCGGCATAGGCGCCGGTAATGACGACCATCAGGCCGGTCAGGAGCGCGATCATGGCGGCGAAAAAAGGTTCGAGCAACGCCACCACCGCCTCGCGCACCGGCACCTGCGTTTTGGCGGCGGCATGGGCGATGGGAGCGGAGCCAAGGCCTGCCTCGTTGGCAAAGCTGGCACGCTTGAAGGCGATGGCGATCATGCCGATGAAGCCGCCGGTCGCCGCCTGCGGGTTGAAGGCCTCGCTGAAGATAAGCGCGAGGGAGGGAAGCAGGTTCTCGATATTCGCCCCGACCACAACGATAGCACAAATAAGATAGAGGATGCCCTTCAGCGGCACGATGCCCTCGGCCACTTTCGCAATGCGCTTGATGCTGCCCAGCAGCACCACGAAGACCAGAAGCGCAAAACCGAGCGAGAGCAGCCAGCCGGCGTCATGCAGTGGCGCAAAAGTCTGCGTCATGATCTTCACCGCCTGGTTGGACTGGAACATGTTGCCGCCGCCGAGTGCGCCGCCAAGGCAGAAGACGGCAAAGAGCAGCGCCAGCGCCTTGCCGAATCCGGGCCTATTGATATCGCGCATGCCTTTCTCGATATACTGGAACGGCCCCCCCTCGACCTTGCCGTCGGCGTCGATCTGGCGATAGCACATGGAAAGCGTCACCTCGGCGAACTTGGTCGCCATGCCAAGAAAACCGGCGCAGACGATCCAGAAGATAGCACCCGGCCCACCAATCGCCACGCCGACCGAAATACCGGCGATGGAACCCAAACCCACCGTGGCGGACAGGGCGGAGAGCAGCGCCTGCAGATGGCTGATCTCGCCCGCATCTTCCTTGCGATCGTATTTTCCGCTGACGATCTGCAGCGCATGCCTGAACAGCCGGAAGTTGACGAAGCGCAGATAGAAGGTGAAGAAAAACGCGGCAATGATCAGCCACAGCACGATCAGGGGAAAACCGCCGATATCGAAGAACAAGACCGAAGCCAGCGCGTCCACCAGCGCCTGAAACCCCTGCTGCAGCATGCGTATCCCCTGTTTAAGGTATTGTTTTAGCTGAACGGTTACCGGACATTAAACTGTCACAATTCGCGTGTATAGTGGAAAATGGACAGGTATGTATGGAAACCACGGATAATACACCGGAAACCCTGAGGGATAACAGCCTGCGCACAGCCGGCTGGTCTTACCTCGTGGGCGACGCGGCGCTGATTGCCGCCGGCCTGCTCAAAGGCGACTGGCATGAAGCCGCTACCGGCGCGTGGTGGGGGCTGGGCGGTGCGGCCGCCGCGCGCTACGGCAATCCGAATGCCGACAAACAGCTGGAATTACTCGGACGCAAGCTGGGCGACCATTTGCGCGACATCGGCGTCACCATTCCCGATAATCCGACTACGCATGCGCTGGCGAAACCGGGCGGCTTCATCGATAAGGTGGAATCTTTCCTGTATACGTATCCGTCACAGATGCTCAATGCCGTCTACATGCTGGGCAGCGCCGATCTCATACGTTCGGGTTTCAAACATGACAACCCATGGAACAAGGCGTCGGGCGCCCTGGTGATTTCCGGCGCACTGGCGGGATTACTGGTGCCGGAGAAAAAACCCGATCCCACACATCCGCCGGAAGGCATGATCGGCAAAGCCGTAGCATGGCTGCAGGAGAAACCGCTGCGCCTGTCGGGTGCGTTTTACATGGCCAATAATTTCACGACCGCCATGAGCGGTGTCAATGACTGGAACCGTAACAACAAGAAAAGCGCGCTGCTAAAATTCCTGACATCCGCCACCTATATCTTTGCCAATTACATGCTTTCACAATCTTCCAAAGAACAGGAAGACAATAAGAAAGAAAACCACGAAGCACTGGAGCGTATCGGGGTAATGGCCGCGCGCGTCATTGCCGCGCAACCCAAAGAGCTGCAGGAAGCGCTGGTGGAAGACATTTCGCGCTTTTTATCCAAACAGCCGCAGTCCGCGCCGCAGGCAACCGAGATTGCTTCCATGCTGCACGATAAGTTGTCGCAGCTTAGCAATGCCAAGCCGATGTCCGGCAGCTGGATGCAGCGCACTGGCCGAATCGCATCTCCCACTAGCCCGTCCCTTTAGGCTCTGCTAGCATCCCCTGCCATGGACACGCTCGACGAGATCGCCGCCATCAGCCGCCGCGCCTTCATGGATGAGGCGGAGGCGGTGCAGGCGCTGCTTCAGCAGGCGGAAGCTCTGGCGCCGCTGGAGGACGCCGTCATGGCACGCGCGAAAGCGTGGACGAAGCAGATCCGGAAAGCGGGCACCGACCACGGCGTCGAGGCGTTCCTGCATGCGTACGGGCTCAATACGGAAGAGGGCGTGGCGCTGATGTGCCTGGCCGAAGCGCTCCTGCGCATCCCCGACGACGAGACCGCCGATGCACTGATCCGCGATACGTTCGAAGGCCGCCACTGGCAGCATTATAGCGGCGAGTCATGGCAGCTGGCGCTCTCCAGCTGGGGGCTGCTGCTGACCGGCAAGGTGATCGATTTCGGTCAGGATGAAAAGAGCGGCGTATTGCAGCTGCTGAAAAAGCTGGTGGGCAGGATGGGAGAGCCGGTCATCCGCGAGGCGCTGAAGAAAGCGATGACGCTGATCGGCGGACAATTCGTGCTCGGCGAGGATATCGCGAAGGCCTTGCAGAACGGACAGGCCTTCGTCAAACACGGTTACCGTTTCTCCTTCGACATGCTGGGCGAAGGCGCGCGCAGCGATGCGCAGGCGAAAACCTATGCAGAGGATTACCGGGAGGCCGTGGCGCAGATCGGCAAAACCGTCGCCAGAGGCACCCCCTTATTCGAAGCGCCGGGGATTTCCGTCAAGCTGTCGGCATTGCATGCACGCTACCAGTTGACGCAGCAGGACCGCGTCATGACGGAGCTGCTGCCGCGCCTGAAGGATATCATGCGCGAAGCGAAACAGGCGGGCATTGCGGTAGCCATCGATGCTGAGGAAGCGTCCCGGCTCGATATCGAAATGCTGCTGTTCGCACGGCTGCTGGAGGATGCGGAGTTTTCCGGCTGGGACGGCATCGGCTTTGTCGTGCAGTCTTACCAGAAGCGGGCCGTGCATCTCATCGACTGGCTGGCCAGGCTGGCGAAGCACCACCGGCGCATCATCCCGGTGCGGCTGGTCAAGGGGGCGTACTGGGATTCGGAGATCAAATGGGCGCAACAGCTGGGGCTGGCCTCCTATCCGGTATTCACGCGGAAGGAGAATACGGATGTCTCCTATCTCGCCTGTGCCGGCAAGCTGTTTGCGCATAGGGAGGCATTCTTCCCGCAATTCGCCACCCATAACGCGCGCACCGTCTCCACCCTCCTGGCGATGGCCGAGCGCGCAGGCTGGGAAAAAGGCAGCTTCGAGTTCCAGCGGCTGCACGGCATGGGCGAGGCACTGCACGACCTGCTGCTGGAGCAGGCACCGTCGCGCATTTATGCGCCGGTCGGGGCGCATAAGGAGCTGCTGGCCTATCTCATCCGCCGCCTGCTCGAAAACGGTGCCAACAGCTCGTTCGTGCACCTGCTGATGGATAAGGATAAGACAGAAGAGGAAATCCTTGCCGACCCGGTGGCTGCAGCGAAACGCCATGAGCATTTTCAGAATCCGGCCATCCCCCTGCCCCGCGACCTTTACGGCACCCGCAAAAACTCTGCCGGCATTGATTTCGGCAACCTGGTGCAGCTGCACGATCTGACGCATGCAATGGAAGCCTACGCGGCGAAACCGTTGAAAGAGGTCCGCGACATCACCGAGGCGGAGCTGAACGAATCGCTGAAAAGGGCGCAGAGCGCTTTCGCCAACTGGGCGGCAACGCCGGTAGAGACGCGGGCGGCCATACTGGAACGTGCCGCCGATGCCATCGAGGATCACAGTGCCGAGTTGATCGCCCTTCTCGCCCGTGAGGGCGGAAGAACGCTGATGGACGGCATGGCCGAAGTGCGTGAGGCAGCCGATTTCTGCCGCTACTATGCCGAGTCTGCACGCAAGCTGTTCTCGCAGCACTCCCTTATCGGCCCGGCGGGCGAAAGCAATACGCTCGCACTGCATCCGCGAGGCATTTTTGCCTGCATCAGCCCATGGAATTTCCCGCTGGCGATCTTCACCGGCCAGGTGGCGGCGGCGCTTGCCACCGGCAACTGCGTGTTGGCCAAACCGGCCGAACAGACGCGGCGCATCGGCCAGCGCGCCATCGAGCTGCTGCATCAGGCAGGCATTCCGCGCGACGTGTTGCAATTTACCCCCGGCCCTGGCCGGACTATCGGCGCGGCGCTGGTGGACGATCCGTACATCGCCGGCGTCGTGTTCACCGGCGGCACCGACACCGGCTGGCGCATCCAGCAGGCGCTGGCGGCGCGCGGCGGCCCCATCGTGCCGTTGATCGCAGAAACCGGCGGCCAGAACTGCATGGTGGTCGATTCCTCAGGCCTGCCCGAACAGGCGATCGATGACATCCTGCTTTCCGCCTTTGGCAGCGCCGGCCAGCGTTGCTCGGCCTTGCGCGTGCTGTTCGTGCAGGAGGATATTGCGGACCAGCTTCTGGAACTGCTGGCGGGAGCGATGCAGGAACTCCGGCTCGGTGATCCGCTTGACCCGGCCACCGATACCGGCCCGGTGATCGATGAAAACGCGAAGAACGCGCTGACGGCGCATATTGAGCGGATGAAGAAATCAGCCAGGCTGATCGCGGCGGCCCCGGCACCCGACAGGCAGGGACATTTCGTCCCGCCGCACGCATTCGAGATCAAGGGTATCGCTGAGTTGACCGAAGAGCATTTCGGCCCGGTGCTGCATGTGATCCGCTTCAAGGCGGGCGAGCTGGAGCAGGTCGCCGAGGCAGTCAACAGCACCGGCTACGGCCTCACTTTCGGCATTCACAGCCGCGTCGACGAGCATATCGCGCTGCTGGTCTCGCGGGTGCGCGCCGGGAATATCTATGTCAACCGCAGCATGATTGGTGCGGTGGTCGGTGTGCAGCCATTCGGCGGCGAAGGCCTGTCGGGCAGCGGACCCAAAGCTGGCGGCCCGCATTATCTCACCCGCTTCGTCACCGAACGCACGCTTACTGTCAACACCGCCGCCATCGGCGGCAATGTCACGTTGCTAACCGCGTAAGACTGCATTATTAGTGTCATTCTGAGCGCAGCGAAGAATCTTTAAGATCCCTCGCCTTCAGCTCAGGATGACATAGGCGGAGGACGCATGGCCAGAATCAAGGTAAAAAATCCCATCGTCGAGATGGACGGCGATGAGATGACACGCATCATCTGGAAGTTCATCAAGGAAAAACTCATCCTCCCCTATCTCGATATCGACCTCAAATATTACGATCTCTCCATCCAGAATCGCGACGCCACCGATGACAAGATCACCATCGAGGCGGGCAACGCGGTGAAGCACTATGGCGTCGGGGTCAAATGCGCCACCATCACGCCCGACGAGGCGCGGGTGAAAGAATTCAATCTCAAGAAAATGTGGAAATCGCCCAACGGCACCATCCGCAATATTCTCGACGGCACGGTGTTCCGCGAGCCTATCATCTGCAGGAACGTCCCGAGATTAGTGCCGGGCTGGACGCAGCCCATCGTCATCGGCCGCCACGCCTTCGGCGACCAGTATAAGGCGACCGATTTCGTCGTCCCCGGCGCAGGAAAACTGACCCTGCTATTCACGCCGAAAGACGGCGGCAACCCTATCGATCACGAAGTATTCGAGTTCAAGGCCCCCGGTGTCGCCATGGGTATGTATAATCTCGATGCATCGATCCAGGGTTTTGCACGCGCCTGCTTCAATTACGCACTGCAGCGCAGGTACCCGGCGTATCTCTCCACGAAGAACACCATCCTCAAGGCTTATGACGGGCGTTTCAAGGATATTTTCCAGCAGGTGTTCGATACCGAATTCAAGGCCGAGTTCGAGAAGCACAAGCTTACCTATGAACACCGGCTGATCGACGACATGGTGGCGATGGCGCTGAAATGGCCGGGCGGTTTCCTGTGGGCCTGCAAGAATTACGACGGTGACGTGCAGTCCGACACGGTGGCGCAGGGCTTCGGTTCACTGGGACTCATGACCTCGGTGCTGATGACGCCGGACGGCAAGACCATCGAGGCCGAGGCCGCGCACGGCACGGTAACGCGTCATTACCGCGAGCACCAGAAGGGCAAGGAAACGTCGACGAATCCCATCGCCTCCATCTTCGCCTGGACGCGCGCGCTTTCCTACCGCGGCAGGTTTGATAACACACCTGACGTTATCGCTTTCGCGGAAAAATTGGAAAAGGTCTGCGTTGAAACGGTCGAAGCCGGCTTCATGACCAAGGATCTCGCCACGCTGATCGGCAAAGACCAGAAGTGGCTCACCACCAACCAGTTCCTTGGCACGATCGAGGAGCGCCTGCGAGAAACCTGAATGACCTTGAAACATCCTTTTCTATGCATCGGCAGCCTGCTTCTGGCACTCTGGATATGGCAGGTGAACCCGGCGCAAGTTACAGAAGCACAGTTAAACTTGCTGGAACAGGCGGAAGCGCCGAAAGCGATCAGTTTTCCTTACATTGAGGACCATACCCGAGGCGAGCATCGCTTCGTTGTGGAGGCGATAGTGCATTACAAGCCGCTGCTCAACTCGGGCATCCTGCGCGTTACTCCGGACGACTGTATCGACCAGCTCATTATCAACGGTAAGCCATTCACCGGCCAATCGTCGCTGCCCGACCAGCCACGCTGCTATCCGGAAACACTTACGTTCGATCTCTCCCACCACCTTTTACCAGGACGCAACCGGATTATCATTAATGCGATCGATAAGGGCGGAGCGCTCGGCATGGACATCAGAGCGCTCCACTCCACCACGGCGATTGCGCTGATCCTGCTGCTAGTCGGCATCGCATGGTTTGGCTGGCGCGGCGCTTCCGGTATCTCCCCCTGGCTTAAACGCTGGCACAAACAGATCGGGATAGCAGCGGCGCTGCTCGCAGCAGGCATCCTGCAGAAATGGTATTATCTTGATTTCTTGAGCGGTGACTTCCAGGGCTTCCTCTACCACTGGCTAAACCATATCCAGCGCGTTCCCCTCGACCGCGCCTACAGTCACGCCTTCAGCAATTACGCCCCACTCTACACGTACCTACTCGGCGGCATCGACCTGCTCTTTCCCATGGTATTGCGCCTGCACGCGGTAAAATTCCTTTCCTTTCTTGGTGAGGGAATAGCCTGCTACTTCGCCTGGCGCATTGTAGCGCTGGTGCATGGGCCGCGCTCCTGGCTCGCCCTGCTGGCCCCGCTGGCGATCTTTATCTCCCCGAGTGCCGCTGTCAACAGTGCCTCCGCCGCACAATGCGACATCTGGTATACGGCATTCCTGCTGGCCACGATCTATACGCTGTTCATCCAGCGGCCCGGGCGCGCGATGGTATATTACGGGATCGCAGTTTCTCTCAAGCTGCAGGCTGTTTTCCTCGCGCCCTTTCTGCTCGCGTGCTTGCTTAGGCACATTATCCGCTGGCGCCACGCCTGGATTCCTGCCGCCGTGTATATCGCAACGCTGCTGCCTGCCTGGGCGCAGGGACGGCCGTTCACGGAACTGCTACTGGTGTACTGGAACCAATTCCATACCTATGACAATCTCGGCAATGCAGGAAACTTTTATTTCCTACTGCGGGAATATGATTTCATTCTCATGCGCAATATTGGTCTCGCGGTGACCATGGTCGCCGCATGCATCTTCGCCGGAATCAGCTATAAACGGTGGCGGCTGGAGAAAGGGGTTATCCCCGCCATACTGCTTGCAACGTTCTGCGTCGGCCTGATGCCGTTTCTGCTGCCGAAAATGCTGGACCGCTATTTTTTCCCCGCCGATATGTTCTCCTTGGTCCTGGCCTGTCTGAATCCGCGCTGGATATTAATTACCATCTGCTTCCAGTTTTCCTCGATGCTGGCTATTCCATGGTTTAATTTCGATGAGATGCGGTGGCGGTATGATTTTGCTCAGTTGCCATGGCTGATGGCCGTACTGAATTCAGCGGCCCTGCTGATGCTGTTGTGGCTGTGCCGCAAATACGCCTGGCGGAAAGAGGGTACGCCATGACCGCGCCGTTACTCTCGATCGTCGTTCCCTGCTACAACGAGGAAGGCAGCGTTCCAATGCTGCTGGAGCGGCTGCGCAGTTCCGTTGCTCCCTACGACGCGCAGGGGGTGGAGATTATCCTGGTTGATGACGGCTCAACGGATCGCAGCTGGCAACTCATCGAGCAAAGCAGCGCAACGGACAAGCGCATCGCCGGCATCCGCCTGTCACGCAATTTCGGCCACCAGATCGCGCTGGCCTGCGGCCTCGACCACAGCCGGGGCGAGCGCGTGCTGGTCATCGACGCCGACCTGCAGGACCCGCCGGAGCTGCTGGCGGAGATGATGGAAAAAATGGACGAAGGATTCGATGTGGTTTACGGGCAGCGCACGGAGCGCCAGGGGGAAGGCCCGTTCAAGCGCGGCTCGGCCTGGGCTTTCTATCGCCTCTTGAGTATTCTGAGTGACGTCGCCATCCCCAGCGATGCCGGTGATTTCCGCCTGATGCGCCAGCGGGTGGTGGATGCGCTCACCGCCATGCCGGAGCGCACCCGCTTCACCCGCGGCATGGTAAGCTGGCTTGGTTTCCGGCAATCGGCCGTGGAATATACGCGCGCGCCGCGCGCCAGCGGGCAGACGCATTATTCACTGCGCGCCATGCTGCGGCTGGCCGGGGCGGCGCTCACCGGTTTTTCCACGCAGCCGCTCCGGCTGCCGTTATGGCTGGGCATCATCCTGATGGGCTTCAGCCTGCTGCTGGCGGTGTACGCGCTGGGCGCCCAGTCGCTACCCATAGCGGTCGTAGCAGGATTCCTGCTACTCACAGCGCTTACCTGGCTGATGATCGGGATTCTGGGCAGCTATGTCGGGGTGATCCTGCGCGAGGTCAAAGGCCGCCCGCTCTATCTGGTGGACCAGATTATTAATCGATAATTCAAAGGCTTGTATAGAGCTCAAGCAATGGTTTTTTAACCGGTTTTGTGCTATTCTAAAAAAAAGGGTAGCATTATGGTTGACTCTGTCTCACCGCTTGCCGGTTTCGATGCCGCCGCTTATCTGAACAGGATAAAAGGCCTGGCCCCGCCTGCGCCTCCGGCAGCAAAACAACCATCGCTATTTCCCGCCTCGCTGCAGTCGCCAAACCCGCTTGGCGTCAGCTCCGACGTGCTGTCGGTGCTGCAGAGCACCAGCCCCTCCTCCTTCCAAGGGCAGCAGCTGTTCAGCCTGCTCGGCGGCACCGGGCAGAACAACGCGCTCGGCGGCCTCTACGCAGTGGCGCTGGGCAGCAACAGTTCGCTGGCCCCGATCCAGCAGGCGCTGGCCGCATTGCAGCAGCAGAAAACGCAGCTAAGCACGCAGTCCGATTTCACCCAAAACGCGATCGGCAACTTCCACACTGCCACCAACGCCTATAATCAGGTGCTTCTCGCCAACGCGCAGGCCGCCCTCGAGGCCAGCTACCAGGTGCCGCCGATTACGGCATAGAATATCCCCTCTCGCATTTATGGGAGAGAGGGAAGTGTTACGCCGACGGGTTTTCCAGGCTGTACATCTCCGTATTGTCGTTATAGGCGAACAGTTCGGCGTAGCGGCCCCAGCTGGTGACCGCCGCCAGCGCTTCGTTCGCCTCCTCCTCCGCCATGTGGTCCTCGAGCTGCGTCAGGAAGCGGATGCGCGGCGCGCTGTTGCCGGGGCGGCCCTGCAGCACGCGGTAAACATGTTCCGCCAGCGGAACATGTTTGATCAGCAGGTCAGCGAAGATCTGCTTGCGCTTCTGCGTATCGGCATCGACGAACATCACGGCCGGTGGCCGCAGGTGGATATCGCCCTCGGCGACGTCGATGAAGCGCAGGATGCGCAGCGCTTCGATCAGTTCCAGCATCTCCTCGGTGCTCATGCCGAGCGCCGTATCGAGCTCGGGCAGGTCGGCGCGGCCGTTATAGGGGGCCACCGCCAGTGTCTCCATGAAGCCCGCCATCTGGTTGGGCGAGACACGCGGCAGCTTGTCGTACAGCGTCGATTCGGCAGGCCGTGCTGCCAGCTCGCGCGGCTTCATACCGGACGTCATGAGGCGGTAGATCTGCTCAACGATGGCGGAAAACGCCGCCGACTGCCGGTCGCGCGGGTGCGACAGGCCGACCTTGATTTCGGCGGCGATGCGGCCAGGCGCGTCGGCGAAAATCAGAATGCGGTCAGCCATCAGCACCGCCTCCTCGATGTCGTGCGTCACCAGCAACACTGACTTGATGGGAATCTTGCGCTCGATCCATAACTCGAGAAAGTCGGTCTTGAGTGTCTCGGCGGTCAGCACGTCGAGGCCGGAGAACGGCTCATCCATCAGCAGTATCGCCGGATTGACGACCAGCGCACGCGCAAAGCCCACGCGCTGCTTCATGCCGCCCGACAGCTCGCGCGGATAGGCCGACTCGTAGCCGTCGAGACCGATCAGGTCGATCGCCGCCAGCGCCCGCTTGCGCATTTCCTTCTCCGGCACGCCCTGCGCCTCCAGCCCGAGCTCCACGTTTTCCAGCACGGTGAGCCAGGGAAACAGCGCGAAGGACTGGAACACCATGGCGATATCGAGCGCGTCAGGTGAAACCGCTCGGCCGCCGAGCTTCACCGTTCCAGCCGTCGGTGTCATCAGCCCGGCGATGATACGAAGCAAAGTCGACTTGCCGGATCCCGACTTGCCAAGCAGCGCGACGATCTCGCCCTGGTGCAGCGCCAGGCTGACATCATCGAGCACCTTGAGCGACCGCCCCTCCGGCTTGAGGAAGGACTGGGTCACCGATTGCAGTTCGAGCAGCGTATCCATCAGTCAAACCTCAGCTTGCGCGCGGCGACGTTGTACAGCGGATGCCAGACGCACTGATTGAACAATACCACGATCAGCGACATGGTGCCTATGCCCAAGACGATATGGGGGAAATCTCCCGCCCGCGTCATTTCCGCAATATACGCCCCCAGCCCGGTTGCCGTATAACTGCGGCCGCCCCAATGCACCACCTCGGCGACGATGCTGGCATTCCAGGCGCCGCCCGAAGCGGCGATGGCGCCGGTCAGGTAGTAAGGGAAAACCGCCGGCAGCATGATTTTACGCCACCACAACCAGCGTTTCACCCCCAGGTTCCGCGACACATCGCGCAGATCGTTCGGAAAGGCCGATGCGCCAGCGACGACATTGAACAATATGTACCACTGCGTGCCGAGGATCATCAGCGGGGAAAGCCAGATGTTGGGATCGGCGTTATAATAGCTGATCAGCATCACCGCCACCGGGAACAGCAGGTTGGCGGGAAAGGCCGAGAGGAACTGCGCCAACGGCAGAACGATGCGCGCCAGTTTCGGCTTCAGGCCGATATAGACGCCCAGGGGCACCCACAGCAGCGTGGCCAGCAGGATGAGAGTGACGACGCGGGCAAGTGTCGCCAGTCCAAGCAGTAGCACGCCTCCCACCTCACGCGACGAAATGCTCTCCAGGAACGTCACCACGGCATGCAACGCCGCCAGTCCGACGACAGCGAGCAGGCCGTACCACAGGTAATCGAATAGCCGCGCCGGCACGGTGCCAATGGAAAGTGGACGTACCGCCGGCTTGAACAGGCGAATGCGCAGGATCACATCCGACAGGCGACCCAATGGCGCGAGCAGCAGCTTCACCAGGCGGCTCTTGGTGAATAATGTCCGCACCCATGAGCGCGGGGCATCCTGACTGGCCGTCATCTCGTAGCGGAACTTATCCGACCAGGCCACCAGCGGGCGGAACAGGAACTGGTCGTAGAGCAGGATAACGATGCCCATGGTGGCAATGGCATAGAAGATGGCGTTCAGGTCCTGATGGCCGATTGCCACCGCGATATAGGAGCCGATCCCCGGCAGCATGAACTGCTGGTTGCCGACCGTAATCGCCTCGGAGGCGACCACGAAGAACCAGCCGCCCGACATCGATATCATCATGTTCCACACCAGCCCCGGCAGGGCGAAAGGCAACTCCACCTTCCAGAATTTCTGCCAGCCGGAGAGATCGAACACCGCCGCCGCTTCCTCCATATCACGCGGGACGGTGCGCAGGGACTGGTACATGGAAAACGTCATATTCCAGGCCTGCGAGGTGAAGATGGCAAAGATGGCGGCGCATTCGACGCCGAGCATGCTGCCGGGAAACAAGGCGATGAAGGCGGTGACGGTGAAGGAGATGTAGCCGAGCACCGGCACCGACTGCAATATGTCGAGGATCGGGATCATGACCTGCCCGGCTTTGCGGCTCTTGGCGGCGAGCGTCGCATAGGCAAGCGTGAAGACAAGCGATACACCCATGGCGATCAGCATGCGCAGGGTCGTGCGCATGGCATATTCCGGAAGGTTGGCGGTATCGAGGCTGATCGGATCCTGCTGCAGCTCGCCGATGGGGGATGCCATCTGCGCCACGCCCCAGCCAACGAATACCAGTAGCGCCGTCACCAGGATGAAGGCCAGTGCATCGAACCAGGCGCGGCGCGTCAGCCGCGGCTTGCTGAACAGGCCGGCACCGGAGATCCGGGGAATGAAACGCTCGGAGATGCGGGTGAACTGCATGCGCCCAGCTCCTTCAGGATGCGTGGTTGCTGCGTTTATTGTGAATTACGCCTGGTTTGTCAATCGCCGAGTCACATGCTATGCCATAGGCATGAACACGCATGAACACCATACGCATGCTTTTGAGGGATACGGACGGGCCTTTGCCATCGGCATCGCCCTCAACAGCGCTTTCATCCTGGCTGAGGTCATATACGGGCTTAAAGCCGACTCGCTGGCGCTGCTCGCCGATGCCGGGCACAACGCCAGCGATGTGCTGGGACTGCTGCTGGCCTGGGGTGCAATCATTCTGGGCAAACAGGCAGCAAACGCCCGCTACACCTACGGGCTGCAGGGCGCCTCCATCCTGGCGGCGCTTGCCAACGGGCTGCTCCTGCTGGTGGCGGTCGGCGGGATTGGCTGGGAAGCACTCCAGCGTTTCAGCGAGCCGGCAAATCCAGCCACCGGTATCATGATGGCCGTCGCCGCCATCGGCGTCGTAGTCAACGGCATCACTGCCTGGCTGTTCTTCGGCCATGGCGGCGATCTCAACATCCGCGGCGCCTTCCTGCACATGGCCGCCGATGCCGGCATCTCACTGGGCGTGGTTGTCGCCGGCGCAGTGATCCTATGGACCGGCTGGCTGTGGATCGACCCACTGGTCAGCCTGCTGGTAATCGCCGTCATCGTCGCCGGCACCTGGCGGCTGCTCAAGGACTCCACGGCGCTGGCACTGCATGCGGTGCCGACCGGAATCAATGCTTCCGCCGTGCAGGCGCATCTCGCAGCCCTGCCCGGCGTGGCGGAGGTGCATGACCTGCATATCTGGGCGATGAGCACCACCGATACCGCGATGAGCGTGCACCTGGTGATGCCGAACGGGCATCCGGGCGACGGTTTCATCGCGGGCGTGGCAGAAGAGATGAAAGACCGCTTCCACATCCGGCATTCCACCTTCCAGATCGAGCTGGGCGATGGCGGCGGCTGTCATTCGAGCTGCGAGCCGGTTACGTAACCTCAGGATTACTTGGTGCCGGTGCTGCGCTGGATGGCGGTCTCGACCGGCATGGGCGGGGAGAACAGGAAGCCCTGGAACAGGTCGATGCGTAGCTCTTTGAGCTTGCGATGCATCTCCTCGGTCTCCACGCCCTCGGCGATCACCGTGCCGCCGGCGGCATGCACCAGCTCAACGATCTGGCGGATCACTTCGCGCTTGGCGGAATCGGTTACCCGGCGCGCCAGCTTCATGTCGATCTTCACGAAATCGGGGCGTACTTCTGCTACCAGCTTGTTTGCATTATCCACCGACATGATATCGTCCAGCGCGATCGAATAGCCGCGCGAGCGGGCATAATCGCAGACGTTGCGCAGATGCGCCAGGTCCCGCGGCGTCTCCGACTGTGTGAAATCGAGCACGATATGCTTGGCGACGATGCCGAAGTTCTTGGCCGTCTCGCTTAAGCCTTCGAGATACACCGCCGGGCGGTGGATGAAGCCCGGGAACAGGTTGACGAATAAAAAGCCGTTGAACTGGCTGGACACGAAGGTGCGTATCGCCTGCACATGCAGGTGACGGTCGATCATGTATTCGATGCCGAGCACGCGGCTGGCAGCGATGATCCTGTCGCCGGCGATGATCTCCCCCGTGGGGGACTTGGCGCGCACGAACGATTCATAGCCGAACACCTGGTCGCGGGCGCTCAGGACCGGCTGCAGGTAACACATGATGCGGTCTCCGAGCAGCGCATCGCCCAGCCACAGGCTGTCGGCAATGGCGCGGATGGCGGCAGGCGACTTGCGCTCCGGCACCGCGTCACCAACCGGCGCGACAGAGACTTCGACCTCGGCCAGCGCCTGCGTCTGTTCCAGCGCCGCCTGAATGCTGTCCCACACCGGCTTCCAGTCGCGCGGCGTCTCTATCCCCAGGCTGCCGTCGGGTTGTGGCTGCATGCCGAGCTTCTGCAGCGCTTCGCGCGCCTCGGCAGGCAGTTCCGAAGCGACGCTGTAGAGCCGGATCCAGTACCGGTCGTGCTGGTTCCAGACGAGATTGAAGGATTTGACGGAAGCTTCGGGCATGAAAAAACGGGTTCGGTGTTGGAAAAAAATGCCTCACTTTACGGTAGCACTGCTTGGTTACTACTTTCTTAAGGAATGGCTGAATTTCACCTTACGCTGCCGTCTTAAACTGCAATTCCGCCAGCCGGGCATAGAGCGGGCTTTGGGCTAAAAGCTCGTTATGCGTTCCTATGGCCTCAATTTTGCCCTGATTCAGCAGCAGGATACGATCGGCCCGCATGATGGTGGAGAGGCGGTGGGCGATGACGAAGGTGGTGCGCCCCCGCATCAGCTTTTCGAGCGCCTGCTGAATCAGGAACTCGTTCTCGGAGTCGAGGGCGCTGGTGGCCTCGTCCAGCAGCAGCAGGCGTGGGTTGCGGATGACGGCGCGGGCGATGGCGATACGCTGGCGCTGCCCTCCCGACAGCCGTACCCCTTTTTCGCCAAGCGGCGTATCGAGTCCCTGCGGCAGTTTCTCCAGGAATTCGAGCGCCGAAGCGGCGGCGGCGGCATGCACCACCTCCGTGTCGCCAGCCTCCATATTGCCAAGGCGGATATTCTCGCGCGCCGTACCGGAAAAAATCACCGGCTCCTGCGGCACCAGCCCGATCTGACGGCGCAGCTCGACCAGCGGAAGCTCCCGCAAATCGGTATCGCCCAGCGTAATCGTGCCGCGGATCGGATCGTAGAAGCGCAGCAACAGCTGGAAGATCGTCGTCTTGCCTGCCCCTGACGGGCCGACCAGCGCCACCGTCTGCCCTTCCTGCACCTCCAGCGTGAAATCATCGATCACCGGTCGGTCGGAACGGGTCGGATAGAAGAAGGTGACATGGTCGAAGCGTACCCTTCCTCCTTCAACCTTTTCCCCTCCCGCACGCAGTGGGGGAAGGGGAGAAATAATCTCCGCCTTCACCTCCATCAGCTCCGCCAGCCGTTCGGCGGCGCCGGCGGCGCGCTGCAGATCGGCCCACACTTCGCTGATGGCGCCCACCGCCCCTGCCACAACCACGGAATAGAACACGAAAGCGGACAACTCTCCGGCGGTGATGCGCCCGGCCAGCACGTCCTTGCCGCCCAGCCACAGCACGGTGACGATGGCGCCGAACACCAGCGCGATGACAATGGCCGTCAGCGCCGCCCGCGTGCGGATACGCCCGAGCGCCGCCTCAAGCGCGGCATCGACATGCTGCGCGAAACGCTGCCGGTCATACGGCTCGAGCGCCAGCGCCTGCACGGTGCGGATGGCGCCAAGACTTTCCTCGGCATGCGCGCTGACATCGGCCACCCGGCTCTGGGCATCGCGCGCGTGCGTCCGTACGCGCCGCGACAGCAGGATGATCGGTACTACCACCAGCGGCAGCATCAGCAGCACATAGCCGGTAAGCTGGGCGCTGGTAACCAGCAGCAGGAGGAAGCCACCCATGAGCAGCAGCAGGTTGCGCAGCGCGATCGATACCGTGCCGCCAAGAACCGCCTGCAGCAGGGTGGTGTCGGTGGTGAGCCGGGAAAGCAACTCACCGGTGCGCGTGGTTTCGAAAAAGCCGATATGCATGCCGACCAGCCGCCGATACACGTCGTTGCGGATGTCGGCGACGGTACGCTCGCCGATCCATGCCACCAGATAGAAGCGCGCATAGGAGGCCAGCGCCAAGAGCAGCGTCGCGCCGAGGAGAAGGACGAATGCGCGGTCGAGCAGGTGCATGTCGCCCTTGCTTAAGCCCTCGTCGATCAGGTAGCGCAGGCCCCCGCCCAGCGCCAGCACCGCCGAGGAGGTGAAGATAATCGCCACCGCCGCCCCTGCAATCTGCCGCCGGTAGGGGCGCAGGTAGGAAAGCAGCGGCAGCAGGTTTTTTACTTCACCCTTGGGGCGCGATTGGAGAGAGGATTGACGCATGCTACAAACTTACTTCGATATCCGCCGCCGATTTCAACTCCTGCGCCAACACCTCCCGCAGCGGGCGACCACCGGCGAGCAACCACTTCCCTTTGCCGTCATAATCGAAATGCAGCCCGCCGCTTAAAGGTGAGGACAGCCAGAGCTGGCGGCTCGGCGCATGCTTGCTGATCACCCACTGCCGGCCGGTACTCGAAGAAAGAGTAAATATCTCTCCCTCGTATTCCACCTCGAGAAGCCCTTCCCTGTCCGCCTCTTCCAGCGCATCGAACAATGTGGTAAGCTCCTGGTCGGCGATACGGTGATATTCTGTTTCCGTAATGAAGTTCATAGGCTTATACCACACCAACCGGTCTTCCTGCCTCCGGCGGCTGAAGGCAAAAGTTAACAGTTTTTTTATGTTGCGCAGCCTATACTATTAGGTTGCCACTAAACCATAGCAGCGGCCCCGCCGCAAGGGAAGTCCAAGGCACATGATACCCCGCGAAAACAGCCATCTCTATAATCTGCACGAAATGCATCATATGGTGCTGTCGCCGATCCGTTTTCTGGCCAGCGCCAGCAAGGCGCTGCACCGCCATCCGTTAAGCCCGTTTTCCTATACCGGTTACGGCAAGCATATCGCCGCCGCCGCCGAGGTAATCGAGCGCGTCACCCACCGCTACAGCAAGCCCGATTTCGGCATCCGGCACACGAAAGTGGATGGGAAAACGGTAGATGTAGTGCAGCAGACCGTCGATGAACAGGCCTTCTGCCATCTGATCCATTTCCGGAAGGAACCGGCGAAGCAGCAGCCAAAGCTGCTGATTGTCGCTCCCATGTCGGGTCACCACGCCACGCTGCTGCGCGGCACGGTCGAGGCGATGCTGCCCTTTACCGATGTGTATATCACCGACTGGCTCGACGCACGCGACGTGCCGCTGACCGAAGGCGCATTCCATCTCGAGGATTACATCGAATACACCATCGAATTCACGAAAATGCTCGGACCCGATGTGCATCTGATGGCTGTTTGCCAGCCATCGGTGCCGGTGCTGATCGCCGCCAGCCTATTGAATCAGGAAGGCGGCAATCATGCGCCACGCTCGATGACGCTGATCGGCGGCCCGATCGATGCCCGCGTCAACCCGACCAAGGTCAACCAGCTGTCGATGGAAAAGCCGCTCGCCTGGTTCGAGAGCCACATGATCACGCGCGTGCCGTTCAATTATCCCGGCTTCATGCGCCGCGTCTATCCGGGCTTCATGCAGCTGACCAGCTTCATGAGCCTTAATCTCGACCGCCACATCAACGCCCATATCGACCTGTTCAACCATCTGGTCGAAGGCGATGGTGAGAGCGAGCGGGCACACAAGAAATTCTACGACGAATACCTCTCGGTCTGCGACCTGCCGGCCGAGTTCTACCTTGACTGCATCGACCGGGTGTTCCAGCGCTTCCTGCTGCCCAAAGGCGAATTCGTGTACAAGGACGAGCTGGTCAAGCCGCAGGCCATCACCAAGACCGCCCTGCTGACGCTGGAAGGCGAGCTCGACGACATCTCCGGCGTCGGCCAGACCGAAGCGGCGCAGCATCTCTGCACCGGCCTGTCCGCTTCCATGCGCAAGCATCACCTGCAGAAGGGGGTCGGACATTACGGCATCTTCAACGGCCGCAAATTCCGTGAGCATGTGGTGCCGATCATCGTCGATTTTATCGGGAAGCATGAACGGTAGCGACAAGGCAAATACTGAATTTGTGGTATCCAGAGAACTGAAGACGCATCTCATGGATACGCTGGTAGCGCTGCAGGATGCCGCCACAAAAATGTGTGTCCCCGATTTGCTCCAAAAATACCAGGAACGGATTTCCGCCTCGCGCGACGGGAATAGTATTCATCTCGGAGAAATCATGACGGTGGTTGAGCTTTTCGACGCCATCAACCAGTTGAACATGATTACGGATCTCCGTGATCTGCAGGAAAGCGCCATTGGCAAGGGGCATGTCGTCGCCGCTATCCAGGAAATATTCCGTACCGGGAAAGATAAGTATTATCAGATCGAGAAGGTCGGCGAAGGTTCAGAGGCCGATTCAGACAGGGATAAATCGCTTGCGCATTTGTTACGTGAGCACGGAGCGGAACTGAAACGATTAGAGCTGGCGATTATTCGAACTCTGCCGAAAACACATCAGATACGCCCGCAAGGACCATCTTTTGGCCTTACACTCTGAACTGGCCTAACCCCTAATGCTCTCCCCGGTTGCTCTGGCGCCTCTTGCTTGACATTATTACAGGCACGGTATTACTGACTCCATGCCCCGCTCCTACAGTATCCTGATCGGCAGTTGCGGCCTGTATCTCCTGATGCTGCTGCTCGGAATCACGCTCGGCGGCGGCATGATCGGCGATTCCGACCCGCTGTGGCATATCGCCACCGGCGACTGGATCCGGGCGCACGGAGCGCTGCCGCAGACCGATCCTTTCTCCTTCACTGCCGGCGATTACCGCTGGCTGAATATCGCCTCGCTGTGGGACATCCTCTTCAGCTATGTGCTGGAGCATTGGGGCTGGAATGGCGCAGTCACCGTCAACGCGGCGGTCATGGCGCTGACTTCGGCGCTGATCTATGCCAATTGCGTCATGCGCAGCCGCGACGGGCTAGCATCCGCCCTAATCGTATTTTTCGCGCTGACCATGCTGCCGCCGCATCTGCGGCCGCTGCAGGTCTCCATGATGATGACCGCCCTCTGGCTGCTGGTGCTGGGCAGCGTCGCCACTAATCGTGCCCGGGCCGTCTGGCTGTCGCTGCTGCCGGTCAGCATGGCGCTGTGGGTCAATATGCATGGCGGCTTCATTATCGGCCTGGCGCTGCTGGGCGCCTATTTCCTCTACTTCCTCTGGCAGCGCGACCGCGAGAGAGCTCTCCCCCTGCTGCTCACCGGCAGCGCCAGTTTTCTCGCCATGTTTATCAATCCTTACGGCGTGGAAATCATCGAAGCAGTGCGCCGGCCGATGACTACGGTAGCCAATACGATCATCACCGAATGGCTGCCGGTCGAACTGACGCCGGGCGCGCTGGTCGGCTATCTGTATGCGGTGCTTTTCGTTATCTTTGTCCCTCGCCGTTCCTTGCCTGCGATCTTGCCGGTGGAGCGCTGGCTGGCCTATATCCTGCTGCTGATGGGACTGACCTCCCGGCGCTACCTGATGGTATTCGCCATCATCGCCGCGCCAATACTCGCCTGCTGGCTGCAGGAATGGCTGAACCGATACAAGCGAACACCCAATCCGAAAGCGGCTGCCATCGAGCAGTTTTTCATACGCGCCTGCCAGCGGCGCTCTCTTGCCTTCTCTTGTGTGGCGGTAATCTCTCTCCTCACGCTCTGGCTACCGGATTCCCCGCTGCCGGGAGGGCTGGTGCAAAAGCCCGTCGCGCCGCCCACCCTCGCCCCGGAAATCGCCTTTCTCAGACAGCATTATCCCAAAGCACGCCTGATGAACGATTTCGATCTGGGCGGGCTGCTGCTGTACGAAGGGCGGGGGGACATTGCGTATTTCATCGACCAGCGCACCGAGACCGCATTCCCGCCGCGGGTGATGCAGGATTATGTCGATTTCCACCGCGCCGCGCCGGGCTGGGAAGCGGTGCTGGACCGCTATGCGGTGGACGGCGTGCTGCTCCCGAACCATGCGCACGAGATGCTGGCGCGCTTCACGCACCGCGAAGGCTGGCGCATCGCCTTCGCCGGGCCCACCGCCACGCTTTTCCTCCGCCGCACACTGCGCTGATTCAGGCCGCGCAAAAGCTTGACGGGAACGGGCGGTTTCTCTATTGTCCCGGCAATTTGTCCTGATTGCCGGAAAGATGCCCGAAAACGCGATGCACATACCGCCCCATGCCACCGCTTGCCTGATTTTGGCGGATGGGGCGGTATTTTTCGGCGATGGCATCGGCGAGCCGGGCATGACCGGCGGCGAAATCTGCTTCAATACCGCCATGACGGGCTATCAGGAAGTGATGACCGACCCCTCCTATGCCGGGCAGATCATTACCTTTACCTTTCCGCATATCGGTAATGTCGGCTGCAACGAGGAGGACATCGAGGCCGCCAAGCCCTATGCCAGCGGGCTGGTGCTGCGCGAGCGCCCCACCCCGCCCTCGAACTTCCGCAGCACGATCGGCTTCAACGACTGGCTGGTCAAAAACAGCATCACCGGCATCTGCGGCGTCGACACGCGCGCGCTGACGCGGCATATCCGGAAGCATGGTGCGCAGAATGCCGCCATCCAGCATATCCGGCCGGGCGCCAAATTCGATCTCGACGCACTGGAAAAAACTCTCGACGCGCTCCCCGACATGAATGGGCTCGACCTGGCAAAGCAGGTGACCGCTACGGAGCCCTACCAGTGGGACGAGACGCGCTGGCGGCTCGGTAAAGGCTACGGCAAGCAGTCGGCGCCACGCTTCCACGTGGTGGCGGTCGACTTCGGCGAGAAGCGCAACATCCTGCGCTCGCTGGCCGAGCGCGGCTGCCGCGTTACCGTGGTACCCGCCGATACCGATGCCAAGACCATTCTCGGCTACCAGCCGGACGGCATTTTTCTTTCCAACGGACCCGGCGACCCCGCTGCCACCGGCGAGTACGCCATCCCGACCATTCGTGCGCTCGCCGATTCCGGCACGCCCGTCTTCGGTATCTGCCTCGGGCACCAGCTGCTCGGCATCGCGCTCGGCGGGCACACGGAAAAAATGGCGCAGGGGCACCGCGGCGCCAATCACCCGGTCAAGGATTTGAAAAGCGGCAAGGTGGTCATCACCTCGCAGAATCACGGATTCGTGGTGAGCAAGGTGGCGCTGCCGCACGATGTCGAAGTGACGCATATCTCGCTGTTCGACGGCACCATCCAAGGCTTGAAGCACAAGACCAAGCCGGTTTTCTGCGTGCAGGGCCACCCGGAAGCCTCCCCCGGTCCGCATGACAGCCAGTACGTATTCGATGAATTCGTAAAGCTGATGCAAGCCAACGCCCAAAAGAAAAAGGGGGCGGCTTGATCCATCGTGTCACGAAATACCGCGACCTTATCAAGCTGGCGGTACAGAGCGTAACAGCGGGGCTTTGCATGATTCTCGTGCTGCATTATATATTCCCCTTTGCCGAGCATCCGCGCGCGCTGATGACGATGGGATTGCTGATCGACATCGTCGGCATCACCTGGGTGGCTTACGATATTTTCCCTTTCAGCGGCATTGAGGAATACGGTGCCGAGGATGTTCAGCGCAGCGGCATCGAGACGCCGGAATACAAGGCCTTCAAGCGCAGCCACGTCAATACGGGACTGCATATCGTCGTCATCGGCTTCTTCTTCCAGATACTCTCCTACTGGGTAGAAGAGATAAAAACATTTCTTCCATGAGGCATAGCATGTTTCAAGCTTTCACTCTGATCGCGGCACTGACGCTCGCCCTCCCCGCATCTGCCGACGCTGAGGCGCAGAAGGAAGCCATCCTCAAGGACTTCAAGCAGGAGACCGTTGCTTTAGGAAACAACCGCTTCCTGATCATCGACGGCGGGCCGGCGACGTATGAATATGTGTATGGCTTCGATATGATCAGGCTCGAAAACGGCGTCCCGAAGCGCGAGCCGCTGTTCATGCAGGCGTTCGATGCCGAGACGCGCACCAGCGGGTTGTCGGAAGGCGTGGCGATTTCGGCGCTGAACTATAATTTCGACAAGAACGACAGCACCCTGACCTACACTTCGCGCAGCGCCGATAACACCATGCGTTACCGCTACCGCTACACGCTCGATGGCGACATGTTCCTGCTTGAGGAAGTGATCGGGCAGGAGCAATGCGAAAAGCCCGGTTGCACGCCGAAGCCGCCGTTTTTTATTTTCAGGAAGGCCGCTGCCACTGCTGGAAAGCAATGAGAATATAAGAGTATGAGAGTCCAGAGTTCGGAAAAGAGAAATGTAGTCAGCAACTTTCGCGGGCTATTGGTTTGGCAAAAATCGAGGGAATTAGTGAATTGCATATACAGGCTATCACAATCCTTTCCTAAGGAAGAGATGTACGGGCTAACCTCACAAATGAGAAGATCTGCTGTATCGCTTATATCAAATCTGGCGGAAGGCAGTTCCAAACGCTCTACAAAAGAATTTATTCGATTCATCAATATTACTTATGGGTCTCTGGCAGAACTGGAAGCGCAGACCATTATTGCAGAAGACCTTGGCTATGTAAGCGATGTGGAAACAAGCCCTGTATTTACTGCGATTTCTGAAATTGGGCGAATGCTGAATGCGCTACAAAACGACCTGCACAAAAAGCTGGACTCTGAACTCAACAAAGAAAAAATATTAGAGTATGAGAGTTCAGAATGAAGCCAATACCGGACTCTGAACTCTTGTACTCTTATACTCTTACTCGTTATGCCCAAACGCACTGATATCCACACCATTCTCATCATCGGCGCCGGGCCGATCGTCATCGGCCAGGCCTGCGAATTCGATTATTCGGGCAGCCAGGCGTGCAAAATTCTGCGCGCCGAGGGATATCGCATCGTACTGGTCAACTCGAACCCGGCGACGATCATGACCGATCCCGACCTTGCCGATGCTACGTACATCGAGCCGATCACGCCAGAGATCGTCGCCAAGATCATCGAGAAGGAAAAGCCCGACGCACTGCTGCCGACGATGGGCGGGCAGACAGCGCTCAACTGCGCCAAGGCGCTGGCCGAGTCGGGCGTGCTGGAGAAATGCGGCGTCGAACTGATCGGCGCGCGTCTCGAATCGATCAACAAGGCGGAAGACCGTCAGCTCTTCAACGACGCGATGAAAAAAATCGGGCTCAATGTGCCGAAAAATGCCGTCGTCAAATCACTCGATGAAGCCAGAACGGCGCTCGAGCATGTCGGCCTGCCGGCGATCATCCGCCCCTCGTTCACGCTGGGTGGCGCCGGCGGCGGCATCGCCTACAACAAGGAAGAGTTCGAGCAGATCGTCGCTTCCGGGCTTGACGCCTCGCCGATTCATGAGGTGCTGATCGACGAATCGGTGCTCGGCTGGAAGGAATACGAGATGGAGGTGGTGCGCGACAAGGCGGATAACTGCATCATCGTCTGCTCGATCGAGAATGTCGATCCGATGGGCGTCCATACCGGCGATTCGATCACTGTTGCCCCGGCGCTAACGCTGACCGACAAGGAATACCAGATCATGCGCGATGCCTCTTTTGCCGTGCTGCGCGAGATCGGCGTCGACACTGGCGGCAGCAACGTGCAGTTCGCGGTGAACCCGGAGAACGGCCGCATGGTGGTGATCGAGATGAACCCACGCGTCTCACGCTCCTCGGCGCTGGCCTCGAAGGCGACCGGCTTCCCGATCGCCAAGGTCGCCGCCAAGCTGGCGGTCGGCTATACGCTCGATGAGATTGTCAATGATGTGACGAAGGTGACGCCGGCCTCCTTCGAGCCGACCATCGACTACATCGTCACCAAAGTGCCCCGATTCACCTTCGAGAAATTCCCCGGCGCGGAAGCTGTGCTCACCACCGCCATGAAATCGGTCGGCGAAGCGATGGCGATGGGCCGCAGTTTTGCCGAGTCGCTGCAGAAGGCGCTGCGCTCGCTGGAAATCGGACTCACCGGCCTTAATGAAGTGGCGTTGCCGGATATCGAGGCAGCGCGCGCAGCGCTCGGCAAGCCGACCCCCGACCGCTTGCTGATTGCCGCGCAGGCGCTACGGCTCGGCATGAGCTTCGAAGAAATCTGCAGCATTACGCGTTACGATCCATGGTTCGTTCGCCAGCTGCAGGATATTGTCGAGATGGAAAAGACCGTAGCCAAAAGCTGGCAGAAGGAGGAAGCGCTCGAGCACTTCAAGCGCATGGGCTTTTCCGATGCACGCATTGCCGAGCTGGCGGGCGTCAAGCCGGCTGATGTCGCGGCGAGGCGCAAGAAACTCGGCATCCATCCGGTCTATAAGCGCGTCGATACCTGCGCTGGCGAGTTCGATTCACAGACGCCTTACATGTACTCAGCCTATGAAGGCATCGGCGCCGAGTGCGAAGCCGACGTGTCGGATAAGGAAAAAATCATTATTCTCGGCGGCGGCCCGAACCGCATCGGCCAGGGCATCGAGTTCGATTACTGCTGCGTGCATGCCGCCTATGCGCTGAAGGAAGCCGGGTATGAGACGATCATGGTCAACTGCAACCCGGAGACCGTCTCAACCGATTACGATACTTCCCACCGCCTCTATTTCGAGCCGCTGACACCTGAAGATGTGTTCGAAATCATCCGCAAGGAGAAAGAGAAAGGCAAGCTCAAAGGCGTCATCGTACAGTTCGGCGGGCAGACGCCACTGAAGCTGGCACGGGCGCTTGAGAAGGAGTTCGGCAAGGACATCATCATCGGCACTTCGCCCGATTCGATTGACCTCGCTGAAGACCGCGACCAGTTCCGCAAACTGGTCGACAGGCTGAAGCTGAAGCAGCCCAGGAGCGGCATCGGCAAGACGATCGAGGAAGTTATCCGCGAAGCAGATCATATCGGCTTCCCGCTGCTGGTGCGCCCCAGCTACGTATTGGGCGGGCGTGCCATGGCGATCATGTATGACAAGCCGAGTCTGGAGAAATATGTAACCGAACTCTCCAAAATGTTCGGTGACGGACCGATTCTGATCGACTCCTACCTGCAGGACGCCACCGAGCTCGATGTCGACGCGCTGTCGGATGGCAAGGAGGTGTTTGTCGCCGGTATCATGCAGCATATCGAGGAGGCCGGGATTCATTCCGGCGATTCGGCCTGCAGCCTCCCCGCTTATTCACTCGACGACAAGATCCTGGGGCGCATCAGGGAGCAGGCCACGGCGCTGGCCAAGGCGCTGCACGTGGTCGGGCTGATGAACGTGCAGTTCGCCATCAAGGACGGCGAGATCTACCTGATCGAGGTCAATCCGCGTGCCAGCCGTACGGTGCCGTTTGTCGCCAAAGCGATTGGCATCCCGCTTGCTAAGATCGCCGCGCGGCTGATGGCCGGCGAGACGCTGGCGGATTTCCACCTCGCCGCCCGGGCGCTTGCGCATGTCGCGGTCAAGGAAGCCGTGTTCCCCTTTGCGCGTTTCCCCGGCGTCGATGTCATCCTCGGCCCGGAGATGAAATCGACCGGCGAGGCGATGGGCATCGATGCGGACTTCGCGCACGCCTTCGCCAAGTCGCAGCTCTCGGCCGGTAGCACCATTCCGCAGAGCGGGACGGTGTTCGTCTCGGTCAAGGATTCCGACAAGCAGGGAGTGACGCCGGCTGTCAAACAATTGCAGGAGTTAGGCTTCACCATCATTGCCACGCGCGGCACGGCGGCGTATCTGGAAAAGGCGGGCGTCAAGGTCGAGGTGGTGAACAAGGTGCGCGAGGGGCGGCCGCATATCGTGGACATGCTGAAGGACAACAGGATCGCGCTGGTCATCAATACCACCGAGGGCAAGGAATCACTGGCCGACTCCTTCTCTATCCGCCGCACGGCGCTGCTCAATAAAATCCCTTACTACACCACCGTCGCCGGCGCGCGCGCCGGCGCGCAGGCCATCGCCGCCATCAGCAGCGGCAAGGGGCTCGAGGTCAAATCGATCCAGGAATATTTCAAGGCGGCGTGAGCTAGCGCAACGGAATCCGGTAGGTCAGGCCGAAGCGCAGCGTATGCGAATCTTCCTCCGCGCCGTGCAGGCCGTTCAGGTTATTGGCCAGCGGGTTACTATAAGGGCGGTTCTCCGTGTGCCGGTATTCCATTTTTCCCGACCAGTTGGGGACTACCAGCGGGTATTCCATCCCGGCCCCGATGCCGCGCGGCGCCAGATAGATGGTCGGCTCCCCCGGCAGCGATTGCGCCAGAACATTCTGACCATACAGAGAAAATGCAGCGGCCAACGCGGCCAGCAGCGGTTGTTTCATGATTCTCCCGATGTTTTTTGTAATTTTTTTATGCTTCTTTTATAGCGTAAAAAGGCATTTCTGCCTAGCGCTATCGTAAAAAATTCCAGTGTTTCCGCTGTGCCGCGGCAAATCTTGCAGGCGCTTGACGGAATGTTTGAGGAAGCGTATTTTACCGCTTAGAGTTCAGAATATTAGAGTAAGAGAGTTCAGAATTCGGAGTGTGGGAAAGAGCCGCACGCTGGCTTTGGGCTTTTGACTTTGCTGAACTCCGTACCCTTAAACTCTTATACTCTTTATGGAAAAAGTGCCAATCACCGCCAGCGGCTATGCCCGCATGGAGGCGGAACTCAAGAACCTGAAATCGGTCGAGCGGCCGGCAATCATCGCTGCCATCTCGGAAGCGCGCGCGCATGGCGACCTGTCGGAAAATGCCGAGTACCATGCCGCCAAGGAGAAGCAGAGCTTCATCGAAGGACGCATCAAGGAGCTGGAAGACAAGGTGTCGCGCGCCGAGATCATCGACGTGCCGGCGCTGAAGAGCGACATCATCAAGTTCGGCGCCACGGTGAAGCTGGTCGACGAAGACAGCGAAGAGGAGAGCAGCTACCAGATCGTCGGCGAGTACGAAGCCGACCTCAAGGCCCGCCGCATCTCGCTCACCGCACCACTCGCCCGCGCCCTTATCGGCAAGAAGAAGGGCGATTCGGTCGAGGTCAATACGCCCGGCGGCAGCAAGTCCTACGAAGTGCTGGAAATCAGATACGTTTAATGCCATCCGACTATCTGATCATCGGCGGCGGCATCATGGGACTGGCCGTAGCGCGGGCGTTGCGCACGCATTTGCCTAATGCCTCGATTACGCTTCTGGAAAAGGAAAGCGATGTGGCGCTCCATGCCAGCGGGCGCAATTCAGGCGTGCTGCATGCCGGCTTCTACTACGGCGCCGATTCGCTGAAGGCGAAATTCTGCCGCGACGGCAACACCGCCCTGCGCGCCTATGTCAAAGCGAACAAGCTGCGTATCAACGACTGCGGCAAGGTGGTGGTGGCGCGTAATGAACGGGAATGGGAGGTTTTGCAGGAGTTGTATCGGCGCGGGCAGGTCAATGGCGTGACGCTGCAACTGATTAATGAGAAGGAGATGGCCGACATCGAGCCGAATGCGAAAACCACGCGGCAGGCGATTTATTCCCCGACTACTGCCGTCGTTGATCCCGTCGAAGTCTGCCAGGCGCTGAAACGCGAGTTGGAAGAGAAAGGCGTTACCTTTCTCACACGCACCGCCTATGAAAAACGCGCCGGAAAAAACGCCGTCATCGCCAATGGAAAAGTTTTTGAAGCCGGCCGCATCATCAACTGCGCCGGGCTCTATGCCGACCGTATCGCGCGCGACTTCGGCTGCGGGGAGCGCTACGCCATCCTGCCGTTCAAGGGCGTGTACCTCAAATATACCGGCACAGACCGGCCGGTGACACGCTGCGTCTACGGCGTCCCCAATCTCGGCAACCCGTTCCTCGGCGTGCATTACAGCGTCACCGTCGACGGCACGGTCAAGATCGGCCCGACCGCCATCCCCGCCTTCTGGCGCGAGAACTATCAGGGTCTGGCTGGTTTTTCGGCATGCGAAATGGCGGAGGTATTCGGGCGCGTGGCGCTATTATTCGGCACCAACGCGGACTTCCGCGAACTGGGCTTAAGCGAAACACGCAAATACTCAAAACGCTACATGGCACAGCAGGCGGCGCTGATGGTGAAGCAGCTCGATGCCGCGAAGTTCAGCCAGTGGATGCGGCCCGGCATCCGCGCCCAGCTGTTCGACAAGGAAGATCGTTCCCTGGTGCAGGATTTCGTCGTCGAGAGCAATGCGGAGAGCGTGCATGTACTGAACGCCGTCTCGCCCGCCTTCACTTCGAGTTTTCCGTTTGCGGAGTGGATTGTGGAGAAGCATGTCCTACCTCGTCCCTGACCTGCTGGGATCCAATTTGCAACTGGTGTTCTGCGGCACGGCGCCTTCCGCCGCCTCGGCGCAGGCGAAGGCCTATTATGCCAAGCCGGGCAATCAGTTCTGGCCGACGCTCCACCGCCTCGGCTTCACACCGCGCCTGCTGAAGCCGCAGGAATTTCCCGAACTGCTGCAATACGGCATCGGGCTTACCGACCTATGCAAGACCGTCTCCGGCAATGACGACGAACTGCCCAGGGAAGCGCTCGACCGCGATGCGCTTACGGAAAAAATAAAAACGTATCAGCCGAAGTTAGTGGCTTTTACCAGCAAGCACGGCGCCTCGGTCTATTTCGGGCGCCGCGTGGAATACGGGCTGCAGGAACAGCTGCTCGGCAGCACGCGTTTTTATGTCTGCTGCTCGACTTCGGGCCGTGCCCGCCGCTTCTGGCGCGAGGAGGTGTGGGAGGGGCTGGCGGATCTGGTCAATTCTTCTTAAACGGGAAACAATGCTCCGCGCTGGGGAACTTGCGGGATTTCACGTCCAACGCATAGGTCTTCACCGCTTTCTCGATCACTGCGGAAAGATTCGCGTATTGCTTCACGAAGCTCGGCGTGCGCTCGAACATGCCGAGCATGTCGTCCACCACCAGCACCTGCCCGTCGCAGGCGGATGATGCGCCAATGCCGATGGTAGGAATTTCCGCCTGCTCCGTGACATGCCGCGCCACTTCTTCCTTCACGCCTTCGATGACCATGGCGAATGCGCCCGCCGCCGCCACCGCTTGCGCATCCTGCAGTATCGTGGCGGCTTCGTCCTCGTTGCGGCCCTGATAACGATAGCCGCCCAGCGCATGCACGCGCTGCGGCATCAACCCGACATGCCCTACCACCGGAATGCCGCGCTCGACGAGGAACCGGATCGTTGAGGCCATCTCGCGGCCGCCCTCCAACTTGACGGCCTGGCAGCCGGTTTCCGCCATCACGCGGGCACAATTTTCCATTGCCTGCTCCGGCGACGCCTGGTAACTGCCGAACGGCATATCGACCACCACCAGCGCCTGCGAAGAGGATTTCGCCACGGCGGTTCCATGCGCAATCATCATCTCCAGCGTCACCGGCAGCGTGCTCTCCATGCCGTAGACCACCATGCCCAGCGAGTCCCCCACCAGCAGGATGTCTACATGCTCATCCAGGATGCGCGCGACCGGCGCTGTATAGCAGGTCAATACGACCAGCGGCGTCTGTCGCTTGCGGGCGACAATGTCCCGAACTGTCAAACGCTTTGCCATACTTACGATACCTGTTTGATGATTACGCCTTCGTGCGGCTGCAGTTCGCGCGGCAGGCTGAAGGTGATGGTCGTCCCTTCCCCTTCCTTGCTTTCGATGGCGAATTTGCCGCCCATCAGCTCGACAAACTTCTTCGTCAGCGGCAAGCCGAGCCCGGTACCTTCATACTTGCGTTTGAGCGTATTGTCCACCTGCCCGAACGGGGACATGGCACGGGAGATATCCTTCGGCGCGATACCAATGCCGGTGTCGTACACCTTGAAAAAGAAACCATCCCCGCTCTCATTCTTCCACGCGCTCACCGTCACCGAACCGCCGGAAGGCGTGAATTTGACGGCGTTCGACAGCAAATTCAGCAGGATCTGCTTCAATTTCTTGCTGTCGGTGTGCATGATGAACTCCTCCTTGGGCAGTTCTTCCACCAGCCGCACCTGCCCCGCCTCGGCGCGCGGCTGCATCAGGCGCAGGCAGTTCTGCACCAGCTTGCTGGCATTGACCTCTGATATCTCCAGCTCGAGTTTCCCGGCCTCCGCCTTTGAATAGTCGAGGATGTCGTTGATCAGGCTTAGGAGATGCACGCCGGATGCGTGGATGTCGTTGATGTAATCATGGTATTTCTTCTCGCGGATCTGCACCATTGCCTCGGTCTTGATGATTTCGGAAAAGCCGATGATGGCGTTCAGGGGCGTCCTGAGCTCGTGACTGATATTGGCCAGGAACTGTGACTTGTCGCGGTTCTCCGCCTGCGCTGCCGCCGCAGCGGCAGCCAGTTCGATATTGGCCTCATGCTGCCGGGCGATGATGCCTTCCGCTTTCTTCGAGGTCATGAACAGGATGCCCAGCACCATGAGAAAAACCGTGATGATGCCGCCGGTGGTAAAAATCTGGAAGCGCTGCAGCCCCAGCCAGCTCTCGCTGATGTCGCTTACGATCTCCAGCATGCCCTCGGTTTCCTGCCCGACGCGGACGGGCACCAGCGTCTGCACCAGCGTGGCGCTCCTGCCGTCATGCAGCTTCGCCTCCACCGTGCTGCTGGCGGGAACGTGACTGCCGCGGCGCGCCTGCACAAATCTGCCGTCGGGCGATGCCGCTGCCCCGGCCATTTTGCTTGACGCATTCGGATCAGCACTAATCAGCAGCAGGCCGGAGGCGCTGTACATATTGACGCGTACCAGCGGCAGTTGATTGAAATAGCGGGCGCTCTCCTGCGCGAACTCGGCCACCTGCGGATGCTCCGCCAGTCGCTGCGGTTCGCCAACCAGCGGCACCACCACCTGCCGGTAACGGCTCCAGATGCTGTTGATGTAACCCTGCGCCAGCCCGGCATTGTTATTCTCCACCAGGTAGGTCATGTGGTCGGCCGCAAGACCGCGCAGCGCCATGCCCGACAGTAGCGCGATCGTTACGACACTGACCAGGCTCAGGATGGAAAACAGGCGGAGATAGCCGAACATAAGGCGAAACGGTCCTCTGGATTATCCATCCAGTGTAGGCAGGCTGAGTTAAGAATGGCTTAAGGGAAATGGCGTAAGTGCTGGAGTTTCCATTAAAAAACCCTTTACGCATCGTCAGCGGTGATCGCAGGATAAGCAGTTGACAGGGGGAAACGGAATCGCTATAAACTCCCTTCCCTTAAAGAAACGTAAAACACTGATACACCGGTTATTTCAGGATTTTTTATGAAACGGACCTATCAACCCAGCAAGATCGTCCGCAAGCGCCGCCACGGTTTTCGCGCCCGCATGGCGTCGGTCGGCGGCCGCCGGGTGCTGAATGCCCGCCGCGCCAAGGGCCGCAAGCGCCTCAGCGCCTAGCCGTTCCCCGTGCCGGGGTGGAGATGCGGCTGGAAACCATTAAAAAACGCAGCGATTTTCTTTCCGCCGCCGCGCGTGGAAAAAAATTCGTCACCCATAACTTCATTCTGCAGATGCAGCAACGCCCCGATTCGCATCCGGCTGGAGACGGCCCACGCTTCGGTTTTACGGTAACGAAAAAAATGGGCGGCGCGGTAACGCGCAACCGCATCAAGCGCCGACTGCGCACCGCCCTGCGGGAAATCGCAGAGAAACACGCGCTGCCCGGACATGACTATGTCATCATCTCGCGACACCAAGCGCTTGACTGCTCTTATGCCGAGTTGGTGCGCGATATGGAATTTGCATTTTCGCGAATAACCACTATGAAAGACAAACCCGCAAAGACATCGTAGGATCATGCGCCTCTTTCATCATCTCCTTTGCCTGCCAATCATGCTATATCAATGGCTGGTTTCGCCGCTGCTCGGCACGCATTGCCGGTTCGCGCCGAGCTGCTCGCACTATGCGCGTGAAGCCGTCTTTCGCCACGGCGTATTGAGGGGTGGCCTTCTGGCGCTGAAACGCCTGCTGCGCTGCCAACCCTTCGGTGACAGCGGCCATGATCCCGTACCTCCCGCGCCGAAGCCTTAGCCATGCAGAACGACGAGCCCGATTATCAGCGCATCTTCTTTGCTATTTTTCTTGCCGCGATCGTCTGGATCAGCTGGCAGGCCATGGTCGAATGGCCGCGCCGCCAGGCCCTGCAGCAATACCAGGCGACGCAGCAGCAGAAGGCCGTCGAGGCCAAAGCCAAAGCGGTGCAGGAAATCACCCGCACGGGGGAGGCGGAAGAGAACCCGCTGCTGACGCGCGAGCAGCGCATCGCGCTGACGCCGCGCCTGCCTGTTCGCTCGGACAAGCTGCACGGTTCGATTGCGCTGAAAGGCGCCCGCTTTGATGATCTTACGCTGGCCGAATACCGCGAGACGCTGGATCCGGCAAGCCGCGAGGTCACGCTGTTTTCTCCCAATGGCGGCGAGCAGGCATATTTCGCAGAAGTGGGCTGGCTCTCCTCGGACAACACAGTCAGAGTGCCCGATAGCAACAGTATGTGGCAGGCCGATAAGCCGGTGCTGGCGCCAGGCGATACCGTCACCCTGCGCTGGGACAATGGCAGCGGCGTCACCTTCGTACTCGCCATATCGCTCGACCGCTATTACATGTTCAGCATCACGCAGCGCGTTGAGAATCACACGGGACAAAGCATCGACGTTCTGCCTTATGCCTATATCAACCGCGCCCATCAGGAGCAGCCGAATCATTATGGGCTATGGCATGAAGGTCCGGTCGGGATGATCGGCGAGGCGCTCGAGGAGGTCGGCTACGATGAGCTGCGCGATGAAAATAAGAAAACCTATCTCACCCGCACCAGCTGGCTTGGCATCACCGATAAATACTGGATGTCGGCGCTGATTCCGCCGACCGGCGAATACAAGACCACCTTCAGCCACTACACGCGCGGGGGGTTAAACCGCTATCAGGTGGATTACCTCGGCAACCCGCAGACCGTAGCGGCAGGCGGCAGTGACGAATACCGCATGCGCCTGTTCGCAGGCGCCAAAGTGGTCAGCATCATCGACTCCTATGCCGAGGGCGATTCGCAGCAGCCGCCCATCCCGCTGTTCGACCGGGCCATCGATTTCGGCATGCTGTATTTCCTCGCCAAGCCGATGTTCCTGCTGCTCGATTATTTCTATCAGCATATCGGCAATTTCGGCATCGCCATCATGCTGTTGACTATCGTGGTCAAACTGCTGCTGTTTCCGCTCGCCAACAAATCCTACAAGGCCGCCGCGCAGATGCGCCGGCTGCAGCCGGAGATGCTAAAGATCCGCGAGCGCCATTCCAGCGACCCGATGGCGATGAACAAGGAAATGATGGCGCTCTACAAGCGCGAGAAGGTAAATCCCGCCTCCGGCTGCCTGCCGATACTCCTGCAGATGCCGGTGTTCTTCGCGCTCTACCGCCTACTGTCGGTAACCATCGAAATGCGCCACGCGCCGTTCTTCGGCTGGGTGCATGATTTGTCGGAACCCGACCCCTCGAACCTGTTCACGCTGTTCGGGCTGCTGCCGTGGGAGGCGCCGAACTGGCTGCATCTGGGCATCTGGCCGATCCTCTATACCGTCACCATGATCATCCAGATGCGGCAGCAGCCGAAGCCGACCGACCCGGTGCAGGCCATGATGCTCAAATGGATGCCTTACCTCTTCCTGTTCATCTTCGCCAAGATGCCGGCCGGGCTGGTGGTGTACTGGACCTGGAGCAACGTGCTCTCCATCCTGCAGCAGCACTGGATTACCCGGCGTCAAGCGCAGGCGGAGAAGAAATCCAAAGCCTCTCATGGGGCATAACCCTCTTTTCCAAAGCCCTTGCCGCTTCGTCGCCGGGGCGGCGAGCATCGCCTCGCTACCGCCCGTGAGCCTGCCGGAGATCGCCTTTATTGGCCGCTCCAACGTCGGCAAATCATCGCTGGTCAACGCGCTGGTCGGGCAGAAGACGCTGGCCAAGACCTCGCAGAATCCAGGCCACACCAAGCAGCTGAACTTCTTCAGCCTGGGCGACCGGCTGATGCTGGTCGACATGCCGGGCTACGGCTATGCCAAGGTATCCAAAGAGAAAAAAGGCGAGTGGGATACGCTGATCAAAAGCTACCTATCCGGCCGGCCGAGCCTCAAGCGCGCATGCCTGCTGATCGACGCCAGGCGCGGCGTCATGCCGGTGGACGAGGCTTTCATGGAGCTGCTCGACGAGTCGGCGGTGAGCTTCCAGCTGGTCCTGACCAAGAGCGATGCGCTGAAAACCGGGGCCTTAAGCGACATATTGCAAAGCCTTACAAAAACGATACAATCGCACGCGGCCGCGCACCCGCTGGCGGTTGCCACCAGTTCCGTGAGCAAGCAGGGGCTGGAAATGCTGCAGGAAGAATTACTGGCTTTCGCCGAAACAGGATACGCATGAAGACCAAGCAGCTCAAAACACCCGATGCCTGGCTCAAGACGGCGGCGACGCTGTCGGAAGCCCTGCCCTACATGCGCCAGTTCGCCGACGAGACCTTTGTCATCAAGTATGGCGGGCATGCCATGGGCGATGATGCGCTGGCGCGCAAGTTCGCTGAGGACATCGTGCTTTTAAAGCAGGTGGGCATCAACCCCATCGTCGTGCATGGCGGCGGCCCGCAGATCGGCAGGATGCTTGAGCGGCTCAAGATCCAGAGCTCGTTCATCGATGGGCTGCGTGTCACCGATTCGGCCACCGTCGAGATCGTCGAGATGGTGCTTTCCGGCTCCATCAACAAGCAGATCGTCTCGGAGATCAACGCCGCCGGCGGTACCGCCATCGGCATTTCGGGCAAGGATGGCCAGCTGATCGAGGCGCGCAAAGTACGGCGCACCGTGCGTGACCCGGATTCGAACATCGAAAAAATCCTCGATCTCGGCTTTGTTGGCGAACCGGTGCGCATCAACCCGACCATCCTGCAGGAATTCGCCGAATCCGACATTATCCCGGTCATCGCGCCGATCGGCATCGGCGAGAAGGGCGAGACCTACAACATCAATGCCGACACGGTGGCCGGCGCGATGGCCGCCGCGCTCGCCGCCGCCAAGCTGATGATCCTGACCGACGTGGCGGGCGTGCTCGACAAGAACGGCGAACTGATCAGCGAGATGAGCCTGAACGAAGCCAGGAAACTGGCCAAGGACGGCACCATCACCGGCGGCATGATCCCCAAGCTCGAGACCTGCATCCACGCCCTCGAAAACGACACCGAGGCGGCGCATATACTGGACGGCCGCCTGGCGCACGTGCTGCTTTTGGAGACCTTCACCAAGTACGGCGCGGGCACGATGATTCATCGGGAGTTAGGATAACTACCTGTTAAATTAATAATATTGTCTGATGCAAGGAAGGGTTACCTTTCATTAATCTCCTTGCTATACTGCTTTCATGAATGACTCCGTAAGAACCCCCGCCATGGATCCTGAGCTTCCCGAGCGGGAGAGGCGCCAAAAAAAAAATGAGACCTACCGGCAGACGGTTAATAACCGACGCCTTGCCGCCACCAACGGTGAACTGGTGGCGCAACACCTGCTCAATACTTTCTTACGTATCAATGCGAGTGAGGTAGGTGAAAAAGACCCGAAGTGGCAGATGTTCAGCGAGATCGTTACGCGCTGCGCCTGCGATGTTGCCGGCAACATGCACTCCATCAACCCGGACAAGCACAAATATAATGGCCTGGATGATCTCTTCGAGCAGTCTGCGCGCAATAAAAACGAAAGCTTTTACCGCAAGCTGCTGAACCTTATCCCGCTTTATAAAAAAGGGATCGTACAGACGCCGCACCCCACCGAAACACTTCCCCGCGATGCCATCAGCGCCGAAATCGCGCTGCATCATGCCATTGAGGAGACTTCACAATTATTTACCGGCTCCGCCCTCCATCTCGACTTGAAGCGTGACGGGAACATTCTGCAACAGATGTGGCGCCTATACGAAACGATGAAGCCGGAAGACAAATCCATGGTCATTCCGCACGAGATCAACCGCAGCATCGAGATGTCCGAACTTACCTTCAACGCTGTACCGCATATGATGCAGGCGATCCTTGATCCCGCCATACGCAGCGGCGCGCGTAACACGCAACCCCTGACGCATGATGAGCTGCGGCATTTCGGGCGGCTGCTCGAAGCCTATACCTGGTCACCAGGCGACCGCGACAGCAAACCAGACATGACCGAGGAGATGCTGCGCTACGGCATTGAGCAGAACCGCCATCTGATGGCGATGCAATATGCGGTTAAGATAGCCGAACTTTTATCCGCTTTAGAAGAATCTTCTCCTTCAAAAGATCAGAGGCAGGCATGCGACCAGCTGCACATAATCCTGGCCCGCATTCTTAACGGCATCCCGGAAAAACTGCGCCCGAATGGCGAGGGAGATACGGTAGGCGGAAAATTCCTTCAGCATTACATCACGCACGAAAACGGCACGCAGGCTGAGAAAAAACCGGAAATTGCCAGAACCGTTACCATCTATGCGCATACCAATGCCAAGCCCTTCGCTTCCACGGAAGAAATGGTGCAGGCATTGGAAACCGTGCATGGCATCAAAAAGGTCCGTTTTCCTTCCTACAATGGCAGCAAGGTCCTCTCCCAGCTCGATGTGCTGGCGGCGCAGATGCATTGCTTCGGCAGCTGCGCCCTGCGCTCGCAGATTCGTGAGAACGCGACGATGCATGAGCAAGTGATGCAGCAGGTGCGCGATCTTCCGGAAGTGGCGGCGCTGATTCCGAAAGGTACGGATCGCAAGCAGACGGCGGAGAGTTTGCTGGACGCGCTGGCGGGGGAGCAAGGGGATAGGCTTCGCCAGGCGGTTGCGCAGTATCTGGAAAACCAAAAGCCGACGGCAGGGCAACGCGGCAGCGACCTGTACGAAACCCTGGCCGGCATGAAGCTGGCGGCGGAGAATCCGGAAGCCATCCCGCATTACCTGATCGCCGAATGCCGCAACGCTACCGACATACTGGAAGCCTTCGCCCAGCTCAAGCTGGTGGAGCCGGTACCGCCGCCGGCCGGCAAGCGGGTGGAGATCGTGCCGCTGGTCGAGCACCGCGAGGCCGTGCTGGACAGTGCCAAGATGCTGAAGGAAGCCTATGACAATCCGCATTTCGCCACGCACCATGCCACCATCGGCCAAGATAGCCGGTCGTTGTGGCGTGAAGACTCCAAACTTTTGGCAAAGGATAAAACCGGGCATGTCCTTTCATATTCAGAACTGGAGGCCCGCAAGGAGCAGATTAAAGAAGCACTTGAGCAGGCACTTAAAGAAGACGGATTGCTTTCCGAGGAAGAGCTAACCGCACGCCGGAAGCAGATAAGAGAAAAATATGCGCTGTCTCCTGAGCCGCACTACGACCGCTTGACCGTCGCCGATGTCAAGCGCGCCTATAACATCGCGCTGAAGGAAGGCGATGAAGAAAGGGAAATCCGCCACACCAAGATGATGATGTTCGCGGGCAGCGACATCATGAAATCGGCGGGACCCGCCGGGGCGGCGCTGACGCAGCAGGCCATCGAACACCTGCGCGAAGAGATGCTGAACTGGAAAACGCCGGTGCTGCTGGTCGATTACACCGGCTCGGGCGGCGGCATCCACCGCAGCCAGCCGGTTTCCACCGCTTTCGAAACGACGCAGGGCCGCTCGATGCGCCAGACCGCCGGCAGTATCGCGCATAAAAGCATCCTGACCATGAGCCGCTTCGTGCGGCGCATGCTGGAGCTCCCAGGCGCGGTGGAGCGGCGCAGCGAGCAGGAGCGCCGCCGGCTGGCTCAGCTCAATCTCGGCAATCTCGCCGGGTTTCCTACCCAGCCTGACACATGGGACAAGGATACCGGCTCCCGCTGCGGCGATTGCATGGTTATGTATCAGAAGCTCTACACGGCGCCGGAATTCGCCTGCATGCTGGCCTTCTCCGCCGACAAGTTCGTCAAGCTGACGTCCTACGCCGCACGGCCGATGAATCGTATCGAGGAGAAGAATGGAAGCGGCGCCTCGACTCATCCTAAGGAGAAATACCCGCCCGCGGTCGATGTCGAGAAGCTGCGCGCCATCGGCTACGGCGCGGCGCTGAACACGTCGGGCAGCTGCGCCTCGATGTATTACGGCGTCAGCAAATTCCTGCATGCCGATGAAATTTTAAGTGGCAAAGAAGACATCCAGCCGCTGCTCGACCTTTACCTGCATGACCCCAAGGCGCAGGACGTCATCAACCGCGCCACCTTCGGCATCGCCATGGCCGATATGGACACGGCATGGCGCTATCTCAATGTGCAGCGTCAGCATAAAGACGCGCAACCGCCTATCGACAACCATATCGTCTGCGCCAATCAGGCAACAATCGAAACATGGGCTGCGGGCACCCGTGAGATGAAAATCTTACAGGAGAATTGCCGTCAGGCGACGGAAGGAAAGGAAAGAGAAGCGTTGCACAAAGCCAAGATGGCATGGCTGGCAAGCCTCGACTGGTTCCAGAAAAATAACCTGGCCAAGCATGCAATGGCGCAAGTCGATCTCGAATACCAGAAGGTGGCGAAGGTACTGCTGAAGCTGCATAGCCGGATCGCAGAAAAAGCACCGCCGGATGTTGAGCATATGGGCGCACTGGAGATTCAGCAAAAGCTCATCGAAGCGTTACCCGCCGCACTGAAAACGCAGATCCAAAGTTCGCGAGCGCATATCCATGAAGCACGCCAGAAACTCGCCGAACAATTTCGTGATTCATGGGATGAAGAAAAACCGTCACACATACTGCGCGATGATGTAACTAAATTGCGCGGCATTCCTGAAATCTACGATCCCATCTATTACCGCATGGGCGCCTGTTTCGAATGTTTCGAGAACGTGCCGCGCGCCTATACGCGTCCTTACTGGGCGGTGGAAATCGAGAAGAACGCCGGAAAACAGAACCAGATCAGCGGGTGAACACCCAGTTCGAGCGGTCGGAAAGTTCGGCGTCGAAGCGGTAATCCCCTTCGCGGAAGAACTTGATGCCATCCGGCTCGGTCAGGCGCTTTCTTACAATGAAGCTCGCCATCATGCCGCGCGCCTTCTTGGCCAGGAGCGCAATCACCTGCAGCTTGCCCTTGCGCTTTTCCTTGAACACGATGTTGAGCAGCTTTCCTTCCAATGCCTTAGGCTGCACCGCTTTGAAATACTCCTCCGAGGCGAGGTTGATAAGCAGTTTGTTTTCCATCCCTTGCAGCTCGCGGTTGAGCGCCTGCGTGATGCGCTCACCCCAGAAGGCATAAAGATCCTTGCCGCGCGCGTTGGGAAGTTTTGTCCCCATCTCCAGCCGGTAGGGCTGGATCAGGTCGAGCGGCTTGAGCAGCCCGTATAGCCCCGACAGGATGCGCAGATGCGCCTGCGCGAAGGTAAAATCCTCCTCACTGTAGGAGTCGGCCTCAAGCCCGTCATACACGTCGCCGCGGAAGGCGAGCAGTGCCTGCTTGGCGTTGCCGGGCGTGAAGGGCGTGCTGAAGTCGCGGTAGCGTTGCACGTTGAGCCTGGCCAGCTTGTCGCTGATGTCCATCAGTTTGGCCAGCTTTGCCGGCGTGTATTTGTGCAATATCGTCACCAGCGCCTGCGATTCGTCCAGCATTTCGGGCAGCGTATGTGCCTGCACCGGCGACGGATGCTTGAAATCGAGCGTCTTGGAGGGCGATAAAAGGATGATCATAAGGGCTTCGGATACTGAATGGATTCACAGCTTTTCGCCAATCCCGTGGTATCGTCAGTCTCGGCCAGCGTGCCGCAGAGGATGCCTTCGCCGGTGGCAGGCTCCATGCGGATTTTGGTCACTTTGGTAAGAAAGCGTTCGAGTGGTGCCGCGGGCTGAAACCCGATTACCGAATCGTAATCGCCGCACATACCGGCGTCGGTCTGGTAGGCGGTGCCTTTGGGGAAGATGCGCGCGTCGTTGGTCGGCACATGCGTGTGGCTGCCGGTCACGACGCTGACGCGGCCATCGAGATAATGCCCCATCGCCATCTTCTCCGATGTCGCCTCGGCATGCATGTCGACCACGATGGCGGCCACGCCGCCGCCGAGCTTCACCGACGCCAGCGCGTCATCGGCGGTGGCGAAAGGGCAGTTGGCATGTTCCTTATGGAACACCTGCCCGAGCAGATGCAGCACCAGCACCTTCTTGCCGTTCTTCGCGGTAAAAATGCCGTTGCCCGTGCCCGGCACCTGCGATGGAAAATTCTGCGGGCGCAGCAGACGCTTCTCCTGCGCCAGATAGGGCACGATCTCCTTCTGGTCCCAGATATGGTCACCGCCGGTGATGACATCAGCGCCAGCGCTGAAGAAATCCTTGCAGATCTGTGGTGTGATGCCGAAGCCGCCCGCCGCGTTGTCGCCGTTGACCACCACGAAATCGAGCGCCCATTCGCTGCGCAGTGCCGGCAGGTGCCGTGTCACCGCGTCGCGTCCCGATCGTCCTACTACATCGCCCAGAAAAAGTATCTTCATGAAAACAGCAGGGTGCCTTTCTCCGTCACCACCGCATCAAGCGCCTGATCGTATTCATCGACCGGAATCGCATCGACCTGCTGCGCCGCATAGGCTGTGCCGACCGTCCGTACGCGTCCATTGGACCGGCGCAGTGCTTCTAAGGTGCGGTCGTAATAGCCGGCGCCGTAGCCCAGCCGGTGGCCGGCCTTGTCGAATGCCAGCAGCGGCACGATGACGATGTCGGGCATTACATGCGGCTCGCTTTCCGGCGGCACTTCGATGCCGTACATGCCTTTCTCGAGTACCTCGCCCGGATGCCAGCGCCGGAAGAACAGCGGCAGCATCTGCCCCTCGATGACCGGCAGGCATAAGGTCTGCCCGCGCGCCGCCAGCTGCGCCAGCGCCGGCGCCAGATCGATCTCGCCGCGCACCGCGCGGTAGCCGGCCACGATGCCTCTGGAAGGAATCATCTCCAGCAGGTGGCGCGCCAGCGCCTCACTCGCCCGGCGGGCTTCGGCATCACCGATACGCCCGCGCATTGCCGCACATTCGGCGCGCAGGGATCGTTTATCGAGAGTCACCGGGTCGCTCATCATGGGCGATTATACACGCACCACTCCGGCAGGGAATGATAAATATCAGATGAAAAAGGATAAGGAGCGGAACCGCCATGGCCGTCGGTTAAACAAGCCGCATTCGACCCGTTAGTTAAAGTGGGCGCCATATGTGCGAAGGCATGGCCTCCGCCAGGGACAGCTCCCCGGGTAAAAGCTATCGGTCCAAGGGACAATGTACCTAACGTACCGGGCAGAACCGCTCCAGAAGGTATATTATCTTACTTCGATCTGGCCCGCAATCTTTTCGATGCGGGCGGCGATCTCCTCAAGCGTCACCGCCATAGCGCTTTCCAGCTCGGCCAGGCGTTCATCCTTCCCATCGGGTTCCGCCGGGACCACGGCACTCCGCAGTTTGCCCGCTTCATGCAGCAGCTTTTCAGTTTCTCGCCTGTTTTCAAGCAGTTCATCTGCCATCATTAACGAGGTCAGCAACAGGGCCATGGCTTCACCGGGGTTACCCCCCATGGAATAGACCAGCGAGCGTACCCGGTCATCGACCTCGTCGGCCAGCAGGCGCAGATGCTCCTCCTGCCCGTCATCGCAGGCGACATCATATTCCCGGCCATTGACGCGGATATGGACGATGGACATGGCTGTTTCTCCCGTAATTGCAGCCGGATATAACAGGGCGTATGGGGCCCCAAAGAGGCTTGAATTACCTCATTTTTGAGCAGTTTATGCCCCTTTTGCCGGGAAAAGCAACCAAAAGTTACCGGATTGTCATATATTCTTAAGGTACTGTCATAATAGTTTCATGAAAAAATTAAAGAAATTAGGCTATTCTGGTTCTATGGATACTATTGGAATAGTAGGCTTGGGGCGTTAAAGCATGTCGATTGCGGACGATTTCAATAAAAAGCTGGAGACGACCATCGCGATCGCCCTCAAGGAATCGTGGGATAAGAATAATCCTGAATTAAAAAAGTGGGGATATGCCGAACCTGGTGACCCTCAATTTAAACAATGGGCCAAAGAGCTGATTAGTGATCGCAGTATCAGCCTTACCGATCCATCGGGCGAGGTATTTAAAGTCGATATCAACATACTTCAAGGCATCGTCAACCAGAATCCGCAGGCACGCAAAGTCCTTAAAGAACAATTTGAAACGGATGAGCTCAATAAAATCATCCCCACCTCGGAGCAGCAGGCAAAGATTGGTGAAGCGCTGGAGAGCGCCAAGGAGTCTTCCACCGGTCTATGGGCAATGCTGGCCAATATCGTCATGGGTTTTATCGACTGGCTGATGGGCGGGTTCCAGAGTGGTCAGGATGGCAATCTTTTCTCCGGGCTAACTGAAGCCATTTCCCGCCGCGGCGCCAGCCGTTTTGCTACCGAAGCCGATAGTCAGCTTGCATCTGTTCCCGATCTGCAACCCGGGATACGGAAATACATCGTGCAGGAAGCATATAAAAAAGCTGAGCGCAATGATGCGCCTGAGCGCACGCTTGCTGATGTTACGTTGGGGGAAAAACTCAGCTCACCTACCCAGAATGGACCTGCACTATCTGCACAGCCAGAAACCAGTTCCACCGTTTCTACCCTAACTGAACCAGCAGTTGAACCTGGAAAAATAGCCGCTACTGAAGAAGCGGCAACCACTCCTCCTGCGCCAGCCAAAGTGCAGCCTGCAGTGGCGCCGGAAGCCGACGGCGATCAGACGAAGCTGCGTGGTGTCGTGCAGAATATCATGCGTAATATATTGGCTAAAAACGAAGTGGTCGGAGCGGAAATGGAAAAAGCTCTGAAAGATGCAACTCCAGTGGTGATGAAAGCGATTAACAGCAATGCTCACCTTATCGAGGAACGCAAGTTTGATGAGCTGGCTTCTAATGTCGCACAAAATCTGCTGAATGATAATACGGTCGGAGCAACTTTGCGTAAAAAAGGGCGGGAGAAATACGGAATATTTGCTACTGATTCGAATATCGTAAGTAAAATCGAAGCAGATATTAAAGCAGAATTAAATCCTAATACTCGGGCCCAATTGCAATCCAGCATTCCAAGTAAAGTGGCTTCAGCAGACAATCCCCATTACGGCTTCGAAAACCTAGGGAATTTTTCCCCGGAAGCTTCGGGCAAGCTTCCCGGCGGCGAGCGCTACATTTAACCCACCTTCTTCCCCAAAAACTCCCCCGCGATCCTGATCCCCTCCATATCAATGCTATGGGCGATTCCGGGGCGGGGGTGGGTTTCGACGGAAACGTTATTGCTTTTAAGCGCTTCGGCGGCGGCTTGCATGGCGGCGAAGGGCACGACGTCGTCCATCTCGCCGTGGATTAAACATACCGGCGGGCGGGCGGCGATTTCCTGCGGTAATAGTTCCGGCGCGATCAGCGCGCCCGAGTAGCCTACCAGCGCAGCGATTTGCGGCGTGCGGCGCAGCGCCACCTGCAGCGCCACCATGGTGCCCTGCGAAAAACCGACCAGCGCCAACCTGCTGTTATCCAGTGATAGCCCCTTCAACTGCTCATCGAGAAAACGGTTCACCACCTCGGCAGCACCACGCGCGCCGGCCAGCATGTGCTGCGGGTTGCGGTCCATCAGCGAGAACCACTGGTAGCCGTACGGGTTGACCTCGCAGACCTGGTGCGCGTTCGGCGCGATGAACTGCGCGTCGGGCAGTGCGCCCGCAAACATATCGGCGAGGTCGATCAGGTTCGGTCCGTCGGCGCCCCAGCCATGCAGCAATACAACGAGCTGTTTCGCCGGGCCGCCGGAACGCGGCTTGCGGAGGGGACCCTGAAGCATTGGGGTCGGGAATCGGGATTCAGGATTCGGGGAAGGCATAAAAGCTGGATACAATCATTGTACAGGAAGCGCAATATCTTATATAGGAAGAGTATGGCTCTTTCCCCTGAATCCCGCATCCCGAATCCTGAACCCTCGGGCAAAAAAACCCTTTACCTCATCGACGGCTCGGGCTTCATCTTCCGCGCCTACCATGCCCTGCCGCCGCTGACCAGCCCTGAAGGCACGCCGGTCGGCGCCGTGCTCGGCTTCGTCAACATGATCCTGAAGCTGATGGAAGGACATCAGGGAGACTATGTGGCGGTGGTGTTCGACGCGGCGCGTAAGACCTTCCGCAACCGCATCTATGCCGATTACAAGGCGCACCGTCCGCCGCCGCCGGATGATTTGATCCCGCAATTTTCCATTGTGCGCGAGGCATCGGAAGCGCTCTGCCTGCCCGCCATTGAGCTGGCCGATTACGAAGCGGATGACATTATCGCCACTTATGCAAAGCAGGCGCAGGCGAAAGGCATCGAAGTGGTTATCGTGTCTTCGGACAAGGATCTGATGCAGCTGATCGGCGACGGCGTCAGCATGTTCGATGCGATGAAGCAACGGAAGATCGAACGCGAGCAGGTGATCGAGAAATTCGGTGTGCCGCCGGAGAAGGTACGCGACGTGCTGGCGCTGATGGGCGACTCCTCCGATAACGTGCCGGGCGTGCCGGGCATCGGCCCGAAAACCGCCGCCGAGCTGATCCTGCGCTTCGGCGGCATCGAACCGCTGCTTGAACGCTGCGGCGAGATCACGCAGGTCAAGCGCCGCGAGACGCTGCAAGGCAACTGCGAGCAGGCGCGCATCTCCTATGAATTGATCGGGCTCAAGGACGACGTGCCGGTGCCACAGCCGCTGGAATCGCTGCAGTTCTGCAAGCAGGATCCGCAGAAGCTGCTCAACTTCTGCGCCAAGTATGGATTCCGGTCGCTTACCACAAGGTTACAGCAGAGGTTTGCTGGTGAGGGATCAGGATTCAGGATTCAGGATTCAGGAAAATCAACATCACCCGTTCCTGCTGCCCCTGAATCCCGAATCCCGAATCCTGAAACCATTTCTTACGCTCTCATCCGCGATGAAGCCACGCTCGGCGCATGGATCGAAAAAGCCCGTAAAAAAGGAACTGTTGCCTTTGATACGGAAACCACGGGATTGGACGGCATGCAGGCCGAGCTGGTTGGGTTTTCATTGTCGGTAACACCGGGCGAGGCTTGTTATGTGCCGCTGCAGCATAAGGCATCAGGCACGAGGGACGAGGGACGAGAGCGGAAAGATGATCTGTTTTCACTCATGCCTCAGGCCTCATGTCTCGTCCCCGGCCAGCTGCCGCTGGCCCGCGCCATCGCGCTCCTCAAACCGCTGCTCGAGGACGACAGCGTCATCAAGGTCGGGCACAATATCAAATACGACATGCTGATCATGGCACGCTACGGCATCGAGATGCGCGCGGTGCATGACAGCATGCTGATGGCCTACGTGCTGCATGCGGGAGAACATGGCCAGGGCATGGACGAGCTGGCCGAGAGGTATCTGGGGTATAAGACCATTTCCTATGACGAGGTGACCGGCACCGGCAGGAACCGCCTGCGCTTCGATGAGGTCGATCTCGGCAAGGCCTGCGGCTATGCCGCCGAAGATGCGGACATCACGCTCAGGCTCTACGAATTGTTCAAACCCCAGATGGCAGCGGAGCGCATGCTGACGCTGTACGAAACCATCGAGCGGCCGCTGATCGAGGTGCTGGCCGCCATGGAGCGGCGTGGCGTCAAGGTGGATGTGGCACAGCTTCAAAACCTCTCGGCTGATTTTGCATCCCGCATGGCCGAGCTGGAACGGCAAATCTGCGGCTATGCCGGCTGCGATTTCAATGTCGCCTCCCCCAAGCAGCTGGGGGAGATATTATTCGAGAAGATGCAGCTGCCCGGCGGGCGCAAATCCTCGAAAACCGGGGCTTACTCCACCGATAACGAAGTGCTCGAGGAACTGGCGGAAAACGGCAGCGAGATCGCGGCGCGCGTCATTGAATGGCGGCAGCTGGCCAAGCTCAAAAGCACCTACAGCGACGCCTTAGCACAGCAGATCAACCCCGAGACGGGGCGTGTGCACACCTGCTTCGCCATGGCGATGACTTCAACCGGGCGCTTAAGCTCGAACGATCCCAACCTGCAGAACATCCCCATCCGCACCGAGGAGGGAAGGAAAATCCGCCGGGCGTTCGTCGCCGAGCCGGATTATACATTGCTCTCCGCCGATTATTCCCAGATCGAGCTCAGACTGCTGGCGCATGTCGCCGACATCGCGCCGCTGCGGCAGGCGTTCGTGGAAGGAAAAGACATTCATGCGATCACCGCCAGCCAGATGTTCGGCGTGCCGGTGGAGGCGGTCGATGCCGAGCTGCGCCGCAAGGCCAAGACGATCAATTTCGGGATCATTTACGGCATCAGCGCGCACGGGCTCGCCACGCGGCTTGGTATCGGAAGAAGCGAGGCGGCGGAGTATATCGGCCAGTATTTCGCGCAGTACCCCGGCATCCGCGATTACATGGAGGCGACCAAGGAATTCGCGCGCGCGCATGGCTATGTGACCACGCTGTTCGGGCGGCGCTGCCACGTGTCAGGTATCAACTCCAAAGGGCCGATGCGCGCTTTCGCCGAACGGCAGGCTATCAACGCTCCACTGCAGGGAACGGCAGCAGACATCATTAAAAAGGCGATGATTGCCATCCACCAAGATGAAAGCCTGCCCGCCCGCATGCTGCTGCAGGTGCATGACGAGCTGGTGTTCGAGGTGAAGGAAAGCGAAGTGGCCGCTGCCGGGGCTCTGGTCAGGCAACATATGGAGCAGGCGGCAGCGCTGTCCGTGCCGCTGACGGTGGAAATGGGCACCGGCAGCCACTGGGGCGAGGCGCATTAATTATTTCCAAAGCTTGGGGCTTTATCAAGGTCCTCTTTGGGTAACTGCGGGGAATCAGGAGGTCTTTGTGGCAATGAAACGGAAGGTTTTTCCATTACCTCCGATCGCTTCGTTTCCGGAAATTTTTCCGATAACGCATCCATTCCCGGAATGGTAAGCGTCAACGCCGGAATAAAATATTGCTTGATCTCCGGAAAAATCTGCAAATCGGGAGATTCCTGCATGAAAGCAATTGCCTTTTTCGTAAGGTCCTTGGCCGATTCCGGTTCGCTGTTTCCCTCCCTAATGGCTCTAAAAATTTTTCCAGGCAACATCCTCTTTCCCAATTCCTGCCTGTTTATATCGTTTGCGATATGGGTATTTATTTCCGCCAGTTCACGATCAAGCCGCTCGGCATCATTCCTATCAATAGGAATTTTATTTTTCCAATCCCAGAAGCTGGAGGAACGGTCAACCCTATCCTGCATAGATACCTCCGAATGCGTTAAAAGATATGGGCTGTAGCGAATGTCCGAGTTTGCCACATAGGTATAGGCCTCTAGAAGGGCATTTAATTGAGAATCGTTGGCCGTCTTCAACTTGGAAATAACGTAATCCTCAAATTCTCCCCGTAGTTTAGAATATTGCCCTGAAGATGCGAGAGCGTGTTTTGTTTTTTCTATATTTTCTTTCGTGTCATAATCAATATAGTCTATTTCGCTTTCTTTTTGCTCGCGTTTCTTATTGAGGTACGCGCGTTCAAGGGCTCCAATTTCTCGGCCCTCTATAATTTTAACCGTACCTGTCTTGGAATGAAAAAGTTTTAAAAAACTTTCATATGTCTCATTCCATGATTCATCTTTTTCATTATAATACCGCTCCATCTGCTCCTGCAGTGGTCGCATATGCTCCATCACCTGCTTATCCTGTTCAGCAATGCGCTTATCCAATGCCTCGGGAACGGGAACATGACGGTATCCATCCGTTTTCTCTTTTTCATCGTTTGGTATTTCCGCTAAATTTTTTCGGTAGTGTAAAGTATCCATCCTTCTTTTTAGGGAATTTTTGGCATGTTCAATTGATTCCAGTTCTTGCTCACTTGCCCTAAACTTTTCATAAACTCCCGATAGTTGCCTGTCTTCAAGCAACTGCTGTATGATCTTACTGCCTTCGTATTGCTTGACCATTGCATAAAAACGCTGCATAGTGTTTCCCCTTTCTTGGGCCCGTCTTATGGTCTCCGCCCCTTTATCGGCACTATGCGGTTTTTTCTCCTCATCCATATTTTCTCCTTGCCCCAATAAATAGCGCCTTCCCTCTATTGTATTTCAACAGGTATAGATCGCTACGAATGAAAAAAATCAGCTACTTATTGTAGTATCAATGTTAAAAATCGTCAATTTTTCTCATCGTATGCTCCTTAAGTTTCCAAGTGATCGTGTGAGGTTGCATCAAATTTCCCAAACTTCTATTACCCCATGAACCAGCATAACTTTTCCTGATTGTGTTCTCCGCCCGTTGCCCTATAATTGCTTTTTCATGGATTAAAAGGATTACCCGTTGCCGCAGGCCGCCGCAGAGCGCTCATTCCGCGATAAGCTGAAAACCGTCATCATCTCCGGGAGGGAAGTTTACCCGATCGTCGAGGGCGGGAAGGGCATCGGCGTGACCAACGGCCGCACCTCGGGCGCATTCGCCGCCGCCGGGGCGGTGGGCACCTTCTCCGGCGTCAACGCCGACAGCTACGACGCAAACGGAAAAATTGTCCCCTATCAATATAAAGGTTCGACACGCCGCGAACGCCATGAGGAGCTGATCGACCTGAGCACGCGCGGCGCCATCGCCCAGGCGAAAATCGCACACGACATCGCCGGGGACAAAGGCCGCATCCATATGAACGTGCTGTGGGAGATGGGCGGCTGCGAACGCATCCTGAAGAATGTTCTGGAAGGCGCAAAAGGCCTTGTGCACGGCATCACCTGCGGCGCCGGCATGCCGTACAAGCTGGGCGAGATCGCCGAGCATTACCAGGTCTATTATCACCCGATCATCTCCTCGGCGCGCGCCTTCAATGCGCTGTGGAAGCGCGCTTACCACAAGACCTCGCAATGGCTGGGCTCGGTGGTGTATGAAGACCCGTGGCTGGCCGGCGGTCATAACGGCCTCTCCAACGCCGAAGACCCGACGAAGCCGCAGGACCCCTACCCGCGCGTCGCTGAACTGCGCAAGACGATGAACGGATTCGGCCTGAATGACATGCCGATCATCATGGCGGGCGGCGCCTGGCACCTGAAGGAATGGGAACACTGGCTCGACAATCCCGAGATCGGCCCGATCGCCTTCCAGTTCGGCACCCGGCCGATCCTGACGCAGGAAAGCCCGGTCTCCGAGGGCTGGAAGAAGAAGCTGCTGGTACTCGACGAAGGCGATGTGTTCCTCAATAATTTCAGCCCGACCGGCTTTTATTCCTCGGCGGTCAATAATGATTTCATCCGGGAATTGCGCGCACGCGGCGAACGCCAGATCCCCTACCGCATGGAGCAGGAGGGGCTGTTCTCCGAGCCGTTCCCGGTGGGCGCGCGCGGCCGCCCGGTGTTCGTCCAGCCCGACGACAAGGAACGCGCCGATGAATGGCGCGCGGCAGGCTACACCGAGGCGATGAAGACGCCGGATTCGACGCTGATCTTCGTCACGCCCGAGAAGGGCAACCAGATACTGGTCGACCAGATCGAATGCATGGGCTGCCTGTCGCACTGCCGTTTCTCGAACTGGAAGGACCACGACGATTACACCACCGGCAAGAAGGCCGACCCGCGCAGCTTCTGCATCCAGAAGACGCTGCAGGATATCGTGCACGGCAAGCCGGTCGACCAGCAGCTGATGTTCTCCGGCCACAACGCCTACCGCTTCCGCCGCGACCCGTTCTACGCGAACGGCTTCATCCCCACCGTCAAACAACTCGTCGAACGGATTCTGACGGGGGAATAATTACATGCTGGGATTAGGAACCGATCCGGATGGCAATGGCACTTCGGTAACGCTCTGACTGGCAGTAACGGCAGAAGCCGAGCCGTATTTGGCACGGAATTCGGTCGGGGACATGCCGGTCTTCACCTTGAAGACGCGGTTGAACGAGGCAATGGAATTAAACCCTGCCTCGAAGCCGATGGTGGTGATCTGGGCCGCGTCATTCTGTAGGCGCCGCTTGGCCTCCTCGACGCGGTAGCTGTTGATCAACTCATGGAAGCTCTTGCCGAAATGGTGGTTGATGACCCGCGACAGGTGGTATTCGCTGATGCCGACCAGCGCCGCCAGCCGGGCGCGGTTAAGATTCATCCCGCGATAGACGTGATCGACATCGAGCAGCTGCTTGACCTTGTCGACGAAGGGCTGCTCGGCCGCCGGGTCATAGGGCTTCTTCGTTACGATCATCTGCACGATCCGCCCGCCCATGTCGGGATAGAATACGCGGAACAGCGAGGTCATGACCAGATAAATGAAGGCCAGGCGGAAGACGCCGACGATCAGCTCCGCCTGCAGCGGCTTGATCACCCCCGAAAGGAGGGCGAGGTCGGCGGCAAGGACCAGCAGGTGCAGCATGATCAGCGCGATGATCAGCCAGTATTTATGTGCGCGTGCCGTATCTCCGCTGCCGGCGGCATGCAGGCGGGGAAAATGAAGCACCAGCAGAAGGAAAACAAGGGATGAGCTCACTACGTAATAGAGCGTCTTGAGCGACCCGGGATCGAGGCACATCTGCTTGGCGAAACACAGATCATTCGCCTCCAGCGTGCTGGCGTAGGTCAGCGAGCTGCCGCCGATCAGCGGGATGGCCAGCACCAGCCAGTACGGCCAGGGCGGCACGCGGCCGGTCAGGAACTGGCAAATGAGCAGGAAGCCGAAGGCGACATTGGTGCTCTCCCCCAACAGGAGCCCGTTTTGGATTATCGTGTTTCTGGCGAGCGGGGAATAGATATCAACCAACGGCAGAGCAAAGGCACAGGCCAGCGCCAGAAAGTATCCGATCGGGATCAGCACCTGCACGTTACGCTTAAGCAGCGTGAGGAGGAACAGGGCCACGAACAGGCACGGCACCAGCCCGACCAGTTGCAGGGCCTGGGAAAGGGTCAGGATCTTGGCGTGGAGCGTCGGCATCATGGATTCGCCTCCTCCTGCCCCTGCTGCTGCATCTCATCGAGCCGACCCAGCCGTTCCTCGACAAAATAGCGCATGAACTTGAGTTCGGGCTCGGGGATTTCCCTGGCGTGATGGCGGATGGTTTCGATGATACGGTAGGCATCCTCCATCTCACCGCGCTTCTCATGCACGATTGCCGCCATGCTCTGCGCCCATATCGGCACCCGGTCGTCAACCAGCGGCGCCGACACTTTCAGCGCCATGTCCATGTCGTTTAGCTTGTGCGACGCCAGATAGATCGACTGCACCAGCCACCACCATTTGCTTCCTATGTCGCGCATGGCGTGATCATAGAGGTAATCGACGACGTAGCGCACATCGGCAGCGTTCTGGGTCTGGCTGAAATAATAGGTTGCCAGGGCGGGAATAATATCAGAGCGGGCGTCGAGGGTGTCGAGCAGGTAGAACCAGTAATAAAGCCGGTTGAAATCGTAATAGCGCAGGGCGGTGAACCGGCCGAATGTGTCTCCTGCGTTCTGGATGGTAAAGGCGAGCGTACGAAAATAGAACTGGCTGTCGCCGAAAGTCAGCGCCTGCGCGGATTCCTTACCCGGCGGTACGGGAACGATGCCCAGCTCCGGCGTCAGATGGCGCGTCTCCATCCAGAACCCGAACTGCAGGAAAGCGAACAGCAGCAGGGCTAGATGTGGCCGCATCCCGTTGGTGCGCGCACTCATGTCAGAACTGCTTCCGCCGGAAATCGGCAATCGCCGCCAGCAGCAGCAATGGGACGAACACTATTGCCTGTGCGACCGGCACCAGCCAGTCCTGATGCGTATTGAAACCATATACCAGCCACTCGGTCTTGGCGAAGAAGTCGAGCCGCGGCACCAGCGCGGATACCGCGATCAGCACATATTTCATCAGGGCGAATACCGTGCCATTCAATGTCGCAGATTTGGCAGTGATGATAAAAAACGCCATCATGCGGGATAACACGTAAAAGCCCATGGAGGCGATAACCGAAGTGACCGCACTGCGCAAAGTAAAGGCAGCGAACAACGCCAGCCCCACTACCAGCGACGTCTCCAGCACCAGCGTCACCGCCCAGCCGGCGAAGCCGCTCCAGCTCAATGCTCCAAGAAAGGCAATGATGGCAATCACCGGCAATGCCAGCAGCAGCCCCACTAAAGCAAAGCCAAGCCAGTAGGCAATCACCAGATCGGCGCGCGACAGCGGGCGCGACAGAATAACATCGATTTCCTTGGTGTCGAAGGCATGACGGATGTGAAAACACACGAAGACGATCAGTCCGACCATCAGAATCAGGCGTGACGAGGCAGCGGCGAAGGTAACGGTCATCTCCTGCTCCTCAATGAACGCCGTCCCACCCAGCGTGGCAGATACCAGGGTTGCAATCAGGGTGCCGGCCAGCAGGCCGATGAACAACCAGTCTCTGAGCGCCGTGAGCAGGATATAGCGGATGTTGGTAACCATACTGTCGTCTCTAGAATTGTACGGGGCGCGGATCCTTGGTGAATTTATGGTACAATGATTTATCGGCCGGATCCGCGGAGCCGTTCGTGTTGACGATGGTAGCGCGGATGAAGATCACCAACTCGCTCAGCTCGCTTAACTTGCTTGTACCCTGGAACAGGCTGCCGAAGACTGGCACCTGGCTGACATAGGGCAGGCCGGAGTCATTGTTGGTGGCCTTATCCTGCATCAGGCCGCCGATTACCATCACCTGGCCGCTTTTCAGCTTCAGGATCGAATCCAGCTCCCGCACTTCGATGATCGGCAGCGTACTGCTGATGCCGGTGATGTCGATACCCGCATCGGCTGCCTCTGCCAGCGCGAAGGCCACTGCCGGATCACTGACCTCCCCGGTGATGCGCGACAGGGTGGGACGGACACTCAGCGTCACTTCATTGGTCTCCATGTTGACCGACGGCTGCAGTGCCAGGATGATGCCGATCGGCACGGTGTGCGGTGTGCTGTTGACAGTCAGCGTGTTGGTGCTGCCGGTGGTTGAGGTACTGGTATTGTTCTGGATGGTCAGGCGGAAATACACCTGGTTTTCGGCAAAGGTCAGCACCGCCTGCTGGTTGTTGATGGCGTGCAGGCGGGGGCTGGACAGGGTGCGCGTGGTACCGAAATTCTGGATGAGTTCCACTGCCGAGCTGAGGTCGTTGTTCGGTTTCAAGGTGAAGGTCGCGATGTTGGTCGGGTCGGTGACCCCGCCGAAGGCGCTGGTGAAATTGAACTCATCACCACCCAAACGCCGCCAGTCGATACCGCTCTGGAACTGATCCGAGAGCGTTACTTCGACGATCTTGGCTTCGATCAGCACCTGCGCCGAGGCGTTGGTCTGGATGCGGCGCAGGAATTCCTTGATCAGCGTGTGCTGGCGATCGGTGGCCGACACGGTCATGGTGGAAGCTTCGCGGTTGATGATATAGAACGAGTTCGGCAACGGCTTGTTGCTGATTATCTCCTCCGTAACCGGCGCGGGTGCCACTATCACAGGCGCCGCCGCCGCAGGAAGTGGCGCACCATCCGGTCCAACCGGGGGCGGAGGGGGCGGGGCCCCCGGCTGCTCTGCGATGCGGATATCGGAGGTACGACGCGGCTCCCGGTAGGTCAGGATTCTTTTGACGCTCTCTTCGAACTGAGCCCAGAAATCGCTATCGGCCTTGGCCGTAACGCTCGATGACGACCCGTTGCTCAAACCGCCGGCCCCTCCCCCGCCGCTGCTCCCGCCGGTAGCTCCGCCACCGCCGGTAGTCCCGCCGCCTGCGCCGCCGGTTTCACCACCGCCGCCACCGCCCACCGTGGTCGACAGCACGCTGGTACTGACATTGACGTTGCTTTCCGAACTGCGGTTGAGATTGAGGAAATCAAGCGAGTAGATCTGGACATACGGCGTGTCGCGCTCGACACGCAGAATCCCGTCTTTCATCGAATAACGCAGCGACGCCAGATCGGCGATGCGCTCAATCACTTCGTTAAACGGTCGATCCTTGGCGCGGAAGGAAATGCCACCCGTAATGCCGGCATCGATCTCGATATCGACGGTGGCCAGCCGTGCCAGTTCGACCAGCACATCCTTCAACGGCACGTCGTCTGTGACGGCAATCGAGACCAGCTTGGTCTCCCCGAGCTTCGGCGGCTTGGGCGCCGCCAGTATCTCCGCGAGGTCGGGTATCGGCGGCTCCATGAGCTCTGCCGAGAGGGCTTTTTCCCCGGCATTATAGGCGGGGTCGGTAAGGTTCTGGTAATCCTTGCGGTCAAGCTGCATCGACGGGTCGATCAACGAGGGATCCTCCGGATGAAACAGCTCGTACGGACTGCCCACGCAGCTTGCCGTGAGGAGAACGCAGGGAAATACGTACAGAATCTTTTTGACGCGCGTCACGCTTGCCCTTTTTACCTTCCGCCGAGCCATCGCCCGGACACGCTCAGAGGCGCGTCGACAGCCAGATGGCAACCTTGGTCTGGTATACTATGGAAGTGGTTAATATATGGTAAAACGGTGAGGATTTCGCCCCGTGCGCCAAGGCCATATCGTGGTGCTCGCGTTCGTCTTCGCGAAACTGGGTCACCATGCTTCGCAATTCCGCTTCCTCCTCCCCCAACTGCTGTTCCTGCCTCGCATAATGCTCGTCGATCACCGATTCGACCGCCGCCGTGCAGGCCATCGCGGCTTTTTCGCCCAGCAGCGCGGTGGCGGCGCCGAGCGCGTACCCGGCGACGTGCCATAGCGGCATCAGCGCGGTAGGCCTCACTTTCCGCGCCGCCATCAGCTGTGAGAACGTGTCGAGATGATGCTGCTCCTGGTCAGCCATTTCCCGCAAAACCGGCGCGCAGGCTTTTTTGCCGAGCACGGCAAGCTGCCCGGCATAAATCCGCTTGGCGCCATACTCCCCCGCATGGTTGACGCGGATCATGCGGTGGATACGTTCGTTCTCCGACAGGTCTCCCGGGAGTTTCCTGCCTGCTGTGGTATTCATGCACCAGCCTTTCGTATCCTCGCCAGCAGCCAGAAGATGCCGACGGCCGCCAGCGTTGCGGCAATAGCGTTCCATGCCGCCATGGATAATCCCAGCACTTCGATCATCGCCTGGTCGCACGAAACCAGCGGCGCATTTCGGATCTCTTCCAGCATTTCCTCGATCGTCTGGCCGGAAGAAGGGTTGTTGGTGCAGCCGCCGGGGCCGGGGAACCAGCCAAGCTCGACCCCGGCATGGTAAAAGGCGATTCCTGCATCCAGCGCGAACAGCGCGCCGACAAGCAGGAGCGCGTAAAACAGCATACGGGGGGACTTGACCAGCCAGGCGGCACCCAGCCCGACCAGAACGATGGCAAGATACGGATAACGCTGATAAATACACAGTTTACAGGGAAACAGGTCAAACCCGTACTGGCCGATCAGCGCGACTGCCAGCATCGCCGCCGAAAATGCCGCCGCCAGCAGTAAAAGCGGCCGGGGCGACGGGTTCTTGAGGAAATGTTGAATGTTCATGAATAGTGAGTCCTGCCTGCCGGCATCGTAGAACGGCAGGCGCGCAAAGGCAAGGCTTGCGCGGGCTTGACCGCGCGTTTCGCTCGCTTATAGTGACAGGCTATTTGTGAGCCCGTGTGGTGGAACCAACCAGGTTTCTCCACGAGGCAGGAGTGGTAAGAAACCTGTCATCCCACGAAAGCGGGGATCCATTTAAAAAATGATGGATACTCGGGTCAGGCCCGAGTATGACACGTGCCGATGCCCCTGTGGTGGAACTGGTAGACGCGCCAGACTCAAAATCTGGTATCCGCAAGGATGTGTCGGTTCGATTCCGACCGGGGGCACCACTTCGGAAGTGGCTATTGCCAATATGGTTCGAATCCGCTCCAGTCAAAGAGGCGCTGATTCTAACTTTCCGATACCCAGTTTGGGCAGTTGAGGGGTGAGTCTTTAGAGTTCAATATGATGAGCGGTTCTAACTAAAAATTGGTTTTCCAGCCAGCAATCTTTCGCATCAACAACCCACAACCGTACAGAACTGCTCCTGTCAGCAATAGGCAACCAATACGTAAAACCGTTGCCGCAGACGCCGCATCATACAACAGCGCCTTACCTGCAGCGAAGGCAAGTACAAAGAGCGCTGATTTTGCCATGATTTCGTCTTTGCGACTGAATGCGAATACCATCACACACACTGCGTAGAATAGCCAAGATGCCGAAACAGTCAGCGAACCTATATCTGTTGTCAGTCGATAAAGCCCCATTACAGCAAGCAAATGTGTTGCAATAAGGAGCGTATGGCCATATTTTCCTTGTCCATTCAATTTGTCGCCTATCCTTACAATCACGCACCATATGCTAGCAAAGGCAGCAAAAGAAACCGTCAACCAAGATAGCTCTCCCGCATCAAAAAGATGGAAAAGCATCGTTACATACTCAATGGCAAGAATCGCTAAAACCGCAAGGAACGGAATGTAAAAGGGACCGCCTTGTTTCTTTGCAGAAAGATTGGATGGAAAAAAAGCAGCGCCCAGCATGATGATCACGAATAGCCAAGAACGAGCATTTACAGGCAGCAACTCAAGATACACAGAATGGAAGCACACAAGAGTGGTGAACGCCAATACCAATGTCTGACTTCCTAAGCTATCCGGGAAATATCTTTTTGCGGAGAGATAAAGCCCCATTAGAACGCCAGCAAATCCTAATGAAATCCATGGAGCTAGACCGGGCTGAATACGTTCAATAAAGTAATATTCCATCGCATAAAATGCGAGAAGCACAGGTAGAAAGCTCCAAGACTCCTGCTCACTTAAAGGCAAACGATTTTGTGTAGTGTATAAATACGTTCCCGCGGCAAAAACAAGAAAATGTAGCGTAAGAATAATCGCAACCAACATGTCCTGATGAATTTCAAAACCAATAACCGCGCTCATTAAAATGGCTAAATAAGCGGATATTAAAGTCAGTGTCCGTGACTGCACCCATATGGAAATTGCCGCAAACGCTACAGAGCACAGCAGGAAATAATAAAGCGAAAATTCGACACCCGTATTAAGACCTAAGATAACAGGAGAAAGATAGGCTCCAGCGGCGGCTGTGACGGCGTAAATATCGTGTTTGATTTGTGTATATAACCATATGCATAAACCTGAAACTACGCTTACTAGAGCGATTGCCGACTCAAATGAAATGAGCGAATAATAACGATGGGCAGCAAAAGTAGTAAGATAAAGCACAACAATACCCGCACCTGGAAGCAGACTTGCATATTCGCGGTCTGATTTCATTAATGCAAAGCCAGTGCCGATAAGACTGAGTCCGAGCAATGCAGCTAAACCTATTTGTCTTGTCGGCGTAAGCCATCCTGACTCAATGGAAAGTTTTACGATAAATCCAGCCGCCAACACAAAGCAGATCACCGCAACAATGCCGAGCCAATTACCCGGCTTTTCTACGTGCGGCGCGGAAGGCTGCAGCGGTTGATTTATTGCTGATGGCTTTACTTGTGTCCAAGGCCCGTCCACAGAAGTTGCGATAGGTTTGGGAGATGACACCCCAAGATGGTTTTCAATCTTGGAAAGGCGCGCTTCGATTAATGTTAGCCTGTCTTCAGTGTTTATTGACATTTAGATCCCCCCTGAATCATTAATGCCCTGCAACATAACAGTTATTGTTCAATAAATCATTAAATTTACCACACTTAAATACTGTTGCCCATTCTTGAAACCCGCCTAAAAATTCCAAAATCCGGTTCGAGTTTAGTCCTCTCCGATGCACCACGCTTCGCTCTGGCGGACTACGCCTGATCCCGCCGTTTTATCGCCTTGTACCCCTCGTTCGCCGCCAGCAACAGCACCGAAATCCCTATCAGACCACCCCACATACTGAGCGACACGGGGCGGACTTCCAGCACCTCCTGACCCAGCGATACGTGCATGGCGGCTATATGGATAGCCTGGGCAAGGATGATGCCGCCAATCAACAAGGGATTGCTGAAAAAGGGCTGGCGGAAGATGGAGCGCGTCTCCGAGCGGCTGTTCAGGACCTGCACGTTCTCGAACAGCACCATCAGCAGCAGGATAATATTACGTGCATCCTCTTCGCCATAACCTTGCGCCAGCAGCCAATAGAACAGCAGAAACGCCGCCAGGCCGATCAGCGCTCCATTCATTAGAACGCGTTCGATCATCAGCCGGTTGAAGACCGGCTCGGCAGGTGGGCGCGGCTTCTGTTTCAGTTCCTCCCCTTCGGCCTTTTCCAGCGTCAGTGGCAAGTCCTGCAGCCCGCCGGTCACCAGGTTGAGCCAGAGCAGCTGCACGGTGGTCAGCGGCATGGGCAGCCCGGCGGCGATGGCGAGCAGGAACAGCAGAATCTCTGCGACGCCGATGGAAATAAAATGGAAGATCACCTTGCGGATGTTGGCATAGACCACCCTGCCCTGCCGCACGCCCTCGATGATGGAGGCGAAATTATCGTCGGCTAGCACGATGTCGGAACTCTCCCGCGCCACGTCCGTGCCGCGCGCGCCCATCGCCACGCCGACATGCGCCGCTTTCAATGCCGGTGCATCATTGACGCCGTCGCCCGTCACCGCCACATAATGCCCGGCCTCGATGAGGCTCTCCACTATCACCCGCTTCTGCTCCGGCTCGATACGGGCAAAGACCGTGGTTTCCCGGATCAGTTCCTGCAATGCATCGCCTTCCTTCTCTTGCAGCATCCGGCCTGTCACCGCCCGCGTCTGCTGATCCGCCAGCTCCAGCTGCCGGGCGATGGCCAGCGCCGTCACCGGGTGGTCGCCGGTGATCATGATCGCGCGGATACCCGCCTCGAAGCAGGCTCTGGCCGCTTCCTTCGCTTCCGGACGCAGCGGATCGATCATCCCGGCCAGGCCAAGAAAGGTCAGGTTCTCCAGCAATACGTGCGGGTCGTCCATGTCGGCATCCGGGGGAACGTTCCCCTCGGCAAAGGCCAGCACGCGGTAGCCGTTTCCGGCCAACTGCTCCATTTGATTTTCGATGGCGGCGGCATCGAGCGGCACATCATCGTTTTCGCCCTGCATCTGCGTGCACATGGGCAGCAGCTTCTCGACGCTGCCCTTGACGAAAATGCGCATATCGTTCCCGCCGCCGCAGATAGCGGCGGAGAATCCCTGCTGCGATTCGTAAGGTATGGTCGCCTGCTCCGGATGCTTTTCCAGCGCCTCCTCCCGCGACAATCCCCATTTCCTGCCGAACACCAGCAGCGAGATGTCCACCTTGTCGCCCTCATGCTTCCACCCATCCTCGTGGCGGATCGTGGAGGCCTCGTTCGCCAGTACGCCGGCGCGGGCAAGCGCGCGCAACGACGCATGCCGGTGATCGGCATCGGATTCAATATGCTCGCCGCGGACCCTGAATATCGTCCCGTCCGGCAGCGTCACCTGCTCGACGGTGATTTCGTTTATGGTCAGCGTACCGGTCTTATCGGAGGCGATGCAGGTGCAGGAACCAAGTGTTTCGACGGCAGCCATATGGCGGATGATGACATTGTGCGCGGCCATGCGCCGCATGCCGACGGAGAGCGCCACAGTGATGGCGGCGGGCATGCCTTCCGGCACGGCAGCCACCGCCAGTGCAATGGCGACGGGCACCATCTCCAGCCAGGAATGGCCGCGCAGGAGGGTGATGACGAACAGCAGCGCGATCACCGCCAGCATGACCATGGCCAGGCGCAGCGCCAGCTGGTCGATGCGCGACAGCAGCGGCGGCTTGACGTCTTCGCTCTCCGCGACATGGCTGGTGATACGCCCGATCTGCGTTTCCCCCGCCGTGGCAATGACCACGCCGGTGGCGCGGCCCTTCGCCACCAGCGTCCCCGCGAAAGCCATGTTCACGCGCTCTGCCAGTGCCATGTCTTCAGGCAATGTTTCATCCGCGCTTTTTTCCACCGACTGCGACTCGCCGGTCAGCAATGATTCATCGATCAGGAGGCTGGAGGTTTCAATCAGGCGCAAATCAGCCGGCACCTTGTCGCCGGAAGAAAGCAACACCATATCGCCCGGCACCAGCTCATGCGCCTCGACGGTCTGGCGGCTGCCCTCGCGCAGCACGCTGGCATGCGCCGGCACCAGTTTTTTCAGCGCATGGGCGGCTTTTTCGGCGCTATATTCCTGAAAGGTACCGATAGCGGCGTTGATGAGCAGCACGGCGAAGATAAACGCCGCGTCGCTCAGTTCGCCGGTCCACAGGGAAAATCCCGCCGCCGCCAGCAGGATATAAATCAGCGGGCTTAAGAACTGGTGCAGGAACAATCCGATCAGGGTGATTTTTCGACCTTCGGGCAGCCGGTTCTCGCCGTATTTCCTGCGGCGCGTTTCGACTTCCTGCACCGACAGGCCGTGTGGATCGCTATCGATCTCATGCAGCACCTTATCGACAGGCCAGCTGTGCCAGTCGCCGGTCACGCCACTTTCCTGGAGGTAAGATAGGTACGGCAGGCCTCGGCGATGACCGTTTCTTCATCGGTGGGAATAACCTGCACCTTGAAATCACCAATCCAGCGCAGGTAGGAAACGATTTTATTGCGCACCTCTTCCTGGTTCTCGCCAACGCCGCCGGTAAAGACCAGCGCATCCAGCCCACCTAACGACGGAAGCAACCCGGCAATCTGTTTGGCGGCGAGATAGCAGTATAGTTCCACCGCCTCGCGCGCTTCCGGTTTTTGACTCGCAATCAGATCGCGCATGTCGCCGCTGATGCCGGAAACGCCAAGCAGCCCCGACTTCTGGTAGAGCATGTCGGTTACTTTTTTCAGCGACATTTTCCTGGACCCCAGCAGGTGCAGTACTGCGCCGGCATCGAGGGCGCCGGGGCGCGTGGTCATCATCAGCCCGTCGAGCGTGGAAAACCCCATCGTGCTCGCTACGCTGATCTCGCCTTTCATGGCACAGGCCGAGGCGCCGCCGCCCAGATGCACCACGATGACGCGGCCTTGCGCATATTCCGGCAGTTTACCGGCAATATAGTGATAGGAAAGCCCATGGAACCCGTAGCGCATCATGCCCTGAGCGTACAGCTTGCGCGGCAGCGGCAGGCGGCGTTCGATCTCCGGCAGCGTATGGTGGAAGGCCGTGTCGAAACAGGCGATCTGCGGCAGCTTTGGATACAGTTTCCGGGTTTCCGCAATCAGTTTCAGCGCGGCGGGCTGGTGCAGCGGCGCCAGCGGGATAAAGGTTTTCAATTTGGCAATGACGGCAGGTGTGATGGGCATGGGCTTCGTGAACTCGCGCCCGCCATGCACGACGCGGTGGCCGATGGCATCGATGCCCAGCGAACCGATGGAGCACAGCCATTCCGTCACTTCAGCGGGGTTGTCGCGGATGACGGTATGTCCCTTGCGCTTCAGCGTCCTAGCGTCGAACGCCGCCAGCTTGGTATTGCTGGAGCCGGCGTTGCAGGTAAGAATAACGCTCATAGCTTTCTCCCATGATGGTGGTACAGCAGCGCCAGTGCGCTCGATGCTACGCGGCTCTCGGCGTCGCCGGCGCGGCTAGTCAGGATGATCGGCACCTGCGCTCCCATGACGATGCCCGCCCCTTGCGCGCCGGAGAAGTAGCGCAGCTGCTTGTAGAGCATGTTGCCTGATTCGATGTCGGGCACCACCAGTATGTCGGCGTTACCTGCTACTTCCGAATGCAGTCCCTTGATGGCTGCCGCTTCCTTGGATACCGCGTTATCGAATGCCAGCGGCCCGTCGAGAATACCGCCTTCGATCTGCCCACGCTCGGCCATCTTGCACAATGCGGTGGCATCGAGCGTCGAGGGCAGTTTTTCCATGACGAACTCGACCGCCGACAGGATGGCCACCTTCGGCGTGCCCATTTTCAGCGCGTGGAACAGGTCGATGGCGTTCTGCACGATATCGCGCTTGTCCATCAGCGTCGGATTGATGTTGATGCCCGCATCGGTCAGGAACAGCGGCTTGGGGTATTTCGGCACATTGACCACGAAGACATGGCTCATGCGCCGTCCGGTGCGCAGGCCGGTCTCCTTCTTCACCACCTCGTGCATCAGCTCTTCGGTGGAGAGCTTGCCTTTCATCAGCGCATGCACCGTGCCCTCATGCACCATGGCCACTGCCCACGCGGCCGCTTCATGGCTATGCTGGGTAGGAACAATCTCGTAAGGCTGCAGATCAAGGCCTGCCTCCTTCGCCACAACCCGGATCTTCTGCTCCGGCCCGACCAGCACCGGCTGGATGATGCCCGCTATGGCCGCCTCTATCGCCCCTTCCAGCGAATAACGGTCAACCGGATGGACGACGGCGGTCTTCAGAGGCGGCAGGCCTTTCACCTTGTCGAGCAGCCATTTCTCGAACCTGTGGTTGGAGATATCTTCATTGCACGTAACCATGGCGTTCATGGCATTAACCCTTTCATACATAAGAAATCAATACCATACATACTCCCCCCGCACCAGGAGGTCCATTCAAGGATACAGAAATGGCTGCGCCTGTATTTGACGCCGGTCAAACGCCGCACCAGGTCTTCATTCGCGCCGCGTGCTTTACATGCTACAGCAGCCACAGCACCATCAGAACGCTGGCGGCAGGCCTCCCACATGGCTCCATCATAGAAAGGTTTTTAGCGCCTGCGTCAATCGAGTCGTTGCCGAACGGCGCCGCATTCGCTACTACTGGCGGCAGAAAGGGGCGTTTTATGTGCTTTTCCCCAAGCGCCAGCTTTGCGGCAGGTGCCGCACTGGCCGGTATCGGCATTGCCTCGCTCCGCAAAACCGAAACGCCGCGCGAAAGGGCGCTGGCTTCCGTACCGTTACTGTTCGCCGTACAGCAGCTGCTGGAAGGTCTGCTCTGGCTGTGCCTGCTGCATGGCTACTCCGAAAGGGCGCAATACTGGCTGACGCAACTCTACTCCGGATTTGCCGGCATCGTCTGGCCGCTGATAATCCCCGTCAGCCTGTACCTGATCGAATCGAGCCGACAGCACCGGCGGTTGATCGCTATCGCCGGCGCAATCGGGGCGGGAGTGGCAGGCTATACGGCGCTGATCATGCTGCGCTTCGGGTTCACCGCCGAAATCCTCAGCAACTGCATTTTCTATGATAACCCGCTGCCCGCACCGCCCTATGCCGTCACCATATACGCCGCTGCCACCTGCGCCGGGTTTTTCTGCTCCAGCCGCCCTTTTATTCGCTGGCTGGGGGTTATCAACGTGGCTGCTTTCCTGGCCGCCTATTACTTCTATCGCGTCAACCTGGTATCGGTCTGGTGCTTCTTCGCCGCTATCGTCAGCGGGCTTATCTATGCCTACTTCACCCACGCCGCCCCGCTGACGCCGCCGGAGAAGCAGACTGCTTAGCCAGCCGCGCCAGCTGCCGGTCATGCAGCCGTGACAGTGTCCACAGCGCCGCAATGCTGCCGGTGAAAGCCCAGAACATGTCTTTCTGCGCGTCCCACTCATCGCCCTGCATCGCCAGGAATTCGTGCGCGCTTTCACCCAGGATAATCGTCGTCCACCATTCGGCAAACTCGTAGATGACGCTCTTCGTCGTGCAGAGCGCGATTACGATTATCCATAGCCACAGCCCGCGCTGGAGGCGGGAAGTGCGCAGAGCCACTTCCCGGAAAATGATGGCCGGCACGAACCCCTGGAAGAAATGACCGAAGCGGTCATAGTGGTTGCGCTCCAGCGACAGCAAATCCTTCAATGCCTCGAATGCCGGCATCCGGGAGTAGGTGTAGTGCGCGCCAATCAGCACCAGCGCGCACCCCAGAGCAAAGAGCCAGTAAGCCAGCGGCGTGAAGGTAAAACGCCTGGAGGTCAGTATTGCCGCCAGGAACAGCAGGAGAATGGGCAATGCCTCCAGAAACCAGGTAAGCTTGTCATAGGGATTGATGGCGGACCAGGTGCCGATGGCGGCTATAATCGCAAAAGGAACGGCATTGCTATGACAACGGGAAAGCATGAACTAAGCCTATGACGCTAAAATATCCCCAAATTCCTCGATCAGCGCCTGGTACTGTTTGCGCTTGAAGGGAACAATGATGCGCGGGAGCTCTTCCATCCGGACCCATTTCCACCGGCTGAATTCGGGTTCGTCGGTTTCGATATTGATATCGCTGTCGCTGCCGGTGAAGCGCATGGCAAACCATTTCTGCCGCTGGCCGCGGAAACGCCCGCCCCAGATTTTCGGCACCAGCTCGTCGGGCAGATCGTAGGTCAGCCAGCCGCGACTTTCCCGAATGAGCTCGGCCTTGTCGGTACCGGTCTCCTCCTTCAATTCGCGCCACGCCGCCTGCAGCGGTATTTCTCCCCCATCGATCCCGCCCTGCGGCATCTGCCAGGCTTCGGTAACCATGTCGATGCGCTGCGCCACGAACACCATGCCGTGCTGGTTGATCAGCATAATGCCCACGCCCGGTCGATAAGGAAGATCCGCGCGCATGGCGATCAGGAGGAGGTATTCAAGCCCGCCGCGAAAGACACCGGCACCAGCACAAACCCGGTCTTTTCAAGCGCCGCCGCCCATTCCGCCAGAAGCTGCATGGTAAGCGGGTAGGGCTGGGCGATACCCACCGCGTAGCCGCGCGTGCGCGCCGTCTGCTCGAGCGACAGCAGGCGCGTCTTGATGGCGGCGGCGGAGGGTTCCTCGTCGATCAGCAGATCGGCCACCACGGCAGGCGTCTTGCTCCCGGCCAGGATCTGCTTGGTCTCGCCGCGGGCCGGTTCCTGCCCGATTACCAGCAGCAGGCCGCGGGCGCCGATCGATTTGACCAGTGCCTGGAACGCTGCGTCACTGGAGGAAAAGGCTTCGTTCTGCGGCATCAGGAAACCGGTATAACCGGTGAAGCGACCCAGCAGCCAGCGCAATCTCCTGGCATTCTCCTCGCCGTCATTCGCCAGCAGCAGCCCGTAAGGGCCGGGATCGGAGGCGGGATAGGTGCTGAGTTCAAGCGGCAGGTCGAGCATTACCTCATGCCCCACGGCGCGAGCCGCAATCCCCCAGCTGGTCACATCGCGGGCGTAAGGTGAAAAACTCAGTGTAATGGTGTCCGGCAGCTGCAGCGCCGCTTCGGTCACGGATTTATTCATCCCCAGCCCTCCGACCACAACGGCAATCATCGGCAGGCTGCCTGTGCGCTCATACGGCTTGGCATAATATTGCCAGGGAGTAGTGCCGTCGCCGGCAATAATCGGCAGGGTTCCTTCCGGCGTCTGCTCGCCGAGCGCCGGGTTGATGGGAGCCATGGTGCGGAAGGCGGAGCGAATGCCGGATGCAACCGGCATAGGCTCGGCGGGGCGGTCGGCGGGAGTGGCAACAACTGGTTCCTGTTTG
>CAYXYU010000003.1:0-155105 GCA_964469525.1 uncultured Rickettsiales bacterium | reverse complement strand
GCCTCGGAAGCCGGAGCGATCTTGTCCAGCATCACCTGCCGTCCTTCGATCGTATTGCTGTCGAGCCGGATCAGCAGGCGGCGCCCGTCCCGAAAGGCTTCGTCCGTTTCGCTACCTCCCGACATCCACAGCAGCCCGACGAGCAGCATGGCCAGCAGCACCAGAACCCCGAGCGTTCCGCGCCACAGCCAGGCAGAAGACCATCCGAAAGGCTTGGGCAGCTTGGGGAATGTCGGGAACTTCAGCTTAAGCTTCCATGCCATGGCGGCGGGCCCCGCGTATTATTTTCCGGGCGCTATCTGGCGGTAGACGCTGACCGCGCGCAGCAGATCAAGCGCCCGCTGCAGCTGGAAATCGCTTGCTGCCTCCATCTCACTGGGGTTGGGAGCGGATTTCTGGGTTCCTTTGTCTTCCTTCTCCTCCCCGTTTTGCTGCCTATCCTTTTCCTTCTCTTTTTCCTTCAGCTCCTGCAGGTTCTCCAGTCGCCGGCGCAGATCGGCCTCGCTGCGGACGTGATCTGATCCTTTGATCGGCTCAATCTTCGCCTGCTCGACCAGAATATCCGGTTCGATACCTTTGGCTTGTATGGAGCGCCCGGAGGGGGTGTAGTAGCGGGCAGTAGTCAGACGGATGGCACCGTGGCCGGTCAGGGGGATGACCGTCTGCACTGAGCCTTTGCCAAAGGTTTTGGTACCGAGCACGACCGCCCGCTTGTGATCCTGCAGCGCGCCGGAAACGATCTCCGACGCCGACGCCGAACCGTTATTGACCAGCACCACCACCGGTAGGGTCGCATCGACCAGCTCGTCGCCGCCATGGGCGCTGTAGCGCTTGGTACGGCCCGGGTCCCGCTCACGCGTGGAGACAATCTCGCCTTCCTTCAGGAAAGCGTCGGAGACCGACACGGCCTGCTCCAGCAGCCCCCCGGGGTTATTGCGCAGATCGAGCACCAGCCCGCGCAGGTTCGGCAGGTCTTTTTTAATTTTCCTGAATTCGTCGCGCATCAGGTCGGTAGTCTGCTCGGTGAAAGAGGTAAGGCGTATATAGGCGATGTCATCGCCTTCGGTACGCGCGCGCGCCGAGCGGATCTTGATCTGGGCGCGGGTAATGGCCATTTCGATGGGTTCGGGATGATTCTCGCGCAGAATGGTCAGCTTCACCTTCGAGTCCACCTTGCCGCGCATCTTCTCGACCGCTTCCGACAGAGTGAGTCCCATCACGGGCTCATCGTCGATATAACTGATATAATCGCCCGGCAGGATACCGGCCTTGGCAGCCGGCGTGTCGTCAATCGGCGAGACCACCTTGACCAGGCCGTTTTCCATCGTCACCTCGATGCCCAGGCCGCCGAATTCGCCCTTGGTCTGCACCTGCATCTCCTTGAAGGCCTTTTCGTTCATGTAGCCGGAGTGCGGGTCGAGCGAGGTCAGCATGCCATTGAGGGCGGCTTCCACCAACTCGCTATCATTGGTTTCCTCGACGTAATCGCTGCGCACGCGCTCGAACACTTCACCAAACAGATCCAACAGCTGCAGCGTGTCGTTCTTCGCGGCATAAGCGGCCAATGGTGCGGCCAGCAATCCGCCCACCACGCATAATTTAATAAAACGACGCATAATTCTCCTAGCGTTACTTCTCATTCAATCCACGTATCCAGGGGGTAGGGTCGACCGGCTGGTTGTTTTTGCGAAGTTCCACGTATAATCGACTCCCTGACTCCCCATCTCCCATAGCACCAATCGGCTCACCTTCCAATAAAAACTGACCGACCGCGGCATCGATCCGGTGCAGGCCGGCCAGCAGCGTGTGAAAATTGTCACTGTGGCGCAGGATCACCAGTCGCCCATAATTAAGGAAAGGGCCCGTGAACACCACCTCGCCATCATAAGGCGCCGTCACCTGCGCCCGCTCGCGGGCGACAATCAGGATACCCTTGCTGTGGATACCTCCCCTGCCCGCCTCCCCGAACTCTCCGGCCAGCCGTCCTGCCACCGGGGTGCGGACATGGCCTTTCGCGCGAGCAAAAGAGCGCATGGACCGGCGGGCGAGCGTTGGCGAGCGTTCCTCCTCGCGTAATCCAGCTGCCTCCCGCTGTTCCATCTCCTCGCGCTCGATCGAGCTGAGCAGGCCTTTCAGATCCTCGGCCTTCCTGGCCAAGCCGGCGATCTTCGCCTCCATCTCCTTCTGGCGGCGGCCGAGCTTCTCCTGCAGTGCCTGCCGCTCAGCCAGCCGCTCGGTCATAGCCTGACGCTCCTCGGCCAGCTTTTCCTGCCGGCGGCGTATATCCTCCCGCTTTCTGACCACTTTCCCCTGCAGTTCCTGCAGCTCTCCCATCTGCAGTCCGATCATCTCGGTTTCGCGGCGAATGGCGTCGGATGCCATCTTCAGCGCACGACCGGCTCTGATGGTCTGGGTGATATCGCCCGGCATCATGACCATTGCCTCGGGCGGCGTGCGGGAGAGCCGCAACGCGGCCTGCACCAGCCCATGCAGGTCCTTTTCCCGGGTTTTCAGTTCCGCTTCCTTAGCCCGCATCTGCTCATCGAGAATACGCAGCTTATCCTCCGCCATCGACAGGTCGCTCTCGGCCTGCTGAATATGGCCGGCCAGCGCCACCAGCTTCTGCTGGATGGAGGCCAGTTCCTCTTCCAGCTTCTGCGCGCGCTCGGCGAGCCCGGCATGCGTGATACGGGATTCCTCGAGCTCCTTCTGTGTCTGCTCCAGATCGTCCTTGACGGCGGCGTGGGCAGTGAAGGCGATGATGGATGACAGGATGATGGATGATACGATAGGTATCCTGCCGCTCGTTTTCCTATTATCCATCATCTTGTCATCTATACATCTGCATCAGACAGCAGCGACCGCCCCGTCATTTCGGCCGGCTGCGGCAGGCCGAGCAGCTGCAGGAGCGTCGGCGCGACGTCGCCGAGCCGGCCTTCCGGCATCTTCAGGCGCTTCCCCCGGAACCGGTCAGCGATGACGATGGCCGGCACCAGATTCAACGTATGGGCGGTATGTGGCTGATGCGTCGCGTCATCGAACATCATTTCGGCATTACCATGATCAGCGGTGATCAGCAGCGCGCCGCCTTTGGCGAGCACAGCGTCAGCCAGCCGCCCGAGGCAGGTATCCACCGCCTCCACCGCCTTGGCCGCTGCCTTCAAATCCCCTGTATGGCCCACCATGTCGGTATTGGCATAGTTAACGACGATGACATCGAATTTATCAGAAGCAATCGCCTCCTCCAGCCGGTCCGTCACTTCATAGGCGGACATTTCCGGCTTCTCATCATAAGTCGCTACCTTCGGCGACGGCACCAGGATACGCTCCTCGCCGGGAAATTCCTGTTCGCGCCCGCCGTTGAAGAAGAAGGTGACATGGGCATATTTCTCCGTCTCGGCAATGCGCAGCTGCGTTAATCCCGCCTCGGCAATCACCTCGCCGAATATATTGGTCAGAGGCTGTGAGGGAAATAATGCAGGCATAAATTTATTGAGCGATTCGCTATATTCCACCATGCCAAGCGTAGCAGCGATTTTTTTTACAGGAAAGGCGGCAAATTCTTTAAAATCAGGATCAAGTAACACGGTAAGAATTTCACGAGCGCGGTCGGCACGAAAATTTGTCATGAGAAGGCCATCACCGTCACGCATACCCACGTAATTTCCTATTCCAGTGGGCGGCATGAATTCATCGGTTCTTTCTTTAGCATAGTTTTCTTCTACCGCCGTCCGTGCAGTAGGTGGATTGCCCTCTTTACCTGCTATCATGGCTGAATATGCCTGTTCCACGCGATCCCAGCGCTTGTCGCGGTCCATCGCATAATAGCGACCGGAAACAGTAACAATTTTAATGTTTGGATGAGCTTTGGTTTTTTCTTCAAACTGCGTAATATACTCAAGCGCGCTCTTCGGCGGTGTGTCGCGGCCGTCGAGAAAGGCATGCACTGCAACCGGCACGCCTGCCTGCGCTACTATATTAGCCAGTGCGGCCATATGGCGCTGATGCGAATGCACACCGCCGGGTGATAACAATCCCATCAGATGACATACACCCCGACTGGATTTCAATTTGCTTACGAATTCCAACAGCCGCGGGTTCTTCGCCAGCGAACCGTCTTTGATGGCAGCGTCGATCTTCGGCAAGTCCTGCATCAACACGCGCCCCGAGCCGATATTCATGTGTCCGACTTCGGAATTGCCCATCTGCCCCGCCGGCAGCCCGACATGCAATTCGGAGGCGTTGATCAGCCCGTGTGGATAATCACGCATGAAACGGTCCCAGTTCGGTGTGCGCGCCGCGGCGATGGCATTATATTCCGAGGCTTCGCGATGGCCCCAGCCATCGAGAATCACAAGCACTACCGGTTTGGGGCGGGTCTGGATAGAGGCAGTCATATGAGTCTTCGAATCGCGGACGCAGCGCGTCGCGTATCAGGAATTTTTCAGTACCGTTTTGTCGGCACGCTTGCCGGACACCACGTAATACACGGTCTTAGCCAGATTGGTAGTATAATCCGCCACGCGCTCAAGGTTCTTGGCGGCGAACACCACATGCGTGCAAACGGCGACCTTATCCGGTGACGAGGCCATCTCCTGCTGCATGGTGGTGAATATCTCATGATACAGATCATCGATTTCCTCATCGCGCCGCCATACGGCAATGGCTTTTTCGGTATCCTTCTTGTCGAAGGCCGCCAGCGCATCGTCGAGCATTTCCACGATGATGTCGGCCATTTTCTCAAGCTTGAGGATCACCGGCTCGGAAGCAAATTCCCCCATCTTGACGCTGCGCTTGACGGTATTCTTGGCCAGGTCGCCTGCCCGCTCCAGCATGCCGGTGATTTTCAAGACCGAAGTAACGAAGCGCAAGTCGATCGCCAGGGGATTCTGCAGGGCGAGCACGATCGTCGCCTCCTCCTCGATCTGCTGATCCAGATCGTTGATATGCTTGTCGGCGGCCTTGGCGTCGGCGGCGCGATTGGCATCGCGCGAGCGGAAGGCCTCCTTCGCCGACAGCACCATCTTGCGCACCTCGCCGCCCATCTCGAGGATGAGGCTCATCAGGCGCTCGAGCTGCTTGTCGTAGGAGCGTAGCGTATGCTGGCTTAAGCTCATTGCTATGTCTCTTTCATTATTAACGAGCGGCATACTACACCACAGCACCATGTTTATACAGGAGAATTTTAAAGCTAATCGCGGTGATAGGGATGATTGGTCAGGATGCTATGGGCACGGTACAGCTGCTCGGCTAGCAGGGCGCGCACCAGCAGATGTGGCCAGGTAACCCGCCCCAGCGACCACGTCAGATGCGCTTTCTCCAGCACTCGCTTGTCCAGCCCGTCGGCGCCGCCGATGACGAAGGCGCAGGAGCCAACACCCTGCTGCCGCCATTTCCCTAGCGACCTGGTGAATTCGCGGCTGGAAAGCTGCCCGCCGCCTTCATCCAGCGCAACGAGGCGTTCGTATTTCGCGCAGGCATCCAGCAACAGTTCGGCCTCGCGGGATTTGCGTTGTTTCACCTCCGGAAGCCGGACGTCGAACTCCTTGCATTCGACTTTCCAAGGCAGGCGTTTGAGGTAATCGGCATAAAGCTGTTGCTCGGGGCCGGGCTTCATCCGGCCGACGGCGGCAATCAGCAAGCGCATGCGCTAGTGGGCAGCTTCGAGCTGCGGCAGCGCCACCGACCACATTTTCTCGAGATTGTAGTGGTCGCGGATTTCCGGCCGAAAGATATGGACGATGAGGTTTCCGGCATCCACCAGCACCCAGTCGCCGACTTCCTTGCCCTCAACCGGCACGTGGTTATAGCCGGAGCGTTTCAGCGTATCCACGACATGATCGGCCAGCGCGCCGATGTGGCGCTGCGACGTGCCGCTGGCAATAACCATGCGGTCGGCAAAGTCGGATTTGCCAATCAGATCGATGGAAACAATGTCTTCGGCTTTATGGGTATCGAGGGAACTAAGAATCAGTCGTTCAAGGCGCGCAAGTGAAAGCTTGGGAAGCGATCGTGTGGTAGCTATGGGTGTTCTCCTTTCGACAGGGGGTTACATTGATTTCCCTGCAATTTTATTATGCCTCAAAAAGGCGCCTTTTCCAAGCTTTTTTCGTATGGAAGTGGAGGATGCCGGGTCGCGCCGCAAATGCACGAAAACCAGGCAGGCGGCCGGTTTTGGCCTCTCTATGCCCATGCTTTTCAAGCGGAACCGGTGCATGCGCAACGCCGTCTGGCTGCGCAGTGACCGGTGCGAATAGGGGGCGCGGTCAAACACCACCACCGGCACCTGCTGCAGTATCCACCACCAACGCCGCCAGCGATGAAACTGCGCCAGGTTATCCGCCCCCATCAGCCAGACGAGCTGCGCCCCCGGATTACGCTTTTGGAGGTAGGCAATGGTCTGCCAGCTGTAGCGCAGATGCTGTTTCGCCTCGATATCGAGCACGCGGATACCCGGGTGGCGCGCCGCCATCGCCCGCGCCGAGTGCAGCCGCTGTTCGTAGGCAGCCAGATCAGCCGCTTTCTTGAGCGGGTTGTGCGGCGAAACGAGCCACCAAACCTCGGCGAAATGGAGGGACTTCAGCGCATGCAGCGTGATATGCAGATGCCCCTCATGTGCCGGGTTGAACGATCCTCCCAGAAGGCCGATATTTCTATTTTTCGTATGGATGGGCTTCACTTACGGGCGCGTCTGTCCACTGCCATGCACCACATATTTGTAGGTGGTGAGCTGCTCGGCGCCCACCGGGCCGCGGGCATGCAGGCGGCCAGTCGAAATGCCGATCTCGGCGCCGAAGCCGAATTCGCCACCATCCGCGAATTGCGTGGAAGTGTTGTGCATGACAATGGCACTGTCCACCTTGCGGAGGAAAGTCCGAGCGGTCGGAATATCCCTGGTGACGATGGCGTCGGTATGATGCGAACCATGGCGGTTGATGTGCTCGATTGCCTCCTCCACCCCGTCCACCAGCTTGATGGCGATGATGGGCGCCAGATATTCGGTATCCCAGTCCTCCTCGGTTGCCGCCTTGAGGCGCTTGTCGATGGCGCGCGCGCCCTTGTCGCCGCGCATCTCGCAGCCACCGCCGGCCAGCGCATCGGCAATAGGGGGCAGCAGCTTCTTCGCCACCGCTTCGTCGATGAGCAGGGTTTCAGTGGCGCCGCAGATGCCGGGGCGACGCATTTTGGCATTGAGTACCACCTCGACCGCCATCTTGGAATCGGCTTTCGCATGCACGTAGGTGTGGCAGTTGCCGTCAAGGTGCTGGATGGTCGGGATGCGGCTTTTCTCCATCACGCGCCTGGTCAGCGACTTGCCGCCGCGCGGCACGATGATGTCGATCAGCCCCACCAGGCCGAGCATCTCATCGACCGCCAGCCGGTCGCGCGTATCGACCAGTTGCACCGCTTCCTCCGGCAGCCCGGCGGCTTTCAGCCCGTGATGGATGCATTCGGCGATGACGGTGGAGGAATGCAGGCTTTCCGACCCGCAGCGCAGGATTGCCGCGTTGCCGGATTTGATGCACAGCCCCGCCGCGTCAGCGGTGACGCCGGGGCGTGATTCGTAGATGATGCCGATAACGCCGAGCGGAATGCTGACCTTCTGCAGTACCAGCCCGTTGGGGCGCTCCCATTGCTCGAGCACCTTGTTGACCGGGTCTTCCATGGTGACGATGGTTTCGAGCCCGGCCGCCATCGCCTCAATGCGCTTCTCATCGAGCTTCAGCCGATCGAGCTGCGCCGTATCGAGCCCTTTCTGCTTGCCGTAGATAATATCCTTCTCGTTGGCGGCGAGGATGCCGGTTATGTGCTCGCGCAGCGCCAGGGCCGCCTGCGCCAGTGCCATGTCCTTCTGCTCATTGCTTGCCTCCGCCATGCGCGCATAGGCGGCGCGGGCTTTCCGGCCCATGGCCTGCATCTGCTCGCGGACTTCGCCTTTGAGATTCACAATCTTGGCTTTTTTCATACGCCTATTTTCCCCGTAAACTAGTTAAAGGGCAAGGTTATTCTAATACCAGATCGTCGCGGTGAATCAGCACATCGCGGCGGCGGAAGCCGAGTATCTGCTCGATCTCGGCGCTCTGCCTGCCCCGGATGCGCTGAGCGTCGTCGCTGCCGTAGGCGATCAGCCCCTTGCCAAGCGTAACCCCGCGCATGTCCTGAATCAGGACAGCATCACCCCGGTCGAACGTACCGTGAATCGCTGTAACTCCGGCGGGCAGCAGGCTTTTTCCGGATTTCAATGCCCTGGCCGCTCCGTCATCGATGGTGACGCTGCCGGCCGGATGCACCGACCCGGCGATCCAGCGTTTACGGGCAGAAAGCGGGGTTTCCCTGGCGAGGAAGTGGGTGCACCGACCATCCTCCATCAGGGTTCGCAACGGATGTCCGCCAGTTCCGCGAGCGATGACCATGCTGCAACCAGCAGAAAGCGCAATGCGCGCAGCGGCTATTTTGGTTACCATGCCTCCCGACCCGACATCGGAAGCAGAACCGCCCGCCATCTGCTCGATGGCAGGCGTAATATCGGTGACTTCAGGAATGAATTCTGCATCCGCGTGCTGCGTGGGATCGGCGCTATAGAGTCCGTCAATGTCGGAAAACAGCACCAGCATATCGGCGCCTGCCATCTGCGCGACGCGCGCCGCCAGCCGGTCGTTGTCGCCGAAGCGGATCTCGGCGGTGGCCACCGTATCATTCTCGTTGATCGCCGGCACCGCGCCGAGCTCCAGCAGCGTATCGATGGTGTTACGTGCATTCAGATAGCGGCGGCGGTGGATGCTGTCATCGGCAGTAAGCAGCAGCTGCGCGACATTGAGATTATGCTTCGCCAGGGCATCACGCCAAGCCGCGAACAGCGCGATCTGGCCGCAGGCCGCGGCGGCCTGCTTCTCCTCCAGCGGCAGGTGTGCCTTGCCTTTGAGGCCCAGCGGCCGCCGCCCCAACGCCACCGCCCCCGAAGTGACGACGATCAGCTGCTTGCCCTGCGTGCGCAGCTCCGCGATATCCTCGGCCAGCCCGGCGAGCCACGACATACGCAGATTGCCGCTTTTGCTATCGACGAGAAGCGACGAGCCGATCTTGATGACGATACGTCTGGCGTTGCTCAGCATAGCCATGACTTATAATATATAATCGTTTCTGCCAACTTAACTGATCCTTAATAAGAGCAACATAAAATTTCCAATCTATGGGGGCAGATATAGGAATTATCGTTTGGAACTGTTTCTGGATTATTGCACCAATGTTTGTTTACCTGGATGCTACTGGTCATCGGATTGGGAAAATACAAGGTAATCGATCTTTTATTAACATGTCAGCAGGTGGATGGGGATTCGCTACGGTGTTTTTAGGGATCGTTGCGCTACCTTGTTACCTTTTTGCGCGTCGGAAACTGCTTACCAAAGCACTTGTTCATCCTGTAACAGTAAGTACCTCACACCGGATAATGCTAGCTATTGTTATACTTGTAACGAGTGCCAGTCTTAATGGCATCATAATATTTCTAGGAAATATGCCCGCTTCTTCGTAGCTTCTTATTCCGCTTTTTTCTTCTCTCTCGTTTCTTCAATGACCTTGATCATCTCCCTTAGCACTTCCTGCACGCCCTTGCCAGTGACGCCGGAAATGGCCCAGATTTTTTTCCTCGAAGCTTTCTTCAGTGCGGCGGCTCTTTCCTTCACTTCCTCCGGCGTCAGCGCATCGCATTTATTGAGCGCCAGCAGCTCCGGCTTTTTCGCCAGCTCGGCGCTGTAGGCCTTCAGTTCCTTGCGGATGGTTTTATAAGCGCCTGCCACATCCTCCTGCGTACCATCGACCAGGTGCAGCAGCACCCCGGCGCGCTCCACGTGGCCTAAGAATTTGATGCCAAGCCCGACGCCTTCCGCCGCGCCTTCAATGAGGCCGGGAATATCCGCCAGCACGAATTCCCTGCCGTCGACATAGACGACCCCCAGCTGCGGGGCGAGCGTGGTAAAAGGGTAATCGGCGATCTTCGGCTTGGCGCGCGAGACTGCGGCCAGAAACGTCGATTTGCCGGCGTTGGGCAGTCCCAGGAGCCCGGCGTCCGACATCAGCTTCAGCCGCAGCCACAGCCAGCGCTCCTCGCCCTCGCCGCCGGGCGTTGACTGACGCGGCGCGCGATTGGTCGAGGATTTGAAATGCATATTGCCCAGTCCGCCCTTGCCGCCCTCGGCCAGCACCACGCGTTGCCCGATCTTCGTCAAGTCAGCCACCAGCGTTTCCTTATTCGCTTCCAGAATCTGCGTGCCCACGGGGAGCTTCAGGACGAGATCGGGTGCCCCTTTGCCGTAGCGCTGGCTGCCCATGCCGTGCTCGCCCTTCTTCGCCTTGAAATGCTGCTGGTAACGGTAATCGATCAGCGTGTTGAGGCCGGCGACGCACTCGGCGATGACCGAGCCGCCGCGGCCGCCATCGCCGCCGTCCGGCCCACCGTCGGGGATGAATTTCTCGCGGCGGAAGCTGACGCAACCGGCGCCGCCGTCACCGCTTCGGATATAGATTTTTGCTTCGTCGAGGAATTTCATATATACCCAAACAAAAAGGGGACGGTCGCCCGTCCCCTTTGTTTCTCGCTGCAAGCTGACGGTTAAGCCACCACCGACACGAAAGTCTTACCGCCAGCCTTCTGGCGGAACTCGACCTTGCCGTTGACGACGGCAAAGATCGTGTGGTCGAGGCCCATATCGACACCCGTGCCCGGATGGAACTTGGTGCCGCGCTGGCGGACGATGATATTGCCGGGAATAACCACCTGGCCCCCGAATTTCTTGACGCCCAGCCGCCGGCCCGCGGTATCGCGGCCGTTGCGGGAGGAACCTCCTGCTTTTTTATGTGCCATGTTTTCTCCTTGTCATTCCCGCGCAGGCGGGAATCCATTCTTTATGCTTTAATATCGGTGATCTTGATTTCCGTCAGGTACTGGCGGTGGCCCTTCTTGCGGCGGTAGTTATGACGGCGGCGCTTCTTGAAAATCACCACCTTGTCGTCGCGGAACTGGCTGATGATCTCGGCCGTTACCTTGCCCTTCAGGGGCGCCTCCTTCGAGCCCGTCTTGCCGCCGGCCATCAGCACCTCGCCGATCTCCAGCTTGTCACCCGCCTTGCCTTCGAGCTTTTCCACGGCAATGACATCGCCGCTCTTGACCTTATACTGTTTTCCGCCGGTACGGATGACTGCGAACATGACGAATCTCACTTTCCGATCACAGGCAAATGCCTGAAATTTCTCTAAAACCATTCCCCTGGAGGAAAAAGGAGGTGAAAATTAGAGGATAAGGACTGGCTTGTCAATAGGCTTTGAGGCGTGGCGGCCGCATCGGCAAGGCACTGGAATAGCTGCGTTATGAGCGCGGCCCCGCCACCTTGCGCGGTGTCACGGCGGGATGCTCCTCTTTGGCCAGGGGCTTGATCGCCGGACCGTTGAGAATCCGGCCTTCGATATCGAACCGCGAGCCGTGGCAGGGGCAATCCCAGCTTTTCTCGCCCGGATTCCACTGCACGATGCAGCCCAGATGCGTGCATACCGCCGAACATTCGTGCAGCGTGCCCTGCTCATCGCGGTAGACTGCTACCTTGGACAGGCCGTGCCGCAGCACGGCGCCCTGCCCGTCGCGCAGCGCGCTGACGTCGTTCACTTCGCCGGGTCCTGCCCAATCCTTGATCATGTGCCCTACGAAGTTCGTGTTCTCGCGTACGAAAGACGGGGCGGCCTTCACCGTTTTGCGCGAAGGATCATACAGCTGCTCCCAGGGATTATCCCGCCCCTGGATCAGGTCGCTGACCAGCATGGCGCCGAGCGTGCCGTGCGTCATGCCGTTGCCGGAATCGCCGGTGATGATATAGACGTTTTCGTTATCCATCGGGTTGCGGCCGATGAAGCCCAGCCCGTCGACCGGCTCCATCACCTGTCCCGACCAGCGGTAGCGCACCTTGCCGCCGAACGTGTTGAAGTGCTGTTCCGTCCACGCTGCGAGGCGCCGGTAGCGCGCCTCCATGTCATGCGCCTGCCCCGTCTTGTGATCCTCGCCGCCGACGATCAGCATGTCGTGGTAGGTGCCGCGTACGATACGCACGTAATGATACGGATCGTCCATATCCCACAGCAGGAAGCCCGGATAGGATGCGATGGGAATCTCATAGCCGATGACATAAGTGCGATAGGCCGCCTGCTTGGTATGCATCTTGACCCAGTCGTTGATCGGCGTGTTGGTGGCGACCACGATATGATCGGCGACGATCTTGAATCCCTCATCGGTCTTGACGTAGGCGCGGGCACCGCCCTGCACCTCATTGACATGCGCCCGCGTATAGAGGCGGCCGCCCTGCCGCAGGAAGGCCTCCGCCAGCCCCTGCATGTATTTGCCGATATGGAAGGTCGCCTGGCGGGGGAAGCGGATAGTACGACCGATGGTAATGCCGCTGACCGGGATGCGTTCCAGTATCTGCCGGTCGGCGAAGCCGGCGCGGTGCGCCGCTTCGGCTTCCTTTTCGAAGCTATTCCTGTCACGACCAAGCCCCACCAGATAGCCGTCAACCCGTTCGAAATCGCAACGTATCTGCTCCTCGGCAACCAGCGCTTCAATGCGGTTGACAGCCGCCAGATGGCTCTCGGCAGCCAGTCTGGCACCTTCCTCTCCAAATAGAGACTCGAGGTAATAGAAGCGGTCGTCGAGCACACCGGTCAAGTGCGCCGTGGTGCGGCCCGTTTCACCGGCCGCGAGATCCCATGCCTCGAGCACCACCACCGACAATCCCGTCTTTTGCAAAAGGTAGGCTGTGGTCAGCCCCGCGATGCCTGCTCCTATCACACAGACATCGGCGACTACATTCTCATGGAGCGGCGGGAGTATCGGCCTGGGAAGGGCAGCCTCATGCCATACCGAAAGCGACTCGTCGTCACTGCGCCGCATACTAACTCCTTGAGATATGGAAAACACAGCCTAAAGGTACGCGCCGGCGCATAAGTAATCGAGAGCATGCGGGCAGGCGGCGCATAAAAGGGGAATTAAAGTCCGGCGGCTGGACAATGGCGTCAGGTCTGCTATAAGGCGGCCTCTTTGCACTATCTACTATACTGGATTACCGGCTCGCGGCTTTTACCCGGTATGCATGCGGAGGGGTGGCAGAGTGGTCGAATGCGGCGGTCTCGAAAACCGTTGTGCCCGTAAGGGTACCGGAGGTTCGAATCCTCTCCCCTCCGCCACTAAAAGCTTCCTGAAAAGGAGGCTTTTTAATGGCGAAGATAAGCGATATCGAGTCGCGCCATAGTAAAGCGGTCAGCGCTGCAAACTCATCAGCATTATCTCGTCATTGCCCTAGTAATCTCACGTTTTTTCCAGCAAAATCTAGAAAATTGGGCAGACGTGGTATATGGTGCAGAAGAATTTATACAACTCAGAATTTTACCCCATACGATGACCGATAATAAATAGGAGTTTTCTATGACAAGCAGGCACATTCTCGTCGCTTATGATTTATCGCCGCTCTCCGACCGGGCAGTGGAACGTGGATTCCGGCTTGCGGATGAAATGCGTGCGCGGCTAACGGTGCTGCATGTTGTGGATGGAAGCACACGCGATACCGCCGATGCGAGAGATAAGGCATATACCCAACTGGAGCTGATGCTGCGCGAGCTTTCCTCCAAGACGAAGCAGGAAGCTGATTACCGTATTGAGAATGGCGATCCGGTGGAAACCATCCTTGGTTTTGCCACCCGCGAGAAAACTGACCTGATCGTGCTTGGGCTGCATAAGAAAGATTCCATCTCGGATTGGTTCATGGACAGCACAGCGGAACGGCTGATCCGCAAGAGCACCTTCCCGATCCTCACCGTGCAGAACAAACCGGTGAGGCCTTACAAGCGGGTGCTGACAGCGGTGGATTTCTCGACCTGCTCACGCAAGGCACTGCAAACGGCGCTTAAAGTCGCGCCCGATGCCACGGTCAGCGCCGCGCATATCTATGATTTTCCGTTTCCGGTCATGATCGGCCTGACCGGCGCGCAGGAGAAAAGCATTAAGGAAGACATGCTGCTGGGTGTGCGCGGTGATGCAGCCGCTGACATGGCGCATTTCCTGGCGCCTTTCGGTAAAGGGCAGATCGTGGAAATACTCGAAAATGGCGACGTGAAATACCAGCTGGATAAATTGATTGCGCGTATTCAGCCCGACCTGCTGGCACTGGGAACGCATGGCCGCTCCGGCTTCGTCACAGCGATTATCGGCAGCGTGGCGCTTTCGTTCCTGAACAATCCTCCCTGCGATATTCTGATTACGAAGGGGTACTGATGACAGAAGCCTCTCCCTTCTGGCATGTTCTGGAAGAGAAAGACGTATGCGCCGCGCTTAAGACCACGCAGGAAGGCATAGGGAGCGAGGAAGCCGAAAGGCGGCTGGCTGAACATGGCCCCAATCGCCTGCCGCAAGCGGAAGGCCGCACATGGTACGCCCGCCTCTGGTCGCATATCAATAACATGCTGATCTGGATTATGCTGGTATCGTCTGTTATTGCGGCGCTGCTGGGGCACGGCGTGGACGCGGCAGTGATCGTGCTGGTGATTATCGTCAACACCATTATCGGTTACGTCCAGGAAGGAAAGGCTGAAAAAGCGCTGGAGGCCATTCAGAACATGGTCGCGCCCCGCGCATCGGTCTTACGCGACGGAAAACGCCTGACGCTGGATGCCGAGCAGATTGTTCCCGGCGATCTGGTGGTGCTGGAGGCAGGCGACCGCGTACCTGCCGATCTGCGTCTGATACATGCAAAATCCCTGCGTATTGAGGAAGCGGCGCTGACCGGTGAATCCGTTCCGGTGGAGAAATCCACGCAAGGAGTGGAGGAAAACACCCCGCTGGCAGAACGCTCCTGCATGGCGTTTTCCGGCACATTCGTTTCCGCTGGCCAGGGAACCGGCGTAGTTATCGGCACGGGTGGCAATACCGAGCTTGGCCGCATCAGCGCCATGCTGGGCGACGTGGAATTACTAAAAACGCCACTTCTGAAGCAGATGGATAAACTGGCCAAGCAACTGACCGTGATTATTCTTGCGGTGGCGGCGGTGCTGTTTGGCGCTGCTTATGGTTTGCGCGGATACGAGCTGGCGGATGCCTTTATGATTGTGGTGGGCTTCGCGGTGGCTGTGGTGCCGGAAGGCCTGCCCGCCGTGATGACGATTGCGCTGGCTATCGGCGTGCATCGCATGGCCAAGCGCAATGCCATTATCCGCCGTCTGCCTGCCGTGGAAACGCTGGGGGCGGTGTCCGTTATTTGTTCCGACAAGACAGGCACGCTCACGCGTAATGAGATGACCGTGCGGCAAGTGGTAACCGCCGGAGGCATTTTTGGCGTGACCGGCGTGGGTTATGAACCGGGCGGCGGCTTCGGCTTCCAGCGGGATGGAAAAGACATTGATGCCCAAAATGAGCCGGTGGTGCTGGAACTCTGCCGCGCCGCGCTTCTTTGCAACGATGCGTCACTGAACCGTAAGGATGATAACTGGTGCGTAGAAGGCGATCCAATGGAGGGGGCGTTGGTCGTGCTGGCACTGAAAGCTGGGTATGAGCAGGAAAAGTTAAGAAAGCAACTGCCACGCAAGGATGAAATACCTTTCGATGCCGAGCATCGCTTCATGGCGACGTTGCATCATGACCACGAGCACGGTGAAAAGTGCATGATGCTGAAGGGCGCACCGGAACAGGTGATTGCCATGTGCAAAACCGAACGCCATGCCGACGGCGACAAACCAATCAATGCGGATTGGTGGCTGAAACAGATTGAGCTGCTGGCTTCCCACGGTGAGCGTGTGTTGGCACTGGCAATGAAGTCTTTGCCACAGGAGAAAGACGATCTCGTATTCGACGACGCCAAAACCGGCCTAACGTTGCTGGGGCTGGTGGGACTCATCGACCCACCGCGTGAGGAAGCCATTGAAGCGGTACATAATTGCCGCACGGCAGGCATCCGCGTGGTGATGATTACCGGCGATCATGCCGCTACCGCGCAGGCAATAGCCATACAACTTGGCATTGCCGATGATCCAAAAACGCTCACCGGCTCGGCGCTGGATTCGCTGGATGATGACGCGCTGCGCCGGACGGTGAAGGAAGTCACCGTATTTGCCCGCGCTAACCCCGAACATAAGCTGCGGCTCGTGCGTGCATTACAGGCGGAAGGCAGCGTGATTGCCATGACTGGCGACGGGGTAAACGACGCACCCGCGCTGAAGCAGGCGGACGTTGGTGTGGCGATGGGGCAGAAAGGCACGGCTGTGGCCAAAGAAGCCTCGGAAATCGTGCTGGCGGATGATAATTTCGCCTCCATCGCGGCGGCGGTGCGCGAAGGCCGCACGGTCTATGATAACCTCCGTAAGGTAATTGCATGGACGCTGCCCACCAACGTGGGCGAAGTGCTGGCAATTATCGTGGCAGTGATGTTCGCGCTGCCTCTGCCGATTACGCCGGTGCAGACTTTGTGGGTGAACATGGTGACTTCCGTCGCACTGGGGCTGGTGCTGGCCTTCGAGCCGACGGAACCCGGAACCATGCAGCGCCCGCCGCGCCATGCCAGTGATCCGATAATTTCAGGCTTCATGCTCTGGCGGATTATTTTCGTGGCCACGCTCTTTATGCTAGGAGCCTTCGTCATGTTCTATTATGCCCTGGCTAGGGAAATGCCGGTGGAAGTGGGACACACGCTGGTGGTCAACGTCATCGTGGTGTTTGAAATCTTCTACCTGTTCAGTGTGCGCTATGTGCATGGCACATCGCTGACCTTGCGCGGCGTGGTGGGTACGCCGCCAGTGTTGATTGGCGTTATCGGCATCACGCTGGCGCAGTTTGCCGTTACCTATATTCCCTTCCTCAATCGGGTATTCGGCACGCGCCCGGTTGCATTGTGGGATGGTGTGATGGTGGTGGGCGCTGGCGTGCTGTTCCTGCTCATCATCGAAATTGAGAAACGCGTGCGGGCGGCATTGCATATGAAGGAGGCATAATCATGAAAATCCTCGTATTCAATGCCGGAAGCTCCAGCCTCAAATTCGGCGTGTTCGACATGAGCATTCAGGATAGTCGCGTGTTCAAGGCCGAGTTTGAAGGCTTCAAGAATGGCATATGCACACTGCATTACCGCACTGGCGGCGAGCAAGGTGAAGAAAAAGAGCGTAGCGAATCACTGGATACTGTGGAAGATGCGATTGTTCGCATACCGGAGATACTGAAGGAATTCGGCTTCGCGGATTTCGATGCCGTTGGCCATCGAGTGGCGCACGGCGGCGAGCGGTTCCATGATGCCACGCTGATTGATGCGGGGGTATTGAAACATATTGAAGGCTGCACACCGCTCGCACCGCTGCATAACCCCGCCAACCTGAAAGCCATCACCATCAGCCGTGAACTATGGCCGGAATTGCCGCAAGTGGCTGTATTCGATACTGCCTTCCACCACACGATCCCTGACCGCGCCTACACCTATGCCGTGCCGAAGGAATGGCGGGATAAAGGACTCAGGCGCTATGGCTTCCACGGCACGTCCCATAAATATGTGGGGCTGCGCGTGGCGCGGGAACTGGGCAAGCCCGTGACGGATTTACAGATTATCAGCTGCCACCTCGGTAATGGTGCCAGCGTATGCGCCATCAATCGCGGCTTTTCGATTGATACCTCGATGGGTATGACACCGCTCGAAGGGCTGGTAATGGGTACGCGCTCCGGCGATGTTGATCCCGGCATGTTCACCTACCTGGCGCGAGAGTTGGGCTTGAGCGTCGAAGAAATCGAGCGCCAGCTTTATGCAAACAGCGGTCTGAAGGCACTGGCAGGAAGCCATGATCTGCGTGAGGTGGAGCAAAAAGCTGCCAAAGGTGATGCGGATGCACAGCTTGCCATCAATGTCTATGCCTACCGCGTGCGGAAGTATATTGGGGCGTATGCCGCCGCCATGGGCGGTGTCGATGTGATTGCCTTCACCGGCGGCATTGGTGAAAACTCCGCCTCCATGCGCCGCCGCGTGTGCGATAAATTCGAGTTTTTGGGGCTGCATCTGGATGATGACAAAAATCAGGTAGTGAAACTTAGAGGCTTTGAAGCGCCGCAAGTGCAGAGCTTTGATTCGCGTATCAAAGTCATTGTTACCCAAACCTGCGAACAGCTGATGATCGCGCAGGAGGTTAAATACTTGCTGACGCAGGGAGAAAGCACCCGAAAACCGACATGGCATATCCCTGTCGCCGTATCCGCCCGCCATGTGCATCTGTCGCAGGAAGCCGTGGAAGCGCTGTTCGGCAAAGGTCATCAACTCAAAAAGATGCGTGCTCTCACACAAACGGAAGGTTGGGCGGCGGAAGAAACAGTGGAGGTGATCGGTCCGAAAGGCTCGTTCAAAACCGTGCGCGTGCTGGGGCCGACGCGGAAACAAACGCAGATCGAAGTTTCCAAGACCGATACCTTTACACTCGGCGTGGAAGCGCCGGTGCGTCCATCCGGCAAGCTGGAGCATACGCCGTTCATCAAGCTGCGAGGTGCGGCGGGAGAGATTGAAACGAACGGCCTGATTATTGCCGCCCGCCATATTCACATGAGTCCCGAAGATGCAAAAGAAATGGGCTTAAAAGACGGTGACTATGTGGATGTAAGGCTGGCCGGAGAGCGTGGTGAAGTAGCTTTCTCCAACACGCTGATTCGCGTGAAGGAAGGTTATGCTACGGAAATGCATATCGACACCGACGAAGCCAACGCCGCCGGTATTGCCGTCCAGACCAAAGGCGAACTGGTGATGAATGAAACACGCGGCGAGGCAGACATTGTAGCGAAGAAAAATATGGAACTGAACGGGAGGAAAGCGGCATGAGCATGTTAGCAGGTAAGAAAGGGCTGGTTGTAGGTATCGCCAATGAACACAGCATTGCATGGGGATGTGCCAAGGCATTCCACGATCATGGCGCAGAGGTTGCCGTTACTTATCTCAATGATAAAGCAAAAACCTATGTGCAACCACTTGCGGATAAACTGAACGCGCCGATTTTTATGAAGCTGGATGTGACGCAGCCGCAGGAGCAAGAGGCGCTGTTTGCCGCGATAGCCGAAAAATGGGGCAAGCTGGATTTTCTGCTGCACTCCATCGCCTTTGCACCCAAGGAAGATTTACAGGGACGTGTGGTAGATAGTACAAGCGCAGGATTCACTCAGGCAATGGATGTTTCTTGTCACTCACTGATGCGCCTTGCCAAAGCTGCCGAACCGCTGATGAAAGATGGAGGCTCCATCCTCACCATGAGCTATTACGGCGCGGAGAAAGTCGTCACGCATTATAATCTGATGGGTCCCGTGAAGGCGGCGCTGGAGGCCAGTGTCAAATATCTTTCCGCCGAAATGGGAAGCCAGCATATCCGGGTGAACGCGCTATCTCCGGGGCCAGTCAAAACCCGTGCCGCCTCCGGCCTCACCGATTTTGACAAGCTGATGGAGGAAGCCGCCAGCAAAGCGCCGCTGCACCAACTGGTCACGCTGGAGCAGATTGGCGAAATGGCGGCATTTCTCGTTTCCGACAACGCCAAACAAGTCACCGGCCAGACGATTTATGTGGATGCCGGTTATAATGTGAGAGGTTCATAATGGCAGAAAGTTATAACACGCTGACAGAACAATTCCCTTGGATTGCTACTTTGGTTGGCATTACCTGCCTTGTACTCGCAGCATGGATAACTAATTCTGTTTTTAAGCGGCTTATTCTGCGCGGTATCCAGCGTTTGCTCTCTTCCACCTCCTATGGCCGGGATGAGGAACTGAAGCGCCACGGCGTTATACAGCGGCTGGCCAACGTCATGCCTGCAATGGTCATTATGGGGGGCATCACCCTCATTCCCGGTCCTCCTGAAGCGGCGGTGATCGTTGTTAAAAATGTCTGTACCGCCTTTATCATTCTGACGCTGGCGCTTGCTATCAGTGCAACATTAAACATTGTGAACGTTATTTATTGCAGAAGGCCGGATGCACACCTCCGCCCCATAAAAGGTTATTTGCAGCTCGCGAAGCTGGTGATGTTTATTATCACCACGGTACTAATCATCGCTGTGCTGATTGACCGCTCGCCCCTGATTCTGCTTTCCGGCCTTGGCGCTATGGCGGCGGTGCTCATGCTGGTGTTTCAGGACACATTGCTTTCTCTCGTCGCCAGCGTACAAATTTCTTCCAGCGATATGGTGCGTGTGGGAGACTGGATCGAAATGCCTCAACTGAATGCGGACGGCGATGTGATCGACATTGCCCTGCATACCGTGAAAGTGCAGAACTGGGACAAAACCATTACCACTCTGCCGACGCGACGGCTGATTACCGATCCTTTTAAGAATTGGCGTGGAATGCAGGAATCCGGCGGAAGGCGTATTAAGCGTTCGCTCTATCTGGATCAAAACAGTATTTACTTTCTCTCAGGTGATGAGCAGAAACGTCTTGGGCGTTTCAAGCTACTGGAAAGCTATCTGAGCAGGAAAAATCAGGAGATAAATAGCTGGAACAGCACCTTGGGAGAAAAAGCTAAGGAGACTGTGAATACAAGACGCATTACCAATATCGGCACATTCCGCGCCTATGTGGAGCATTATCTTCGCGCTCATCCCGGTATTCATCAGGATATGACCCTGCTGGTGCGTCAGTTAAGCCCTACACCGGAGGGCTTGCCACTGGAAATCTATTGCTTCACCAACACTACAAAGTGGGCGGAATACGAAAGCATCCAGTCAGATATTTTTGACCATTTGCTGGCAATAGTGCCTGAATTTGGGTTGCAGGTTTTCCAGAATCCCAGCGGGACAGATATGCGAGGTTTTCTTGCACAATCCCCTACACAACAAACTTTAAGGAACTGAGTCATTATGGCACTGATACACGATACCCCGCTGATTTCCACCGTGGTGATAGGCATTAGCGCCGCCTTTATCGGCGGCATGGTCGCGTCGAAGCTGCGCCTTTCCCCGATAGTCGGCTACCTGCTGGCGGGCATCGTCATCGGCCCGTATACACCAGGTTTTGTGGGCGATTCACAATTAGCGACGCAGCTTGCGGAAATGGGCATCGTGCTGCTCATGTTCGGGGTGGGGCTGCACTTTTCCTTAAAAGATTTGATGGCGGTAAAGAAGATCGCGCTTCCCGGCGCGATAGTACAGATTGCCACGGCCACGGCGCTTGGCGCATGGGTATCGCATTACTGGGGTTGGTCCCTTGCCAACGGTTTGCTGTTTGGGCTAGCGCTATCGGTAGCTAGCACTGTGGTGCTGCTGCGTGCGCTGGAGGAGCGAAACGCGCTGCACACTCTCAACGGGCATATCGCGGTGGGCTGGCTGATTGTGGAGGATTTGGCCATTGTGCTGGCGCTGGTGTTGATCCCGGCGCTTGCAGCCGGTCTGGGAAGCGAGGCAAACACGCAGGATAACGGCATCGTTATGCCGTTGCTCATGGCGCTGGGAAAGATCGCGCTGTTCGTGGCGATGATGCTGGTGGTTGGAAAGCGCGTGCTGCCGTGGATTCTGGCGACGGTGGCCAATACCAAATCGCGGGAATTGTTCACTCTCTCGGTGTTCGTCGTGGCGGTAGGCGTGGCCTTCGGCGCGGCGCATTTGTTCGGCATTTCCTTCGCGCTCGGCGCGTTCTTCGCGGGCATGATGATAAAGGAATCCGACCTTGCCCATGAAGTCACCGAAAAAGCGCTGCCGTTTCAGGACGCATTCGCGGTGTTGTTCTTCGTATCCGTGGGAATGCTGTTCAACCCGATGATATTGATCGAGCAGCCGTGGCATGTAGTGGCCACAACGCTGATTATTATTTTTGGCAAGTCCATCGCCGCTTTTGTCATCGTACTGCTGTTCCGCTATCCGGCACTTACGGCATTCACCATTTCAGCAAGCCTCGCGCAGATAGGTGAGTTTTCCTTTATCCTCGGCACGCTGGGGCTAAGCTACGGTTTGCTTTCGGAGGAGGCCAACAGCCTGATTCTGGCGGGGGCGCTGGTATCCATCACCCTCAACCCGTTGCTGTTCAAGCTCACCGACGTGCTTTGCGCCTACGGCTCCCGCCACCCGCGCTTTGGGCGCTGGATGAAGATGGATAAGAGCGATCTATGCCACCTCGCCGGTAGCGAGCGCCGCGCGCTGAAAGACCTGGTGATTCTGGTGGGTTATGGCCGCGTCGGCAGGCACATGCAGAAGAAAATGCAGGCGGCAGGCATGGATTTCGTCATCGTGGATCAAAACCACGAACTGGTGGATTCCCTCCGCAAGCAGGGAGTACACGCCATTGTGGGCGACGCGACGCACCGGGAAGCGCTTCAGGAAGCGGCCATCGACAAAGCCTCCGCTTTGATCGTCGCCGTGCCTAACCCTTACGAAGCCCGCCGCATTGTCACCATCGCCCGCGAGATGAAACCGGATGTTTCAATCCTCGCCCGCGCTCATAATGAAGAAGAACTGGACTATTTTAAAAGCCAGAATATCGACCTTGCCGTTGCCGGAGTGCAGGAAGTGGCACGGCGGATGATGGAGCATTTGCAGGAGAATCGTAAAGCATAATAGTGGCCTCCGTCATGGGACAAATTTGGGACACTTCGCGGTGAAAGAGCGGGAATGGCGATGGGAGCAAGCGAAACACCGCGATAACTAACCTGCTGTAACGACTATCTTCTTGTCACAACCCCTATCCTACATTATCGTCCGTTTTCGTACTGGGGACTTCTCGAAAACCGTTGTGCCCGTAAGGGTACCGGAGGTTCGAATCCTCTCCCCTCTGCCACTAAAAGCTTCCTGAAAAGGAGGCTTTTTAATGGCGAAGATAAGCGAGTAAGTTCATGAATCTCCATTTCATCCTCATTCCCCATGGCAGCGGCGCTTATAAGGAGGCGGTGGCTCTGCGCGAAGCGATTCTGCGCAAGCCGCTGGGCAAGCGCTTCTCACCGGAGGAACTGGCGGCCGAGAAAGAGCATTGGCATATCGGCGGGTACGTAAAGGAAGAGCTGGTCGCCAGCGCCATGCTGGTGCTTCAGGGGGAGCGCTGCAAGATGCAGCGCGTCGCCGTGCGCGCCGATCGGCAGGGGCAGGGTATCGGTTCGGCGATGCTTGCCTTTTGCGAACAGCTGGCCCATGAGCGCGGCATCCCGGAAATCTACTGTCATGCCCGTGAAACCGCCATTCCCTTCTACCTCAGACATGGCTATGTCCCGAAAGGAGATGCGTTCGAGGAGCAGGGCATCCCGCACCTGAAAATGCATAAAATGCTGGATATCTAAGCATGGAAATGCACGCTTAAGTAGTATAAAGTACTTTGCAAATAATCACCCATGCCGCACGCAGGAGCTATGGAAATAGTCCACGCCAGTCCTTTGATCTCGACACTGGTCATCGGCCTGACCAGCGCCTTCATCGGCGGCATGGTAGCGTCGAAGCTGCGGCTCTCCCCCATTGTCGGTTACCTGCTGGCCGGCCTGCTGATCGGCCCGTTCACGCCGGGATTCACCGCCAATACGGAGATCGCCCGCGATCTGTCGGAGATCGGCATCGTGCTGCTGATGTTCGGGGTCGGTCTGCATTTCTCACTGCAGGATCTGCTGAACGTCAAATCTATAGCTCTCCCCGGCGCCATTGTGCAGATCGTCGTGGCGACGGCGCTGGGCACCGTTATCACCCAGCACTGGGGCTGGCCGATGGAAAGCGGGCTGCTGTTCGGACTGGCCCTGTCGGTGGCAAGCACCGTGGTACTGCTGCGCGCGCTCGAGGAGCACAATGCACTGCATTCGATCAACGGGCACATCGCGGTAGGCTGGCTGATCGTCGAGGACCTGGTGATCGTGCTGGCGCTGGTGATGATTCCGGCCCTGGCGCCTGGTTTCTCCTCTGAGGCGGAGGCCCAGACGGGTGGTTGGCTGGGACCGCTTCTGCTCGCGCTGGGCAAGATATGTGCCTTCGTCGTTTTCATGCTGGTGGCAGGCAAGCGGGCATTACCTTGGCTGCTTAACGCCGTCGCCCGCACCCGCTCGCGAGAGCTGTTCACGCTGGCGGTGTTCGTGGTGGCGGTGGGCGTCGCGTTCGCCGCGGCACACCTGTTCGGCATTTCCTTCGCGCTCGGCGCTTTCTTCGCCGGCATGATGATCAAGGAATCCGACCTGGCGAGCGAAGTGATCGACAAGGCGCTGCCCTTTCAGGATGCGTTCGCCGTTCTGTTCTTCATCTCGGTGGGCATGCTGTTCAATCCGGTGGTGCTGATCGAGCAGCCGTGGCCGGTGTTTCTCGTCGTCATGATCATCATGGTGGGTAAGTCGATCGCGGCTTTTTTCATTGTGCGAATGTGCCGGTACCCGGTGCACACGGCACTGCTGGTATCGGCGAGCCTGGCGCAGATCGGCGAGTTCTCCTTCGTCCTCGGCGTGCTCGGCATGCAGTACGGTCTACTGTCGGAAAGCAACAATAACCTGCTCCTTGCGGGAGCGCTTATCTCAATCACGCTGAATCCGCTGATGTTCCACGCGGTGCGCGCCGTGACCGGACCGCCCCAAAATTACCCCCGGCTGGCGCGCTGGCTGAACGTCCCGGGCGATGCGCTGTCCAACCTGAGCGTCGAGCAGAAACGCGCGCTCCATGGGCATGTTATTCTGGTCGGCTATGGACGCCTCGGCCGGCATATCCGGCGACACGTCGAAGCGGCACGGTTCAACCTGGCAATGATCGACCTAAACAGGGAACGGGTGGAGGCTATGCGAGAGAAAGGCATCCGCGCGGTAGCCGGAGATGCGTCGCATCTCGAAGTGCTGCAGGAGGCCGCCATCGATCAGGCTCGCGCCATTATCATCGCCATCCCCAACCCGTTCGAAGCCCGCCGCATCGCCGAGGCGGCGCGGACGTTGAAGCCCGATATCCAGGTGCTGGTGCGGGCGAGGAACGACGAGGAGATCCGGTATTTCGCCGGCCAGCATGTCAGCCTCGCCGTCCTTGGCGCCGAGGAAGTCGCGCGGCGCATGGTCGAGCATCTGCAGGATGGTGGGATACGTCAATCTTAACCGAATTTCCGCAGCAGGTCCTCCAGCCCGAGCACGCGCAGCTGGTGGTCGGCCAGCATCACATGATCAAAGCCGGTGCGCGCGCTGCCGGGAACCAGCACCAGCGCATTGCGATGCATAGCGGGATCGAAGCCTGCAACGTCCTCAACCGGGAGATTTCCTGCGTCGGACAGCATTTTTCGTAGACCGGCATCGATATCCCCGACGCAGAGGATTTTCTCGAAACGATCCGAGGAGACATGGCCGGTCAGGATATACCGCACAATTGCCGCGCCGCAAATCGCCCCGAACGGCGCCGGAATCAGTTCGGGGAAGCCCATCGCCTTCAGGCGGCAGGCGAGGTAGTAGGTGTCGATAGGATCGCGCTTCCCCTGGATGCGTAGCTTCAATGCCACATTCAGCCGGATGGCGATGAAGCGCTGGATCTGCATCAGCGCGGAGGCCTTCTGCTGGTTGGTGAGCTGCGCCGGCGGAATGCGCGCGAGGATATATTCCAGCCCGCCGCGATAACGGTCCCAGTGGTCCTGCACTTCCGCATGGCCGAACTGCCCGCGGTCGCCCTCACCGGGGAAATAGTTGGTGATGGTGGTATAATACGGTTCCTTGCGGAACATGATCTTGCTGAACGACAGATATTCGGCCGCCTGCACGAACGCCCAGTAAGCCAGCGGATGGGTGAAGGCCGCGGCGGCGCGCGCCAGATCGCTGCGGATGACATAAATTTCGGGAAAGATATGGCGCTGCAAAATCAGCGCCAGCAACTGCCCGTAATCGCCCTGCGGTATGGCGCAGTCTGCTTCGAGAGAATAAAACGTGCCGAGCTGTTTGTCTGCCACGCGGTCATAGAGTTTCCACGGCGCGAACACCACGCCGATGGCAGGGTCGGCCAGCATCGTGTCAACCACGGCGCTGAGCTGGGGGAAAATCAGCGTGTCATCGTCAGCAAGGTAGAGCTGTACGACACCACGCGCATGCTTTTTCAGGAAGTGCTGGTTGTCGTAAGCGCCGTAATTCTGTTCGCGCTTGAAATAGGTGATATTGAGCCTGCCCTTGAACTCCGCCACCACCGCTTCCGTATCGTCGGCCGAAGCGTTGTCGGCAATCAGCATCTCATACGGATGTGCCAGGCCGCCGATATTTTTCGTGCAATGTTCAAGCATACAGCGCAGGTAACGCGCGCGGTTATAGGTCGGAACGCAGATGCTGACGACGGGATCGGTCATACGCGGAAAATATCCCTGATGACGTCCTGCCGGATCGGCTTGAACACCAGCGCCTTGCCGGTACCGCGGAATACCGCCGTATGGCCCGGCGTATCCTGCCCGATGATTCCTACTCCCTGCGACAGGATGGTGCGCTCGCGCACGCGGCATTTGCCGATAATCGCCGTATTGGGGTACATGACCACGCCCTCCTCGATCACCGGCGCCTCGCCGTGGTTCTTGCCGACCGTCGAGTTCTGATACAACACAAGGTAATTGCCGTAGGTCGCTTTGGCCAGCACAATACCGGGCGAATGGCCGATGAAAAAAATATCCGGCATCTCGATCTCGTAAAAACAGTCGATGGCATTGAGCGCCTTGTTGAGCAGGAACAGCTTGGTGCAGATTTCTTCGTCGCCGTGGTTGCGCCAGATGGTGTTGGCAAGAAAGTACAGGTAAATGCAATATTGCGTCGAATGCAGGTGGCTGAAACGATCCTGCGGCCAGCACCTGACCGCATTGATGCAACGTTGCAGCCGTCCCAATGCTTCATTGAGGTTGGCCTCGATACGCCGCGTCCCGTCTCGCTTATCGGGGAAAAAATGCGCCAGCTGCGCCACCGTATAGTCAATAAGCCCGGAGGGAGTAAGGCTAACCAGCTGCATGTTTTCCCTGGCCTTTCATAAAACCGGCGAGATAGGTTGACAGGCCCACCGGTGCAAGGCCGAGCCTGTTTATTCTGCTGATATCGCAGCGCGGCGGGGTTTCGCGTTCCGAATCGCGGGAAAGCCCCACCTGGTACCCTTCGGCATTCACCATGCCGGCAATGTCCTGATTGGACAGGTTTTCGCCGCTGGCGACATTGAAAATGCCGCTGCAGGATTTTTCGGACAAGGTGACTAGCGCGTGCGCCGCATCATCGAGCGAAATATAATCGCGCACCGATCCCGAACCGGCATCGAGCGTAAAGCGCCGTTCGCGTCGCATGCGCTGCAGCACCCCCGAAAGGAATCCCGGCGCACCCTCACCCGCGTCATAAACGCAGGACAGGCGCGCCACGCAGGCACGGCCGGGTGCCGCCTGCAGGCACAGGCTTTCGCCCATCGCCTTGGACAGGTCATAAATATGGCGCGGATTGGAAGGATTCAACGCAAGATCATCTTCCTCCGTGGCGACTTCCTGTTTCAGCCCGTCATAGAGCCGCGTCGAAGACAGGTAGGTCAGATGCGCGAAACGGCCTTTCGCCAGCAACTGGCTCAGCAGCGAGACATGCGCTTCGACCGTCTCCAGCGGACGCGCGGCGTAATCGGCGGTGAGTCCGATGCAGTACAACACGTGGCCCAGCTCGCACCCGTAGATGTTTTCATCGCGCGAAGGCGCATGGCATTCATTCCCGCGTGCGCGCAACTCGCTTACCAGACGGCTGCCGATAAAACCGCCGGCGCCGAGCACCGTATATTGCAGCGTACTCACGTACGCACCCCCAATGAGCGCAACGGATTGCCTCCCTGGATGCTATAGGCTTCCACTTCGCCGCGCACCAGCGACATCGCCCCGATCACCGCGCCGCGGCGTACTACCGCGCCGTCAAGCAGTACGCAACCGGCGCCGATCCATACGTCGTCCTCGATCACGATGCCGCCTTTGCCCGGCCTGAATCCCTGCTCGCGGATAGGTTTATCGCGCTCGCGGAATTCGTGGTTGGTCGGCGCGAATACGCAGTTGGCGGCGATCGCAACGCCGCTGCCGATGGTGATGCCGTGACCGGTATAGAGCACGCAGCCGGCGTTGATAACGCTGTGGTCGCCGATGGTGACACTGCCCTGGCCGCCGGCCGGCTTGATTTTTACAAAGCTGTCGATGACCGCATGCCTGCCGATGACGATGCGCGTCCCCCGCACGGAATCCTCGATATCGGCGAGAGCGGAAATCCGCGCGGTAGGATCGGCGATGATCGGCATTTACATTATCTCCATCTGCGGCACGGCAACGGCGAAGCGCCCGCCCCATTCGCGTATATAACTCAGCTGCGCGCGGATTTCATCCTGAAGATTCCACGGCAAAATCAGCACGATGTCGGGCCGGCGCTCTTTCAGTGTCTCCGGCGGCAGGATGGGAATGCGCGAGCCCGGAAGATACTTGCCCTGCTTCGAGGGCGCCGCATCACAGACGTAAGGCAGCAATGCCGGCGTTACCCCCGCATAATTGAGCAGCGTATTGCCCTTGGCAGCCGCGCCGTAGGCGACAACGGTCTTTCCTGCACGTTTCTGCTCCTGTAGAAAATGTAGCAACCTGCCCCGCACTTGATCGGCCTTCGCCTGAAACGATTGATAAATGACAAGCGACTGCAGCCCGAACCGCTTTTCGTCCGCCAGCAGCTTTGCCACGGCGGGCACAGGCGCGCGCGCGTCATCGGCATGGCAGCCATAGATACGCAAGCTCCCGCCATGCGTCGGCAATTCCTCCACGTCGAATATCCTCAGGCCCGTTGCCTTGAAGATGCGCTGCACGGTGTAAAGCGACAGATAGGAAAAATGCTCGTGATACACCGTGTCGAACTGCACCTGCCCGATCAGCCGCAGCAAATGCGGAAATTCGAGTGTAATGGTGCCGCCGGGTTTCAGCGCCGCTTTCATTCCCCGGGTAAAGTCGTTGATGTCCGGCACGTGCGCATAGACGTTATTGCCAATGATGAGATCGGCTTTTGGCAGTGTCTGCGCCAGTGTCTCGGTGAAAAAAGCGCGCCGGATGGCAATGCCGAGCGCTTCCGCCGCCGTCGCTGTGCTTTCGGTAGGCTCAATGCCCAGACAGGGGATGCCTGCTGCGACAAAATGCTTCAGCAGATAGCCGTCATTGGCGGCGATTTCGATAACGAAATGGCTTGTATTCAATTCCAGCCGCGCAACGATCATCTGTGCATACGTCTCAGCATGGGCCAGCCAGCTTTTCGATACGGAAGAAAAATAGGCATAGTCTTTGGCAAAAAGCGCCTCCGGGTGCGCGTAATCCTGGGTCTGCACCAGCCAACAGCGGTCGCATACGAACAGCTTTAAGGGGAAACGCTGTTCCACCGCATCGGAGCGGGACAGATAAGCATTTGATGGCGGCGCTTCACCCAGGTCGAGGAATACGTGCGAAAGGGAGGCGCGGCAGTGACGGCAGTTCACGCGGCGTCTACCGCGGCCATGTAATTTTTGAGCTGCTCAGCGCTGATTGCCTTACCGGTTTCGGTAAAGGTGCGGTACCATTCGGCGGTCATGGCAAGCTGCTTCGTCAGCGGCAGCGCCGGTTTCCAGCCAAGCAGGCTGCGCGCCTTGTTGCTGTCGAGCTTAAGCATCATGGTTTCATGTGGCTGCGGTTCGGTCGCAGTATGCCAGTTCAGTTCAGGCCAATGCTGGCGCAGTTCCTCAAGCACTTCGCTTACACTGTGCGTACTCTCCTCGTCGGGACCGAAATTCCACGCATCGGCGGCATCGCGATTGCCGGCGAGCAGTTCCTGGCCGAGGCGGAGATAGCCGGCGAGCGGGTCGAGCACATGCTGCCACGGGCGCACCGCATCGGGCGAACGGACGATGAGCGACTGGCCTTTGCCCAGCGCCCGTAGCAGATCAGGCAGCAGGCGGTCTTCTGACCAGTCCCCGCCACCGAATACATTGCCGGCGCGTGCTGTGGCCAGCAGCGGCGCATCATCGGAACTGAAAAATGAACTGCGGTAGCTTGCCACTACCAGTTCGGTGCAGGCCTTGGAAGCGCTGTAGGGGTCGTACCCGCCCAGCCGGTCGGTCTCAAGATAGCCGAGCGGGGATTCGCGATTGGCGTAGCATTTGTCGGTAGTAACGACGATGATGGCGCGCAAGGACGGCACATCGCGGCAGGCCTCGAGCAGGTTCACCGTACCCATGACATTCGTCGACCAGGTCAGCAGAGGCTCGCGGTAGGAGCGCCGCACCAGCGGCTGCGCCGCCAGGTGAAAGACAATCTCTGGCTTCGCCTTGGTTACCACCTTCTTCAGTTTGTCGCCGTCACGGATGTCGAGCCGATGATCTTGCATTTTGAGCTTCAGCAGGTCCCAGTGATTCGGCGCGGCCTCCGGCGGCAGCGCGATACCGGTCACTTTGGCGCCGAGTTTGGTAAGCCACAGCGCCAGCCAGCTGCCCTTGAAGCCGGTATGGCCGGTAACCAGTACCGAGCGCCCATCATAGCATTCGCCGAACATGCTTTACCTCCACAGCTTCCATGGGGCCGCGCCCGCATGCCATAATTCCTCGAGATGATTCTTGTCGCGCAACGTGTCCATCGCCTGCCAGAAGCCATGATGCTGCCAGGCTTTAAGTTGTCCCTCCCGCGCCATGGCTTCAAGAGGAGTGGTTTCCAGCGACGTGTCGTCCCCTTCGATGTAGCGGTCGATGACGCTGGTGTGGAAGACAAAGAACCCGCCATTCACCCAACCACCGTCGCCGGCCGGTTTTTCCTTGAAACCGCACACACGGTCCTTTTCCAAGTGAAGCGATCCGAAGCGACCGGGCGGCTGGATGGCCGTTACCGTTGCCAGCTTTCCGTGTTTCTGATGGAAGGCGAGCAACTCGTCGATGCGCACGTCGCTTACCCCATCACCATAGGTGCAGCAGAAGGTTTCATCGTTGCCGAGCAGATAGCGCACGCGCTTGAGCCGCCCACCGGTCAGCGTGTCATGCCCGGTATCGAACAGCGTAATGCGCCAGGGCTCGATTTCCTTCTGATGAACCTCGACATGATCGCGGCTGAGATCGAAATAGGTGACGCTCGATTGATGAAGCAGGTAGTTGGCAAAATATTCCTTGATGACGTAGCCCTTGTAGCCCAGGCAGATATAAAAATCGTTGATACCGTAATGCGAGTAGATCTTCATGATGTGCCAGAGAATCGGCTTGCCGCCGATCTCAATCATGGGCTTGGGGCGCAGGTGGGATTCTTCGCTGATGCGGGTGCCGAGGCCTCCTGCCAGTATCACCGCTTTCATTCAGCCCCCCGTGATGTTGCCGCCACTTTAAACCGTAAAATGATCCGGAGCAAGCCCGGTGCGATGGCGCTCCGCCGCTTTCAGGTACGCCGCTTCGAGCGCACGCGTGGTCTGCGCGCAGTCGAACAGCGGAAAATCCATGCGCCCTTCGGCAAGATGTTGCTTTAGTGCGGCAAGCCTGTTTCTGTCGCGCGCCAGCGACAACGCCAGTGCCTCATAGGAAGGCAGGTCTTCCGTCACCAATCCGGGCAGCCCCACCGCATGCAGCAGGCTCGCGGCGACGCGGCTGATGAAGCCGCTGCCCGCCATTGTCACCACCGGAACGCCGCACCACAGCGCATCACTCGCCGTGGTATGCCCGCAGACGGGGAAACTGTCGACGCACAGATCGGCGTGCGCATAACGCGCCAGATGTTCGGCCTGCGGTACCTGTGGCGCAGCAACAATGCGGTTGCCGCTTACCCCTGCCGCCTCGGCTTCATGGCGCAGGTTGACGGTCGCTTCCGAATAGCTCTCGGCCAGCCAAAGCACGCTGCCATCGACCTGCGTTAGCAGGCGCATCCACACAGAGAAAATATCGCGGGTAATTTTATAGGAACTGTTGAAGTCGCAGAATACGAAGGCCTGCTCCGGCAGGCCATATTCGGAACGGCTCTTCATTTGCGTCGGCAGCGGGCGCAGCCGGTCGTTGACCTGATAGGAGTGCGGAAGGCGGATCAGGCACTCGGAGAATTCTCCTTCTGTGCCTGGGGGCGAAGCAACCGGATCGCTAATGAAATAATCGATACAGGGCGCGCCGGTGCTTCCGGGATAGCCGAGATAATGCACCTGCAGCGGCGCCGGCCGCAGCGCCATCAGGCTGAGGCGCTGGCCGCGCGTGTAGCCTTTGAGGTCGACCAGTATATCAATGCCGTCATTGCGAATCAGTTCCGCTGCGTCCTGATCGCTCAAGGCACAGATATCGCAGAAGGTGGTGGCGTCGACGATGCGCTTTCGCATCGGGCTCGCATCGCCGCGCCCATGCGAATAAGCATAAACGGAAAACCGGCTTCCGTCGTGCTGCTCAAAGAGCCCAGCCATCAGGCGCGTGGTGGCATGGTCATGCAGGTCGGAAGACAAATACCCGATTCGCAGCTTCCCGTCGCCGCGCGTATCCGCCGGCAGCGGCCGCGAGGCGTCATAGGCACCTGAAGGCAGAAATTTCCCGGCATAGCGGCGGGCATTTTCCAGCTGCATCTCCGGAAAGAATACGGAAACACAGAACGGCTCCATCCATTCGCGGCGGCCGCGCATGGCTTCCAGCATCAGGGCGCGAATTTGCTCTGCCCTGTCCCAGCGGCAGAGATGGTGCAGCAGCTGGAGCATCTCCGGCAGGACCTCGGTATGGCGGGAATCGATGGCAATCACCTGTTCATAAGCGGCAATCGCATCGGGCAGCAGCCCAAGCAGGGACAGGGCCTTGGCGATGTTGGCCCATGCCTGCAGGTGCCGGGATTCCTGCGCGATAATCTGCCGCCAGCTGGCGATGGCTTTCAGCGGCTGGCCGGCGGTAGCGTAACTCTTGCCGAGGATATTCAGCGCATCGGTAAAGCCCGGCCGCACGCGCAGGCAATAGAGCAGTGTCTCCTGCGCTTCGCCATGGCGGCGCATCTGGTCGAGCACCAGGCCGAGATTGGTCAGCGCCTGCGGCATGTCCGGCCGCACCAGCAGCACCTGCCGGAAGGCCGACTCGGCAGCGGGCAAATCGCCGTGTTTCTGCGCCGCCTCGCCCTTGTGGAACCAGTCTTTCGCCGCCGCTTCACCGGTCGCGTCCAGCAGCGCCGATGGCCGATGCATTCCCGCCGCCTGCTCGATTTTCAGCAGATGCTCATAGATTTTGATCGCCAGTGAAAGCTGCCCCGTTTCCTGCAGCCCCCGGCCGAGCGCATCGCAGGCTTCCTTGTAATCGGGCTTCAGCTTAAGCGCCTGGTTGAAGGCGGCAACCGCACTTGCCTTGTCGCCACGCTGCCAGAGGAAAACGCCCCTGTCGTACCACGCTTCGGGTGTGGCCGGCTCGCTGGTTCTGGCTGCGGTGTCCGCGTTCATGCTGCTTCTGTCTTAAGGCGTGCAATCCGCAGCGTCAATGATTCGTATCGCTCTGCCGGAAGGGTTATGGCACTGAAGTACGGGCATATCACACGGATTAATCTGTTTGCGTAGACTTTTGCCCTACCCGTCGTATCATAGACAGGAAGTTGACTTGAGACTTTCTGTTCCAACCTGAAGGAGGATGTGATGACTATCCGTATTCCGCTTACCGCGCTCGCTCTGTCGCTGGCGCTTTCCGGCGCCGCTTACGCCGAGACCCCTGCCGACAAAGGCATGAAGAAAGCTCAGCATATGGAAAAGGGGGCCCCCGCGCTGCCGGACGATAAGGCCAAGCTGTTCCGCGAATCAATGGAAAAAGCCCGTACCCAGAATGCCGGGCTGATGGAGAAAGCGCGTGCGCTGCGCGAGGAGCAAAAAGCGCTGCTAACCGCTGAAAAGTTCGACAAAGCGGCCTATCTCGCCAAGAGCAAGGAAATCGGCGCGGTGTATACGACAATATCACAGAACAAGCATGAGGCGTTCGCCTCTGTCGCCGCACAGTTCACCCCGGAGGAACGCAAGGCGCTGGCCAAGTCATTCCATAAGGGGCGCCATGGCAAGGATCGCTCTCATAAGCGCTCCGGCCAATAGTCCGGCGGCGCCAGCCTTCGCTTCGCCGGTGCCGGATATGGAACCGGCGAAGGCAGACGCGGCGCTGATGCAGCGGTTGTGCGCAGGCGACGAGGTCGCCTTCGCGCTGCTGGTGCGTCGCCACGCCGAGCGGTTCTACCGCGTGGCCTTTCGCTTCACCGCGAATCGCGCCGAGGCGGAGGACATCGTGCAGGCGGCGTTTCTGAAACTATGGGAAAAACCAGGCAGATGGCGGGCTGAACGGAAGACCGCCTTCACCACCTGGTTTTACCGGGTAGTGGTCAATCTCTGCCTCGACCATCACAAGAAAAAACGCCCGGGCCTGCTGGAGGATGACCATTGGGTACAGGACGAACGCGACGGCCAGGAAGAAGCGCTGCTGCAGGATGAACAGCAGCGGCGGTTGGAGCGCGAGATCGCTCTGCTGCCCGAACGCCAGCGCGTGGCGCTGAACCTCTGCTTTTACGAGGAATTAAGCAACCAGGAAGCGGCAGACATCATGGGTATCCATATCAAGGCGCTGCAATCGCTGCTGATGCGCGCCAAGACGACATTGAAAGCGAAACTGACGGAGGGTGATCATGCAACCGGATAAAAGCGACATGGACAAGCTGGATGCAACGCTGCAGCGACGCGCCTTCGTGCCGGCACGTCCGGGGCTCGAGATGCGCATCATCGCCGCTGCGCGCGCGCAGGCCCGCTCCCGGGGATTTGCGCGGCTGAGTGAACTGCTGGTAGAGATTATGCTGCCAAGGCCGGCTCTTGCGCTGGCATCGGTGCTGATGCTCGGCATCGTCATCGGCGCTGCATGGCCGGAGCTGGCCAACCCTGCGGAAGACGAAATGCTGGCCGTTTACTTCGAAGAGGAAACCGGTTTCCTATGACGCGTCCCGTCACAATCATTCTGGCAGTCTCCCTGTTCCTGGCGTTGCTGGGGGGCATCATGTTCGGGCAGGGCGGCCACTATCTGTATGCTTCGCACGCGCATCGATCACTTGAAGCAATGGCGCAATCGCTACCCGAGCCGCAGCGCGAACGTTTTACCGACCGGATGCGGGCGGGGATGAAAGAGGCCCGCCCTTTGTTCAAGGAGATGCGAAAAGCCCGCCGGCAGGCAGAAGCGCTGCTGCTGGCTGAGCCGTTCGACCGCAAGGCCTGGCTTGAGCAGGCCGGGCAGGTGCAGCAGCTGCGCAGCCAGATCAAGACCCGCATAGCGCAGGGGATTGCCGACATCGCCGAGCAAAGCACCTTGGAGGAGCGGCGGGCGCTGGCCGAAGCGCTGCAGCAGCACCGCCGCATGCACCGGGAGCCATAACCCAGACGGTGTCCGGCTTACTGGATGCACCCGAACGTACTGTGATTTGCCTTGCCCAATTAGTAAATTTTAGTTAATTATACAACCTCCTTTATTGAGGCTCCTGTTATGCATTACCTAGTTACCGGCGGTTGTGGGTTCATCGGCTCACACCTCGCAGAACGATTGCTGTCCCTTGGTCACCAGGTTACCGTCATAGACAACCTGTCGAGCGGCCGCCGCGAAAATCTGCCTCCGGGGGCGGCGCTGCTGGTGGATGATATAGTGAGACCCGGCATATTCGATGCGCTGCTGGAAAACATCGACGGCTGCTTTCACCTCGCCGCCATTGCCTCAGTGCAGAAATCCACTGAGGAATGGCTGGCATCACACCGTGTCAACGCCGGAGGGCTGCTGGCGTTGCTGGAGACGCTGGCGCATAAAAAGCGGATGCTGCCGATAGTCTTTGCTTCCTCGGCAGCGGTATATGGTGATTGCGACGTGTTGCCGCTCAAAGAATCAGCCGCTTGCACGCCGTTCTCCGCCTACGGCGCAGACAAGCTGGCCTGCGAAGGCCATGCGCGCGCCGCGGCGCTTGCCTTCGGCATCCCGGCGATCGGACTGCGTTTTTTCAATGTGTACGGGCCGCGTCAGGATCCCTCCTCACCTTATTCCGGCGTCATCTCCATCTTCGCTTCGCGCATGAAGCAGCACGCATCCGTGATGATTTACGGCAACGGCGAACAGGCCCGCGATTTTATCTTCGTCGGCGACGTGGTGGAAGGACTGATTACAGCCATGCAGAAACTCGAAAACAAGCAGATCAGCTATGGCATCTTCAACCTCTGCACCGGCGGACGAACCTCGATCAATCAGCTGGCTGATCTCATATCCAACCTGACCCGCAGCCGTTCCCCCGTCACACATGGACCCGCCCGGCCCGGCGACATCCGCCTGTCGGTAGGCGACCCTGCGCTCAGCTCGCGCCTGCTTGGCTTCCACGCCGCTACCCGGCTGCCCGACGGCCTGAGGCAAACACTGGAGCATGTATGAAAGGTCGCTGGCTGCTACTTGCCTCCCTGCTGCTCTCGCCAGCCGCCCACGCAGCACCGGAGCGCTGGGCAGTGTACTATACCGACGCTCTCCCGGCGGAAGCGTTTGCTGCCTATGATCTGCTCGTTTTCGACAGTGACAATCATCCCCCCACTCGTTCCCCTGAAGCAGCGCAACAGCAATGAGAACACTTATACGCATCTATGGACCGGGCGTTTTTTTGGTTTTCGCTATCTGAGAACCACAGTGAAAAATACCGAAAGCCCGCGCCGCGTCAGCCCGTTCAATATTTATTTCCATATGTTCTCGGGCGAGAAGCAGGCAAGCCTCAGCGCCATGAAGGAAAATCTTGAATTCGCGCGCACGCAGACCGTCATTCCGATTACCGCCAGCCGCTATGCGGCCAGTGCCAATGGTTTTTATACGGCTGAAATCCATCGCCTGGGAAATAATAATGCCTGGCGGATCACCAATCGCGGCGGCCTGCAGACCGTACGATTTGATCAGGCGGAAATGCTTTCAGTCGATCTTAACCAATCTGCCGGAGTTTTGGGACAATATTACCATCAAGGTAATCTTTATGTCGCCTTGGATCCCGCCACGCCTTCTCCAATTATTTCATTGAATAATAATGAAAACATCGGCGTACCGCCTGTGGCCGAAGTTCCGTACCTTATTGAAAGCACATGGGAAATAAAATCCTTGCAAAACAGTAAAACCGAATTAACTTTCAACGCCCAAGGATATGGGCATGGGTTCATGCGCTGGAAATTTCCGACGACCGGTGTTTATCTGGTGACATTAACACGCCAGGACGCGCCGCCGCTTAGTTTTCTGGTTACGGTCACGGACAGCCACGTTCTGTCCGTAGATTTCGGTAAAGCGACGGCCACCGACGAGGTGAGCGTCACGATCCGGGCGCAGTAAAACTTCAGGTCGATATTTCTTAATCTGATTAAGAAAATGGTAAATTGGCCTGCACGATGTCGAAGAAGCCCTACCAGATCTTATTTCTTCTCATTCTGATCGCGATAGCGGTTGGCATATTGCTGCGCCCCGGCCCGCAGGAAATTGCGCTGATGCAGATCAAGGATAAACGTTTTGAGGCAGCCCGGGACACGTATGAAAAGCTGTTGGAACGCGGCAAGCTTACGCTCGAAGTGGCTGACGCGCTGACCGAGCTGTACCTGCAGTCCGGCGCCATCGATAAAGCCATCGGCATCATGGAGAAATTTATCGCGGAACACCCGGATCACATTGAAGCGCGGCAGACGCTGGGCACGCTCTATCAATATGCGGAACGTAACGAGGACTATCTGCGCAATCTCGAGGAAATCAATCGGATTAATCCAAGTCCGGCGACGCTAAAAGCACTTTCCGATATCTACAACTTCAATGCGCAGTATGAAAAACAGGCGGAAACACTCCGGAAACTGATCGATATCGAGCAGGGGGCCAGACCGGAGCCCTTCTCCGATCTCGCCACCATTCTGGCCGCACAGCACCGTTATGCCGACGCAATCCTCGTGCTGCAGGAGCTGCGGAAACTGCATCCGCAGGAATTCGGGTTCAGGCAGTCCTTGCTGCTGGTATCGCTGCTGTTCGAAGACAAACGCCCCGAGGAAGCCTACGCCGCTGCCGATAGCCGTATTCAGACAAACCCCGATGCGGTGGAAGCGGCACAGCTGATCAATATGGTGCATTTCCGCGGCAGCCCTTTCATGGCCGAGAAGCTGATGGGCCGTTTTACCGAGGCGCAGATCGAGGCCAGCCCGGCATTGCTCGAGGAATACACGCTGCTGCAACTGGCGCAGGGCAGAGATGAAGAAATTTACCAGCGTCTGAAAACCCTGCACTCCGATGGACAGCTGTCGCCGGAATCGAAACAGCGCCTGCTGTTTCTTGCCGTGATGCGACGTGACACGGCGCTGGCACACCAGATGCTGGAGGGTATCGAACTCTCAGAACTGACAGAGCCGCAGCTGCTGGCGCTGGTCGAGCTGTCGCTGGCGACGCGCGACGAAACGCTGCTGAAAAACCTTACTCATACCTTCACCAGTCCACAGGAATCCCGCCCGTTGCTCACTACGGCACTGGCGGTCGCCAACCGGCGGAACGCCCAAGCCCATCTGGTCCACCTGGATACTATCGAACTGCCCAATGAACGGCTGCTGCAGCTTGCCGGCATCTGCGTACTGGCCGCGCGCGTCGACTGTGCTGAGCACCTCATCGGGAGGCTGCCTGAAGCCAGGCAGTTGAGCGACGCCGAGATCGTCAGGGTGAGCCAGCTCTATCTCGACATGCGCCGCTGGGACAAGGGCTATGCCTATCTCGAGCCGGTGCTGCAGACCCGCCCCTCACCGGCCATCGAAGCGGTGGCGGTGCAGTTCCATGCTGCGCGCGGTGATACTGCCAGGGTGGAAGGCTGGCTGAAGCAGCATGGCACGGATGTGAATGCGAATGCGCTTGCCGACCTGTATTTCGCCGCGCGTAACCATAAGCACTTCCCGACTGCCGAAGCCGTGGCGAAATTCTTTAACGAACTGCATCATACGCCGCTGTCGCGCAGCCTGCTGGCCGATGCCTATGTGCAGACCGGCCAGTTCGAACCGGCGGTGCAGCTGCTGCGCGACGTCAGCCCGCGAACGCAGGACGATGAGAATAATTACCTGTCCGCCTTGTCCCGGCTGTCGCGCCATCATCCCAGCTACCGCAAGGAACTCGCCGACTATGCAACCGCGCGCCTCAGGAATCCTGACCTCAGTCAGCGGGAAAAGCTAGCGCTGGTCTATGCACTGGTCAATGCGAAACAGGCCGGGAGCGCCCTGCCTGCCATACGTGAACTGGCGCTGGCGCAGGGCGGCGAGTGGGCAGCGCTCTACGCGCAGGAGCTTGACCGTCAAGGCAGGCACGAGGAAGCTCGGCGTTTCTGGGTCAATGTCGCCAGCCAGAAATCAACACCGGTAAAAGAACGTGCCATCGCTTACAACCTGCTTGATCACGGCTATAAGGATGATGCGGCGGCTATTTTCTCCGACCTCGCGTCCGGTGCCGGCAAAAGCCGCCGCGCCGCGAACGATGATATTGACGCACTGCTTTACCTGTGGGGGCCGCGTCCGACGGAAGCACAGATGCGATGGCTGGAGACGCGCTACACGCAGGCAACGGGGCAAGACCAACCGCGCTGGGCGGACAGGATTGCCAGTGCCGCAACGCCCGGTTATCTGGCTGGCTTCGTGGAGCGCCACCCGGAGAGCCTGCGCTACTCCAGCATTGCCGGCGGCTATCTCCAGGCGCTGGCCGCCGGGTCGGACTTCGCCGGTCAAATCGATCACATGATCGCGCAGGCCAAGGAAACCAAGGATACAACACTGCTGCGCCATTACGCACGCGCTGCGCAGGAGAACGGGCTGGCCAGAAAAGCCGCCGAGGCTTACGAAGCGTTGATCATGATCCATCCTGCCGATACCATTGCCCTGCGCCAAGCCGGCACGCTCGCCTATGAGCAGGCCGATTATTTGCAAGCGGCGCTTTATCTCGGTGAATATGCCGAGGCATATATGCGGGAGGACATTGCCGATCCGGAAAGCTACCGCGCCTTCTTTTATTATGGCGAGCTGCTGCGCCGTCACCGGCAGATGGACGCGGCGCCGCTTTATTATCATGCCGCCGTCGAGCTGATCAACGGTCTGCGAGAGCCGGCGCCGGAAGTGCTGGCCGTCAAGGCGCAAAGCCAGATATGGTCAGGCAACCCGGAGGCAGGATTCAAAACCTTCGACGAGGCGAGGGCGAAATTCCCGCAGGATGACGCGCTGCGCGCCGACCTGATTTCGACGCTGATTGAGCTGGGCCAGTATGATGAGGCGCGCACCCTTCTGGCGGCCCCTCCGGTCATATCCATCCCCGATGAGCCTGTGGCATTGCCCGGCTGGGGCGATAAGGCCGCAAGCCATACGCTGCTCAGCCGCGACCGCGAACTGCTGGTGCGGTCGAAGCGGCCGGTGGGTCGGCCGGGAGCGCTGGCAGCAGCGTCTTTCAAAACTGCGCCCGGTGTCGATTATGTGCAGGAAGGGTATGACAGCCTGCTGGTTGCCGCGAAACCCGGTTACAAATTCTCATTCACCGGCGACAGCATACGCCTCATCCCCGATCGGGATGCGGCGGCGCATCGCAGCGCCGGCCAGACGCTGCTGCGTTACGAGCTGATGGCGGCGCGGCTCGATCTCGAAACCGGCCGCGTTTATCACGCCGCGCGGCGCCTGAACAGCCTGCTGCCGCAGTATCCGGACGACCCGCAGCTGCTCGGCTTCGCCGCCAACGCCGAGAATTACGGCGGCAACTGGCCGCGCGCCGGTCAGCTGCTCGCCACGGCAAGCGCGCTGGCCCCCGAGAATGAGGATATTGCCCGCTTCAAGCGCGACGTACGCCGCCTGCATGCGCAGCACGTGATGCTCGACTATGTCTGGCAGAAGCGCGGGAGTAGCCATGACCATATTACCAGCCTGAGCGGGCATGCCGACGTAACCGATCACCTGCAGGCCGGCCTCTTGCTGGCGGATGATCGCGTCATCGCCCGCAACGTGCGCCGCGCCGACGGCCGCGTCGGCAAATTCACCGGCCATCGTCAGCAGGGCGAGCTATTCCTGCGACTCCACGGCGAGAACGGCCAGTTGGCGACCCTCTCCCTGTTCGCCAACAACGACACGCCGGGCACCGGCTTCGTCTTCGGTTTCCTGAACCCGCTGGGCGAGACCGCCATCACCGCCGAATGGCACCGCCCCTACTGGGAGTTCGCCGAAACCGTGCTTGACGACGCGGTGCGCGACCGGCTGGCGCTTAAGCACACGGTCAAGCCCACCACCCGGCTGACATTGAGCGTCGAGCCGGGGATCAACCGTTACGACACCGATGCTGTGGACAAGGTGATGACCAGCGCCTCGGTGGATGCGCTGGCCGTTTACCGCCTGATCGATGAGCAGCCGTTCCTCGCCGTCGCCTATGGCATCGGCGCCGAATATGATTTAAGTCATAAAAAGGGCATCGATGCGACCGGCGATTTCACGCGGCTGTTCCCGCTGGTCTCGCGTGAGCTGCATTTTATTTCCTTGAATGCTGGCTACGAGTTCACCGACCGGACCTACGGCGAGGTGCTGCTCGGCTACGGCTATGACCGCCTCGGCGGCAGCGGACCGACCGTCGAAGGACGGCTGACCCATGAATTCACCGATCGCCTCGACGCCCAGATCCGGGCGCTGTACGGCATGGATACGCGCGCCACCAGCGCCGATACGTCGCGTGTCGGGGCCTATGCGCGCTGGAGATTTTAATCGCTGGAGAACATCCTATGAATATTGTCGAGACTTCCCATAGCTTCATCCCACCCAAGCGCCGCACGGTGCTAGGGTTACGCCGCTCGGCGCTGGCCGAGATCGCCATCGCGCTGGCCGTTCTGCTGGCGCTCGACTTGCTGTGGCTCGGAAGCAACCGCTACTGGGCAGCCAATCCGCATCCCTTCTGGTTCGTGGTGCTGTTCGTCGCCGGCAAGTACGGCACCAGGGAAGGACTCGTCGCCGCGCTCGCCTGCAGCGCCGCCCTGCTCATCGGCAACCTGCCGGAGCAGCAGATCGGGCAGGACAGCTACGCCTACGCCATGACGGTGCTGAAGCTGCCGCTGTTGTGGCTGATCTCGGCGGTGGCATTCGGGGAACTACGCCAGATGCACATCCGCGAGCGCGACCGGCTGGAGAAAGCGGTGCAGGACGCGGAAACGCGCGAGCAGAGTATTGCTCAGTCCTACCAGTGGGTCAAGGATCTCAAGGACCAGCTCGAGCTGCGCATGGCCGGTCAGCTGCGCTCGTCGCTGTCGGTCTACCGCGCGGCACGCGCCATGGAAACGCTGCGTCCGCTCGAAGTGCTGAAAGGCATCGAGGAGCTGGTCGGCAGTTCTCTCTATCCCGAGCAGTTTTCCATCTATGGTCTAAGCGGCAACGGCCTGGATGCCACACTGATGCATGGCTGGAAGGAAGAGGATTCCCATCTGCGCCACTTCGGCACCGGCAGTGCGCTGTATGAGGCCATCGTCGGCCGGCAGGAAATTCTCTGCGTCGCCAATGCCAATCATGAGCAGCTGCTTTCCGGCCAGGGCATCCTGGCCGGGCCGCTGATCGATCGCGCCAGCGGCGAGGTGGTGGGCATGCTCAAGATCGAGAAGATGCGCTTCTCCGACCTGCATTTAAGCAGCATTGAGGCATTTGGCGCTATCTGCGAATGGGCCGGGATGGCGATCGTCAACGCGCGCCGCTATCAGCAGGCGAAGGAAGGCAGCATTGTCAATCCCGACCATCACCTGCTCACCGGCAGTTATTTCCGGCGCCACACCGACTATCTTACTTCGCTGGCGCAGCGCATGGGCTTCGATGTATCCATGATCGGGGTGCGGCTTATCAACCTCGATCAGTTCGACGAGGCGACACGCACGCGTATGGCGCGGGCATTGTCGGACGCTGTCGACAGCGTGCTGCGCAACATCGACCTGGCCTTCGATACCCAGGAGACGCGAGAGGAATATGCTATCGTGCTCCCGGCAACCGGGCGCAGCGGTGCCGACATAGTGCTGACCAAAATCCGCGCCGCCCTTGCCGAGCGTATCGCACACATCGACCGCCACGCCGAGTTCACCTGCTCCGTACAGACCGTCTATGAAAAACGCGCCGCCTGAAATCGAATCCTATTTGCGTGCATCGGACGTGCATGAAGTGCACCGGCTGAAGCCGGGGGGCCTGGCCGTCTTCATCGCCGCCGCCGTCGTGCTGGTGGTAGAAAACCTGCTGCTGTACTGGATGCTGAACGGAAAGCTGCAGCCGCTCGCCGGGCTGCTGCTGCATCTGGCCATCGTCGGGATCCTTGCCGCCTATGCCCGCCTGCTGATGGGCAGCGATCGCGAAAACCGCTTCGCCGTGCTGCTGGCGCTGACCGTGGCGCTGACCGGACCGTTCGGCGCCGGCGGCGTCATGCTGGCGGTGATGATGCATGACTGGCTGGCCTATTATGCCCTGCCCTTTTCCGAATGGTTCGAGAGTATCTTCCCGAGCCAGCGCCAGACTCAGGGAGAGCGCATCTATAACGATATCCGCGTCGGCCGTGACGAGTCGGCCAAGAGCTACAGCGTCATTCCGTTTCTGGATGTGATGACATTTGGCAACGAGGCCCAGAAGCGCCAGGCGCTGTCCAAGATGACTTCGAACTTCCATCCGCATTTCGCTCCCGCCTTCAAAAAAGCGCTTAACGACCCGAGCAACATGATCCGCGTGCAGGCGGCCACCGCCATTACCAAGATCGAATCGCATTTCCTGTCGCGCCTGATGCAGCTGACCCAGCTCAAGGAACGGCATCCCGGCGATTACGTGGTGCTGCTGGCGCTGGCCGAACACTATGATGATTATGCTTATACCGGCCTGCTCGATATCGACCGCGAACAGATCAACCGGCGTAAGGCGCTGGAATACTATAAGGAGTATCTCCACATCGTTCCGGGCAACGCCGAAGTGCGGGGCCGGGTCGGACGCATCCTGATGCGCGACCAGGCATATGAAAAAGCTCGCGACTGGCTGTTCCAGTGCATCGAGCGGGGCTACCTCACCGACACCATATCGCAGTGGTACAGCGAGGCGTTGTTCGCCTGCGGCGAGTACGAAACACTGCGCCGCTACCGCACCGCGTTGCCGAAGCCGGTAGCGGATGGGCCAGTCTCCCCTCTGCAAGATGCACTGCAGCTATGGTCAGGAGGCAGAGCATGAGTAAACCCGACGTATGTCTGATACTGGAAGGCACGTACCCATATGTCCCCGGCGGCGTATCGGCCTGGACGCATGAGTTGATCACGCGTCAGGACCATCTGACCTTCCATATCGTCTCGATCCTGCCGCGCGACGAGCAGCCGGAGCTGCGCTATCAGCTGCCCGGCAACGTCAGCGGCCTGACCACCCTGCATCTGCAGCAGCTGCCCGTAGGCTCCGCCCTCCCCCGTGCGGAAGCGGAAGCATTATTCGCAGCGCTGAAGCAGCCGCTGATCCGACTGACCACCGGCGAAGCCTCCTTGCGCGATCTGCAGCGCATCATGGAGGTCATCCGGCCCTACCGTAAAAAACTCGGCAGCCGCGTCCTGCTCGACAGCGAAGAAGCGTGGGAACTGATCACCGAGATGTATGAAGGGGATTTCGCCGAGAGCTCGATGCTCGATTATTTCTGGTCCTGGCGGGCTCTGATGGGCGGGTTAAGCTCACTGCTGCTGGCCGAGCTTCCGGAAGCGAAGTGCTACCATGCACTCAGCACCGGTTACGCGGGTCTGCTGGGCGCGCGTGCCAAAATCGAGACCGGTCACACCGTAACGCTGACTGAGCACGGCATCTACACCAATGAACGGCGCATCGAGATCGCCTCAGCCGACTGGCTTGAAGAAACCGCGTCGAAAGCGCTTACCATCGACCGCACCCGTCAGAACCTGCGCGATCTATGGATCGATACCTTCACCAACTATTCGCGCATCTGCTACGAGGCGTGCGATCATATCGTCACCCTGTTCGCCGGCAATCAGCAGGCGCAACTGGCAGATGGCGCCGACGCAACACGCATGCGCATCATTCCCAACGGCATCGATACCGAGCGTTATGGCGCGCTGCCCCGTCAGCCGCATACGCGCCCGACCATTGCACTGATCGGACGCGTCGTGCCGATCAAGGACATCAAGAACTTCCTGCGCGCTACCGCTACGCTCAGCCAGTCGCTGCCCGATTTGCGCGCCCTGGTCATCGGCCCGCTGGACGAAGACCCGGAATACGTACGCGAGTGCCAGGCGATGGTGGACTATTTCGCCCTGCAGCACTGCGTCACCTTCACCGGCCGGGTCAATATCGACGACTATCTGCCGGAAATCGACGTAATCGTCATCAGCAGCATCAGCGAGGCGCAGCCGCTGGTCATTCTGGAAGCGGGCGCCTGCGGCGTGCCGACCGTGGCAACCGATGTCGGAGCCTGCCGCGAAATGGTGCTCGGCAAGCCGGATGAGCATCCAAGGCTCGGTGCCGGCGGTATTATCGTGCCGCTCTCCAACCCGCAGGCGCTGGCCGAGGGAGTGCTGAAACTGCTGTCGGACCGCGATTTCTATCAGCGCTGCGGCGAAGCGATACGCCAGCGCGTCGCGCTTTATTATAACAAACGGGATCAGCATCTGGCCTATCACGGCCTGTATGCGACATGCATGTAACCAACTCATCCCCTCTCCCGCAAGCGGGAGAGGGTTAGGGTGAGGGCACTTGATTTCGCTAAGGAAACGCCCTCACCCCGACCCTCTCCCATACATGGGAGAGGGAGAAACAAGATAAGGAAATATATTTATGGCCGGCATCGGATTCGCTCTCACCCGCCTGACCAGCAAGGATGACCTGCTGGGCATCTCGCGCGCCTACCTGCACGCTACCCTCGCCGCCGCCGGGCCCTGGCTGTTCACCGTGCTGGCGCTGGGCGGGGTGACGCTGTTCTACTCCGATTATTTCTCGGTGCAGACGCTGATCGATTTCCGCATCGTGGTCGTTTACAACTTCGGCTTCTCGCTGATGCTCTCGGCGCCGACCTACATGGTCATCACCCGCTATCTCGCCGACAGCATCCACAGCCGGAACGTCACGCACACCCCCACCGTGATGCTTGTCAGCCTCGCCCTGCAATACGCCATCCTGCTGCCCTTCGCGCTGCTCTACTACGGCTGGTACACCGAGATGACCATCGGCATGCGGCTGGCGTCGATGGCCAACCTGTTCCTCATCACCCCCATCTGGCTGCTCGGCGTCTACATGACCGCGCTCAAGGATTACAAGGCAGTCACGCGCTCTTTTGGCGTCGGCATGCTGCTCGGCGTGCTGTTCGAGGAAGCGCTGAAGGTGCCGTATGGCGCCGCCGGTATGCTCTGCGGGTTCAATATCGGTCTGGCCTGGATCGCTTTCTCGCTGATCGGCAGGATCCTCGCCGAATATCCCTACCGGCTGGTAAAGCGCACCGATCTGAAGCTATACTACCGCAAATACTGGGAACTCGCGCTCGGCAGCTTCTTCTACAACGCGGCCATCTGGATCGACAAATGGCTGATGTGGTTGTATGCGCCGGAAGCCGTTATGACGCCAAGCAGGATGGTGCATTACCCCGATTACGACAGCGCCATGTTCCTGGCCTATCTCACCATCGTGCCCGCCATGGCGATTTTCATGTACAGCATCGAGACCAACTTTTTCCGTCGCTACCAGCGCTTCTACCACGACATCCTGGATCACAAACCCCTGGCAACCATCCGCGAGAATCATCAGAAAATTCTCGGCACCATTCTCGCCAGCGCCCGCAATTTCTTCGTCGTGCAGGGCACCATCACGCTGGTCTGCATCTTGACCGCGGCGCAGCTGTTCGCGTGGCTCAACATCAACTACCTGCAGATCGGCATCTTTCGTCTGGGCACGCTTGGCGCATTCTTCCACGTGCTGCTGCTGTTCGAGCTGATTATCCTGTCCTATTTCGACTGCCGGAAGACCGCACTGTGGCTGCAGGGCATTTATCTGGCCGCCAACGCCGCCTTCACTCTGGTCAGCATCGAACTCGGCTTCCCCTATTACGGCTACGGCTATTTCCTGTCGTCGCTGGTGGTATTCGTCGTTACCTCGCTGGTGCTGTTCGCCCACATCCAGAAGCTGCCCTATCACGCCTTCATCACCAGCAACAACTCGCTGAAGGCGGCCTAACCCCTCCCCCGTAGGGGGAGGGGATTACTCCGCCTTCGTCGCTTCCGCCTCGATGGTGAGCTTTACTTCATCTCCGACCATTGGCAGACCGTAATTCATGCCGTACTGCGAGCGCACCACGGTGCCGGTGGCCGAAAAGCCGGCCGTCTTGACCTTGCTCATTGGGTTCTCACCGATTTTGTTCAGCTTGACGTCCAGCACGAGCGGCATGGTCTTGCCCAACAGGGTGAAGTCGCCATGCACCTTCGCCGTTTCCTTCCCCGTCACTTCCACGCGTGAACTCTTGAAGGTGGCGGCGGGATGTTTTTCCACATTGAAAAAATCGGGACCCTTCAGGTGATCGTCGAACTTCGGAATGCCGGTGAGGACGCTGCCCGGTTTCACCGTCACTTCGAGGCTGCTTTGCGACGGATCCTGCTCATCAAGCATCAGTGTGCCGGTGACATCAGTAAACTTGCCCGAGGGGGTGGAAAACCCCATATGGTTGGCGTGCCACAGTACGTTGGTATGGCTCGGATCGAGCATGTATCGTTCCGCAGCCGCGTGCGCGGTAACCGGCAGGGATAAGACGGCGGCAAAAGCGAAGAGAGAGGTACGCATAAATTCTCCTTTTCAAAGTTCAACGTAGTTCAGTCGATGAGTTCTTCCGGATACACGCCCCAGAGGTAGCGTTTTTCGATCCAGCCCTTGCGCGCCGACACCTGAATCCGGCACCAATCCTTCTGGCATTCAACCAGATGGGCGATGACCTTTGGCTCGGCTTTCAGCAGCGGCTTGGACGACGGATCGGCGTCGATGCGCATGACACGCGGCTCCTTACCGCGGATCATCACCATGCGCGTGCCCTCGAGCATACTCTTATGCACCCAGCCGGTTGTACCCTCGGCATCGCGTATCTTGCGCCATGTATCGTATTCCTCGATGATCTCGACCGGCATGCCGGCGCGGCGATACACCCACTGGATGGGATAACGCGTGCCGGGGCCGGTGCGCACGTTGGCCTCATCCGGCCGGATGGACACGAAGCGCGGCAGCTTGAGCCCCGTGACAGTGCCTGTCGCAGCCAGTACCGGCAGCATCAGCGACATGCTGAAGGCCAGCGCCATCAAGGCACAAATACAACGCTTTAGCGACATGGGTTATAGTTAACCCCCGTCTCCACTTCTTTCAAGGATGTAATGGGCAGCCCGGATCGCGCGGAAGGGTGACCCTGCGAATCTCGGAGAAGAGCGCGTCCATGACAAGCAGCGAACCGGACAGCGACTCGCCGATGGCCAGCAGTTCCTTGATGGCTTCAAGTGCCTGCAGGCTGCCCATCACCGCCGCCAGGGGCCCGATGATGCCCTCCTGTTCGCAGCTGCGCTCGCGCTCCGGAACCCCCGGCACCAGACAGCGATAGCAGGGATGCGGCGCCCCCAGATGCGCCTTGAAGGTGGAAATCTGAGCGGAAAATCCCGAAATCGCTGCCGAAATCAGCGTCTTTTTCTCCTGAAAACAGGCATCATTGAGTGCAAAACGCGTCGGAAAATTGTCGCTGCAATCGATCACAAGGTCAAAGTTCCGTATCCAATCGCGTGCATTCTGCCCGTTCAGGCGCTCAAGGAACAGCTCCAGCGCGCAATCCGGATTGATTTCCCCGATGCGATCGCGCGCCGCCTCGGCCTTGAAACGGCCGATATCGGCCGTTTCGAACAGCATCTGGCGCTGCAGATTCGATAATTCCACGCGGTCCGGCTCGACAATGCCGAGCCTGCCGACCCCCGATGCCGCCAGATTGGCCAGCACGCTGCTGCCCAACCCCCCTGCCCCGATCACCAGGACGGTGGAGGAAAGCAGCTTTTTCTGCCCCTCCTCGCCGATCTCCGGCAGCACGATATGGCGAGCATAGCGCCGCAGATGGTCAGTTTGCAGTTTGCAGTTTGCAGTTCCTGCTTTTTTATCTGCCAACTGCCAACTGCCGACTGCCAACTTTCTACTCCGCGAACAAATCCGTGGAGAGATAGCGCTCCGCGCTGGACGCTGCGATCACTACAATCGTCTTGCCCTTCATCTCCGGGCGGGCGCCGACTTCGAGCGCGGCGGCGATGGTGGCGCCGGACGAGATGCCGACCGGCATGCCTTCGAGCCTCGCCACCTTGCGCGAAGTGGCGAACGCCGTTTCGTTGCCGATGGTGACCACTTCGTCGATCAGTTCCTGCTGCAGGATATCGGGCACGAAGCCGGCCCCGATGCCCTGGATCTTGTGCGGGCCCGGCTTGCCGCCCGAGAGCACCGGCGAATCTTCCGGTTCAACGGCAATGATTTTCACGGAAGGCTTCTTGGCTTTCAGAACCTGCGCCACGCCCGTAAGGGAGCCGCCGGTGCCGACGCCGGTAATGAACACATCGACTTTGCCGCCGGTATCGGTCCATACCTCCTCGGCGGTGGTACGGCGGTGAATCTCCGGATTGGCGGCGTTCTTGAACTGCTGCAGTATCAGCGCGTCGGGATTGGAGGACAGGATTTCCTCGGCGCGCTCGATGGCGCCGCGCATTCCCTTGGCGGCGGGCGTCAATTCTAGTTGGGCTCCCAGAAACTTCAGCATCTTGCGCCGCTCCATCGACATGCTTTCCGGCATGGTGAGGATAAGATTATACCCCTTGGCCGCGCAGACGAAGGCGAGCGCGATGCCGGTATTGCCCGAAGTCGGCTCGACCAGCACGGTCTTCGGCGTAATTTTGCCGGAGGCTTCCGCCGCCTCGACCATGGAAAGCGCAATACGATCCTTGACCGAGGAAAGCGGGTTGAAAAACTCCGCTTTGACCAGGATATCGGCTACGCACCCCGCCTCATGCGCCGTGCGGTGCAGCCGGATTAGCGGCGTATTGCCGATGGTGGCGAGGATATTGTCATACACGCGTCCGCGGCCGGGGCGGTCAAGCTCGACGGGAGCGATTTTAGCGGTGGCGGTCATAAGAACTCCTTTTTCTTATTTGTCATTCCGAATGCATGCGAGGGACATGCTTAAACAGATTCCTCGCATTCGCCCGGAATGACAAGTGGGTTAAATAGCAAAATCCATTCTTTCCTCCGAATCCCTGCGGATATTGCCGGCGGCGGCCTGCTCGCAGAGATCGGCCAGGTTGATCTGTTTTAGATAATTCATCGTCTGTGCCTGCGCCGCGTCCCATACCGGAGCCACGATGCGGCTGCCCAGCGGGGTGCCGCCATATGCTTTCTGTGCCGTCTCATCCTTCTCCTCATTCAGGCATTCGCAGATATCACCGACCGTGATGCGGCGGCGCTCCCGGGCCAGCAGGTAACCGCCATGCGGTCCGCGCACGCCGCGCAGAATACCGGCACGCACCAGCCGCTGCATCAGCTGCTCGAGATAACGCGGCGGAAGGCCCTGTTTCGCCGCAATGTCGCGGCTGGCAATCGGCCCCCGCCCGGCATTATAGGCAATATATAAAACCGCTTCGACGGCGTAGAATAATTTCTTCGATAACATCATGCTTCGGCTACCGCTTTTACGCCCGTCGAGCCGAAACCGCCGTCGGCGCGTTGCGTTTCCTCCAGCGATTCAACGACTGAAAACGATACGCGCGATACCGGTGCCACCACCATCTGCGCGATGCGCATGCCGCGCGTGACCGTAAAGCTCTCCTGCCCGAGATTAATAAGCAATACCTTGATCTCGCCGCGGTAATCGGCATCGATCGTACCGGGGGTGTTGACCAGTGAAATGCCGTGTTTCAGTGCCAGCCCGGAGCGCGGGCGTATCTGCGCCTCGTATCCGTCGGGCAATGCGATGGCAATGCCGGTGCGAATGAGCGCGCGCTCGCCCGGCTGGATCACCATCTCCGCATCGATTGCCGCCATCAGATCCATCCCGGCGCTGTGCAGCGTTGCATAGGAAGGCAGCGGCAGGTCGCGCCCGTGAGGAAGTTGTAATAATTGAACCTGTACCATCATCTTTCTTCTTCAGAACCCGTCATTGTGAGGAGCCGTAGCGATGAGCGCTCGCAATGACGGTCCAATCACTTTTTTCTCTTTAAATACCCAGCAATTCTCTCCACCAACCGTTCCGCCACTGCCTCCTTGGACATCAGCGGCCAGGGCTCGGCTCCCTTGGCGGTCACCAGCGTCACTTCATTGTCCCCGGCGCCGAACACCTTTCCGTCCGAAACGTCATTGGCTACGATCCAGTCGGCGCCCTTGCGCCGGCGCTTATCGGTGGCGTTCTTCAGCAGCGCCCCCGTTTCGGCAGCGAAACCGACGACCAGCGCCGGGCGTTTCTTCGGATGCGTGGCGATGGCATGCAAAATGTCCGTATTCTCGACCAACACCAGCGCCGTTGATTCGCCACCGCGTTTCTTGAGTTTATGGGCGGCAGTCGATTCCGCCCGCCAGTCACCCACTGCCGCCGCGCACACCGCGACATCGACGGGCAGGGATTTTTCACAGGCTTCCAGCATCTGTCGCGCCGAGGTCACTTTTTTCACGGTGACGCCCGCGGGATCGGCCATCTCTGTCGGGCCGGTAACGAGTATTACCTCCGCCCCCTGACGCGCCAGCGCGGCGGCGATGGCGTGCCCCTGACGCCCGGAGGAGCGGTTGCCGATATAGCGCACCGGGTCGATGTCCTCATGCGTCGGCCCGCTGGTCACCAGTGCCTTAATGCCCTTCAAAGGCTGTGCCGCGTTGAAATGCGCTAGAATCGCTTCCAGTATCACTTCCGGCTCGGCCATGCGCCCGGCGCCAATCTCGCCGCAGGCCAGCATGCCGGCACCCGGCTCGATGATTCGGCAGCCATCGGCGGCGATCTGCTTCACGTTGCGCACCACAGCCGGGTGCTGCCACATCCGCGTATTCATCGCCGGTGCCACAAGGATGGTTTTATTGCTGGCCAGCAGGGTAGTGCTCGCCAGGTCATCGGCATAACCCTGTGCCATTTTGGCGATGAGGTCAGCCGAGGCGGGCGCCACCACGATCAGGTCGGCCTCGCGCGACAGCCTAATATGCCCCATCTCGGTTTCGTCCTTCAGTGAGAACAGCTCCTGATAGACGGGGGTGCCGGTCAGCGAAGCGATGGAGAGCGGTGTCACGAACTGCTCCCCGCCCCTGGTCAGGATGCAGCGCACCTCGATGCCGCGCTCGGTCAGCCTGCGGATCAGGTCGAGCGACTTATAGGCAGCGATCGAGCCGCTGATGATGAGCAGGATGGATTTCTGCGACATGGGATGTGGTTTTTAATTTTACACGCGCCTGGAATGTGAATTATAGAACTCCACCTAAGCGCTGGCAAGTTTCTTTAATTTATATAATATCTCAAGTGCTTGCATGGGGGTTAGTGCGTCAGGCACCAGCGCAGCCAGCTCATCCCGCAGCACATTGCTTTCCTGAGCCGGCGCATAGGAGAAGAGCGGCAGGCTGGCCGGTAGATGCGACGCCCCTACCGGCTGCTGCTCCAACTGGTGCAGTATCTCCCCGGCGCGGACGATGACCGGGGCTGGCAGCCCGGCCAGCTTGGCGACATGGATGCCGTAGGAGCGGTCGGCAGCACCGGATGCCACTTCATGCAGGAAGACCAGCGTACCTTTCCACTCCTTGACCTTCATGCTGTGGCAGGCAAGCGCATCGAGGCTGTCGGTCAGGCCGGTCAACTCGTGGTAATGGGTGGCGAACAGCGCGCGGCAGCGTATGGCGTTATGCAGATGCTCGATGGTCGCCCAGGCGATCGAGAGCCCGTCGAAGGTCGCCGTGCCGCGACCGATCTCGTCGAGAATGACCAGCGAGCGCTCCGTGGCCTGGTGCAGGATGGCAGCGGTTTCGACCATCTCGACCATGAAGGTCGAGCGCCCGCGCGCCAGATCATCCGCCGCGCCGACGCGCGAGAACAGCGCATCGACGATGCCGATGGTAGCCGCCTCGGCGGGAACGAACGATCCCATCTGGGCGAGAATGGCAATCAGCGCGTTCTGGCGCAGGAAGGTGCTTTTGCCCGCCATGTTGGGGCCGGTTAGCAGCCACAGGCGCTGCGCGGGCTCCAGATTGCAGTCATTGGCGACGAACGGTTCATGCGTGGTCCTAGCCAGACTCGCCTCTACCACCGGATGACGCCCCTCCCGGATGTCGAAGGCCAGGGTGTCCTCGATTTCGGGACGCACGTAATACCGCTTGACCGCCAGCTCGGCCAGCGCCGCAAAAACATCGATGGATGCCAGCGCGCGCGCCGTATCGACGATGCGCTCGCGGGCGGTGCGGATATCCTCCGCCAGCTCGGCGAAAATCTCCAGCTCCAGTTTCAACGCGCGGTCGGCCGCCTCGCCGATTTTGCGCTCCAGCTCTGACAGCTCTACCGTGGTATAGCGCAGGCTGCCCACCAGCGTCTGGCGGTGGATGAAGCTCTCCAGCACCTTGCTCTGATGCGTCTGCGTGATCTCGATGTAATAGCCGAGCACGTTGTTAAAGCGGATCTTCAGGCTGCCGATGCCGGTTGCCTGCGCGTATTTCTGCTGCAGGTTGGCAATCAGCCGCTTGCTTTCGTCGCGCAGGGAGCGCAGCTCGTCGAGCGCTGCCGAGTAGCCGTCGGCGACAAAATTGCCGTCGCGCGCCAGAAGTCCGCCATCAGGCTTCAGGGCGGCCCTGAGTGTTGCCACCAGTTCCTCATGACCGCTTAAGCGATCGCGCAGGGAGAGCAGTTCGTCCGGCGGCTCCGCTTCCTGCTTTTCGAGCTGCACGCGCACCAGGTGCGCCGCCTGCAGCCCTTCCATGATGGCAAGCATGTCGCGTGGCCCGCCGCGGTTCAAGGCAAGACGCGACAGTGCCCGCTCGATGTCGGGGCAGGATTGCAGCTGCGCGCGCACCTCCATGCGCAGCGTCTCCGCCTCCACAAAATACCCTACCTGAGCGTGGCGGGCGCGGATGAGCGGTACATGGGTGGAAGGCGCCAGCAACCAGCTGGCCAGCAACCGTGCCCCGGCGGAGGTAATGGTTTCATCGATGGTATGGAACAGGCTGCCGCGCTTCTCGCCGGAGAGGGTTACCATCAGCTCCAGGTTGCGCTGCGTCGCGGCGTCGATAAGCATATGCCCGCCGGCCTGCTGGCTCTTTGGCGGGTCGAGGCGCGGCAGCTCCGATTTCTGCGTCAGCTTGACATAGTCGACCAGCGCACCACAGGCCGATACCTGCGCTGCGTCAAATGTACCGAACACATCGAGCGAAGTAACAGCATACACCTCCTTGAGGCAGCGTTCGGCACGGCGCGGATCGAACACGCTTGGCGGCTGTACGGTCAGAATGTTTTTCCAGTCATCGAGCTGCGGTAAGTTCTGCATCCCCTCCGGCACTAAGAGCTCACGCGGGGCGATGCGCGCCAGTTCGGCGGCAAGCGTTGTGCGCGTCGGGGTGGCGACATGGAACTCGCCGGTCGAAATATCGAGCCAGGAAAGCGCCAGCATGCTATCTCTGTCGACCAGCGCCGCCAGGTAATTCGACCGCCTGGCGTCGAGCAGCGTCTCCTCGGTCAGCGTGCCGGGCGTAACGATGCGCACCACATCGCGGTGCACCACCGCCTTGTAGCCGCGCTTCTTGGCCTCGGCCGGGTCTTCCAGCTGCTCGCAGATGGCGACCTTGCAGCCCCCCTGGATCAGCCGCTCTAGATACACATCATGACTATGCACCGGCACACCGCACATCGGCACGTCCTCGCCGGCATGCTTGCCGCGCTTGGTCAGCGCAATGTCAAGAATGGACGAAGCTTTCACCGCATCGTCGAAGAACAGCTCATAAAAGTCCCCCATGCGGTAGAACAGCAGGTAATCCGGGTGCTCGCCTTTAAGCTTCAGGTACTGGGCCATCGCCGGGGTGGCGTTGGCCCAGTCTTCCTTTGCTTTTTCTTGCACAAGGGCAGTCATGAATTAACTTTCATTAATGGGAAAGCCAAGTATATTCGGGTTTGCTCCATTTACAATGGAAACCGACGACACACTATGAGTCATATGCCTTTTCAAAAACAACCACGCCGATCTTTACAAGATATCTCCCAAGCTATTTTAGCTACTAAGCTTAGACCGGACAGAACGTTTGAGGAAGAGTTGAAAGCCATGGTGGGATTGGGCAAGGAGCCTGCAACCTCCTTTTTGGAAGATGGAGATACCGTTCCATCTCAAATCTGGTATTCATCCGAACGGTATCAGCAAGTGCTTGATACGCTCTCTCACATGCGCGATGGAAATCTACCGGGTGGAGCGCAAAGAGTTGCTTTAGAAGGCGCACTCCATCTATGTGAACTGCAGGCACAGTGGATTAATGAAGCAAAACGACATGGCGTACCGCCTCCACAAGGGGGATGGGAAACTCAAGTACAAATTCTGCGGATAAATCTTCCTGCCCTATTTCGGGAACTGGCTACGGAACTCCATATCCACCTCGATGAAGGCCCGTTCTTAAGAAAGTAACTACTACCTGAAACATGCAGATTTCCCTTGCCTTCTGGCGTTCCGTATGGGAATAAAGCAGTTCGCCGTGAAAAATCATACACTTATGTTGCAGTGCACAAAAACAGCGGCGTCTCTCGAACCGCAGGCAGGATAACCGCATGGCCAACGACAATCCTATCACCGACCGCGAAGCGCTGGCGTATCACGCCGAAGGCAAGCCCGGCAAGCTCTCCATCCTACCCACGAAGCCGTTGATGACGCAGCGCGACCTGTCGCTCGGCTATTCGCCGGGCGTGGCCGTGCCGTGCCTCGAGATCGAGAAGGACCCGAATAAATCCTATGATTACACGGCCCGCGGCAATTTCGTCGCCGTAATTTCCAATGGTACCGCCGTGCTGGGGCTCGGCAATCTCGGGGCGCTGGCCAGCAAGCCGGTGATGGAAGGCAAGGCCATTCTGTTCAAGCGCTTCGCCGACATCGACGCCATTGATGTCGAGGTGGACACCAAAGATGTCGATGAGTTCGTCAACTGCGTAAAGCTGCTGGGCCCCAGTTGGGGCGGCATCAACCTTGAGGACATCGCCGCGCCCGAATGCTTCATCATCGAACAGCGCCTGCGCGAGACGATGGATATTCCCGTCTTTCACGACGACCAGCACGGCACCGCCATCATCACCGCCGCTGGCCTGATCAACGCGGCACACCTCACCGGCCGCAAGCTGAAGGACGTGAAGGTGGTGGTGCTCGGCGCCGGCTCGGCGGGCATTGCCTGCCTGGAGCTGATCAAGCGCATGGGTGTAAGACATGAAAACGCGCTGCTGGTCGACCGTAACGGCGTCATCTATGAAGGCCGCACCGAGGGCATGAACCAGTGGAAGTCGGCGCATGCGGTCAAGACCAACAAGCGCACGCTGGCCGACGCGCTGGAAGGCGCCGACATGTTCATGGGGCTGGCTTCCAAAGACGCCGTGACCAAGGAGATGGTGAAATCAATGGCGAAGAACCCGATCATTTTCGCCATGGCCAACCCCGACCCGGAAATCCGCCCCGAGGATGCACGCAGCGTGCGCCCCGACGCCATCATCGCCACCGGCCGTTCGGATTACCCGAACCAGGTCAACAATGTGATGGGCTTCCCCTATATCTTCCGCGGCGCGCTCGATTGCCGCGCCTCGCAGATCAATGACGAGATGAAGATCGCCGCCGCCGAGGCCATTGCCGCCCTGGCGCGCGAGGATGTTCCGGAGGAAGTATCGGCGGCTTACGGCGGGCGCCGCATGGAATTCGGCCCGGACTACATCATTCCCGCGCCGTTCGACCCGCGCCTGATGACCACCGTGCCCGTCGCCGTTGCCCAGGCAGCGATGCTCTCGGGCGTGGCCAGGAAACCGATCGCCGACATCTCCGCCTATAAGAAAGAACTGGCGGCGCGGCGCGATCCCACCGCCAACTCGATGCAGCGCATCTACGACCTGGTGCAGGAGCATCCGCAGCGCATGATCTTCGCCGAAGGCGAGGAGGAAAAAATCATCCGCGCCGCCGTGCAGTGGCGCGATAACGGCTTCGGCAAGCCGATCCTGGTCGGTCGCGTTGAGCGCGTGCACGAACTGATGAAGAAAATGTGCGTGCATGATTACGAAAGCATCGAGATCGCCAACGCCGCGGTCAGCCCGCACGTCGATGCTTATATCGACCTGCTCTACCCCCGCCTGCAGCGCCAGGGGTATCTCTACCGCGACGTGGTGCGCATGGTGAAGAATGACCGCAACATTTTCGCTTCCTGCATGCTGGCGCTCGGCCACGGCGACGCCATGCTGACGGGCGTCACCCGTAACTACACAATGTCGCTCGAGAACATCACGCGCGTCATCGACCCGCGCCCCAATGAATTCCTATTCGGCGTGACGCTGATCGTTGCCAAGGGGCGCACGCTGTTCTGCTCCGACACCACGGTGCAGGAGTTGCCCACACCTGAGCAGCTGGCCCATATCGCCATCCGCACCGCCTGGGCGGCGAGGCGCATGGGGCATGAGCCGCGCGTGGCGCTCTTATCCTATTCCACCTTCGGCAATCCGAAGCGCGAGAAATCGGAGCGCATCCGCGAGGCGGTGAAGGTACTGGACAGTATGAAGCCGGATTTCGAATATGACGGCGAAATGTCGGCGGGCGTCGCGCTCAACAAGGATATCATGGCGCTCTATCCGTTCTGCCGCTTAAGCGGTCCGGCCAACGTGCTGATCATGCCGGCGCTGCATACGGCGCATGTATCGGCGCATCTGCTGCAGGAACTGGGCGACGGCGTGACCATCGGCCCGGTGACGATGGGGCTGTCACGCCCGGCGCAGATCGTGCAGATGAACGCCTCGGTGGCCGAGATCATGAACCTCGCCGCCATCGCCGCCATGCACGCCATTACCGAACAGCAGGGCAAGGTGACCAAGATCAACGGCAAGGGGAAGAAGAAGGCGTAAACCTCATCCCCGCACTTGTTGCGGGGTCCGGGTTCCTTCGTCATTCCCGCGCAGGCGGGAATCCAGTACATCATAATCTGGAGAACCAGATTGGAACAAATAGATTGTAAGAATTGGGAAGAATTCGAGACGAAGTTGGCAGAACTTCGCACACAGCGTAATAAACTTGCCGAGGAAAAGAAATCAGTGTCGAATTTACTGTTTCGTGGACACAGTAATGCCAATTTTCCATTAATTACAACCCTCGAACGAAATACAAGTCAGGATGTCTCATTCTCTGGATATTACGGTTTGATTTCAAGGGTGCAGGATCAAATAGAAGAATTTACCGGAAAGAGATGGCACTTACCTACACGAGAGGAGTTCCATAAACAAGCTGCTGATTCTGATGGATATGTTACGAAAAAATGGGGACATGATGCATATAGTTATCTGATTTATCTGCGGCATCACGGATTTCCTTCCCCATTACTTGACTGGTCAAAATCTCCTTACGTAGCAGCGTATTTTGCATTTAGATCCCCCGTATCACCCAAAGAAGATAAGGTCGCCATATATGTATTTTGTGAATATTGGGAAGGGGGCAAAACATGGTCAGGAAATGAAGCGCGTATTACTGGTTGGGGACCCTACTCAAAGAGGCATAGAAGACATTTTCTTCAACAGGGCAGTTATACAATTTGCACTCTCTTTAAAAACAAAGAATGGTACTTTGTTTCTCATGATGAAGTTCTTTGTCGCAATAAATCCAATCAAGATATTTGCTGGAAATTTGTTATTCCATGGAACGAGCGCACAAAAGTTCTAAAAATACTTGATGATTACAATTTAAATGCTTTTTCATTGTTTGATTCAGAAGAAAGTCTGATGGAAACAATGGCTCTGCGGGAATTAAATTTTCGTCTCTCATAAGGACTGGATTCCCGCCTTCGCGGGAATGACATTTACTTCGTAAAATCCTCCCGCCGCACCCGGTACTGCGCTGCTACCAGCGCCGCTTTTAGGAAGCGGAGTCCCAGCACTGTACCGATAATCACAAACGGTATCCAGATGACGGCATGCAGCCAGAAGGGCGGTGCGTACTTGATTTCGACCACGGCAGCGCCGATGGCGCTGATCGCGCCTATGAACAGTATGGCAAAGAAGGCCGGGCCGTCGCCGGCTTCGCGCGCCGAGAGCGCCAGGCCGCAGGCGCTGCAGCTATCGTTCATCTCAAGCAGGCCTTTATAGAGCTTGCCTTGTCCGCAGCGAGGGCAGCGGAATATTCCCCTCTCCCCGCCGGGAGGCTGGGAGGGGGGCATAATTTGCTCAGTCCTCGCCAACGATGCCCCCACCCTAACCCTTCCCTACGGGGGAGGGAATGTTTCAATGATAATGCGCGATCTTATCGAAAGCACGGCTATGGATCAGCTTCCAGACGCCATACGCCGAGCCGATCAGCGACAGTACGAACAGGATCAGCAGGTTGCGGCCGGTGAAAATCGTTTCGAAGGCGGGAATCAGCCGGTTGGCCAGGTCGCCATACACGAACACGAACAGGAACAGCCACACCACGTCGACGAAATGCCAGTACCAGGCGGCGAATTCGAACCCCAGATGCTTCTCCGGCGTGAAATGTCCTGCGTAGGCGCGCTTCAGACACACGGCAAGGAAAATGGTGCCGACGATGACATGGAAGCCGTGGAAGCCAGTCGCCATGTAAAAGGTGGAGGCATAAATGCCGTCGGTGAAGCCGAAGGCGGCGTGGGTGTATTCATAGGCCTGGCAGGCGGTGAAGAGGATGCCGAGGATCACCGTGTACCACAGCGCCTTGATGGTGTCCTTGCGGTTGTTCGTGAGGATGGCGTAATGCGCCCAGGTCACGGTCGAGCCGGAGAGCAGCAGGATCAGCGTATTGAAGAACGGCAGGTGGAAGGGATCGAAGGGATGGATGCCCTCGGGCGGCCAGGCGCCGGGTTCGACGTCCCAGATTTCAGTGACCGGCTGGCGGGCGATGATGCTGGCGTCGAAAAACGCCCAGAAGAAGGCAGCGAAGAACAGTACTTCCGAGGTGATGAATAACGCCATGCCGATGCGCAGGCCGCGGCTGACCTCCTTGGTATGCGCCTTGTCGACGCGTGACTCATGGATGACGTCGCGCCACCAGACATACATGGTGTAGAGCACCAGCGCGAAGCCCGCCGCCGCGATGAAAGCGCCAAGCGTGTATTCATGCATGTACATCGCCATGCCGAGTGTCAGCAGCAGCAGCGCCAGCGACGCCAGGGCCGGCCACGGGCTGGGGTTGACGAGATGGTAGGGGTGAGTCTGGTGGGACATGATTTCTCCTTAGAGTGCTGGTGACTAGTGCTGGTGGCTGGTGAAAAATACACTAGTCACCAGCACTAGTCACCAGCACTTTTTTCTATCGCAAAAAACGTGTAAGACAACGTAATTGTTTTGACGTCCTTCATGTTCGGATCGTTCATGATTGCCGGGTCGAGGTAGAACAGCACCGGCATATTGACGCGCTGGCGTGGGCCAAGCGTCTGTTCGGAAAAACAAAAACAATCTATCTTGGTGAAATATCTTCCCGCCGCGAACGGCACCACGTTGTAAACGGCATGGCCGGTGATCGGCTGCTCGGTCAGATTCTCCGCCACATAGTGCGTCACCGCCTGCTCCCCCACCCTGATGCGGAGGCGCCGCTCCCCCGGCGCGAATTTCCACGGGAGCGCCGGGTCGGTATCGGCATTGAATTCGATGCTCATCTCGCGGTCGAAGACACGTCCGGGAGCACTGGCTGCCTGCCGGGTGGTACCCCCGAAACCGGTCACCTCGCAGAACAGCCGGTACAGCGGTACCGACGCGAAAGCCAGCATCAGCATACCCGCCACCAGCGCGGCAAGGTTCAGGGCAAGGGTAAGGTTTTTATTGTGCATATTTGATCTGTCATCCTGAGCGAAGGCCGTAAGGCCGTAGTCGAAGGATCTTTCTTTGCGGCACCGAAGTAAAGATCCTTCGACTCCGCTTCGCTGCGCTCAGGATGACATTCTCATCAGCGAAATCGCGTAAATCAGCCCGATCAGCGCCACGAGCAACAGCAACAGAACGATATTCTTGCGGCGCTGCCTGCGGTGGGGGTCGCCGATGGGCATGGCCGCCTAGTAGGACTTTTCTTCTGTCTTGTTGCGGCGGATGAAATCCAACACCAGCAGCAGGAACAGCGTGAACAGGCTGCCCAGCACGAAGCTGGCGCCCATCAGGTAGATGGTATTCTGGGTGATGTCCATCAGCGCCTGGGAATTCTCGGGGCTCAGCGGCTTATCCATGATAGCTCCTTCTAAAAAGTGACGATTACAGGTGGCGGGTCAGCCAGCCATCCAGCATCAGGATGCTGAATAGCATAAAAAGATAGGAAATGGAAAAGACAAATGTGCGGCGCGGCCATTTATCCGTCGCATCGTGCCTGACCTGGTAGACATGCTGCAGGAACAGCGTGCCGAGCGCGCCGGCGCTGATCGTGTAGAGCCAGCCCGCGAAGCCGAGCAGCGGCAGGCTTAAAGAACAGGCCACCAGCAGCCAGGTGTAGACGATCATCTGGCGTTTGGTGCTGTCCGGCCCCGCCACTACCGGCAGCATCGGCACGCCGGCGCGCCGGTAATCCTCGTTCTTATAAAGCGCGAGCGCCCAGAAATGCGGCGGCGTCCACAGGAAGATGATCAGAAAAAGAATGAGCGGATAGGCGGAAACGTCGCCGGTTACCGCCGCCCAGCCGATCACCGGCGGGAAAGCCCCCGCCGCGCCGCCGATCACGATATTCTGCGGCGTACTGCGCTTCAGCCACATGGTGTAGATCGCCACATAAAAGAAAATGGCGAAAGCGAGCAGCAGCGCGGCGACCGTATTCAGCGCCAGGCTCATCAGCATCACCGAAGCTGCCGCGAGGAACCAGCCGAAGGCCAGCGCGTCGTCGGGTGCGATTTTTCCGGCGGGGATGGGGCGTTTTTGCGTACGCTTCATCACCGCATCAATATCGCGGTCGTACCACATATTCATCGCCGCCCCTGCCCCCGAACCGAGCGCGATGCAAGCCAGCGTCAGCAGCTGCTGGAGCGGGTGGATATGCCCCGGCGCCAGCACCATCCCCGCCAGCCCGGTGAACACGACCAGCGACATCACGCCCGGCTTCATCAGCGTGACGTAGTCGTGCACTGTGGAAGTGGTTAGTGGCTGGTGGCTAGTGGTGAGTGAAGTCATGTTATCCGCTCTGTAATGCACGGGTGCGCCAATGGTTAAGAAGCCTGGTAAGTTCCTTAGCGCTCAAACCGGCGACATCCTGTACAACTCTTGAACTATCATCCGGCCGGTCAGGATCGTAACTTACGCTATCGTCGAATACTACGCTTGCCATACCACCTGCAACAAAATCCGAAACGTCTTGCCATTTATATTTTTTCTCGATTAGCCGTGTATCATACACTGAGAAACCTATATCATTAAGAACAACCTTGGCTTTGTCATAATGCAGTATCGTTAGCAAAATTCCCATTGTTTGTATAAGCCCAACCAACCCTGCCACACCAAAAAGAATACATGGTAGAACGACAATAATCCAACCGATACCATGTCCAAAACGATCAAAAAGAAACCAGCCAAATGCCAAAACACCCAAAGACACCGCCAGATGACATACAGCCCTCGCCATCAACTTGATCGGCGACAGAATTAAAATCAGCGGCACTGGAGCAGCCAGCAACTTCTGGAATTCTTCGTCTTTCATACTCTTCCTTTGTCATCCCCGCCTTCGCGGGGATGACAGCTTTCCTAAGCTCGTACCTCGCTAAGAAAAGCTAGTCACTTAATCACCGGCTGCGTTTCGAAGGTGTGGAATGGCGGCGGGCTGGGCAGTGTCCATTCCAGCGTCGTGGCGCCGTCCCATGGCTTGGCAGGACAGGGGGCGCCTTTCTTCAGCGTCACCCATACCAGGTAAAGGAAGATGACGGCGGAGAAGGCGCTGATATAGGAGCCGATCGACGACACGTAATTCCAGCCGGCATAAACGTCTGGATAGTCGGGGATGCGGCGCGGCATGCCGGCCAACCCCAGGAAATGCTGCGGGAAGAAGGTCAGGTTGGCGCCGATGAAGAACAGCCAGAAATGCAGCTTGCCGAGCCATTCCGGGTACTGGCGGCCGGACATCTTTCCCAGCCAGTAATAGAAGCCGGCGAAGATGGCGAACACCGCGCCTAAACTCATTACATAATGGAAATGCGCCACCACATAATAGGTATCGTGCATCGGGATATCGATAGCAGCGTTAGCGAGCACGACGCCGGTGACGCCGCCCACCACGAACAGGAAGATGAAGCCAATGGCGAACAGCATCGGCGTCTCGAAGCTGATCGAGCCGCCCCACATGGTGCCCAGCCACGAGAAAATCTTCACACCGGTCGGCACGGCGATGATCATGGTCGCCACCATGTAATAGGCCATCGCATCCGGCGTCATGCCGACGGTGAACATATGGTGCGCCCAGACGATGAAGCCGAGGAAGCCGATCGTGCACATCGCCAGCACCATGCCGAGATAGCCGAAGATCGGCTTGCGTGAGAAGGTCGAGACCACTTCGCTGATGATGCCGAAACCCGGGACGATGAGGATGTACACCTCCGGATGCCCGAAGAACCAGAACAGATGCTGGTACAGCACCGGGTCGCCGCCGCCGGCCGGGTTGAAGAAATGCGTGCCGAAATTGCGATCGGTCAGCACCATGGTGATGGCGCCCGCCAGCACCGGCACGGCCAGCAGCAGCAGGAAGGCCGTCACCAGGATCGCCCACGGGTAGAGCGGCATCTTGAACAGCGTCATGCCCGGGGCGCGCATGTTGAAGATGGTGACGATGAAGTTAATCGCGCCCAGCACCGACGATATACCCGCCAGGTGCAGTGAGAAAATCACCATGTCAACCGACATGCCGGGATGCGATATGGCGTTGGACAGGGGCGGATACAGCGTCCAGCCGGTGCCCGGCCCTTCGCCGACGAAGGCCGACGCCAGCAGCAGCAGAAACGAAGGCGGCAGCAGCCAGAAGCTCAGGTTGTTCATGCGCGGGAAGGCCATGTCCGGCGCGCCGATCATCAGCGGCACGCAGAAATTGCCGAAACCGCCGATCAGTGCCGGCATGACAAGGAAGAACACCATCACGATGGCGTGGGCGCTGAGGACAACGTTATAAAGCTGGTAATTGTCGGCAAACAGATCGCCGCCCGGATGCGCCAGCTGCATGCGCAGCAGCACGGAGAAAACCGTACCGATAATGCCGGCCAGACCGGCAAAGATCAGGTACATGATCCCGATATCCTTGTGATTGGTCGAAAACAGCCAGCGCCTCCACCCGGTGGGAGTGTGGTGGGGGTCGTGGGCGACGGTATCGTGGCTACTCATTTTCGGTGTCCTCTGCTGGCGTATCCTGCTCTTCTCGTGATGTGGGTTCCTCGGTCTGCTCGACCTCCCATTCACCTTCCTCAGGCTTGGCGGTGCCCTGCTCCCGGGCGCGTTCCTTCTGCTCGGTCTGCTCGGGTTCAGGCGTGGGCGAGGTTGGCTCCGGCTTCACCTGCGGCGGTTTTTCCTGCTGCTCTGCCGGCACGGTCGGCGCTGCCTCAGGCGCGATATCTTTCTGCACCTCGAGCGGCAGACCGGCTTTCTGCCGCTGCGCGCGCGCCCAGGCTGTAAACTGGTCCTTCTCCACGACATCAATGACGATCGGCATGAAGCCGTGGCCGACGCCGCACAGCTCCGAACACTGGCCATAGAAGGTGCCGGTACGCTCAGCCTCGAACCAGGATTCGTTGAGGCGCCCCGGCACCGCGTCCTTCTTCACACCGAAGCCGGGAACGGCGAAGGCATGAATGACGTCGGCGCCGGTAATCAGCAACCGCACCTTGGTATTAACAGGCACCACCATGCGGTTGTCGACCGCGAGCAGGCGGTGCTCTCCCGGCGCCAGCTCGTTATCCTTTTTCATATAGCTGTCGAAGCCGAACCCACCCTGGTCGGGATACTCATAACGCCAGTACCATTGATAGCCCACCACCTTGACGGTCATCTCCGGATCGACCACGCGCTGCATGAAATAATGCAGGCGCAGGCTCGGGATGGCGATGACAACCAGGATGAGGATCGGAATCACCGTCCAGATAATCTCGAGCCGGGTATTATGCGCCGTCTTGCTCGGCACCGGGTTTCTGCGACGGTTGAAACGCAGGCATATATAAAGAAGCAGCATCAGCACCAGCAGGCAGATGCCGGTGATGATAATCAGCAGGTAATCGTGCCCGCGGTCGAGCTGCTCCATGATGCTGGTGGCTGGATCAACGAAGCCCAGTTGCCAGGGCTTGGCGATGTGATCTTCGCCGGCATGGGCCAGGGAGAGGGGCAGCAGCGCGCACAGGAACCATGCGGCGAGACGGAGGAAGCTACTCATTCGGAGTCCATCATTCGGTGAGAACAGTGACGTTTTTGTAATCTTTCCTTGGCGCAAGCGCAATGTTTTTTGTAAGCTGTCCCGATGACGGATGCCCCTTCCCTCGACAAATTATTCTTCGCCCGCACCGGTCTTGATAAGGCGCGCGCCGAATTACTGGTGGGCCGGGCGCTGGCGGGGACGGATGATGGCGAACTGTTTCTTGAATATGCCCAATCGGAGGCGCTGGCCTTCGATGACGGACGGCTGAAAAACGCCAGCTTTAATACCTCGCAGGGATTCGGGCTGCGTTCGGTGCTCGGTGAAGCCAGCGCCTATGCCCATGGCTCGGAGCTGAGCGAGGCGGCGCTTCTGCGCGCCGTCGATACCGCGCGTGCCGTGCACTGGGGGCAGCCAGGGGTTCATGCGCTTAATCCACCCCCGTTCGGCACCAACCGGCAGCTCTATCCCGACATCAACCCGCTGAAGGAAGTCGCTTTTGAAAAGAAGGTCGAACTGCTGCAGACGATTGATGCCTATGTGCGGCAAAAGGATGCGCGCGTAAAACAGGTGTCGGTATCGCTCTCCGGCCAGTGGCAGGCGGTGCGGATCATCAAGCCGGACGGGCGTATCGCCGACGATATCCGGCCGCTGGTGCGGCTCAATGTCAATGTGATCGCCGAGCAGGACGGGCGCATGGAAACCGGGTCCGCGGGCGCCGGCGGAAGGGGCGGTTACGCCGATTATATCAGTGAAGCACATTGGAAGAATCTCGCTGACGAGGCGCTACGTCAGGCGCTGGTCAATCTGGAATCGGTCGCCGCCCCCGCCGGCGAGATGCCGGTGGTGCTCGGGCCGGGCTGGTGCGGCGTGCTGCTGCACGAAGCAATCGGGCACGGGTTGGAAGGCGATTTCAACCGCAAAGGCACGTCGGCCTTCGCGGGGCTCATGGGCAAGCGGGTGGCAAGCAAAGGCGTGACGGTGGTCGATGACGGTACGCTGGAGAACCGACGCGGCTCTTTATCCATCGATGACGAGGGCACTCTTTCCTCACGTACCGTATTAATAGAGGACGGCATCCTCACCGGCTACATCCAGGACCGGCTCAACGCGCGGCTGATGAACATGCGCGCCACCGGCAACGGCAGGCGCGAAAGCTACGCTGCCCAGCCCATGCCGCGCATGACCAACACCTACATGCTCTCCGGCAAGGACAAGCCGGCGGACATCATCGCCTCGGTGAAGCGCGGGCTTTATGCCTCGCATCTCGGTGGCGGGCAGGTCGACATCACTTCGGGCAAATTCGTCTTTTCCGCCTCGGAAGCCTATCTCATCGAAAACGGGAAAATCACCCGCCCCCTGAAAGGCGCCACCCTGATCGGCAACGGGCCCGACATCCTCACCAAGGTAAAAGCCATCGGCGACGACATGGCGCTCGATCCCGGCATCGGCACCTGCGGCAAGGCCGGCCAATCGGTGCCGGTCGGCGTCGGCCAGCCCAGCCTGCTGATCGACGCGCTGACCGTTGGCGGCACCAGCGTCTGATTCCCCTAAGATCCCTGGGCTTTTTTCTTCCCCTGTTTTTTGCATTATTATATCAGGGGTTGCAGTGGCTGTTTTCTCAACCTTATCCACAGCGAATGTTACAGTTGCGTTACAACTCCATGACAGCTCTATGAATTCTGGCCTTCGGCGCGGGTTAGCGTTTGCTGGCGCGGGGGGTTTTGGGTACTATGAAAATGTATTGAATGATATTACAGGAACGGGGAGATTTAAGCATCATGCCAAATGGAGGCGATATGAATTTTGGTCCAGGTCAGGTTACAGTTGCTGAAATCATCGGTAGTCCGAATGCCGTAGCCGTTGCCGAAATCGCTCTGGCAAATCACGGGATCTCGCCTGTTTCCATGAGTGCCTCCAACAATACTCTGCCAAATCTGGGCAGCGTTGGTCGCGATCTGGTCTAACTCCCTGATCGAAATTCCGCCTTCTTCCAAACTAATCCCTTGTTTCTGCTTTCAATTACCTGAGTCTTCTGTATAATGGGCGTTTGAGGTGTCTGCCGTATGGCAAAAGCAGCATTAAAGACCGCGCCGATGACGACAAAATGGACCAGCACAGGCTTACCGGGCAGCGACAGCGCTGGTGGCTCGCGCGGCTTATCGGATGAATTCGTCGTACTCCTGCTCTACGGCAAAAACTCCTTCGGCGATAAGATTTATTCCTACCTCAAGATCACACTGCCCAATCTGCAGCATCTGAAGTCCGCCATCCTTGCCGGCAAGGGATTCAATCCCAGCGATTTCGGTGAAGTCATCTCCGCCGGCAAAGGGGAGCCATCGCCCGAAGTACGCGCCGAGATTTCCGCCACCTACCAGGTGGTCAATGCAACCGACGCGGTCAAACCGCTCAATACGGCAATCCCCACCGAAAAGAAAGCCTGGGACGAATATTAAGGGATGAGGCATTAGGCTTTAGGGATGAGAAAAAAAATCTTGCTTCCCTCGCCCCTAATGCCTAATGCCTAAAGCCTATGCTCCCCTTCCCCGCCATCGATCCGGTCGCATTGCAGCTTGGGCCGCTGGCCATCCGCTGGTACTCGCTGGCCTATATTGCAGGCATTCTGATCGGCTGGTGGCTGTTCATGCAGGAGAACCGGCGGCGCCATATTCCGGGCCTGACCCCCAAGGCGCTTGATGACATGGTGCTGTGGGCGGTGCTCGGCATCGTACTCGGCGGCCGGCTCGGCTACGTGCTGTTCTACAAGCCCGCCTACTACCTGGCCCATCCCGTGCAGATCCTGCAGCTGTGGGAAGGCGGCATGTCGTTCCATGGCGGCATGCTCGGCTTCATCCTTGCGTTTTATATTTTCGCACAGCGGCACAAAGTGCCGTTTTCGCCGGTGATCGACGTGCTGGCCTGCGTCGCCCCCATCGGCCTGTTTTTAGGCCGCATCGCCAATTTCATCAACGGCGAGCTTTATGGCCGCGTGACTGATGTCCCGTGGGGCATCGTGTTTCCGCATGGCGGGCCGCTGCCCCGGCACCCCAGCCAGCTCTACGAAGCGGGGATGGAAGGCATCCTGCTGTTCGCCCTACTGATGCTTTTGCTCAAGCGCACCCGCGCCCGTGACAAGCCGCTGATGCTGGGCGGCGTATTTCTCTCCGGCTACGCGGTTTCGCGCATCGTCGCCGAATGTTTCCGTGAGCCGGACGCATTTCTCGGCTTCCTGTGGGGCGGCGCGACCATGGGTCAGCTCTTATCCCTGCCAATGCTCCTGCTCGGCCTGTACCTGATTTTCCGGCGCTATGATTCGCCATGGACCGCCGGAGAGAGTCCCGCCGCGCGACAATGAATCTGGAAAAACTGCTGATAGAGCGCATCCGTGCCAAGGGCCCGATTACCATCGGTGAATTCATGGCCCTCGCCCTCACCCACCCGGTTTACGGCTATTACATGCGCAAGGACCCGTTCGGCGTGCAGGGGGACTTCATCACCGCGCCGGAGATCAGCCAGGTGTTCGGCGAACTGATCGGCGCATGGCTGGTGGAGCAGTGGCGGCTGATGGGCGAGCCGCAGGCGGCACTGGTCGAACTCGGGCCGGGACGCGGCACGCTGCTGGTCGATGCCCTGCGCGCCACCCGCCACGTCAGCGGCTTCCATGAGTCGGTGTCGGTGCATCTGGTGGAGGTCAGCGAGACGCTTAAAAGCAAGCAGTGGGAGATGCTCGCCGGCAAGCACCGCGACATCAACTGGCATGTCAGCGTCGAGGAACTGCCGGAAAAGCCCTTGCTGCTGGTCGCCAATGAATTCTTCGATGCGCTGCCCATCCGGCAGTTCGTGCATGAAGCAGACGGATGGAAAGAGCGCATGATCGGGCTCGACGATAAAAACAAGCTGGCATTCGTCACCATGCCGATCGCTCCCAGCCTGATGCCCCCCTCTCTTCCCACTCGCTCCACCGGAGAGGGTAACATGGTCTACGAATACTGCGAGGCAGGCATTTCCATCGCCGACACCATCGCCCGTCACATCCGCGTCCTGGGCGGTGTGGCGCTCCTCATCGATTACGGCTACGCGGGCGGCTCGCGCGGCGATACGCTGCAGACCGTGCGCGAGCACCAGTACCAGGACCTGCTGCTTGACCCCGGCACCGCCGACCTCACCGCGCATGTCGATTTCGATGCCCTGCGGGCAGCGGCAATGGAAGCGGGTGCAGCGACCTACGGGCTGGTGCCGCAAGGCGTGTTCCTGAACCGCCTGGGGGCGGGACTGCGCGTGCAGAAGCTGTGCCGGAATGCCACCGCGCAGCAGAAATCCGCTATGATTTCCGCCTATGAGCGGCTAGTCTCGATTGAGCAGATGGGAGATTTGTTCAAGGTATTATGCATCGCGCAACCCAACCATCCCAAGCCGGAGGGATTCTAAATCCCGTCCTCTGTCCGCAGCTGGCAGCGTCGGAAGGCGTGCGCCACGGCTTCTTCACCCGCGCCGGTGGTGTCAGCGGGGGGGTCTACCATTCGCTGAACTGCGCCTACGGCACCGGTGATTCGCCGGAAAATGTCAATGAGAACCTGCGCCGCATCGCCGATACGCTCGGCGCCGCCAAAGGCATCGCCCGCCTGCACCAGGTGCATGGAACAACCGCCATCGCTGCTACGACTCCCTGGCCGCATGATGCCCGCCCGCAGGCCGATGCCGTAGTGACCGCCACGCCGGGACTGGCGGTCGGCGTCAGCACCGCCGACTGCGTGCCCATCCTGCTGGCGGACGACAGGCACCGCGTCGTGGCGGCTGCGCACGCCGGTTGGAAAGGCGCGCTGGCCGGCATCGTCGAAGCCACGCTGGAGGCGATGCAAAAACTGGGAGCGCAGCGAGACACCATTGCTGCAACGATCGGCCCGGCCATCGCGCAGGGCTCTTACGAAGTGGATGCGGGCTTCCGCGAACGCTTCCTGCTACAGGAGGAAAGCAATCAGATCTATTTCATCCATGGCGCACGGTCCAAGCATTTCCTGTTCGACCTCAAGGCCTATGTCAAGGACCGGCTGAAATCAGCGGGCATCACGCGGATAAATCTGCTTGCGCACGATACCTGTTTACAGGAAGATGATTTCTTCAGCTACCGGCGAACCACCCTGCGCGGCGAATCCGCGTATGGCTGTCAATTGTCGGCGATTATGCTAGAGTAAAAATATGAGCCTGATTCCCTTCGACGACCGCGACGGTCATATCTGGTTTGACGGAAAACTTATTCCCTGGCGCGACGCCAAGGTGCATGTGCTGACCCACGGGCTGCATTACGGCTCCTGCGTGTTCGAGGGCGAGCGCGCCTATAACGGCAAGGTGTTCAAGCTGCGCGAGCATAGCGAGCGGCTGATCAAATCCGGCGAGCTGCTTGGCTTCAAGATTCCCTACACGGTGGAGGAAATTGAGCGGGCGACACAGGAAACGCTGGCCAGCCAGAATTTGCAGAACGCCTATATCCGACCCGTCGCCTGGCGCGGCAGCGAGATGATGGCGGTGGCGGCGCAGAAAACCAGAATACACCTGGCGATCGCCGTCTGGGAATGGCCGAGCTATTTCAGTAAGGAAGCGCGCGAGCGCGGCCTGCGGCTCCATCACGCCAAATGGGCGCGCCCTGCCCCCAACACCGCGCCGACGGCCAGCAAGGCGGCAGGACTCTACATGATCTGCACCCTGTCCAAGCACGCCGCCGAGGATGCCGGGTTCGACGATGCGCTGATGCTTGACTGGCGCGGCTTCATCGCCGAGGCGACCGGCGCCAACCTGTTTTTTGCCATCGACGGCGCACTGCATACGCCGACCCCCGACTGTTTCCTCGACGGCATCACGCGCCGCACGGCGATCGAGCTGGCGAAGAAGCGCGGCATCCAGGTAATCGAGCGCCATATCAAGCCGGAAGAGCTTAAGAACGTATCGGAAGTGTTTCTGACCGGCACCGCCGCCGAAGTGACACCCATTTCCCAGATCGGCGACCAGTCCTTTAACGTCGGCCGCATGAGCCTGCAGCTGATGGAGGATTACAGCCAGCTGGTGAATAAAGGCTGATTATTTCCCTATAAACCGATACCTGCCTCCCTATCGAATTTTTATGGTTGATGCAACATGCTGAATTTCCTTCACTGCAAAAGGAGATTCCTATGCATACACGCTCACTGGCAACCTACGCGCTGATTTTTGCTACCGTTGCCGCGCCTGCCTTGGGCCAGGCCGTCGCTGAAATCTATGTCGACACCCCGCCGCCGCCGCCGCGCAGCGAAACCGTGCCGCCCGCCCGCACCGGCTTTGTCTGGGCGCCCGGCTACTGGTCCTGGGACGGCAACCAGCATGTCTGGGTGGAAGGCCGCTGGCTGGAAACCCGCGTCAATGCGAAGTGGGAACCCGAGCATTGGGAGCAGGTGGACGGCCGCTGGCATTTCGTCCCCGGCCAATGGGTGACGAACTAGGGATTTTAATCGTGCGCGGTATTTCGTCATCCCCGAATTTTTGCGCGAGCAAAAATTCTAGGGGAATCCATCTCCATCCGTTGAAGTTGGATCGTCCTAGAATTGCCTTTGGCAGTTCGGGCGATGACGGGCTAAATCCCCCCTTCCCGGCCATTCACGCTGGCTTTAAAATGAGGTGGTGCAGGGAATCTGGTGGAGGAAAGTATTGAAGGCATGTCACAGAATGTCACGTCTTTTGCCGCGTGAATAAGGGTAAGGTTCTGGATTGCCTCTATTCCCGTGTCTTACAAGCGTGTTTAAACGATGTAAAACGCATACAAACACTACCGAAACGTGTTAAAAACGCTCGGAAACCGATAGGAAACGTAGAAAAACGCGGGAAAGCCTACGCCGATTCGGTCATGTGCTTGAGGCCGGTCTTGAGGTAGGCGTAGCCGGTAATCAGCGTCAACAGCGCCGCCACCCACAGCAGCCAGTTGCCGATGGGCTGCGTCGGTATGCCGTAGAATCCTGCAGGTCCGAGCAGCAGGAACAGGATCGCCACCATCTGTGCCGCCGTCTTGACCTTGGCGAGTTTGGAGACCGGCATGCTGACGCGCAGCTCAGCCAGGAACTCGCGTAGGCCAGACACCAGGATTTCACGGCAAACGATGGCGATGGCGGGCAGCAGGTCGGCGCGGCCGTTATAGACCAGCAGCAGCAGCGCCGTAGCCACCAGCAGCTTGTCGGCGATCGGGTCGAGAAACCGGCCCAGGTTTGACTGCGCCTTGAGCAGGCGGGCAATATAGCCATCGAGCCAGTCGGTGACGGAAGCCAGCAGGAACAGCGCCGCCGCCGCGTAGTCGCTCCACCTTCCCTCGAAGAAAAACACAACGACAATCAGCGCGGGAATGACGCCGATGCGGAAATAGGTCAGGTAGTTGGGGAGATTCTTCTGCCAGCTCATACGATACTCCCCGTGGCGAGTGGTAAGTGATAATCCGTCATTCCCCGAATTTTGCACAGCAAAATTCTAGGGGAATCCAGTCTATATAAAAACTGGATCACCCTAGAATCGCTGACGCGATTCGGGTGATGACGACCATCCCTTACCTGAGGCATGACACCCGACACCTGACGGTTCATTCAAACACCCGGATGTTCTTCGGCCGCACGAATATTCTCTCGCCCTTTTTAATCGCCAGCTGGTCGATGATGGTCTTGGGAATCTCCGCCTGCAGCACGACGCCGTTCTTGCGCTGCATCTCGATCTTGGCCAGCGACCCCGCCGGGTTGACATGGATCACCTCGACCGGCAGGTACTCCTGCCCTTCCTCGGGTTCCTTGGTGACGAACATCTCATGCGGGCGGGCGAACACGCGCACCGGGATGCCGCGCTCAGCGAGCAGCGTGCGCATCTGGCTGCGTGTCATCTTCGATGTGCCGCGCGCCGCCTGCGGGCCAAGCAGCGGCAGCGGCAGGCCGGGCACCACCTTGCGCAGCGCCTGGGTCAGTTCCGGGTAGCGCGCCAGCCAGTGCGGCCGCGCCTGCTGCGGCTGCGGCGCGGTGGTCTGCGAGGCCTGCGACCACAGATCGTCTTCCGCCAGATGGATGTCGCCGTGCTCGTCCTTCCAGCCGGCGAACTCATTGTAGTTGCCGAGGAAGTCGTAGATGAAGCCATTGACCGGGTGGTGATACACTTCCTCGGGCGTCCCGACCTGCTCGATCTTGCCCGCGTTCATCACCACCACGCGGTCGGAAACTTCCATCGCCTCCTCCTGGTCATGCGTAACGAAGATGCTGGTGATGTGAATGTCATCATGCAGGCGCCGAAGCCAGCGGCGCAACTCCTTGCGCACCTTGGCGTCGAGAGCGCCAAACGGCTCGTCAAGCAGCAGCAGCTTCGGCTCCACCGCCAGCGAACGCGCCAGCGCCACGCGCTGCCGCTGCCCGCCCGAGAGCTGCGACGGGTAGCGGTCATAGAAGCGGTCGAGATGCACCAGCTTCAGGAGATCCATCACGCGCTGCTCGATCTCATCGTTCGATGGCCGGATAGTCTGGGGCCTTACACGCAGGCCGAATGCCACGTTGTCAAACACCGTCATGTGCTTGAACAGCGCGTAATGCTGGAAGACGAAGCCGACTTTCCGCTCCTTCACCTTGAGGTCGTTCGCTTCGTAGCCGTCGATCAGCACCTGCCCGGCATCGGCATATTCCAGCCCGGCAATGATGCGTAAGAGCGTCGTCTTGCCGGAGCCGCTGGGCCCGAGCAGCGCCACCAGCTCGCCGTCATCCACCTTCAGGTTGACGTCGTCCAGCGCCGCGAAGTCGCCGAAATTCTTGCGGATGTTTTTAACCTCGATGCCCATCAGCCCTTGCTACCATTTCCTGAAAATGACATAGACCGCGAGGCAAATCAGCAGGAAACCTACGTAATGGTTCCATTTGACGGACTCGCCAAGATACAGCGTCGAGAACACAACAAACACCAGCAGCGTGATTATTTCCTGGATCACCTTCAGCTCGACGCCCGAGAAATACCCGTAGCCGTAACGGTTGGCGGGTACCTGGAAGCAATATTCGAAAAAGGCGATGCCCCAGCTGGCCAGCACGACCAGCGGCAGCGCCACCGAGAGGTATTTCAAATGCCCGTACCAGGCAAACGTCATGAAGATGTTGGACAGCAGCAGCAGTCCAATCGTAAAGAACGGTATGTAGGCAGCCGGCATGGTCATCCTTTTCTCTGCGCCTTTATTTCGCCGGCGAATTTAAATTCAATCAGCGTCTTAAGCAAGAGCGTCACCAGCGCCAGAATGGTCAGTATCGAAGCCACGGCGAAGGCAGCGACGAAATTATACTCATTATAGAGGATTTCGACATGCAGCGGAATGGTGTTGGTCAAGCCCTTGATATGGCCGGAGACCACCGACACGGCGCCGAACTCGCCCATGGCACGGGCATTGCACAGCAGGACGCCGTAGAGCAGGCCCCACTTGATGTTGGGCAGCGTCACCGAGAAGAAGGTGCGCCAGCCATTCGCGCCCAGCATGATCGCGGCCTCTTCTTCTTCCGTGCCCTGTTCTTCCATCAGCGGGATCAGCTCGCGCGCCACGAAAGGGAAAGTGACGAAGACGGTGGCAATGACCAGCCCCGGCACGGCGAAGAGGATCTGGATGTCATGCTTCAGGAAAAATTCTCCGAGCATGCTCTCCGCCCCGAACAGCAGCACATAAATCAGGCCGGCGATCACCGGCGATACGGAAAACGGCAGGTCGATGAAGGTAATGAGCAGCCGCTTGCCGATGAATTCGAACTTGGCAATGGCCCAGGAAGCGGCGATACCGAAGATGACATTGCACGGCACGGCGATCGCAGCCACCAGCAGCGTTAGACGAATGGCCGATTGCGCTAAGGGATCGGCCAACGCGTCGCGGTAAGCTACCCAGCCCTGGCGAAACGCCTCGGCGAAGATCGCCGCCAACGGCAACGCCACCAGTATCCCCATGAAGCTCAAACCGGTCAGCAACAGCAGGAGCTTGATCCACCAGGCCTCGCTGATCGGAGACGGACGCGCAAACACGCTCATGCGCGCACCGAATGGCTGCCGGTCCATTTCTGGAGCCAGTTGATGATGAACAGCAGAATGAAGGAGATGACCAGCATCACCGAAGCGATGGCGGTGGCGCCGGCATAGTCGTACTGCTCGAGCTTGATGACGATGACCAGCGGCACGATCTCCGACACTCGGGGAATGTTTCCGGCGATGAAGATAACCGAGCCGTATTCACCGAGCGCGCGCGCAAACGCCATGGCAAAGCCGGTAAGCAAGGCCGGAATGACGCTCGGCAGGATCACCTGCCAGAAAGTCTGCCAGCGCGTCGCGCCCAGGCTCATCGCCGCCTCCTCGACCTCGCGGTCAGCATCCTGCAGAATCGGCTCGACCGTGCGCACCACGAACGGCAGCCCGACGAACACCAGCGCGATCAGGATGCCGAGCGGCGTGAAAGCAACCTGAATACCAAGCGGTACGAGATACTGCCCGATCCAGCCGCGCGGCGCATAGAGCGCGGTTAAGGCGATACCGGCCACGGCGGTGGGAAGTGCAAAGGGCAGATCGACCATGGCATCGATGATCTTCTTGAAGGGAAAGCGGTAGCGCGCCAGCACCCAGGCGAGAATCAGCCCGAAGAAGCAGTTAATCAGGGCCGCCGCGAAGGACAGGCCGAAGCTGATCTTGTAGGCGTGCATGATACGATCACTGGTCACCGTCTGCCAGAATTCTCCCCAACTCAAGGTCGCCGTTTTAATGAACAACCCCGACAGCGGAATGAGCACGATCAGTGCCAGATAGATCAGGGTAAAGGCGAGCGTTACACCGAACCCGGGGATAATGCTCGGCTTTTTTAAGCGATGCAGGGCGAGCGCCAGGGGAGTCACATTACCCCCCGCATGTTACGAGGCCCGGTAACACCCATGGACCATAATAAGCCACTATAAGGAAACACTATCATCATGCCGCTTATAGAATAATTTACCGGACCCTGCAATGCGCCGCTTACCCGACTTATGCGGCGATGGCGACATCATCAATCAGCAGGTTCACCTGCTGCCGCCCGTTCCATTCTTGCACGCGCAACTGCCCGGCGACATCCAGCGTCTTACCGCGGGTCGAAAGCAGCACCTCACCCAGCTTCGTTCCCATCACGCGGAAGGCAATGGCGGAAAGTCGCGCGTTGCTCAGGCGGTCGATCAGCAGTGTTTTGACATGCGCATCATTCACCGGCTCGGGCCGCAGGTTGATGACGTTCTGTACCGCCAGCCGGATGGCGGGATTACCCTGCCCGAACGGACCCAGGCAGTCCAGCCGTGCCACAACCTCCGGTACGGCGCCGGCAATACTCAAAGTGCCATCGAGCATCACCCGACGTATTGGACCTGTTTCCGGAATGACTGTCCGCATGCGTTGCGATAAAAATTCCTTCAAGGGGGGTATTTTATCTTCCTCTACCGTAAATCCCGCCGCCATGGCATGGCCGCCGCCCGCCATCAGCAGCCCCGCATCGCGCGCCGCGATTACTGCCGCGCCGAAATCGACCCCCGGCACCGAGCGGGCAGAAGCCTTGCCGATACCGTTTTCCAGCGCAACGATAGCGGTGGGCTTATGGAAGCGTTCCTTAACGCGGCCGGCCACGATGCCGATAACGCCCTGATGCCAGCCCCTGCCCGCCAGCAGGATCAGCGGGCATTCCGGCGGTACCGCCTCGGCCTGCATCATCGCTTCTTCCAGCACTTGTGATTCGATCGCCTTGCGCTCGGCATTATGCTGCTCCAGCTCCTTGGCCAGCGCCAGCGCTTCGACCTCATCGTCCGTGGTCAGCAGCCGCACGCCCAGATCGGATTTTCCGACACGCCCGCCCGCATTGATGCGCGGCCCGATGACGAAACCGCAATGATAGACGCCGGGTTTTTCGCTGACCCTGGCGAGATCGAGCACCGTTCGCATGCCGGTATTGCCCCGCCCGGCGATAAGCTTCAAGCCCTGCGCCACCAGCGCCCGGTTGACGCCGGTCAGCGGCACCACGTCGCAGATGGTGCCGAGCGCCACCAGGTCGAGCCACTGGCGAAGGTCGGGTTCACGCTGACTTACAAAAAATCCTGTCTTGCGCAAAGTCCGGTTCACCGCCACGACCAGCAGGAACGTCACGCCGACGGCGGCGAGCTGGCGGTGCGGCGAGGTTTCATCGAGCCGGTTGGGATTGACTACCGCCAACGCCTTGGGCAGACGCACCTCGCCGATATGGTGGTCGACGACGATGACATCGAGCCCCGCCTGATGCGCGGCGACCAGCGGCTCGAAGGCGAGCGTGCCGCAATCAACGGTAATCACCACTGAAGCGCCGCATTCCTTCAGCGCCAGCAGTGCCGGTGCATTGGGCCCGTAGCCCTCCTTCACGCGGTCGGGGATATAGACGATGGGCTCGGCGCCCAGCGCCCGGAAATAGCGCATCAGCAGCGCCGAGGAAGTGGCGCCGTCCACGTCATAATCACCGAAGATGGCGACTCGCTCGCCACTCATGACAGCCGCCGCCACGCGCTCCGCCGCTGCGTCCATATCCTGCAGGTGCGAAGGATCGGGCAGCGCCGCCTTTAAGCTCGGCGTCAGGAAAGTTTCTACTTCGTCCAGAGGGACGCCGCGCGCTGCCAGGACGCGGGCGACTATTTCCGGCAGGCCGTGGCGCTGCATCAGCGCTATGACGTCACGCTCCTCGGCAGCGCGCTGTATCCATTCGCGACCGGTCAGAGAAGTGAGACTCCATGATTGGGTGGTCGGATGATCAATAGCGGGTTGTATCATCACCCGATCATCTGGTAATCTGGTCATCCGATCATCCCCTTATCCACTTCCTCATGACGCGCCAGGTTACGCTCGCCCTCGACTATATCCGCAAGCTCTACGCGCCGCAAGACAGCTTGCTGAAAAGCATCGACGCCACCCTGCACAAGCTCGGCATCCATATGCATATCGGGGCGGAGGAAGGAAAGCTGCTGCAATTGCTGGTCGGGCTGCACGGCGCGAAGAAGTTGGTCGAGATCGGGACGCTCGCCGGCTATTCCACCCTGTGGATAGCGGCGGCACTGCCGGAGGACGGGCATATTTACACTATCGACAAGGAACCCGAGCATATATCGATGGCGGCGCATTTCTTCGACCAGTCGCCGCTGAAAGAGAAGATCACGCAGCTGGCGGGCGACGCGCATGACGTATTGCCACAGCTTGCGGCAGAAGGACCGTTCGACCTGGTGTTCATCGATGCCGATAAGCTCAGCTACAACGACTACCTGGATTGGGCGGAAACGAATGTCCGGAAAGGCGGCATGATCATCGCCGACAATACGCTGCTATTCGGCAGCATGGGGCTCGAGGCACCGCCGCCGCATGTCGCTCCCGCCACCTGGCACGCCATGCAGCTATTTAACGAGCGGCTGGCCGACCCGCAGCGTTATTTCTCAACGCTGATTCCCACGCAGGAGGGGCTTACGGTGGCGGTCAAACTGTTTTGAATTCGAGCACGTCGAGGATCTGCTCGAGCTCGGTCACCACGTGGTAATAGGTGGCCACTTCAGGCCGCGCAAAGCCGACCTCGATGATATTTTTCATTAGCGCGATCAGCGGATCCCAATAACCCTGATAGTTGAAAATCACCACCGGCTTGTCGTGCAGCAGCAGAATCTTCCAGGTCAGGATCTCGAACATCTCGTCCATGGTGCCGAAGCCGCCGGGGAAGACGATGAAGGCGTCCGATTTTTCGAACATGGTCATCTTGCGCTCATGCATGGTGCCGACGATAATGATCTCGCTAAGCGACTGGTGCTCGTTCTCGATATTGCGCAGGCTGACCGGGAACACGCCGGTGACATGCCCGCCGCCGCCCATGACCGAATTGGCCACGGCGCCCATGACGCCGCAATCGCCGCCGCCATAAACCAGCGTGATGTCGTTCTTGGCGAGGAGATCGCCGAATTCGGCGCCGATATCGAGGAATTTTTTGGGAACGTTATTGGATGCGCCGCAAAAGACGCACAGGGATTTCTTACTGCTCATGATTGCCTGCTGTGATTGCTTTATCTTCTATCCGTCTGTATACCCTTCCAGTATACGGAACCAATGGTTACTTTTCCATGAAAAACCCGAAAAATATTGTGATAACAGGGGCTAGCAGCGGCCTTGGGGCTGCGCTGGCGCGGCACTATGCCGCTCCCGGCGTGATGCTGCACCTGCAGGGGCGCGATAGCAGCAGGCTGGAACGCGTGGCCGCCGCATGCCGGGAAAAGCATGCGGCGGTAGAACTAAAGCTCCTCGACGTCACCGACAAGATCGCCATGGAACAGTGGCTCGCGGGAATCGACGCCGGGCAGCCGGTCGATCTCGTCATCGCGAATGCTGGTATCTCGGCGGGCACCGGCATTCACGGCGAGACCGGCGAGCAGGTGCGCGAGATCTTCGCCACCAACATCAGCGGCGTGGTCAATACGGTGCAGCCGCTGATTCCGCGCATGGCAGCGCGGAAACGCGGCCAGATCGCGCTGGTCAGCTCGCTGGCGGGCACGCGCGGACTGCCGAGCTGCCCGGCCTACAGCGCGAGCAAGGCCTGCGTGCGCGCTTACGGCGAAGGCCTGCGCGGCTGGCTCGGAACGCATGGCGTGGAGGTGTCGGTCGTCTGCCCGGGTTACGTGAAGACGCCAATGACCGACATCAACGATTACCCGATGCCTTTCCTGATGGAGGCCGATAAGGCCGCCCGCATCATCGCACGCGGGCTGGAAAAGAACCGCGCGCGCATCGCCTTTCCGCTGGCGCTGCACCTGCCGTTCTGGTGGCTTTCCTGCCTGCCGCCCACCCTCACCGACTGGTTCTTCGCTCGGCTGCCGGCGAAGCCTTCGCTGTAATCCAGTTTTCCCTCTCCCGCCTGCGGGAGAGGGGATATTATAGTAGCGGCAGCCGCATCAACGCTCCGAGCTCGGCCAGCAGGGCGCGACAGTTGTGGTACAGCGCCGGGTCGCCCAGATCCTGCGGCGCCAGGCAGTCCGGATAGCGCGCCTCGATCAGCCGTTCCAGTGCCGCCAGAAGTACGTCATCGGCCAGCACGCGCACGCTCTCCCCTAACGCTTTCATCTGCGCTTCCGTCATCGGCACGCGCAGGCGCAGGCAGGCCGGGCCGCCGCCGTTTCGCATGCTCTGGCGCAGATCGACGTAATGCACTGCCTCCACCGGATTACTCTCATCCTCCCGGATGGATTCCAGCAGCCGCGCCGCCTTGCCGTCATACAGCGCCTGCACCTCCGTCGGCGCGATGATTGCCATGCCGCCGGTTTGCAGGCTCACCATCTGGCTGTTGAAGAAATAAGTATGCACCGCTTCCCCGACCGACAGTTCTTCTTCCGTAATCACCCGCACGATCAGCTCATGCCGCGGGTGGAGCTGCCGGAATGCGGCGGCGATGCGATCGATATCCTCCGCGCCGTTGGCGTAGGACTGCGCATGCGCCAGCAGAAAATGTTCATGGCTGACGGCGATGACGTCGTTGTGGAACACCCCTTGTGCGATCACCACCGGATTCTGCTTCACGAACAGCGTTTCCTCCGCCGCCAGAAGGTGCTGCTTCGCCACCGCCTGCGACGCGGCCAGGCGCTGGCGCGCCGTCTCGGGATCGGCACTGCCGCCCTCGCCGCCATAGACGAATACATGCAGCCCGCGCGCCGACTGCGTCGGCGCAAGGCGCATATGGTTGGCGGCGCCTTCGTCATACAGTCCCGCCGACGCTGGTAGCGGCGGATGCACTTCGCAATCCGGCACGTGTTCGAATATCGCCTTCAGCGTGCGGTATGTATCTTCCGCCTCGATGCGCCTATGCAGGTGCGAAAACAGATTGGCCGTGGTGAGGTGCAGCTTACCGTCGGCGCAATCGACCGTCGGTGCGACAGTCGCCGCATTGGCCGTCCACATCGCCGAGGAGGACGTGGCCTTTTCCAGCAACTGCGGCGCGCGTTTGGCAGCCTGCGCGATCACCTCGTCGTCGCTGCCGGTGAAATGCTGGCGTAAGAGCGGCAGGTGCGGGCGCAGCTGCGGCGGCAGGATGGCGGCGGTGACGCCCAGCCCCTTCAGCAGCCGCGCCAGCTCCAGCGCCTGCAGCGCCGCCTGTTTCGGATTAGATACGTTGCCCCGGTTGGTGGCCGAAGCCACATTGTCCTGCGACAGGCCGCCGTAATGGTGCGTCGGGCCGGGCAGCCCAACGAAGATGACTTCTGTGATTCCATCGGATAGCATATGCCCCCATGAGAGCCCTTTTACTATCGATATTCAATGATGATTTTTCCGATCACCCGGACAGCGCCCGCTTCCATGCCCGCTTCTTCTCCCACCCGCTGACGCTTACCGACCTGCGGCAGGTCTGCGAGGCGGTATCAAGCAGCCATGCCCAGATCGGTGGCAAATCCATCCCCGGCGCCGCGCTGATCAAAGGAAAGAGAAAAGGACCGCCTTTTGCCATTCTGGCGCAGCTGCACGGCAACGAGCCGGCCGGACTGGCCGGCATATTGCTGGCAATGGCGCTCTCCGCCGCCAATAAGCTGGAGGGCGACGTGCTGGCAGTCATCGGCAATCCGCTGGCGGCCGGGCAGTATTTTGACGCGCTGGGGCAATATCCCGGTACGTCACAGGAAATGCGTGACATGTTCCGCAGCGGCGTCGATGACAAAGGCGGGCTGCTGCCCGATATGAACCGCATCCCGGTCGATTTCCTGAGCCGCGTTCCCGACAATCATCATATCCGGCGGGCGCATGAGCTGTATGCCATCGGCAGGCATATAAACGGCATTGTCGACATCCATTCGGCACGCGGCAACATGCTCTGCATCACCGATCACAAGCGCGACGCGGATTTGAAAGATTCGCCCATCCGCAGCGTGCTGACCGGGTTGGCCGAGGCAATTTCCACCCATGCCTCGGCAGGCGTCACGGTACAGACGCTGAAAACTATCCTCTCGCCGCTGCCTAACATCGAATGCCAGGTCGGCATCGAGGCCGGGCGGCATGAAGCGCCGGAAGCACCGCACCACGCCGCATCCTTTACCCTGTCGCTGCTGCATACGCTGAAACTGACCCAGGTCGTAGCGCTCTATAATAAGGAAAACGGAATCTTCCAGCGTTATGCCGTGCAACCCCGCCTCGCCTATGGCGATCTGCCGCATGAAGGACTGCAGGAGGGCGACATGATCTACATGGCGAAAACCTGCCATTCGCTTGCCTCCGTGCCGCCGGGCTGCGATACGGTCATCGTCAAAAGATCCGATGGAACGTACGCACTGCAGGGCGTCGCCGACTTCACCAAAAAGCCGGCCGGCGAGATGGCGTTCGCAGTGTACCAGTACGATGAGATGGAAGCGATACGGAAAGGCCAGGCGGTGGCAGTGGCAATCCCTTCCGGCGCCACCTTTACTGCGCCGTCGGATTTCTCCGGCATCTTCTTCAGCAAGGCAGGCGCGCTCTATGACCGCGATCCCGCCGTCGGCCCCTGGCCGGTCGCAGCAGCCAACATCGGCAAAATTAAATTCTGCTACCCGTGCAAGGTGGGGGAGATGAAGATTTTCTAACCCCACATTTGCTGCGGAGATTACTGCTCCATCGCAATATCTTTATTCTGCGCGATGCGGCGGAACTGGCCGTCGCGGGTGAAGGGCCGCAGCGGATCGGCGCTGTTCAATATCTCGCCCTCGCCCGAGTCCCGGTTGCCGCCGAAACCCATGCCGAAGGCGGGCGTGCCGGTGCCTTTGGGGGAGTTGATGACGCTGTGGCCGGCGCGATTATGCGCGGCGAAATAATCAGCTTCTGCCTGATTCTGCGTGTAGATGCCGTTGACCAGCCCGGCATTCTCCGGCGCGTTGATGAGCGTCACCGCGCTTTCAATGCCGCCTTCATACGGCACGACATGGAGCAGCGGCGCGAAGGTTTCCTCGAACATAATCGCCGTCTGCGACGGCAGCAGCGCCAGCGCCGGCTCGACATGATAGGCCTGCTCATGCGGCGTTTCCCTGCGTTTTCCAAACAGCAGTTTCCCGCCCTCGGCCAGTACGCGTTTCTTGGCGCGGGCGAAACGCTCATGCGCGTCGGCGTCGATCAGCGGACCGTAGCCGTAATCCTCATTGGCGCCGGAGGCGAGGAAAGCCTCGATATGACGCGAAAGAATCTCCACCGCCTTATCATAGAGCGTGCGGTGGACGAACAGGCGGCGCGTATTGGTGCAGCGCTGGCCGGTGCTGCCCAGAAAGGAGTTCAGCAGGGCGGTGAGCGACCAGGCGAGATGCTCCGGTGTCACCTTGTCCGAGATAATGACGCCGTTATTGCCGCCCAACTCAAGGATCGGCTTCACGGCATTGTTTTTCTTGTGCGCGAGCATGGCCCTGATGGCCTGCCCCATGGCAACGCTGCCGGTGGCGCTGACCATGTCGATCTCCTCATGCGCCACCAGCGCCTTACCGACATTGCCCGCCCCCAGTACGATCTGCAGCAGGTCTTTGTGCTGTCCTGCCGCCTGGTCGAATACCGCCTTGGCGGCCAGCGCTACCAGCGGCGTCTTTTCCGACGGTTTCCACAGCCCGGCGTTGCCTGCCAGCAGCGCGGGAGCGATGGTCCAGTGCGCGACCGCCAGCGGAAAATTGAAGGAGGTGATGAGCCCGACCACGCCGGCCGGCGGGCGCTCCTTCACGCGCATCATGCCGTTCAGGTCGGGCAGCGTAGCGTCCTTAATGGTCTTGAGCAGCACGTCCGCCGAGCCGTCCGCTTCGGCCAGCGCCTCCTTTTTCGACTTGCCGCCCTCGAGCGTGATCAGCTCGGCCAGCAGCTCGCGCCGGCGCTTCAGCGCTTCCGCCAGGTCTTCCAGGAGAGTTGCACGCTCGGCGCGCTTTAAGGGAGCAAACGCATGCTGGGCGGCGCGGGCGAGGACGATCTTCTGCTGCAGCGAAGACGTATCGTCGGCGGGCAGTTGCGCGATGATGCTTCCATCCGCCGGATTCCGCACGGACAGGCTGCCTGCCCGGGCGTGCGGCAGTTCCGCTCCCAGCGTCCTGAAAATATCGGCGATGCGTTTTCTAGCCTCGGCCATGGCAATGCCCCGTCATGTAAATGCCCTTCACCGCACTAACTATACCGTATGCAGGAAGGGCACGACAAGGAACATTGCCGCCCGGCCAATGCCTGACCGATCGGAAACAGCTGAAGGCAACAACCCGTCTTCGCCCAAAGATGGGCTCCGGCGCGACAACCTTCGCACGCTTCGCTTGCGAAGGCTGGTGGGCAATGCAGGAATCGAACCTGCGACCCGCTGATTAAGAGTCAGCTGCTCTACCATCTGAGCTAATTGCCCGTAAGGCGATGGTGATATTCCATATGGGCGGCAATGTAAATATGTTTAGCGAAAAAGACCGTATCGCCTCCGGAATTTGCCTAAAAAGCCCGGCTTTTTGGCCTCTTTCGATCGGTTTTGCCGGCGGATTTCTGCTGATTCGGCCACTTTTTTACGCTATAATAATAAGAGATGGAGGTGCATGCATGAGTGATTTTCAGCTGATGCTTCGGGATTACCGCCTCACCACGGCGGAAATTTTCTACCATCTGCCTGATCATCCCGCCCTGCTGCAAAGCTTCGTCTGGCAGGATCTGGACATCGCCCCCCAATATCCCGTGTTGCATAAGTTCCTCGCCTTCTGGGAAAAGGAAATCGAAGGCAAGCTGCATTCGGTCAAAGTCGCCAGCGCGAAACTGATCGTGCCATCATCCTTTGTGTTTTGCAAAGGGGAACTAAAGCTGCACTAAACGCGCGCAGTGAGGTTACACCTCTTCGGACTCTTCTTCCTCTTCCTCGATGGTCGGCGCGGCGCGGCGGGACTTGCGGCCAATCTCCGGCTTGGTCTTGATCAGCTTCCCTTTCTCCTCATCCCAGGTGTACTGATACACGACCGTTTTGGTGCCGGTGGTGACGATGTCGCCATTGGCGAGCTGCAGCACATCGAAGCCTTTCTGCAGCGCGTCCTGAATCAGCGAGGACGATTGGCGCAGGTAGCGCGGATCCAGCATCATGTTGGTGATTTCCGGTTCGGCTTCCGTGGGCTTCTTACCGGCAGCAGGTGTGATCCGTTTGGAGGGAAGATCGATTTTTTTCATCGGGGATCCTTGCGCAAAAATAATTTTAACCCTGCATTTTAACCATCGTCACATACCCATAAACGACAGAACCACTATATGTGGCCATGCCTTAGATATATGAACACTCATTGTAGTAGATAATTTAAGAGGCCTTGTCAACCTCTATAAAAAAAGAATTTACCATTAGAAACAATTCGTTAATGGCACCCTGATTTCTCAGCCAACCGCAGGAAGCCACCGCCAGGAGTACCTAACCGGCGGCGGCTTCCCAGCCGTTATCTCAGGATCTGGTCGAGCGCGCTGAGCAGCTCGTCGGCCGTCGAGATGACCTTGGTGTTGGCCTGGTAGGCGCGCTGGGCGACAATCATGTCGGTCAGCTGCCGCGCCAGCTCCACGTTCGATGCCTCGAGCGCGCCGGAGGATACCGTGCCGACGCCGCTGTCGCCCGCCTGCTTCAGGTTGACAACGCCCGACAGATTGGACTGGGCGAAGGCGTTGCCCGACACCGACCGCAGATTGTTCGGGTCGCTGAAGGAAGCGAGCGGGATCTTGTACAGGCGCTGCGTCTCGCCGTTATTGTAGCTGGCGGTGATGAAGCCTTCCTGGTCGATCGAGATCGCCGTCAACTGGCCGACCGGCGCGCCGTTCTGGTTGACGAAGCTGACATTGTAGCCGCTGTTGAACTGGCTTAACCCGTCGGCGAGGCCGATGACCGGTGCGTTGGGCGTGCCGAAAGGCTGGCCCGCCGTACCCCAGTCGAAGGTGATGGCACTTGCCGTGGCGCCGTTGGTCCAGTTGATGTCGATCGCCTGAGTAAGATCTGAGTCGACGCTGCGCAGCGTGCCGTCGCCGTTGAAGACGATGGTGCCGTAAACCAGCAGGCCGTCGGAGAGCGCCGTATTCACATCCGTCTCCGGCTGCGCATAAATTTCCACCGCCCAGGTGTTGATGCCGGTTTTGAGAAAGGCGACGTTGAAGTTATGGGGCGTGCCCAAACTGTCGAACACCGTGACCGGGCGGCTGAATTGCGGTGCGATACTGCCGGAAGCCATGTTTAAGGTGGCATCTGTCGGACTGTAGGCCGGTCCGAGGTCCCCGGTGGTCTGCGCCACGAAGACACCGCCATTAAGTGACGCCGCCAAGCCTAGTTGCCCAAGCAAGCTGCCCGCATTGGCTTCGTCGGAGAAATTAATTGTGTCGAGAGGGTCTTCGACATTGATGGTAACGTCGGCAGCGCCGAGCGGGTTAGACACTACGGCCGATAGACCGCTGGAGAGGTTGACCAGGTCGGCCAGCGACTGCATCGAGTGGAAGCGGTCGCTACCGGCCGCTACATTGTCCAGGCCGAGCTCGCGCACCCAGTCGATGCCCGCCTGGATGGGCGGACCGCTGGTGCCGACGGTCGAGCCGTTGGCGAAGGTTACCGCCGCCGACGCATCGGTGGCGCCAACATAAAGGCGGTCGTTCACCACGCGCGCCGTCAGGCCGCTCACGTTACTGATCGCACTGGCCAGGTTGGTCAGGTTATTGAACTGGCCGAGCTGGGCGTTGGGCGCCGTCGAAGTGTAAGTGAAGGTCGCCGTTCCCGAAGCGGTGGTGGTGATGGTGAAGGTCAGTCCAGCAGAGGTGAAGCCGGAGGTGCCCGTGGTGCCAAGGAACGGTTGCGATGCAGTAATGGCATCCAGAATATTGCCGGCGAAAGGCCGCTGGTCTTCGGTGACCGCCGCGCCGCCTGCCGCGGCATCGGTGCCGGTGGCGTTAGTGGTGACCGTGATAGTATAGGTGTTGTCATCGATCCTGGTAATGACATGGCTGGTATTGATTTCCGCGATCGGTATGCCTTCGATGTCAGGCCCGGCAACATCGGCCAACGTGACCACATGCCCGGTGGACAGGCCGTGCATCGCATGCGTCACCGTGATAACGTTGCTGCCCAGCGTCACCGCCAGCGGATCATTCGCCAGCGCGATCGGGGCCGACGGATAATTGGCGGTGGCGCTCTCGCCGTTGGCGGCCGTCGTCACGTTGCGGCCGAAGGTGAAGCCGCCATACTCGTACGTATAGCTCAGGCCTGAACCAGTGGAGATAGTTAATTGATCGCCTTTATCGATGCTATTGACGGAAGTCGGCACGATGATGTCATTGGCCGCAATCTCGAAATTATCCGTATCCAACGAATCCATGGTAACAATATCAGACGCTCCCTGAAACGCCACTTGTCCGGCGTTGAGATTGGCGCCGAGCGCCACGGTAGTGGTGGCGGCGGCGGTACCGGTCAGGTTCTGCACGTTGACGGTCTGCAGGCTGCTCAGGTTGGCGCTGGATAGTGTATTCAGGTTGCCCGGCTCACCCGGCAGCAGCCCATTGCGGTCGAGCGGCCAGGCCTGCAGGAAGAAGCCGGCGGTGTTGATGAAGTTGCCCTGCGCGTCCTGCGTGAAGGAACCGGCGCGGGTGTAGAGCACTTGCCCGAGGCTGTCGGCCGTCTGGTTGACGACAAAGAAGCCAGCACCCGAGATGGCGATATCGGTCGGTGACGTGGTGGTGGTGAGCAGACCCTGCGAATCGACCAGCTGGCGGTTGCCTCCCAGCACGCCGCCCGGCGAGTAGGCCGTGACGTTGCTGGCGCCGGTCACCAGGGTTTCGAACACGGCACTGCCTGCCTTGTATCCCACCGTGTTGACGTTGGCGATGTTGTCGGAGATGACGGCGAGCTTGTTGCTTTGCGCGTCCAGACCAGCCACGCCGGCGTATAATGCTCCATAAAGACTCATAACACTGCTCCTTCCTTAAAAAATTCGTTACGCACCCGGATTCGTACCCGGATTATAGACAGTCAATACGTCGCCAAACGGTACGGTCAGGCTGCCGCCCAACATCAGGCTGGTGGTGCCGTTCTGGCTGTCCACCGCCGTCACCGTGCCGGTGGTATAGGTGGTGGCTTCCATCTCCTTGCCGTCTGCGTCCTTGGCGGCGACGGTAAATTTGTAGACCCCGTCCGGCTCGGTATTGCCGGTCGTGCTGTTGACGCCCTGCCACACCACCTGGTTGCGGCCGGCGAGCGCCGTGCCGGGACCGGTGAACACCACCCGCCCCGCATTGTCCGTGATGGTCACGGTGGCGCTCTGGGCGCCGGCGGGCAGATTGTAGACAAACTGGGCCACGCCACCCCTGAGCTCGCCCTGGTTGCCCACCGCGTCGATCTGCTTGCCGATATAGGCAACGGCGGCGCTGGTCTGGCTCATCGAGAACAGTGATACCAGCCGCTCCAGGTTACTGTTGGTGTTGATCTGCTGTTCGACCTGGCTCAGCATGGCGATCTGCGCCGTGATTTCGTTGGTATCGATCGGCGAAGTCGGATCCTGGTTGTTGAGCTGCGTGGTCAGGAGCTTAAGGAAATCCTGGTAATTGGTGCTCAGCCCCTGCCGCGCCTCGGCGGTGGTGCGGGTGCCGCTGGTGGTTCTGTCGACTGCATCAATGGCCATGGCTACCTCCTATATCTTTATGTCCAGCCCCTCGGCGAGGTTGACGACATAGCTGCGCGTCAGCACGTTCAGCGCATCGTCCTCTTCCTCGGGCTGCTGGTTCCGGTAGGTCAGCGACGCCTGCGCGCCCTCCGCCCCCGTCCATTCCTGCTCGCCGCCGCGCAGGTTGAAACTCAGGTTGCCGCTGTCGGTGGACAGCCCGGCATCGTTCAGCGCGCGCGCCAGCCCCTGCGATTCCTGCTGCAATAGGGTGAGTGTCTGCTTGTTGTCGGCGGTGATAATTACTCCGGTCTTGCCGTCGGAACCAATGGTCAGCCGGATATCCAGCCTGCCCAGCTCAGCCGGCTCCAGACGGATGGTGATCTTGCTGCTGCCATCGGCGATGGCGGTCTTGATATGGAAGCTGACCTGCTCGACCAGCGGGCGCTGGACTGCCTGGTCGATCACGCGGGCGAAGGACAGGCTCCCCGCATTACCGGCACTCTGGGCTGCACCGGCGGAAGCGGGCGTTGCCGGCGCCGGCAGGGGCTGGTTCTGCCCCTGGCTGTTGCCGCCGGTCTGCCCGCCCACATCAGGCTGACCGCCGGCCATCGGCACAGCATTCGCCGCTGCTGTCTGCTGCGGCTGAGCGTTAACGCCAGACGGAGCGGCATCCTGAGGAACCGTCATTGCCGCCGGCTGGAGGTTGACCGGTTTATCCGCGGCGAGGGGAGATCCGGCTGGCGGGACAACTTTCTCCTGCAGCACGAGGCCCTGACGCGCCAGCAAGTCCTGCAGCACCGGAGAGCCTTGCGGAAGCCTTATCTGCAGACTCTCCTGCAGGCGCAGGATCAGCGCCTGGTTTTCTTCCTGCAACTGCTGCAGTTCCGCCCGCAGATCGGCAATGGCTTGCTTAATCAAAGCACCGAGCGGCGCAAAGGACGGATTGGTTGCCAAACTATCCGCAGCCGGGCTTTTTGCGAGAAGCTGCGACAATTTTGCGATACCGGCATCGAGCGCATCCAGTAGCGCCTGCGCCTGCGCCGGATCGATCAGTTGCGGGGGCAGCTGATAATCGGCTTTCATCAAATCTTGTGCCGGGACAGCAATCAGAATGTCGGTGGGCGTTTTCGGCACTGGCGCGCCGAATGCCTGCAGCGCCTGCAGCTGCTGCAGAATGGACTGAATATCTTTCAACAATGCGAGTTCGGTGGTTTCAGCGCCCTCCGGAATGGCCTGCCCGGCATGCAGTGCCTGCAATGCCGCATGGACGTCCTCCGGCAATGCTGCATCAGCAACCGCCTGCCCGCTCAGTGCCTGGATGATCGACTGCAGCAGCTGATTGAGATGGGCAAGCTGCTGCTGCAGGCGGGCGCGCAGCCGCCGGATGCCCTGCGCCACGTCCGTTGCGTCACCGGCATCGGCAGTCGCAGCAGAGTGATCGCTTCCGTTCACCGCCGGTTCATCAGGCGGGGACTCCGTATGAGGCGAGGCTTTGGCGGGAGCATGTTCATTGGATTCGGCACGGCGAGACGCATTTTCCTTTGCTGGTGGCGCTGCTTGCTCCACCGGCGGCAGGATATCCTCCGCCAGCGTCCGCGTTTCCGGTTCGCCATGGACACCGCCCGCTTCACGCCGTGGCGGGGGAATGAGTTCCGGCAACGGCACATCGATCGGGGCGGCCGGCGGCTCGGATCCGCGCTCCTTCTCCGGCTTCGGCGCGCCGGCATTCAGCAGCGCCAGAAAGCTTTCCGCCGCATCCAGCTCCACACCCCGGCCGGGAATGACATTCACCACCTCGGGCAGGCCTAGTGTTGCTACAGTCACCGTCGTCATAACGACCTTTGCATAGTTATCCAATGCATATGCAGCAAAGGACGTGCCAAGCGGTCAAATTACTGGAATTAATAAATATTATTTATACTGCCTGGCTTATGGGGCAGGCCGGTAAGGAACGGCAGGTCTTTGAAATTGCAGGAAAGGAAAAAACTGCCGGGCTGAATAATGAATCCTAGGCAGACAGGGAAATATTCTCCGGTTTGGGCGGTTCACCGGGCTTCGTTGCCGGTGCTGCCGTATGGTGCGCTTCGCCCCCCGTATTCTGATCGATTTCATGCCACACGTCGCGCATCTTCTTCAGTTCGGCAATCACCTCGTCGCAGGCTTCCGGCGTGCTGTTGCGGTGGATGGCATAGATGCCGCCTTCGATGGTGGCGTAATAGCTGTAGAGCACCCTGGCGATGTCGCCGCCGTTTTCAAAATCGAGGCAGCCCTGCAGGCCCAGCACGATGTCGCGCGCGTTGGTCAGCGCGTGGTAGCGGTCCTCAATGCGTTTCTCAAGAATAGCTTCGCGGGCGCGCTGCATGGAGCGGATGGCACCGTCATAAAGCATGACGACCTGCTTGGTTTTCGCCACCGTCTGGGTGGCGTTGACATAGGCCTGATATTTCTGGTGCTGCGCGTTCATCAGCCCGCCGCCGCGATGGCCGCGTTCTGCTGCGCCTCCAGGCTGGCCAGCAGCGTGTTGACGCTGGATATCGTTGCCTCCAGCGCGGCGAACCTGATCAGCAATTGTTCCTGATACATCGCCACCTGCTCTTCGAGACGGACGATCTCTTCCTCAAGGCGCGTATTTTCATCCTCGAAAGCCTCCATCTCGATGGACAGCGTCCCGGTATTCAACTCCAAGGCCGTGTCCACCGTATTATACGACATGGCGGCCAGGCCGTTGGTGGCGGTGACGCTGACACCGGTGGCCGACGTGGTGCTGCCGTAAATCAATACAAGCCCCTCAAGCGCCGAACCGGCCGGACCGGAGAGGCTATAGCCGGCGGAGCCGAGCGAGGTGAATTCCAGTTCGACTGTGACCGGGCCCGCGCCTAAATCGTAAGTAGCTTCGAACAGCTCGGAACCGGGGGTAGTGTCAAGATCGAGGGTGAATTCCGACACGCCCAGCGCATTGGTCGAGGAGAAAACCGTAATATTCGGATTGTCGGAATCAAGTGTGAAGCCGAACAGCGCATTGACGCCTTCGAAATCACCGGCCAGCGCCGCCGTCAGCTCGGCATCGTTGATGGTAAGGATATTCTCGACCGCCGGCAGTTCGCCGTCGGACGGCTGGGTGGTAAAGGTAATGCCAACATCGGACAGGCTGGTCGGGCCGGAGGCAATGCCTTCCACCGCCGAAGTCACGCGCAGTTTAATGTCGGCCATAATATTGAGAAAAGCCTGGTTGTTGATGAGCAGCGCCGTCGCGGCATTGGTGCCGTCGGCATTGAGCTCGGTCTGCTCGGCTTCAAAGGTTTTAAGCGCGTTATAAGCCTGCACGAAGGTGACGATCGAGTTTTGCACCGTCGTCGTGTCGGCCACGACATTCACCGTCAGCGAGGCCGCTGTCATCCCGGTATCGAATGGCTGCAGCAGGTTGAAGGTGAGGCCGTCGATCACGTCATCCACCGTATTGCTCTGGCGGGTAATGGTGAGGCCGTTGAGCTGGAATACCGCGTTGGTGCCGGCCACCGCCGCATCCACGCTGGCACCGGTCAGCACGCCGCTCGGGTCGGTGGCGGTAGTGAGGTCAAAATTGGCGTCGGTGCCGGTTTCGGTCGCCGAGAAGAACAGCTGGAATTCGCCGTCGGCCACCTGGATGATCGTAGCAGCTACCCCGGTTTCATCGGAAACGGCATTGAACTTGGCGGCCACTTCGTTCAGCGTGTCGCCTTCCTCGAAGGTGATGTCCTCGCCGTTGAAAGTGATGGTGCCGACATTGAACTGGTTGGCGGTGCCGCCGATGGGGCTCGCCGAGACGATAATCGAATCCGCATCGGCGATGGTGAAGGAGCCCGCCACCTGCGTCGCCGCCGTAGCGATCGATGTGATATGCCCTACCGTATAGGCCTGCTTGGCGGCGCCGGGCGTGCTGGTGACCGTCAGGTAGTTGCTGGCAGTCGAGCCGTCGCTGGCGGTGACGGTAGTGGTGGTGTATTGGAATACATTGTCACCGGCGTTGCCAACCCCTGGCGGGTTGCGCAGTGCATCGGCGGCGCTCTGGAAAATGGTCAGCAGGCTATGGAACGTGGAGAGCGCCGTGAGCTGCTCGTTATTGATCTCGATCTTGTCCTCCGCCTGGATGATCGGCAGCCGCCGGATCTCCATCAGCGAATTCAGCAATTCCTCGGTATTCAGGCCCGAGCCACCCACCCCGCCGAGCACATTCCTGCCGTCGCTGGTGGTGAAGAAATTGCCTATCGTGACCGTTGCCATGACTCCTCTTTTCCCCCTCTCCCGCTTGCGGGAGAGGGCCGGGGTGAGGGCGCTTACTTTAAGGGACGAAGTGCCCTCACCCTAACCCTCTCCCATTGCATGGGAGAGGGAATTAATTCATTGTCCCATTATAGCATTGTTGCGGTTACATTTCACCCTGCGTCAGGCATTCCATGCCTTTGCATTGCTATTCAGAAAGCAAAAACCGTGCCGTTATACCCGTATATTCAGCGCTTCCCCGCCCTGGCTCATCTTGAGCAGTTGCGGCTCCGGTATGTAGGTGACCCGGCCGTCGCGCAGGCTGGTGAAGCGGGTGATATACTGACCGGTGACATCCTTGAAGATGGTGAAGCGCCGGTCACCGACGATGAAGACGTTGGCGATCGCCTCGGAGCGCACACGCACGGCCTCGTAGCGTTTCTGGTCCACCGACTGCACATCCACGCTGGCTTCGCCCGATCCCGGCAGCTTCAACTCGGTGCTGACCAGGGAACCGCCGGTGGGGATAGACGGGGCAGAAGCCGGTTGCGGAAGCACCGGAACGCTTACGGCAGGCGGCAGTAAGGTTATGGCATCCATAAACCCTCCTTTACGGGATCACCCGGGGCGGGAAAACTACCCCGCCCCGGGCTTTCCGTAAAGCTCCTTCGCTTAGCCGATCAGCTTCAGCAGGGCCTGGAGCTGCTGGTTGGCCTGGGCCAACACAGAGATACCGGCCTGCAGCTTGACCTGCTGCGTAGCGAAGTTGGTGGACTCGGTCGCGATGTCCGTTTCCAGCAGCTGGCTGCGGGCGGCGTCCTGGTTCTGGACGCTGGTCTGCAGCGCGGCGGAAGCGAAGGCGAACTGCGATTCCAGCGCACCCACGCCGGAGCGCAGGGCCGTGACGGTCGCAATCGCCACCGTCACCGCCGTACTGGCGGTTTCGGCATTGTTCTGGGTATCGACGCTGAGCGACGCGCCCACGAAAATCGCCGAGGTGGAAGCGCTGGCAATGGAAACGCCGACTGCATCCTGCGACGTGGTGCCGAGCTGGAAGGTCAGACCGCCGCCCGTGCGCCCGAACACCTGGTTCAGGTCGGTCAGGAAGGCCGCGACATTCTCATCCGTATCCACGTCAATGATCTGAACCGAGTTAGCCAGAGCAACCGTAATGAACTCGTTGGGATTCGCCGTCGAATCGCCATCGAGATAGAAAGTCATCACACCTGCACCGTCACCGAGAATATCATCAGCGGATAAATCGGTGGCATCGGTCAGCGCGCCGGTGATGTAAGTCCGGCCGTCAACTTCGACCGAGAACTTGATACCGATGCCGCTATCACCAATGGCCTGGAAGTTGGCAATGGTCGGAGCGTTGATGCCGTTCCAGAATTCGGAACGGAGTGTAATGTCAGAACCATCCATACCTTCAAGTAAGGTGCCGTTGGTATCTGCCGCTTCAATGGCGGTGCCTTCCACTTCCGTTGCACCGACAGTAATGTTAGCATCCTGTAGCGCACGGTTCGAGAAAGCGGTCGCCGCGGCAAAGCTGTTGGTCAGCGCCGTTTCAAACAAGGTAGCGCCGGCAGCCGAAGCGGCATAAGTACCGGTCAGGTCAGCCGATACGGTGAAGGTAAGCGTACCTTCGCCGTTGGTCAGCACGATGCTGGTGCCGGTACCGCTGATGTCGGCTTCCACACCGACATAGGTCGAACCGTTGAGGTTGAAGGTAATATTGTAGCCAGTGACGCCGTCGAACTGCACTTCGAACACGCCTTCCGACAAATCGCCATAAAAGGTGGTATCGCCGAGCGTGCCGGTAGCGTTATCGGTGAATGCCACGGCGGTGATACCAGTCTGCGCCGTAAAGCCGGTAACCGTCGCAGTATGGGCCGCGTCTTCCGACACCAGCGGGTTGGCGCCCGACAGCGAGCCGTCGATCAGGTTCACACCGTTGAAGGTCGTGCTGCGGGTCAGGTTATCGATCTGCGTCGACAGCGCCTGGAATTCCTGGTTCAAGAACCCGCGGTCGGTATCGGTCAGCGAGCCTGAACCGGCTTGCAGCGCGATCGCTTTCTGGCGTTGCAGAATGTTCTGGATCTGCGCCAGCGCGCCGTCCGCCACCTGCAGCAGGCTGTTACCCTGCGCGGCGTTGGTCTGCGCGGTACGCAGCGCGCTCACCTGCGTGGCGAGTGACGTACCGATGGCGAGCGCCGCGACGTCGTCGGACGCCAGTACGATGCGGTTACCGCTCGAGAGGCGGGCCACCGCGTATGCGGCCTGGTTGGCAGCAGTCGCGATGTTTGCCTGCGCGAAATACGCGGCAATGTTGGTGTTGATTGAATTAGGCATGGGATCGTCTCCTACTTGGACTTGTTATGAACCGAAAGCTACATGCTTTCACACTGTGGGATTTATTCCACATTACTTCCCATTATCGGGGAGAATGGTTAATGACCGGTTAATACGGCGGAACCTCCTTAGGATTTAGTGGTTATTATATTGAAACTAAACCATAAATATTCGAAATAAATTTTGTGTTTTTACTCTCTTTCGTCATGGCCTGAATCGCGAAAGCGATTCTAAGGCCATCCAGCCTTTCTTTGCTACTGGATCCCCTTAGAATTTGCTGCGCAAATTCAGGGGATGACGAGTCAGGCCATGACGGCTATGGAGTCATACAGATCCTTCCATTCGGGATTCATGTTCTCAATAAGCGCCAGCTTGGCTTCCCGGGTATATTTTTTGAGGCGCTTTTCCCGATGGATAGCGGCTTCCATGCTGTCGAAGAGCTCGTAATACACCAGCGTGTGCAGACCGTACTTCTTGGTGAAGCCATCGACGGCATTGCTTTTATGTTCGAAGATTCTGCGGATGAGATTCGAGGTGACGCCGATATAGAGCGTGCCATTTCGCATGTTCGTCATAATATAGACTGCGATACATTCCCAGCGCATATCCTCTCCTTTGTCACGGCCTGAATTCCGCAGGAATTCTAAGCCATCAGGTTTATATTCAAACTGGATCACCCTAGAAATCGGCTACGCCGATTCGGGTGATGACGGGTAACCTTACCCCGCCAGCAACCCCCGCATCCGTGCGTCCGTGATCCAGCCCGTCTCTTTATATATAGCCAGCGAAAAGGCCGGGTCGCCGAGATGATCGAGGAAACGCGACAGGCTCTGCACAATGCGCACCACCGTATCCTCCGGCAGCTTCGCGCCGTGGATGGAGCAGGCGCACATCAGGGCGAGCTTCACCGTGGCCAGCCGGACGCCGAGAATGGCGATGCGGTCGCTTAAGCTTTCTCCCAGCCCGGCGAAAGGATACAGTGAGAGCGCCAGCTGCATCTGCAGCCAGCGGCGCAGCACCGCCGCGTGACGCACCGCCCCCTCCTGCTCCCACAGCGCGCGCAGGCACCGGTAGCTCGGCAGGCTGTCATCGCCGGTGTGGATCAGCACCTGCGGCCAGTCGAGCGTCACGGAAAGCGCCTGCTCCATCTCGGAGACCGTCTGCTGCAGCCGCTCCGGCATCGGCTTGTGAGAGGCGACGATCAGCCCGGCCAGCGCGTGCAGCAGGTTGAACGGATCGGCCGGGTTCGTCTCGGCGGGCGGCGCGTAGAGATCGGTGCTCTTCAGGTAAAACGGCACCGCCTTCGCCCAGTCTTTTTTGGCGATCAACTCGATCGACCGGCTGGCACTGGCGATGCGCAGGAAAATCTGCTCGGCGGTCGATGACGCGTCGTCCGCCGCCGTCAGGAATGCCTGATGAATACTGATCGCTTCCGCTGGCGGAATGGTTTCCGGCAGGTAGTCCTTGAGGCTGTGCGGCAGCCGGTCGGTCTCCGCCGCTTCCAGCGCACAGGCATCCGGGGTACGCAGGGCCAGCCGCGCCACCTCCGGGCAGGACAGGGTGGCCGTCATCACCACCTGGTCGCCCAGCTTCCGCGTTGAGCGCGGGTAGAAATGGCAGGCATCGCCGAGGAAGCGGTCGCCATGCTGCTTATGGATGCCGCACAGGCCGCCATCAAATTTGACGCAGTAGCCGCTCGCCTTGTCCTTGCGCATGATCCACGGCGACTCCTGCACCGCTTCGACGGCATCCATCAATTCGGGGGATTCCTTTTGGTAGCGCGCTATGGTCGCTGCATCGACCTGCATCGACCAGCCTTTGCAGCACGTATCCTCGCAACGTTCACCCAGGCAGGCGAACTGCGAGAGGAATCGGCTGCGAAGGATGGCGGTCACTAGCTGTCATCCCGAGCTTGCCGAGGGATCTTAAGATCCTTCGACTCGCTTCGCTCGCTCAGGATGACAAGCATAAACAGACTTACAGCATGTGCTGGACTTTGTAATGCTCCTGCTGGAACACGTATTGCACGCCGAGACGGCGTTCGGCGTCGATGAAAAGCGGCGCGCGCGCGTTGGCCGACAGCCGCACCTGGTCGGGACTCCTGTGCACCGACACGATCAGCAGCAGCGCCAGGTTCGGCTCGGGGATCTGCAGGTCGCGGCAGGCGCTTTTGACGTCTTCCGGCGCCAGGATGGCGTTCTGCAGCTCGAGCGGCAGGGTAATAAAGGAGGTCGCGGGGTCGTCCAGCGACTGCAGCAGCATGAACTGCCCCATCCTGGGGTTGGGAAACTGCGCCAGTGCGAAGCGCAGCCGGTCAGGCATGCCGAGCAGCCCGCGCGGAAACTGCAACGCTTTTTCGGTATCTACGGTTACATCGCCGAAACGCGATTTGATGGTTTCCATCCTTGCAACGCCTGAAGAAATCGTGGTGGTTAACGATGCCGACCGATGGTGTTGAGGTGCCGCCATGTGTCCGCCCTCCTATTTACCTTAAGTAATTCGACAATTGCAAGGAGCTGATCTTGGCAAACGCCTGAAACGTCGCCTGCAGGATGCCCTGATTGACCGCCACCTGCGTCGATACCGCCACGATGTCGGTATTGCCGATGCTTTCGCGCAATCCCTTCCAGTAGAGCTGCAGCGCCTGCTGGTTCTGCGAGATATTGAGCAGCGACACCTTGGTGGCGTCCACCGTGGCGCGCGCCGATATGACCTCGCGTATCCCCTGCTCGATCAGCCCCACCGCGTCGGCCAGGTAGCTGTCGCTGCCGATGTCGTTGCCGCGCTTGGCGGTGGCGATGGCAGCGATGATTTTCTGGAAGCCGGCATGGTCGGCGCGTACGTTGTAGGTCAGCGTGACGTTGTCGTCGGCGCGCACGGTGAGGTCGTCCGTGCTGCCGCGGTAATAGCGGTCATCCGGCACGCCGACCTGCGCCAGAATCGGGAAATTCGTATCCACCGGCGGAATGTTGTTCTTGGTGCCGGCGAAAAGATAATTGCCGCCGATGTTGGTGTTGAGCTGGCCGGCAATCTGCTGCCACAGCCCGTCCATCTGCACCGCGAAGGATGCCTCATCGAAGGTGCCGCTGCGCCGCTGCAGGATCAGGCTCTGCAGCTCGCTGGCCGAATCGATGATCTGGCCCAGCACCGAGCTCGTCGTGTTGACGCGTGACAGCACGATCTGGTTGTCGTTCTGGTACTGGCCGAGCTTGGCGACGATGGCATCGAGTGCGAGATACTGCTGCGTCTCCGACGCCATGCCGGCGAAGTCCTGCGACTTCTGGTTGCTCGACAGCTGGATCTGCGCCTGCGTCAGGTCGTTCTGCACCTTGGCAACGTTATTCAGCGTCGTCTGGAACAAGGCGAGGCTGCCTAAAATATCTACCGCCATATATTATCTCCTTTCTCGCCGCTAGACCGCTTCCAGCAACGTATCGAACAAGGTGTTGGCCACGGTGATGACGCGCGCCGATGCGGTGTAAGCATTCTGGTAAATAACCGTATTGGCCAACTCGGTATCCAGGTTGACGCCGCTGATGGCCGACGCCTGGTTGTTGAATCCGTCGAGCAGCGTCTGGGCGTTGGTGTGATTTACTTTAGCGGCCGCCGCGGTCGCAGCAGCTTCGCCAACGATCTGGCCCGAGTAATTGGCGAACGTCTTGGTGGTGGCCCCCAGACCACCGGCGGCGGCAAAACTAACCGTCTGCGCGCTGATTGCCGCCAGCTGCTGGATAATGCTGTTATCGCCGACGTTACGCTCGAATGTGTATGGCAGGTCGTTGGTCGAGGAGTGCGAACTGCGCACGAGCGTGCCGAGCGAAATCAGGCTGGGGTTGGTCTGCAGGCGCGACTCGACCCGGAAATTGAGGGCGCTGCCGGCCAGCGTGTCGCCGCCACCGACCGGCTGATTGCTGCCGAAGAAATTATTCAGCTCGAAATAATGCGAGAAGCCGCGGTTGCTGGCCGGCGTCGGCGGCACCCCGCCCGGCTTGCCTAGTTCATTGCTGTCCAGGCTGTCGATGGCGATGCTGTAGCTGCTGTTGTTCGTAACAATCTTCAGGTAGCCGTTCTCCAGCGTGGTGTATTTCCCATTGACCTTGGAGAGCTCATTGCCATCGGCATCGACCAGCATGGCGCGCGCCAGCACCTGGGTGGAGGCGGGCAGGACGAGCACCCCGTTGCCGTTCGCCGCGCTCGCCGAGATATGCGAGTTGAAGAAATTCTGCTGGTTGTTATTGACGACATAGCGGATCTGCGATGTGCTGAGATTCCCTTCCCCGTCATCGACGGCGACCGTGGCGACAATGGTATAGAAAGATGAGGTGGGATTGAGGGAAAGATCGGCGGTGATCAGCCCACTGCCGCCGGTGCGCCCCACCTCACCCGCCGCCACATCGCTATAGGGCGGCATGGCGGTCTGCGCCGCGACGTCGATCTGCAGGGCGCTGTTGGCGGGGGTGGTGACGGTGATCTCGAAGCTGGTGGCGGTGACATTGGCGATGGTGAAGAAGCCGCCCAGCTCCGCGGCGGGAATATTGTTGTAAGGACCGCCAGGCGGTGTGGATAGGTAAATGCGGTCGCCGTTGGTAAACCCGTGCGCACTGGCGGTATTGACAGTGACGGTGGTGCTGCCGTTGGCGGTCTCATAGGTGTTGGTGGCGGCCAGATCCACCGAGGGAATGGTGGAGGTGGTCGAGGTGATATCGGTGCTGGTGCTGTCCAGTACCTGGATGTCCGTCACGAAGAAGTTCGCTGACAGGTCGGACAGGTTGGTCAGATTGAAATCAAAGCTGAACTGCGCCGGCGAGCCGGGAACGCTGGCGCTGTTGGATACTATCTGGATATCGCTCAAATTCCCCAGTGTCACCTTGTTCTGCGGCACGCCGTAATACTGGTTGATGACGTCGATGATGCCCTGCACCGTCGGGCTGCCGGCACCGATGCCGGTGTTTAATGACCCCATATCGATCACGAGCGGCGGCATGCCGTCCGCCTCGTGTCCGTAGTTGGAAGAAATCGGCTCCCCGTTTCCATCGAGCAGGGCGATGCGTACGCTGCCGCTCCACAGGCTGAAATCCTGCGCGCCGATCAGGCGGGTGCCAGTCAGGCTGTTGGCGCCGGGAAACCCGGTGCCTTTGTTGTGCACGGCGTTGATCTGGTCGCGGAGATTCGCCGCCAGCACGTCGAGTTGCGCCAGTATGGCCGGAAGCTGCCGGTCGCGCATGATCAGCAATCCCTGCATCCTGCCTGAGGACAGGGAGCTTACAATCTCGGCGGATACGCCACCTGATACCAGCTCAATCGGCGTATTCTGAGCATTGCCGTTGGCGTCGACCTGCGTCAGCAGGATCGGTGCCAGCCCGGTTTCGCTGCTGAAGGCCGCCGCTGAACCGGCTGCATGATAGCTCAGCTGATAACGGTTGTCGTCGAGCAGGGAGATGCCGTTGGCGGTGGTGATATTAATGGCGCCGTTGGAACGGCTGAAGGTGCTGATGTTGATGTAGGAAGCAATCTCCCGCACCAGCCGGTCACGCTGGTCCTCCAGTTCCGACACTGAGCGACCTACCGCCAGGGCGTTGCTGATGGTGACATTGAGAGCGGCGATATTGTCCAGGCTGTTGTTGATGATGCCGATGGCGTTGCTGATATCCTGATCAGCCTGGAACTGCAGATCACGCAGTGACGTCGCCAGCTGCTGCGCCTGGCTGGCCAGCGCGACGCCGGCATTAACCGTGGTGCGCTGGAGGGTGGAATCCTGCGGCGTCTGCGCCAGCGACTGCAGCGCGTTGAAGAAATTATTTACGTAGCTGTCGATGCTGTTCTGCGCGCCCGGCTGGCCCATCATGATCTGGACGCGCGTGTTGTAGTCGTTGATCAGCTCTGCCATGCCCGCCACCGACATTTGGCCCTGCACGGATCTGGCGAGATATTCATCGACCTTGCGGGTGATTTCGGCAATGCTGACGCCGGCGCCCTGCCCGTCGAGATAAACGGCGCTCTGGCTGATGACCTGGCGGCTGTAGCCGGGCGTATTGACATTGGCGATGTTTTGCGACAGCACGGCCAGCGACTGCTGGCTGACGTTCAGTCCTGCCAGTGCGTTATTGAGAACGGTGGATAGTCCTCCGGTCATAATCGCCCCTAAATGGTTTTATTCAACGTCACCGACAACGTCTCAAACGGCGCCGCGCCGGCATAGCCCTTGCCGTCATACACCTTGCTCGCAGTCTGCTCCCTGACGACGGCGGTGATCGCTTCGACGATCTTGTGGTTGACTTCCTTGGCCAGCAGGAGTTTGCGATGGTTCTCCTCGAGGATGTCATTGAATACCTCGACAACCTCCCTAAGGTCCTGCTTATCCTGTGACGGAATGGCTTCGAGCAGGTGCGGATGCTTGTCGAGCAGCCGGCGCTGCGCATCGAGCGCGTTCACCAGGAACAGCTTCTCCTGTTGCAATGCCTCGATCTTCGAGACTTTCATCTCCGAAAGCAGATCAACCTCCTCGGCCAGCAGCTGTGCCAGCCGTGCGGTGAGTGTAATGACGTCCTGCACCTTGATCGACGGTGCGGAGGCATTCATTTGCGTACCCATAACTACATCTCCTGTAACTTCAGCAGTTCCCGTTTCACATAATCGGCGATGCCGATGCCGCCGCTGCGGCTGATTTCCTTCCCGTATTCATCCACCATCAGGGCCTTGTAGATGTCGTGGCTCTCCTGGTCACCGAACGCTTCCGTCCCCAGCGAGTCACCAAACATCTGCTCCAGCATCTGTGCCATGAACATCGCCTCGAAATCCTGCGCCGCCCGGTCGATCTGCGTCGCGGTAAGCCCTTTACCCTGGCCCAGCGCGGCGATACCGGCCCCGGCGCCATATCCATGGCCGCCATAGAGCAGTGCGGCGGCATCGGCGGGATTGATCATAAAACTACCTTCTCCTCCAGGCAGGCAAGCAGGATACTGTCGGGGCGGCGCAGCATCCGGCAGCGCAGCCGGTGATATAGAGAGAAACACTGTCTGACGAATCTCATATTTACCTCGTCTGTATCTCGGCCTGTAGCGCGCCCGCTGCCTTGATGGTCTGCAGAATCGTGATCAGGTCGCGCGGACCGACGCCCAACGCATTCAAGCCCGCCACCAGGTCCTTGAGCGTGGCGCCGCGCGACAGCACCGCCATGCGCTTACCCGGCGACTCGTCCACCGTCACGCTGGCCTGGGTGGCAACCACTGTTTCTGAACCTTCCGGCGCGAAGGGGGGCGGTTGCGAAGCCACCGGCGTCTCTTCAATTTTCACGATCAGGTTGCCTTGCGCCACCGCCACCGTATCGATGCGCACGTTCTCACCCATGACAATGGTCCCCGATGCCTCGTCGATGACGATCTTCGCCACCTGATCGGTCTGCACTTCCAACTTTTCCACATCGGCCAAGAGCTGCGTCACGCTATTCTGGTATGCTGCCGGCACGGTCAGCACGACAGTACCCGGATCGGAAACCGCGGCCAAGCCGGGGCCGACCTGCTCATTGATGACACTTGCCACCGCCTCGGCGGTGGTGATGTCAGGATTGCGCAGCGCCAGCTTGACCTCCGGCAGGCTGTTGAAATCGAAATTGATCTCTTTTTCGACAATGCCGCCGTTAGCGACAAAGCCCGAGGTCGGCACCCCTTTGGTGATGGTGGTGGAATCGGCGCTGGCCTTGAAGCCGCCGATCGAAATCTGCCCCTGCGCCACCACATAGACTTCGTTGTCGGCGCCGTAGAGCGGCGTGGCGAGCAGCGTACCGCCGGTCAAGTCTTTGGCGTCGCCCATGGCGCTCACTGTCACATCGAGCTTGCTGCCAGCCCGTGCAAAAGCGGGCAGGCGCGCCGTAACGGTAACAGCTGCCACGTTCTTCGTCTTAAGCGATGTGCCGCGCGTATTGACTCCCTGCCGCTCAAGAAAAGCGATCAGGCTCTGCTCCGTGAAAGCGGCGTTGGTCAGCTTGTCGCCGGTGCCATTGAGGCCAACCACCAGCCCGTAGCCCATCAGCATGTTCTCGCGCACACCCTCGAAGGAGATGATGTCCTTGATGCGCGCCTGCGCATGGGCAGCCCCGGACAAGCCGATACATAGGACAACCAGGATTCCAATTAAAATGTGAGTTAGGGGTTGGGTTTTCATAAAGCTACTCTCCTACGCCGAATCGTAGCGATTCTCATGCCAACCAGGAAACCAGCAATAACATTTTCATATGGCTTGATATTCAGCGCAAGCGGGCGACCGCCTGCCCGGGCGGTGCAGCGTTGCCCTCCCTTCTGCCCTTCCCGCTCGGCATTTTTTTCCTGCTCTCGGCCGAAAACGCGGCTTTTACCTTTATTACAAAGCCTGTTATATAGGGAGTTATGAAAATCACCGGCTTCGGATCGATCGGCAAGGCAGGCGGCAGTAAAAAGACCACCAAAAGCAGCGCCGTGCAGAGCTTTGCCGAACTGCTCGCCGCCTCGGAAGCAGGGGCGGCGACGGAAGCGGCGCCTGCAAGCGACATCACCGCCACCGCGGCAGTCAGCAACATGCTGGCGTTACAAGAGATTTCTGATGAGGAAGTGCGCCGCGGCAAGCTGGCGCAGCAGGGGCATAACCTACTGGATAGCTTGGAAAAGCTACGCCGCCAGCTGCTTACCGGCAGCTTGCCGCTTTCTGTCCTGCAGGAGATGAATCGCAACCTGGTTCTTAAAAAACAGGTAGTTAATGATCCGCGATTGACCGCCATTATCGAGGACATCGAACTGCGCGCTGCCGTCGAGATGGCCAAACTGGAAACCGCCATTCGCAGCCAAGTTGAGGAATAGCGTTTATCGTTGCTTTTTTCGCCGGCTTTGGCTATACAGCCCGAACTTTTTCCCTATAATAAACTATTAACTTTTGTATCGACAGCCGAGGTGACGAATGCCTGCCAAATTGTCCAAGAGCTATCAGCCAAGCGAGTCCGAGAAATACATGAATGCCAAGCAGCTGGAATATTTCCGGCAGAAGCTGCTGGCCTGGCGGGATGAGCTGCTGGCCGAGTCGCAGGAGACGATCAATAATCTCAAGGAAGAGAACTGGCGCGAGCCCGACCTGTCCGACCGCGCCTCGCTGGAGACCGAAGCCGGCGTTGAACTGCGCACGCGCAACCGTTACCTCAAGCTGATCGGCAAGATCGACTCCGCCCTGAAGCGGATTGACGATGGCACCTACGGCTACTGCGAAGAAACTGGCGAACCGATCGGCCTCAAGCGCCTCGAGGCCCGCCCCATCGCCACCATGACCATCGAGGCGCAGGAACGCCACGAGCGCATGGAAAAACAGTATATCGACGAAGAATAAGCGTCAGCCATACACTTCCTTCTCCCGACGATCGCTTTCCACTAGCTGCTGCAGTTTCAGCAAGATATCGCGCGCCACCGGCGCCGCCGTCGCGGCACCCCCGCCGCCATGCTCCACCACCACAGCGCAGGCATATTTCGGCGCATCAACCGGCGCATAGCCCACAAACAGCGCATGATGGCGATACTCCCATGGTAATGCCGACTGGTCCATGCCGCGCTGGAGAATCTTGCGCACCTGCGAAGTGCCGGTTTTGCCGCCCATGGCAAACTGCGGCTCGCGTATGCGCTTGCCATAGGCCGTGCCGCTGGGATCGTTGACCACCGCCGCCATGGCCGCGCGGTTCAACGCCAGAAAATCCCCGCCGATCTTGACCGGCTCGAATACCGGATGCTCCTGACCGGGCTTCACTACCAGCCGCGGCGTGACCGCAAAGCCACCATTGACCATGCGCGAGGTCATCACCGCCAACTGCAGCGGCGTGGTCAGCACATACCCTTGTCCGATAGAGCAGTTGATGGTGTCGCCTCCGGTCCAGCGCTGCTGGTAGCGACGCATTTTCCATTCCGGGTCAGGAATAATTCCTGCCTTCTCCCCCATGATGCCGAGATCATAGGTCTGCCCCAGTCCAAACCGGTGCGCCATGCCGGCGAAACTGTCGATCCCCAACCACTCAGCTACAGTGTAAAAGAATGTGTCGCAGGACTGCTCGATGGCCGTATGGAAGGTAACGGTACCGTGCCCGCCTTCCTTCCAGCAATTGAACCGGTGATCACCGAGATAGAAATGCCCAGGGCAATGCACCGGCGTGAAGGGAGCGATCACGCCAGCGGCCAACCCGGCCAGTCCGACGATCATTTTGAAGGTTGAGCCCGGCGGGTACTGGCCGCTGATCGCCTTGTTGAGCAGCGGTCCCTTGCTGTTGGTGGAAAGTTCCTTCCAGTAGTCGGTGGTGATGCCCTTGCTGAAGATGTCCGGCTGAAAGGCGGGCATCGATACCAGCGCCAGGATATCGCCGGTATGCACATCCATCACTACCACCGAGGCGCTCTCATTCTTCACCAGATCCGCCGTATAGGCCTGCAGCCGGCTGTCGACGGTAAGTCGCACGGTCTCGCCGGGAATGCTCTCCTTCTTGCCGACCTCGCGCACCGGCACGCCGTGCACATTGACCTCGATCTGGCGGATACCGGCGGTACCGCGCAGCTTGTATTCCATCATCTTCTCGATGCCGTTCTTGCCGATCTTGAAATCCGGCAGACGCATCAGGGGCTGATCATCAGCAGACAATTCGCTTTCCGATACCGCACCGACATAGCCAATCAGATGGGCCGCCTGATCGGCCAGAGGGTAATGTCGAATCTGCCCAACGTCGATGAACACTCCGGCCAGCTCCAGCATGTGCAGCTCGATCAGCGACACCTCCTCCCAGGTCAAATGCTCCTTCAGCATCTCCGGCATCGAAGCCGAGGAAACGCGGGTTTTCTTCAGCGTTCTGTATCTCTTCTCGGGCAGCGGCAGCAGTGCCTGCAGCCGATCGACCGTTTCCTGGAAGACCGACTGGCTTAGGGAGCTGAAATCGATGAACAGCCGGTAGTTCTGCTCATTGGCTGCCATCAGCAGGTTGCGGCGATCGACAATGTTGCCGCGCTGCGGCGCAATGAGCTGCAGCTTAATTCGATTATTTTCCGAAAGGGTAGCGTACTCGTCCGCCTTAATAAACTGGAGGTAATAGAGCCGTCCGGCCAGTGCGGTAAAGGCCGCCGCCTGCAGGCCGCCGAAAATCACCGCCCGCCGGTTGAAGATGCGCTGTTTCTCATTTTCCTTGGGCATTGGAGAAGATAATAGATGATAAGATGATAGATGATAAGATCAGAAAATAACGCTCATATCATCTATCATCTTATCATCCACCCTCCCCTCACCTTATCGCCCGTGCAGAATCTGCCAGCGGCGGGTATGGACATAGTGGTGCAGCCCCTCGAACCCCTTATGGAAGGCGGGATAGCAGCAGGCGGTCAGGAACCACTGGACGATGGCGGGCAGCAGATTCTCCAGACGTGAATTGAAGAAAGACAGTACCGCCCAGTTGAGCAGCCCGGTAATACCCAGCAGTGCCGCAAAGTAAGCCCATTTGATAACGAAACCCTCCTTATGGAAATATTTACGTTGGGCCTGCAGGAGCATCAGGAAGAATACATACATCAATGAGGATAGCCCGAGCGGCAGGCCGGTAACCGAATCGATCACCAGACCGGTCGCAAACACGAACCAGTAGGGCATCTCGCTTGCCTGCGTCATGCCCCAGTAGAATATTGGAATCAACGGCAGCAACGGCATAAACTGACTGATGCCGCTGATATGTTTCGCCGAGAGGAACAGAATGGTCAGCGTCAGCGTGATCAGTCCCGGCAGGATGCCCCAGAACACCAGTTCCAGCCTGCGCGAGAGATGGATCATACGCGAGAATTACAACGCGAAATCGAGTACGCTGACATATTGCACACTGGCCGGATCGACGAAAGGCTGCACCCGGATGACGCCCTGATCGATGCTGGTCACAACGCCGACCGGAATGCCTTGTGGAAAGACGCCGCCGTCGCCGGATGTTACAATTCGCTCACCCACCATAATCCGGCTGTCGGGAGCAAGATAGGACAGGCTGGGCAGATCCGAATTATTGCCGCTCAATATGCTTTTCTCCTGCGCATATTCGGCGATCACCGGCACGCGCGAATTGATGTCGTTCAGCAGCAGGACACGGCTGCTGCTCGCGCCGACATCGATCACGCGCCCGATCAGGCCGTGATGCGCGATTACCGCCTGGTCTTTTCTGATACTGTTCTCGCTGCCACCGTCAATCAGCGCTGAATGCACATACGGTCCACCGATGTCGGATACAATGCGCACCGTAACAAAACCGGTCTTCATCGCCGGCACGACACCAAGCAAGGTGCGCAACGACTGGTTCTCGCTTTCCATTGCCTTCGCCGCCGCCTGCCACTTGAGCAGTTCGATGTTCTGGTTCTTCAGCGAAATATTTTCCTCACGCAGCGCGGCCATTTCCCGCAGCCACGAACCAGCGTTGTAGAGCGCATCCATCGGGCTGGTGGCCACCGCCAGTACAGGTACGGCCACATCGTTGATCTGGGTGCGCAGCTTGATGATGGCGGGGCTACCGGTCTTGCTCATGATCATCAAAGTAAAGCCGACTGCGATCAGCAGGGCAATGGCGGCACGGTTGAACCACTGCCGTCCTGGCAGATACACATACGTGCTATGTGCTTTCTTGACGCTCATTGCCCGAAAATCCTTCATGCCCCTTCAGGGTCTTGTAACCTGTTTCCTATTGTCACTTTTTGCCGGATCAATCGCAACCGAAATCGTGACGGCGACGGCCTGATCGCAGCGTAAGACACTATTTTCGTACAATTTAGTTAAAATTGTATGTAAATAACGCGCTAGGTTCTGCTTTTGAAGCCTTTATTCTAAAGCGCGACTTTGATTGGCAAATATATGACGCACCCCATCCACCAGACAATCCAGCGTAGCCTCATAGGCATGTTCACCGTATCGGAAAGGCTCACTGGAAAAGAGGGCATAGCGTTGGTGATTCGGAGGCAAATGTTTTTCATTCTCGAAAAAAGCCACGTTATTAAAGAAAGCTGGATCATCATCCGCTGACTTCGGGTATTCGGTAGGCGGGATGATGCGGATATCCTGTGCCTTCTCCTGGTCCTGCAGCATCTGGTTTATACGCTGGAGTTCGACTTGGATTTTACCGAAATTACCCGGCGGCATTTCGGTAAAAATACGGAAATAACGCCCATTAGCACTTTCAAAGGAATTGAGGCGCCACTCCTGTCCGCCGGCAGAAAAAGGAATCGAGCAGCGCTTCTGCCTCCAATGTCCTTCGTGCAGCGCCGCCTTGCGCTGCTCCACGTCATGCCTTCTCAGTGCCTGCATGGAATAGCTATGCAGGATTGAGTGCTCGGGATCGGGTACTGAGATGAGAAAGTGCGTCTGTGGATCGGTTAGCATTAATAGGTTGTCATAGAAATTACGGGCCTCCTTAAGGCGATGCTTCCCGCCCTTGCCATAGTAATCCGTCTTCACATTAGGATCGACGAAATCGAGACTCGATGACAGGTACATATCTCCGGGCATAAGTTGCTGTGCTTCCAGCCAGCCCTTAAGTATCTGCATGCGCCGGGAGTCGCGCATATCCACATTGACTAGTGCGATGTCATCCGTAACCGCCATTTCACGTATAGTCTTGTAGTTTTCTGGCTCCAGCCAGCTTGGCTCGCTGCCCGGAGATTTGGGAAATCGTGCCGCACGCTCGAGTATCGGCTCGAGCTGCTCCGGAGGCGGCATGTAAGAGCTCCCGAATGCGGTAAAGAAATTCTCCTTTCGCTTGCGGTGCAGCCCTTTGGGCATCTTGAAGTAGTTCGGGTACTCCTGCGAAAACTGCTTTATAAATGCTTCCGGTGTCACATTTTCCCGCATCAGCCGCAATATCTCCTGCATGACGGAAAGCTGTTGTTCGTTGAAATCGAATAACACGGCTTTCCGATAGGTGTGGTGATTCTCGCTGCCAATTACAGCGAGGAGGTCAAGGCTCTTAAGGCCGGCAATGCCGGTAAACACCTCTCCATCCTTTATTTCCCGTCGCCGCAGCCTGGCCACGAACTTCTCTTCCTCCGGCGTCTGTCGACTCTCATTCCAGTCGCTCATGCTGAGCACCATATTGATAGGGAATGGGCGGCGAATAATACGGTCTTTCGACCGGTAATGCTCCGTTAGCAGAGAGGGTATCGTCAGAAAAGGCATAAATAACCAGCAATCCTACTGGTTAAGTAGTATTAACTAAGCGTTCGCTAGTAAAGAAATTTATTGGAATACTTCTATTTCTTGAGTAGCAGGAAAGCACTATAAGCTTATGTAATTGTTCTATTCCTGCTTAAACAGCACGTGCTTCAGCTGATCGGGGTTTTCCAATACCCGGCCGGAGCCCACCGCCACGCAGTTAAGCGGCTCCTCGCCAACGAACACCGGCAGGCTGGTGGCGTTGGAGAGCACCAAGTCAAGGTTGCGCAGCATGGCGCCGCCGCCGGTCAGTACGATTCCCTTGTCGACGATATCGGAGGAGAGTTCGGGCGGTGTGCATTCGAGCGCGACCTTGACCGCCTCGATGATCTGCCCGACCGGCTCGACCAGCGACTCGGCGATCTGGTATTCGGAGAGCATGATTTCCTTGGGCACGCCGTTCATCAGGTCACGCCCCTTAATCTCGATCATCTTACCGTCGCCGTTCTCCGGCGCGCAGGCAGCGCCGATTTCCTTCTTGATCTTCTCGGCGGTGGTTTCGCCGATCAGCAAATTACCGTAGCGGCGGATATAGGAAATGATGGCCTCGTCCATCTTGTCGCCGCCGACGCGCACGCTGCGCGCATAGACGATGCCACCGAGTGACAGCACCGCCACTTCCGTTGTCCCGCCGCCGATATCGACGATCATCGAACCGGTCGGCTCAGTCACCGGCAGCCCGGCGCCGATGGCGGCCGCCATCGGCTCCTCGATCAGGAACACTTCGCGGGCGCCGGCATTCTCGGCCGCTTCCTGGATGGCGCGGCGCTCGACCGGCGTCGAGCCGGACGGCACGCAGATGATGATCAGCGGGCGCGGCTTGATGAAGCTGCTCTTGCTGTGCACCCGGTGGATGAAGTGCTTGATCATCTCCTCGGCCGACTGGAAGTCGGCGATCACGCCGTCTTTCAGAGGCCGCTTGGCATCGATCTTTGCCGGGGTGCGCCCGAGCATCAGCTTGGCCTCGTTGCCGAAGGCAAACGGCACCATGACGCCGCCGTTATCCTTCATCGCCACCACCGACGGCTCATTGAGGACAATACCGCGACCTTTGACATAGACCAGTGTGTTGGCCGTGCCTAGATCGATGGCCATGTCGGATGAGGTCATCCCAAGAAGCTTGCGAAACATCCGTCCTCTCAACTTATCCCGCCTGAGCGGCGGTCATATATAAGGTTAGTTCAGCCGGTTATAAAGGATGATAGTTAATAATAGGATAACAAGAACAGGAAATAATGCATTCCGTCACGTAGGTTATACGAGAGGCCGCTTACCTCGCAAGGGGATTTAGTGCTCTTGCGATAATGTTCTAGCCAGCCTTCGGCAGCAGGCTTTCGCGGGCTTTCAGCGTCTGCAGCTTGCACAGCGCGTTGATATAGGCCAGTGCCGAGGCGACCACCGTGTCGATATTCCTGCCGTTGCCGTTGACGATCTTCCCTTCCGGCGTCTCCAGCCGCACATTGACGTCGGCCTGGGCATCGGTGCCGGCGGTGATCGCCGACACCTGGTACAGCTTGAGGCTAGCCTGGTGCGGCACCAGCGCCTTAATGGCGTTGAAGGTAGCATCGATCGGGCCGTTGCCCTCGACAGTGGCGCGGCGCACCTCGCCGTCCATGCGCAGCGTCAACATCGCCGTCTGCGGTCCAACAGTGCCGCAGGTGATATGCAGCGATTCGAGCTGGATGGCATCTTCGCGGCGCGACTCGGAATCAAGTAGCGCAATGATATCTTCGTCGTAAATTTCCTTCTTCTTGTCGGCGAGATCCTTAAAGCGATGGAAGGCTTCCTCGAAGGCGTTGTCGCCGATGTCGAAACCGAGTTCGGCGATGCGCTCGCGAAAGGCATGCCGCCCCGAATGTTTGCCGAGCACCAGGCTCGATTTGGTCAGCCCGACCGACTCCGGTGTCATAATCTCGTAGGTTCCCGCGTGTTTCAGCATACCGTCCTGGTGGATGCCCGACTCGTGGGCAAAGGCGTTGGCGCCGACGATGGCCTTGTTGACCTGTACCAGCGCACCGGTGATGTTCTGCACCAGGCGCGACAGGCGCGTAATATGCGTGGTGTTGACGCCGACGGTGTAAGGATACAGGTCAGGGCGCGTCTTGATCGCCATCACCACTTCCTCAAGCGCCGTGTTGCCGGCGCGCTCACCGATGCCGTTGATGGTGCACTCGATCTGTCGCGCGCCGTTACGGATGGCGGCCAGCGAGTTGGCGGTGGCCAATCCTAGATCGTTCTGGCAATGTGTTGAGATGATCGCCTTGTCGATGTTCGGCACATTGTTCTTAAGATAGGCGATCAGCGCGCCGTAATCGTCCGGCGTGGCATAGCCCACCGTGTCAGGAATATTGACGGTGGTGGCGCCGGCTTTAATGGCCGTTTCCACTGCCTTGCACAGATAATCGCGGTCACTTCGCGTTGAATCCATCGCCGACCATTCGACATTGTCGGTGAATTTGCGTGCCAGCGTCACCGTATCCCTGATGATCTCCAGCACCTGCTCGCGGCTCAGGCGGAACTGGTATTTGAGATGGATATCGGAAGTCGAGATGAAGGTGTGGATGCGGAACTGCTTCGCCGGCTTCAGTGCTTCCGCCGCGCGTTCAATGTCGCCCGGCTTAGCGCGCGCCAAGGAACAAACCACCGCATTCTTGATGCGGCTGGCGATTTCATGCACAGCTTCGAAATCGCCGTTCGACGCCTGTGCGAACCCGGCCTCGATGACATCGACGCCCATGGCATCCAGCGCCTCGGCGACCAGCAGCTTCTCCTCAAGGTTCATCGACATGCCAGGCGATTGCTCGCCATCACGCAGGGTAGTGTCGAAAATAATGATGCGTTCCTGTTTTGCCAAGGGTAAGCTCCGATCTGCTAAGAGCATATAAGGTAAGAAAGATATGCTCTTAGAGCAACTCTTTTATTGATCGCCAAGGCCTCTATTATGCCTATTTCTCGCATTCTTGACATCAGCCGTCAGAAAGTCCTGTTTTCCTGGGCGCTGGCCGAAACTTTAAGTCCGCGCTGGCGCACCACCATGACCAAGGGCATGAATAAGACTTTGCGTCAGAAGCTGGCCACGGGCGGACCGTACAGCGATGCCGATCAGGAGGAGCTGATCGGCCGTCTGCGCGCGCGCCGCGGCGATTATATCAAGTACTATATTGAACCCGCCCGCAGCTTCCGGCTGATTGACCTACCCTCCGCATCGCTGGCATCCCTGGCGGTAAGCCCCACCATCGGCTGGCGCGACCAGCCGGTGCAGCTGGAAGCGTTCATCAGCGGAAAATATGACCCGAATAACGCACGCGATCCGCGCAACGCAGCAAAAAGACTGCTCGAAGCACCCGAATCCATCCCCTACACCGGTCACCCGATCATTGCCCATGACCCCAAGTTCGGCTGCGACGTGCTGATCGAAGGCTACACGCGCTGCATCAGCCGCCTCCTGCGCCTGCAACGCGGCGAAACCCTGCCGCCGGTGGCGGTGATTCAGTGTGTCAGGTAATAACTGCCTATGCTGCCATCTCCATCTTGCTGGCATACTCCTGTGCCACGTTATTCACCGCTGCTTTCACTTTCTCTGTGAAGCCACGACTTGCGCCAGGAGAGACTACCACGCGTTGTTCGATGAAGGTGGGGATATGGCCGTTATGTTTCGCAATCAGCTCCCTGGCATCTTTAAGATAAGCATGCCGTTCCTCCGTGGACATTTCTTCCAGCCCCTTATGCACCAGGAATTCCAGCAGGTCGCGGACTTCTTTTCCATTGGTATAATCACTCTGAGGGTACGGTTTTGGATTTTTCAATTCCTGCCACAATCCTTCCTTCACCTCGGGAAAATTGAGTACCGCTTCGAAGCGTAGGGGAAAACTGCGCATGCCGCGCTTCTCAAATATCTTTCCCAACGCCTCCGCCGTATCGGACTCAACGATATTGGCGTATTTGCGCTTGAGCGCATTGGTCGGTTCAGGCGCCTTATGTTGAACGAAAGCAATCGTATTCTTACCCATTAGGTTGGCGACATTATCTGCTAATGCTTCGAGTTTCGGCTGATCGCCAATTCCTCGGTCCTTGTCATATCCGTAATAGCCTGAATGCGACACGAACACCGCAGCCGGATCCTGCCGCAGGCCGAACATTTCTCGTATATTGGGCTGAGACTGAAAAATATCTTCAGGAATGATGACGCTGTCGGAAAGATGCCGCTGCGCTGCGACCAGGTGATCGCGATTCATCTCCAATGCATTGACCCAGGCACCGTCCGGATTCACCCCTTCAAAGAACTGTTGAAAAGAACGCACCATTTGGCCGGGGCCACAGCCCAGATCGATGATATCCAGTTTCCCCTCCCGCCGGAATATACCTGGAACGGTTTCATTCAACTCATGCAACAACGCTTCGGCAACACGTCTCTGTTGTTCATTCTCCGTGGTATTGCCGATGAAGGCTGCAAAGCGGTCGGCGTACCGCTGGTCCAAGGCTTTATTTTCGTTGGTCATATCATTATCAATTCTTCGCCTTATCGACCAGTTTATTCTTGGCGATCCAGGGCATCATGGCGCGCAGTTTGGCGCCGACGGCTTCGACGCTGTGCTTCGCCTGCTGTTCGCGGATTTTCTCCAGCCGGTGCGCACCCTGTGTCGCGCGGTCAGCCATGAATTCCTTCGCAAACTTGCCGCTCTGGATGTCGGCCAGCACCTGCTTCATCACCTTCTTGGTCTCAGGCGTGACAATCTTGGGACCGGTAATGTAATCGCCATATTCGGCGGTGTTGGAGATCGAGTAGCGCATATTGGCCAGCCCACCCTCATAAATGAGGTCGACGATCAGCTTCATCTCATGCACGCATTCGAAATAAGCCATTTCCTCCGGGTAGCCGGCTTCGACCAGCGTTTCGAACCCGGCCTGCATCAGCGCCGTGACACCGCCGCACAGTACTGCCTGCTCGCCAAACAGGTCGGTTTCGCATTCGTCCTTGAAGGTGGTCTCGATGATGCCGCTCCTCCCGCCGCCGACACCCGACGCGTAGGACAAAGCCAGTTTCAATGCGTTCCCGGACGCGTCCTGGCCGACGGCGACCAGGCACGGCACACCGCCGCCTTTCTGGTATTCGCCGCGCACGGTGTGGCCGGGGCCTTTGGGCGCGACCATGAATACGTCCATATCGGGGCGCGGCTTGATGAAGCCGAAATGGAAATTAAGGCCGTGCGCAAAAGCGAGCGCCGCACCTTTTTTGATGTTCCCCTCGATTTTATGATAGATGTCCGCCTGGTATTCGTCCGGCGCCAGCAGCATGACGACATCGGCATCTTTCACCGCTTCCGCCGGCTCCTGCACGTCAAACCCCGCCGCCTTCGCCTTTGCCACCGCGCTCGAGGTGCTGCGCAGGCCGATGACGATCTCCCCGACGCCGCTGTCCTTGAGGTTCAGCGCATGCGCATGCCCCTGGCTGCCATAGCCAATGATGGCGATTTTTTTGCTTTTGATCAGGTTCGGGTCAGCGTCTTTGTCGTAATAGACTTTCATGGATTATCCTTTCGGGTTATCGGGTATTCAGGTCATCAGGTGATCAGGTTATAATTTTTCCTTAAGCGCGCGCTGCAGATTACGCAGCATCCTAAGTGTCTTGTCCGCCCAGTCCTCGATAGGCTCAATAGCTGCTGGAGTGCCTGCATTTTCAAATCCCCTCTTTCCCCCGGCTCATCGCCGCGATGCCGGTGCGGCAGATTTCAACCAACCCCAGCGGACGTAATATTTCAATGAATTCGTTGATCTTCTTCGACTCGCCGGTCAGCTCGAATACGAAAGAGTGGCTGGTCGCATCGACCACGCGGGCGCGGAAAATATCGGCGATCTTCAGCGTCTCGACACGGTCGTGGCCGTTGCCCGCTACCTTGATCAGCGCCAGCTCGCGCTCGACATGCGGGCCTTCGACGGTCAGGTCGTGCACCTTATGAACCGGCACCATCTTGTCCAGCAACTTCTTGATCTGCTCGATCACCATCTCGGTGCCGCTGGTCACGATCGTGATGCGCGAACGGCCGGTCTTATGCCCGTTCTCCTCATGCTCGACCTCGGCCACCGTCAGCGACTCGATGTTGTAACCGCGCCCCGAGAACAGCCCAATGACGCGCGCCAGCACGCCGAACTCGTTGTCGACCAGTACGACCAGCGTATGCCGCCTGGTGATCGTACTGACGGTCGGGATATCGTAGACGATGTCTTTCATCGACCGCCCTTGCCGCCATTGTCACAGCTGGAGATGGCGCTTTCTCTATTCTCCCTCAATTTCGATTGAAATATCGGTTTCTCTATGCCCAACGCAATAATTCCCGGATCGGTAATGGTATAGGATTTCGTCTTGCTACCAAGCTCCATGCGGAGAGGATTAGCAATATACCCTTTCTGTTCCAATGCGGCGATAGCGTGTTTTATCAGCGATGGCCAACCTTTGAATGGATTTGACATGGAGCCAGCATTTTCAGGAAGATCGGGCTGAAGAATGTTTCTATCAATCCGATCCTTGCTCATCTCGCTTACAATATAACCTTCGGCAAGACTACCTTCGGAAACATGTCCGCGGTGGGAAGCAATACGGTTGGCAATGCGCCGCTCGTTCCAGCTGCGTGCCTTACAATGATATAATCTTCGCAAAACGGCCTGCTCCGCCTGCGGAAGCAACACGTTGGTTTTTTCCTGCTGCTGGCGGGATTCCGTAAGTATTATTTTTTGATTCTTTAACATGCGGGATAGAAGTTCTTCAGCAGGCCCTGAGGCAATATGGTACCGGCTGCCTTGGGAAATACGCTCTTCCAGAATGAGATCCGCATCTTTCAGTTCTTCCAGCGCCTTGGACAGCGCATTTTTATCGCGAATTCGGCATGGATTGTCATAATTCAAAATCCGGGCCTGCCTGTCAGGAACCAATCCTACTTCCGGACAATCTCTCAAATCGATAAACGGGGACATTAACTGCTCCTCTAAAAAGCTACGCATTACCCACCGTGTTTGCGGCTCGGCAGCAGCGCTGTTCAAAAACAGCAATATACCCAGCTTAGCGCGTTCAACATCTTTTGGAGAGGAGTTCGTAATCACAACAGATCCTTCGTCTTGATCTCGCCCGCTTTTTCCCCCGGCCCAAGGACAAGCTCATAATGCGCCGCCCCGGCGGGGATCATCGGGTAGACGTTTTCGTTCTGGTCAACCACCATGTCGACGATCACCGGGCCCTGGATGGCCATCATCTCTTTGATGGTCTTATCGACGTCGGCCACTTTCTCACATCTGAGGCCCGTCATGCCGTACGCCTCAGCCAATTTCACAAAATCGGGCAGGCTGTCCATGTAAGACTCCGAGTAGCGCGAGCCGTGGAACATCTCCTGCCACTGGCGCACCATGCCCATGTAGCGGTTGTTGAGGATGAACACCTTCAGCGGCAGGCGGTATTGCACGATGGTGGAGAGCTCCTGAATGTTCATCATCAGCGACGCCTCGCCGGTGACGCATACCACCAGATCGTCCGGGTGTGCGATCTGCACGCCAATGGCGGATGGCATGCCGTAGCCCATGGTCCCTAAGCCGCCGGAAGTCATCCAGCGGTGCGGCTTGTCGAACTTCAAAAACTGCGCCGCCCACATCTGATGCTGGCCGACATCGGTGGTGGCATAGAGATCTTTATCCTTCGTCAACTCATACAGTCGCTCGAGTGCGTATTGCGGCTTGATGACCTTGTCACCCTGCTTGTAGGAAAAGCTTTTCTTCGATCGCCATTCCTCGATTTTGAGCCACCATTCGCCTATGTCTGGCTTCGGATTCTTTTTCTTCCACGCCACGATCATCTGTTCAATCACCGTACCTGCATCGCCAACAATCGGCACATGCACATGCACGTTCTTATTGATTGAGCTGGGGTCGATATCGACATGGATCTTTTTTGATTTTCTGGAAAACGCGTCGAGCCGGCCGGTCACGCGGTCATCGAAGCGCGCGCCTATATTGATCATCACGTCGCATTCCGCCATGCCCATGTTGGCCTCCAGGCTGCCATGCATCCCGAGCATGCCGACGAACTGCTTATGCGTGCCAGGAAACGCGCCGAGTCCCATCAGCGTGGTGGTGCAGGGAAAACCGGTTAAATGCACCAGCTCACGCAGCGCTGCGCAGGCAACAGTCCCTGAATTAATGACGCCGCCGCCGACATAAAAAATCGGGCGCTTCGCTTGCGCCATCAGCGCCACTGCCTTTTCCACCTGCTTCAAATCAGGTTTCGTCTGCGGACGATAGGACGGGCGGTCAACCGGCTGCTTGCCCAGATAGTCTGTCTTCTGGTTCATAATGTTCTTCGGGATGTCGATGACGACCGGGCCAGGGCGGCCGGTGCGGGCGATATGGAACGCCTCGTGTACGATGCGGGCGAGGTCGTTTACATCCTTCACCAGGTAATTATACTTGGTGCAGCTGCGCGTGATGCCGGTAGTGTCGGCTTCCTGGAAGGCGTCGGAGCCGATCAGGTGTGTCGGCACCTGGCCGGTGATGCAGACGATGGGGATCGAGTCGAGCATGGCGTCGGTCAGTCCCGTCACGGCATTGGTCGCGCCGGGACCGGAAGTGACCAGCACCACGCCGACCTTGCCGGTCGAGCGGGCATAGCCTTCGGCGGCGTGCGTCGCTCCCTGCTCATGGCGCACCAGGATATGGCGTAGCTGGTTCTGCTTGAACAGCGCGTCATACACCGGCAGCACCGCGCCGCCCGGATAACCGAACACCACATCGATATCCTCATTGACGAGCGCTTTCACGATCACCTCGGCGCCAGTGATGTCGTGATGGCTCTCCTGTTTCGGGCTGGTCATAACCGCCGGTTTCATAGCACGCTCTTTTTGCGGAAAAGGGAGTAAATTTAGAGCTTTGACCTGACTCGGTCAATAAAATTCAACGGGATAAATTGCGTATTTTTCGAGGCAATTGATGACTCCGGTGATGGTTTTCCAGTTGCTGCATGGCCTGATCTATGGAATCCACAACAATAATATCATCTTCAAAACCAAATTTTTTGGCCATATCGACCAATGGCTTCCAGAATTTAACCCGTTTACCATCATGATCAACTTCATGATTAACAAGAATAATGGGCTTGTTGGCGAATTTATCATCGCGCATTAGGTAAGGCTTCCCATTCTCCTTCGCATGTTTCAGCAGCAACAATGCCATTAACTCCTGCACCGTACCCATACCGCCCGGCATGACAACGAATGCCTGCGATTTCTCGATCATCACCTCCATGCGGGTGTAAATATCCGGTTTTTCCCAGAATTTATCATAATAATCCGGCAGTCCCTCCATCTTAATGATGCGCGGCAGGTTGGAGCCGCCCACCCAGCCTTTGCCTTCATTTTTAATAACCTCCGCCGCACCCTCCACCACCGTTCCCATCATACCGGTGCGGCCAAGGCCGCTGATCAACCCCCAGCCCTGACGGGCGATATCGGCGCCTAGCTGACGGGCACTTTCTTTTAATTCATGATTCTTCGTCGAAGCCGAACAAAAAACACACACATTGAAATCAGGGATGCGCTCTTCATGCGTATCCTGTTCGCGTTGGCGTTTTGGCAGCGCATGATGTGATCCCGCATGGGTTGGGGCTGCCTTAAGCTTTTTGCGATGCGCCGTGGCCAGAAGTTCCATAGCCGAACCGATATCGTCAACCATATGAATGATATTCTCGGGCTTCTGCTTGATCGTACCCAGCGCATGCATATGCTCGGCCAGCTCCACAAACGGTTTCCAGCAGCGGCTCTTCTTATCGCTATTCACGAGGATGATCGGCTTAAGCGGAGCATCCAGCGTGCGCTCGCTATGCCCGTTAGGCTTCTCCAAATGCAATTCCGGGTCAGCAGTCTGAGCTCCTACAAATAGGGACGCCGCCTTGAACATTTCCCGAAAAAAGTCGCGATTAACCGGGGCGGTGGGTTGCTTGATATGTTCAGGAATAGGCAGAAAAACATAGGCATCGGCGGCTTCCACGATCTTTTGCTGCAAATCGGTAAGGCCGAAATCCATGCCATTGCTATCACGGATGAAGTACCTCTCTTTTGCCTTCATCAATTCATACGTCATTTGCTCATGCAGTTTCCGAAGCTTCTGATTCTGGCCTACATTACTGGAAACCAGCACGCTGGACACGGGAGTAAAGGCATCAGTGAATTTCTTGATCATGACTTGCGCGTATTGGATGGATAAAGACCGAATCTTAGTGATTACGCGCCAAAAGAAAAATGACAGTTTGTTGACAATTGCTCTGCATCCGCCACTTTCACCGCCTCCGGCAGCTGGTGTCTGAACCAGGTCAGCTGGCGCTTGGCGTAGTTACGCGTAGCCTGCTGGGCTTTGGCGGCAGCCTCTTCCAAGGAAATTTTTCCTTGCAAGTGAGCAGTTAACTCCTTGATGCCCACTGACTTCACGACCGGCAGATCGGCAGGCAGATTCAATGCCAGCAACTGTTTAACCTCTTCCAGTACCCCCTGCTTCAGCATCTGGATAAAGCGCTCGTCGCAGCGGCGGTACAGTTCCGGGCGCGGAATGTCCATCTGGAATATTCTGAAAGATTCCCGCGGATAGAGGGAGGCCGCCTCCTGCCGCTGCCACCAGGATAAGGCTTTTCCGGTACCGAGCCAGACGCTGTAGGCGCGCACCAGACGCTGGCGGTCAAAAATCTTGAGACGGGCGAAAAATTCCGGATCAACGACTCGTAGACGTTCGGCAAACGCTTCCCTGCCCATGGAAGCATAGTCGCTTTCGGCTTGGGCGCGTACCGTTTCCGGAATATCGGGTATATCGGCGATGCCTTCAAGCAATGCCTTGAGGTAAAGCCCCGTACCGCCGACCACGATGGGCGTCTTCCCCTCTGCCCGCACCCAGTCGATCTCCATGCGGGCAAGCCTGAGCCACATCCCCGCTGAGCAGGGCTCCCCCGCCGCCAGCATGCCATAGAGCCTGTGCGGCACCCTCGCCTCCTCTTCCGGCGTCGGGCGGGCGGTCAGGATGCGCAGCTCGCGGTACATCTGCTGGCTGTCGGCATTGATGATGACACCGCCGCTGCTTTCAGCTATGGAGAGCGCTGCGCCCGATTTGCCGCTGGCGGTCGGGCCGGTCACGATAATGATGTCGGGCTTCATGGATTTCGTCGTTACTCTCATTGCCGATCCCGCCGGGAAACCGCTGGCCAAGACCGTCATCGACACTATGGCGGCGGAACTACCGCGTGTCAAAAAGATCGACTGGCTGAAGGAACGCGTCGCCTGCGACCTTTTCGTCAACCATGACAGTCGCGACAAGCTCGAGGCGCGGGTGCGCTCATTAGCCGGCAGCCAGCCTTATGACATCATCGTGCAGCCGGCGGCAGGGCGGAAGAAGAAGCTGCTCATCTGCGACATGGACTCGACCATGATTACCGTCGAATGCATTGACGAGCTAGCCGATTTCGTGGGTAAGAAAAGAGAGGTCGCCGCCATCACCGCCCGCGCCATGAACGGTGATCTGGATTTTGCTGCTGCCCTTACGGAACGGGTGTCGCTGTTGAAAGGGCTCGACGAATCCGTGTTGCAGCGCTGTTACGATGAACGCGTGAGATTCACCCCCGGCGCGAAGGAGCTGTTGTCCGCCATGCAGAACAACGGCGCCTATACGGTGCTGGTCTCGGGCGGGTTTACCTTCTTCACTTCACGTGTTGCGCGGGAGCTTGGCTTTGATGAGCATCAGGCCAATGTGCTCGATCTGGCAAACGGAAAGCTGACCGGACACGTCATTCCCCCCGTTCTGGGCCGGGAAGCCAAGTTCCAGGCACTGAAGGAAACCTGCCAGCAGCGGCGCCTACTCAGCCAAGAGGTGCTGGCAGTCGGCGACGGAGCCAACGACCTGCCGATGCTGCTGGCGGCGGGGTTAGGCGTAGCCTACCACGCCAAGCCCGCCGTGCGTGCGCAGGCCAGGGCGCGGATCGATTATTGCGATTTAAGAGCGCTGCTGTATGCGCAGGGGTATAAAAATTGAAGAGGGCAGGCATTAGGCATTAGAAAGAAGTGATTTCCCTAATGCCTAATCGCTAAAGCCTGATGCCTTACTTCTTCTCCTCCACCGTCGGCAGGGTGATGAAGGCGGTTTCCTGGCCCCGCACGACTTTCACCAGCGCGAACTTACGGCCCTGTTTGCGGGCGACGGTAAACGCCTTCTTCAGGTCCGCCGCTGTTTTTATCGGCTCACCGTTGACATCGGCCAGCACGTCGCCCGGCCTTAAGCCCCGCTTGGTAGCTTCCGTCGCCGGATCGACATCCAGCACCACCAGCCCCTCCTGCTTCTCGTCGATGCCATAATCGTTACGCAGCGCCGGGGTCAAGGGCACCACATCCATGCCCATGACGGTTTCCACGCCAGCCTGTTTGGGCCGAGACTTGTCTTTATCCTCCTTGTCCGCCCGTACCGCATCTTCGGGTTCTTCGAGTTCGCCCACCGTCAGCTTGACCGTTCTGTAGTCATCTTTGCGCCAGTAGGTTACCGGGACGGTTTTGCCTATCTTGGTCTCGGCTACCATGCGTGGCAGGAAGCGCATCTCTGTCACCTCCCTGCCATCAAAAGCGATAATGATGTCACCGGCTTTCATCCCCGCCTTGTCAGCCGGGCTGCCTTTGCTGACCTCGATTACCAGCGCTCCACGTGGCTTGCCGAGCCCCACGCTTTCCGCCACTTCCTCCGAAACCTCCTGGATCTTTACCCCGAGCCAGCCCCGATGCGTGCGGCCATATTCCTTCAGCTGCGCGATCACCGGCGCGGCCAGCGCGGTCGGCACGGCAAAGCCGATACCGATCGAGCCCCCCGATGGAGAGAAAATCGCCGTATTGATGCCAATCACTTCTCCTCTTCCGTTGAACAGCGGCCCGCCGGAGTTGCCCCGGTTGATGGAAGCATCGGTCTGCAGGAAATCGTCGAATGGCCCGGCGTTGATATAACGCTGGCGGGCGGAAATGATTCCCTGCGTCACCGTGCCGCCGAGCCCGTAAGGGTTACCGATGGCCAGCACCCAGTCGCCGACACGCAGGGTGTCAGAATCGCCCATTGTCACGGCAAGAAGCGGTTTTTTTGCCTCGATCTTGAGCAGCGCCAGATCAGTCTTCGTGTCACGACCGACAATCTTGGCCTTGTATTTGCTGTCATCGGAGAAGGTAACGGTGATTTCCTCCGCCTCATCGATCACATGATTGTTGGTAACGATATAGCCCGACGGATCGATCACGAAGCCCGAGCCGAGGGAGGTCACTTCCCGCTCCTGAGGGGGGCGCCCGGGTTGCTGTTGGCCGAAACGCTCGAAGAATTCGCGGAATGGCTCGAACTCCGGTGTATCGGGAAGCTCCTGAAACGGCATGCCGAACAGACCGGCGCCGCCCTTAATCTTCTGCGTAGTGGAAATATTGACTACCGAAGGCAACAGCCGCTCCGACAGCGCGGCAAAATCCGGCGGTGCATCCGCCTGCGCGCCAGGAAGCGCGGCAAATGCCAGAAAAAATGCCGTTACTCCCCTTCGGATCGCTTTTTGCATTACCTTCCTCACCCTCATAAAGACAATAAAATTACGGCACATCCAGCACCGATGACATATGTAACGCTCGCACGGGGATTTTCAAGGCGCTATCGCGCCGGACCGGCACCCGATTCCATGTATCTGAGGAACTCGTCGTCGGGAGACATGATGACGGTGGTATCTTTCGCCGACAGGGTTTTGCGGTAGGCCTGCAGCGTGCGATACAGTTGGAAGAAATCGACGTCCTGCCCGAAGGCGTCGGCGAATATTTTCGTCGCCTGCCCGTCGCCCTGGCCGCGGGTGATGTCGGCCTGCTTGCGTGCCTCAGCGAGAATAATGGTGCGTTTCTTGTCAGCCTCGGAGCGGATTTTCTGCGCATCCTCGGCACCTTGCGCGCGGAACTGCTTGGCCTCGCGCTCGCGCTCGGTCTGCATGCGCTTATAGATGCCCTCCGAGTTGGCCGGCGGCAGGTCGGCGCGCTTGATACGCACATCGATCACCTCGATGCCGAAGCCGCGTCCGGGCAGGCTTCTATCGGCGCCGTCTACCTTCGCCCCCACCGCATGCGCATTAACAAGGTCGCGTATCTGGTCCATCAACTCGGAGCGCTTCTCAGAAACGACTGCCTGCAGTGTTACATTGCCCAGTGCCTGGCGCAGGCTCGATTCAAGGATGGAGTTGAGGCGGCTACGCATGGTCGCCTCCCCCCCCACTGTCTGCTTGAAGCGCAGCGGATCGGTGATGCGGTAGCGCACGAAGGCGTCGACGCGCAGACGCTTCTGGTCGGCGGCGATGACCTCTTTCGTTTCGGCATCGAAATCAAGCAAGCGCTTGTCGAAATATTCAACATTCTGGATGAACGGCAGCTTGAACTTCAGTCCCGCCTCGCGCTCGACGCGCTCGGGCTTTCCGAACTGCAGCACCAGCGCCTGCTCGGTCTGGTCCACCACGAATAACGAGTTCAGCAATACGAACAGCGCCGCCACCGCTATGCCAAGCGCCCACTTCACAGCTTGTCCTCCCCGGTCTGGCCCGGTGCCTTCAGCGCCGGCAACGGCAGATAGGGCACCACGTCCCCGGCGCTCTTGTCGCTGACGATCATCTTGTTCATGCCCTGCAGTATCTCCTCCATGGTTTCCAGATAGATGCGCTTGCGGGTGACGTCTCTCGCCTGTTTGTATTCATTGTAGACGGCAAGGAAGCGCGATGCCTCGCCTTGGGCACGGGCAATCACTTCCTGACGGTAGCCCTCGGCCTCGAAGATCATCTGCTGCGCCTGACCACGCGCTTTCGGCAGAATGTCATTACTATACACCTCGGCCTGATTACGTAGCGTCTCCATGTCGGCGCGCGCTGTCTGCACATCCCGAAAAGCGTCGATCACCTGCGCCGGGGGGTCGGCCTTAAGCAGGTTCAGCGCCACCACTTCGATGCCCGCCTTATATTCATCCAGCGTGCTCTGGATCAGCGCCCTGGTATCCTGCGCTACCACCAGCTTGCCCTCGGCCAGCACGGCAGCAATGGGAGACTTGCCGATGACTTCGCGCATGGCGCTTTCCGCGACATCCTTCACTGTGTTCTCGGGATCGCGGATGTTGAACAGGAAATTCGGCGCGTCGCTGATCTTCCACTGCACCTCAAAATGGATGTCGACGATGTTCTCATCGCCGGTCAGCATCAGGCTCTCCTCTTCGATGGGACGTTCGCCGTCCTGCCCGCGACGTGTAAAGCCGCTGTCGGAACGGAAGCCGATTTCGACACGGTTGACAGCGGTGACGCGCGGCGTCTCTACCGATTCGATAGGATATGGCAGATGGTAGTTCAGGCCGGCGCCGGTGGTGCGGTGATAGGAACCGAAGCGCTTGACCACGCCCTGCTCATCGGCTTTGACGAAATAGATGCCGGAGGAAAGCCACAGCAGCACGGCAATGATGGCCAGCAGCACCAGGCCTCTGGCGCCACCCTCGCCACCGGGAAAGAACTCGCGGAATTTCTCCTGGCCGCGGCGCAGCAATTCTTCAAAGTCGGGTCCCTGCGGCTGGCCGCTCGGTTCCGGTTTATAGCCGCCACCGCCCTGCGGGCGGCCCCATGGCCCCTGACTGTCCTTATCGCCCCACGGCATCGATGCTGAACAACCTTCCTTGAATATTGCAGTTTTATGATATTACCGGATACTATATAGGCAGCATGCATGGGGATTCAAGGAAATGTCGAAGGTCGAACGAAAAAACGTCGAAGATCGGTTGCGTCGCGTCATCGACCGCGACAGCGGGAAGGACGTCGTCTCGGCAGGCATAATCTCCGGCATCGTGGTGCGCGACCATAAAGTCGGCTTCGTCATTACTATCGATGCCAAGGACAAGGAGCGCAAAGCCTGGCTCCGCGAAGCATGCGAGGCAGAGGTAGCCAATATGCCGGGCGTCGAATCCGTGACTGCTGTCATGGCAGCAGAGAGACAAGCGCCGGCTCGGGCTCAGGCACCAGAGACAAGAAAACCCGTTGTCTGGAATACCACGCCGCTCGAACACGTGAAACGCGTTGTCGCCATTGCCTCCGGCAAGGGGGGTGTCGGCAAATCGACCCTCACAGTCAATCTGGCACAGGCGCTGATACGCCAAGGACAGCATGTCGGCATACTCGACGCCGATATTTACGGTCCCTCCATTCCGCGCATGCTGGCGCTCTCGGGCCAGCCGCATATTGCGGAAAGCCATATGCTGCCGCTCATAGCCCACGGAATCAAATGCATGTCGATGGGCTTCATCACCGGCGAGCAGGCAGCGATATTGCGTGGGCCGATGATCAGTAAGACATTGCATCAGCTGCTGCGCTCGACACGTTGGGGCAGCGAAGCGGAACCGCTCGATACGCTGCTGGTCGACATGCCGCCCGGCACTGGCGATATTCACTTAAGCATGGCGCAGCAGGTGCCGCTTACCGGGGTTATCATCGTCACCACGCCGCAACAGGTCGCCGTCATCGACGCGCGCAAGGCGCTCCATATGTTCGTGAAGCTCGGGGTGCCGGTGCTCGGCGTCATCGAGAATATGAGCGGCGGCCTGTTCGGCAGCGGCGGCGGGAAAATGCTGGCGGAGGAGGCAGGCGTGCCGTTTTTAGGAGAAATCGCCCTGGATGCGGCCATCGTCGAAGCCAGCGATAGCGGAATTCTCTATCAAGGCACGGAAGTAATGCACTACCAAGCGGTAGCGGAGAAACTGTTTCAGGCAATGCAGTAGGCTGGATACGCAGTGGCAGGAGATATAGCCGCTGCCGGTTCCAGCATGACAGCAATCTCGCCATGCCCCATGTTGCGGGCGATCTGCTGGGCCGTTTCGCCGGCATCGTTGGCGATGTCGGTACGGACTTTGTGCGACAGCAGCAGGGCCACCATCTGCACGGCGCCGTTGAAGGCGGCCAGGTGCAGCGGAGTCATATCCATTTTTTCATTGCGCGCATTGATATCAGCACCCTGTTCGATCAGGAGGCCAGCGATCGCCAACGCATTGCCGGTAACGGCGGAATGAAGAGGGGTGAGCCCATGCTGATCCTTGGCATGGATATCGGCGCCCTGGCCGATCAGCTTCTGCACGCCCGCCAGATCCCCTATATAAATCGCCTCCCGAAGGCGCCCCTCTAAAGTATAGTTATCCATACACAGCTCCGATCTAAATTATTAATAATATATTAACATTAGATAAAGTGCTGTGTATGAAGCTTTAGTGACATATTGGTTAAAAATAGCGCTCAAAAGGTAGTAAAACAACAGGTTGAGAAGCAACTCCAGCTATCCTACTGTTTCAGCGTGCCGCGTTTTAACTGATCTTCTTCCATCGATTCAAACAGGGCTTTGAAATTCCCCTCCCCGAATCCTTCATCGCCCTTGCGCTGGATAATTTCATAGAAGATAGGGCCGATGACGGTAGCGGTGAAAATCTGCAGCAATATGCCCCCGTCATGCGCCCCCGGACGTGATTCCGGCGCCCCGTCCATCAAAATACCATTCTTCTTCAGCCGCGCCACATCTTCGCCATGCCCCTCCAGGCGGGTATTCAGCTTGCTATAATACGCTGCCGGCGGCGGATCCATGAAACGCACGTCGCGCGCTTTCAGCGCTTCGACCGTGGCGTAGATATCCGCAGTCGACAGGGCGATATGCTGGATGCCCTCGCCCTTATAGTCGCGCAGATACTCCTCGATCTGCGACTTATCGTCGGCGGATTCATTGATCGGGATGCGGATTTTGCCACAGGGGCTGGTCATCGCCTTGCTTTTGAGGCCGGTCAGCTTCCCCTCGATATCGAAATAGCGTATTTCGCGGAAGTTGAAGATGCGCTCATAGAACCCCGCCCATTCCGCCATGCGGCCGCGATAGACGTTATGCGTCAAATGGTCGATCTTTTCTAGCCCGACGCCCCCGGGGTACCGGTCGACCCCCGCTAGGAATTTGAAATCGATGTCATAGATCGATTGGTCGCCGTAGCGGTCCACGAGATAGAGCAGGCTGCCGCCGATGCCCCGTATGGCCGGGATGTTGAGCTCCATCGGCCCGACCTTCGATTCGACGATCTCAACACCAAGCTCCCGCGCCCGCGCGAGCGCCTTCTGCGCATCCTGCACGCGGAAGGCCATGGCGTTGGCCGAAGGCCCGTGCGCATTGTAAAAACCCTCGGCATGGCTTTCCTTCTCGGCATTCAGGATGAAGTTGATATCGCCCTGCCGCCACAGCTGCACGTTCTTGGAACGGTGCTGCGCCACCTGGGTGAAGCCCATCTGGGCAAACAGCGCTTCGAGCGGCTTGGGGTCGAGCGCCGCATATTCGACGAATTCGAAGCCGTCGGTGCCCATCGGGTTGAGATAAGGATCCTGCGTCATGTCGTCCTTAAGCGTTTGATGAAGTGGTATCCAAGTATGAAATACCCTTCACGGTAATAAAAGCGATGCGCGTCGTGCGCGCTGGCATAGCTGTCCAGCCCCACCATATCATACTTAAGCCTTCTGGCCTCTTTTTCAACCCAGGCCACCAGCTTTCTGCCCACCCCGAGATTCCGGCAAGATACATCCACCACCACATTGTCAAGATCGATGAAGCGACCGCACCAGAAGCGCGTCCCCTGCCAGAAGCCGCAGGCACCGACCAGCTTCCCGCCCTTCCAGGCACCGATGCAGCGATAGCCCTGGGCCAGCATCTCGGGCAGCAGATCGAGGAACTGCCGACGCGTCAGTTTCGGATTGAGCTGCCGGATCAGCGGGTACATGGCCAGCCAGTCGCGCCCGGCGGCCAGCTCACGGATGCACAGGGAGGGAGAGGGTGTCCGAGCCGTGGATTTTTTCATGAAAAAATGCTATACTGTTACGTCTAGTAAACCGACAGAGGGTGAGAGTGATGTTACGCGCCGATACCCACCCGCCCGGCATGCGCGCCGACTATACGTTCGATTTCGACCCGGCGCAATATACGCCCGAAGACCATGCGATCTGGCGCGAGCTTTGCCAGCGGCAAAGCAAGATCCTGCCGGGCCGCGCCTGCACGGAATATCTCGATGCGCTGGAGAAGCTTAAACTCGCCACCAGCGACGGCATCCCCGACTGGCGGCGCGTCAGCGACATGCTGGAAAAAGCCACCGGCTGGAGCATCGTCATGGTGCCGGGGCTGATTCCGGGCAGCACCTTCCTCGAGCACCTGGCCAACCGCAAATTCGCCGTCACCTGGTGGCTGCGCTCGCGCGCGCAGATGGACTATCTCAAGGAGCCCGATATTTTTCATGATTTGTTCGGCCATGTGCCCATGCTGGTCAACCCGATATTCGCCGATTACATGCATGAATGGGGCAAGGGCGCGCTGAAAGCCCGCAAGATCAAAGGCGGCATCAAGTTCCTCACCCGGCTGTACTGGTACACGGTCGAGTTCGGGCTGATCAATACCAAAGAGGGCCTGCGCATTTACGGCTCGGGCATCGTGTCATCGGCCACCGAATCGGTCTATGCGCTGGAAAGCAAGGTGCCGCACCGCCTCCATCTCGACGTGCTGCGCGCCATGCGCACCGAGTATATTTACGAGGATTTGCAGAAACTCTATTTCGTCATCGACAGCTTCGAGGAATTGTTCGACGCCACGCGCCCCGATTTCACCGACTATTACGCCAAGGCGAACGCCCTGCCGGAGATCGGGGTGACCGATCTCCTGCCGGGGGACAGGGTGATTACGGGGGGATACCAGAATTAACGCGCCCAAGTAAATGGGGCTAGCGACGTGTCAGGCGTTTTGTTCGGAAACTTTATATTCATTTCACGATCAATATCAGAAAGGGCCGCAGGAAATATACGCACATTCTTTCGACCACTGTCCGGATGGTATTTTATCGCAATATAAGTTTCATCCACCATTTTTTCCGCCTGTTCAGGCGATAGTCTTTTCTGTTCGGTGATATTTGCAATTTTTTGATTTCTCAGTTTCTGTATAACCTCAAACACTGGAATGTTATTGTTTATTTTCCAGCGTTTCGTGATATCGTGCATAGTCATGCATTGCTTAACTAATGAGCGCGCATGTTCGCATTCCGCCACCAGATCCTGCGCTGCCTGCGGGGCGAGATCGACGTATCTTTCGGTAGGCTGATTATAATCATAATCGCCTTCATTCCCTTTTACGATGCGAAGATCGCGACGATAGCTCTGCCTAATAGCAATATATTCCCGCTCGCATTTACTTTCCGCCTGTTCGCGGTTTAGGCCTTCAGCCACGCATGCGGCAATATAGCGTTCTCGTATTGTATCTACATGCCCCTGAATTCTGCTCGAACCATACCAACGGTTTTCAGTAACTACCGTTGTCAATGGCTTCCACCCAGCTCTCTTGCGTAAAGCGCGCAAGGCAGTATAGCTGGGATTTCCGCTTGGGCCGAGGATTACCGCGCTTTCCTTCTGCCCACGAGAGCTGAGGTTATCTTGAAAGAATCGGGATTCCCACTGTCCGGATGGGCTTTCATGAGGTTCACCTGCCCGTCCTGCAGACGGCATATCCAGTGCCGTATCGATAATGTTGTTCAACAGGGCAACAAGACTCTCGCGGCCATTACCGTTGAGATGGGGATATCGCAGCCCAAATTCCTCACAGACACAGGAAATAGCCGCCCTCAGATCGCTTTCCGTGATGCGGGGATCGGAGATGATGCTATCCTTATCCAATCCCCTAGAATTATGCACTGCATCGGCGATATAAATATAAAGTGCGTTATGCCCAACCGCGGATAGCATATAAGTGGAAGAATTCATGATTACTCAGCGAATGAATATGATTCATACTTCCAGCGTAACGAATTAACATAAATTAATAAAATGAAGATTTGATGACAAAGCGGCGTTTTTTAGATCGCGTCAGGCCCGCTTCAAGGTGCGGTATTTTATGGCTTTTGGGGTGAGTTCCTCGACACCGAGGCGCTTCTTGAGGTCGGCTTCGTAGGCCTCGTAATTGCCTTCGAACCATTCCACATGGCTATCGCCCTCGAAGGCGAGGATATGGGTGGCGATGCGATCCAGGAACCAGCGGTCGTGCGAAATGATGACGGCGCAGCCGGCGAATTCGGTCAGCGCTTCCTCGAGCGCGCGCAGCGTTTCGACGTCGAGGTCGTTGGTCGGCTCGTCGAGCAGCAGCACGTTGGCTTCTTTCCTCAGCATCTTGGCGAGATGCACGCGGTTGCGCTCACCGCCCGACAGCGTTCCCACTTTTTTCTGCTGGTCGGAGCCTTTAAAATTGAAACTCGAGCAATAAGCGCGCGATTTGACCAGCTTCTTACCAAGCTGGATTTCCTCGTCGCCGCCGGAAATTTCTTCCCACACCGTGTTCTTGTCATTCAACGTATCGCGCGACTGGTCGATGTAGCCGAGCTTGACCGAATCGCCGACCTTAAATGTACCGGAGTCGGGTTTTTCCGTGCCGGTAATCATGCGAAACAGCGTCGTCTTGCCGGCGCCGTTGGGGCCAATCACGCCGACGATGCCGCCCGGCGGCAACGAGAAAGACAAATTATCCATAAGTACTTTATCGCCGAACGCCTTGGTGACATCCTTGGCTTCGATGACCAGCTGGCCCAAGCGCGGGCCGTTCGGGATAACGATCTGCGCGGCGCCGACTTGCGCCGGGCCTTCTTTTGCCAGCAGCTGCTCATAGGCGGCGATGCGCGCCTTGCTCTTGGCCTGGCGAGCTTTCGCGCCCTGGCGGATCCATTCCAGCTCACGCGACAATTGCTTCTGGCGCGAATCCTCCTCGCGCTCTTCCTGCTCGAGGCGTTTGCGCTTGGCTTCGATATAGGCCGAGTAATTGCCCTCATACGGGATGCCCTTGCCGCGGTCGAGTTCCAGAATCCAGCCGGTGACGTTATCGAGGAAGTAGCGATCGTGCGTCACCATCACCACGGTGCCGGCATAGTCGGAGAGGAAATGCTCGAGCCATGCCACCGATTCCGCATCGAGATGGTTGGTCGGTTCGTCAAGCAGAAGCAGGTCGGGCTTTTCGAGGAGCAGCTTGGTCAGCGCGACGCGGCGTTTTTCACCGCCGGAGATTTTCGTCACATCGGCATCCTTCGGCGGGCAGCGCAGCGCTTCCATCGCCACCTCGATCTCACGCTCGATCTCCCAGCCGCCGGTGGCTTCGATTTTCTCCTGCAGCGCGCCCTGCTCTTCGAGCAGCCTGTTCATCTCCGCATCGTCGGTCACTTCGCCGAGCTTCATCGACACGTCGTTGAATTTGTCGAGCAGCGCCTTCTTCTCGCCGAGTGCCTCCATGATGTTTTCCATCACGTTCTTCTTGGGATCAAGCTTTGGCTCCTGCTCGAGATAGCCGATCCTGATGCCGTCCATCGCCCAGGCCTCGCCGTTGAAGTCCTTCTCGATGCCGGCCATGATTTTCAGCAGCGTCGATTTACCCGATCCGTTCGGGCCTAAAACACCGATCTTGGCGCCCGGATAAAAAGATAGGAAGATATTCTTCAAGACCTCCTTGCCGCCGGGGAAGGTCTTGGAAAGGCCTTTCATGACATAGATATATTGATACGAGGCCATAATTCTCAATAGGTTGCGGTTTTCCGATTGTCACCAAATTGTCACGTGCAATCGCCGAGGGAAGGATTAACCTATAAATTAAGCAAAAAGGCAACCCTTCATTATGAACCCAACGCTGAAAAACATCATCAAAACCGGACTGCTGTTCGCCGCCGTCGGGGCGATGCTGGCGCTGCTTGCGCCGGCCATCGGTGTCGGCATCGGGTTAGAAGCCACCTATGCGGAAGCCGCCGAGACGCTGGCCCTCACCGCCAAACCGTTATGGATGGGCGCGTTCTTCGGCACGTTCGGCGCACTGAATGCTGCTGCTACGCCGGTTTTTAGCCGCCTATTCGGAGATGAAGCGGCTCAGGCCCCTGCCGCTGTTGTTCTTATAAAGGAAAAAACGCGGGAGGTGGAAAAACCCGATGTTCTTACTGCGTATAATGTGGAAGCCGTATTCGGGGATCTGAAGAAGAAATGGCAAGAAGTGCCGGGCGCTGTCGAACTAATCGAACAGAAACATTCTGCCATCATTCAAACCATGCATTCCGGCAAGCCTTTACCCAGCGTCAGTGGACTGCATGAAGACGTCAATCTGGCCATGGCTAACTTTGCCCTGGGGAATCCCCGTGATGAGGTGGCGCAGCAGATATTACAGGTTTTCAGAAAACAGGCGTTGCCCGAAGAACAACCGGTGGTCAACGCATTCGCTCAGCAATTAGCCGAACGCGCTGCTACCGCAAACCCACCCCCGGTGACAGCAACACCCGGTGCCCAGTATTTGAAGAAATTGTTGTGCAAGGAGCCCGAACAGGCTTGCCTCTGTCCGCAACGCTAGCGCTTTTCCTTAAAGAAGTTTTTTAAAATCTCCCCGCATTCCGTTGCCTGGATGCCGCCATAGATGTCCGGCTTATGGTGGCAGGTGGCTTGGGTAAACACGCGCGCGCCGTGCTCGACGCCGCCGCCTTTCGGGTCGCTTGCCCCGAAATACAGGCGGCGGATGCGGGCGAAGCTGATCGCAGCAGCACACATGGCGCAGGGCTCGAGGGTCACGTATAAATCACAATCAATCAGGCGTGGGGTCTTTAGGATTTCGCAGGCGGAACGAATGGCCAGTAGCTCGGCATGGGCGGTGGGATCGGCGTTGGTCTCGGTCAGGTTGTGCGCTGCGGCGATGACTTCACCTTCGCGCACCACCACCGCCCCGATGGGGACTTCGCCTCTGGCCGCGGCCTGCCGAGCCTGGTCGAGGGCAAGTTGCATGAAAGTATTGAGTTTAGTCGTCATTGCGAGGAGCGCGTAGCGCGACGCGGGAATCCAGAATTATAGAATGACTGGATTGCTTCGCTCCGCTCACAATGGCGAATCATTTCTTCCGGAATGCATCCAGCGAGATGATTTCCGCGGGCGCGCCGCCGCCGCTGGCCACTTGCTCGACCGGCAGCGCATCCATCTGCATCAGCAGGTCTTGGGGGCTGTCGAAGTGCTCGGCTTCGGCAGCTTCCGGCGGCTGGAACTGCAGCCCGAATTTGATCGACGGATCGGCGAAGGCGGTCAACGCCGCAAAGGGAACGGTCAGCTTCTCGGGCATGCCGGAGAAGGACAAGGTGACATGGAACTGCTGTTCCTCGATCTTGAAATCCCAGAACTGGTGCTGCAGCACGATGGTGATTTCCTTGGGGTAGCGCGCCTTGAGCTGCTCCGACATTCTCACGCCGGGATGCGTCGTGGCGTAGGAGATGTAGAAATGGTGCTCGCCGGGCAGGCCGGTCGCCTGCACGCGCTTCAGCACGTCGCGCACCACGCCGCGCATGGCCTGGTCGATCAGGGTCTGGTAATGGATTTGGTCTTCGTTCATGTCGCACCGTATTTATGAGTTATTTATGTATTGTGCTTGAAGCGCACGCGACATGCAACAGGGAAACGCAGAAAAAGGGGGATAAAAGCGGAACGGGTTTCTGTTTCCCGGCACCCGTTCCAATAGCCGAGTTACTTGCTAGTGCAAGCGTGCGCCGTTAGGCGGCAACGCGAGCAGCTACGACGGTGTTGTCGTTAGCAGCAACAAATGCAACGTTGTCGTTGGCATTTAACAATATGACCTGATTACGCCAGTATCATCGCGGGCAAAAATGGAGCCTTTATTGCGCCTGTCGAGCCTGATTCACGCCCACCATGCCGCCGGCTGGCGGCGGCATGGTGGACGTGCCGGGTACTGCCCCCGGGTCCAGTGCGTCTATTCCACGCCACGTTTATTGCCATAGTGTCCGAAGACACCCCTATATTATAGGGCTTTACCGGGGGTTTGTGAAGGGGGGATTCTACTTTGTCATAAACATTCTTCGTGGTAAAATAGCCGGAATTTCAGGATATTCATTTGGGCTATGTCTCAGTCTGCACCTCACTTGGAACTGCCCCCGCTGAAAGAAGGCTGGACGCGATGGGTGCACATTACCTCTGCTCAACTCGCTACCTCTATCAAACAAAATGGGCTTCATTACAGTAACCATGGAACGCTCAGCAGCACCGCGGTTCTTTGCGATGAAGAGAAAGCCGTTGCTCATCTACAGGCGGCCTTAGATCCTGACTTTGATCCGCGTTTCCGACTGGGTGACGGCGCAATGGCGGTAATCGTAGATTTACCGAACTCACTGGCACGGGTGCATGACCTACGCAGTGCATATATGCCACCGGGCACCGTCCCGCCGAAATTCATACGCGCCATTGTATACGGCAAAGATATGTCGGTGGAATCCGTGCACGAATCCCCTGCCACCTGGAGTGAAAAATTTGAACGCCGCCCGGAGGCTCGGATTGGGGGCAAATCCTCCCCCGCAAGCCCCCGCTCGTCCAGTCTCATTCCCCCGCCACCATCCGACGATTCATCCCCGGACATTTGGTAAATGCTTGAAAACCGGTGTGGCGTCTCCTAGTGTACGCACCACATTAGTGAATAGAGGAGACTATGGCATTATCTGCGGTTCAGGCAGCGGAAATATCCGCTCAGCGGGAAGAAGCTTTTCCCACGCGCCGCGACATCGCGCCGGGGGTGGAGGAGATACTCTACAAGCCCCTGCCGGTGCTCGACCATGGCTTCGTGCGCGTCATCGACTATATGGGAACCGACAGCGCCATCGTGCAGGCGGCGCGCGTCTCCTACGGGCGCGGCACCAAGAAGGTCAACGAGGATGCCGGGCTCATCAACTACCTGATGCGCCACCGCCATACCACCCCGTTCGAGATGTGCGAGATCAAGTTCCACATCAAGCTGCCGATCTTCATCGCCCGCCAGTGGATCCGCCACCGCACCGCCAACGTCAACGAATATTCCGGTCGCTACTCGATCATGGACAAGGAATTTTATATTCCGGCTCCGGAACAATTAGCGGCGCAGAGCAAATCCAACCGCCAGGGGCGCGGCGATATTTTGGAAGGCAGGGAAGCGCAGCGCGTGCTGCAGCTTTTGAAGGATGACGCGCAGCAATGCTACACGCATTACGAGGAGATGCTGAACGAAGACATTGACGGCAACGTGCTGAAGGAAGGAAAGACCGGGCTGGCGCGGGAGCTGGCGCGCATGAACCTGACGCTCAATTTCTACACCCAGTGGTACTGGAAAATCGACCTGCACAACCTGCTGCATTTCCTTAGCCTCCGCGCCGACGCGCACGCGCAGTACGAAATCCGCGCCTATGCCGAGGCGATGCTCGACATCGTCAAAGCCTGGGTGCCGATCACCTACAGCGCCTTCATGGATTACCGCATGGGCGGCGCCAGCCTATCCGCCAAGGGGCTGGCGGTGGTCAAGCGCATGCTCGCCGGCGAGCAGGTGACGCAGGAACAATCCGGCATGAGCAAGGGCGAGTGGCGGGAGCTGATGGGGGTGTTGGAGTTGGAGACGTAAAGTTGGTGGAGCCAAAGGGAGTCGAACCCTCGACCTTCGCATTGCGAACGCGACGCTCTACCAACTGAGCTATGGCCCCACTGCCTCGCTAGATAATGCAGCCCCGCGTCGCTGTCAAACGCCATAGCCTCTCAATTTACGGAAAATTATCTACTTTGCGCTAGTAACGCTTGAGCACAACCATTTTAAGGAGTCCCATGCCCAAACGCTACGACCTCCTCTTTGAAACGGCGAAGTTCAACCTGTCGCAGCCGAAGGAGCATTATATCAATGAATGCTGCTACGGCGATGACGTGGCGGCGTGGCTGGCGGGGAAGCTGAAGGCACAAGGCATCGAGGTCACGGAGCCGGCGCAGGAGGACTGGGGCTGGTATATCGAGGCAAGGCATAATGGCAACGCCTATTTCATCGGCGTCGGCGGCAATGCCGAGGACGAATCGGCCGGGAATAAAGGCGAATGGCGGCTGATGGTCGATAAGCACCGCTCGCTCAAGGAGAAGCTGCTGGGCAGGAATCCGATGGCGGAAAACGAGGCGATCATCGGTATATTGAAGCGGATTATCGAGAACGAGCCGGACGTCACGTTCCTGCGGATAGAGTAGTTTTCGCTGGACGCTTCCCCGTTTCGGGGAGATAATTTTAGCAAAATCAACCGCTGCGCCCATGTCCGCCGAAACCCAACTCCTCCACAACCTCTGGTATGTCGCCGCGCCCGCCGGGAAGCTGAAGCGCGGCAGGACGCTGCCGGTGACGCTGCTCGGGCAACAGGTGCTGCTCGGGCGCGATCGTCAAGGCGAAGTATTCGCGTTGCGCGATTTCTGCCCGCATCGCGGCATGCCGCTACGCTACGGCAGCTTCGACGGCAAGGTGATCGAGTGCTGCTACCATGGCTGGTGTTTCGACACCAAGGGCCAGTGCACCGCCATCCCGGCGCTGACGCCGGAAGACAATGCCGACATCGCGCGCATCAAGGCGAAATCCTATCCGTGCCGCGAGCAGGACGGGCTGATCTGGGTGTTCGTGCCGCCCACCAAGGCGAAGGCACCGGAGCAATTGCCCGATATACCCGCGCCGCCGGTGGCGCTGTCGCATCCCTATCACTGGGTCGATTCGGTGCTGTTTCCCTGCGACATCGACCATGCGGTGATCGGCCTGATGGACCCGTCGCACGGGCCGTTCGTGCATGCCTCCTGGTGGTGGCGGTCGCGCCGCTCGATCCACCCGAAGCAGAAGCAGTTCGCGCCGCACGCGCTCGGCTTCAGGATGGTGAGCCACAAGCCGTCTTCCAATTCGCGCGCCTACAAAATCCTCGGCGGCGAGCGCACCACCGAAATCACCTTCCAGCTGCCCGGCCTGCGCACCGAGCATATCACCATCGGCAAACACCATATCGTGCTGCTCACCGCGCTGACGCCGATCGATGAGCAGAGCACCATGCTGCATCAGTTCATGTATTCGACGATGCCATCGCTGAACCTGCTGCGCGGCATACTCGGCCGGTTCGGCAAGGCCTTCATCCGCCAGGATTTGGAAATAGTGAAGAAACAGCAGGAAGGCCTGCGAGGCGAGCATCCGGCGCTGATGCTGCTCGGCGACGCCGACGCGCAGGCGCTGTGGTATTACAAGCTCAAGAAGGATTACCTCGAATCGCAGCTCTCCGGCCAGCCCTTCCTGAACCGGCTGCAGGAGAAGATTCTGCGGTGGCGGAGCTGATGTCATCCCGAGCGAAGCCGAGGGATCTTAAAGATCCCTCCACTCGCGTTGCTCGGTCGGGATGACACTACTCAATAAACGCCAGATGCGCCCGGGTGGAGCCGGTGGCGGGAGCCTTCACTTTAGTGCTCTTGATGCCACCCTGGGTAGCGGTGGCTTCGAGCGTGTAAGCTCCTGGCGGCAGTTTCATATAGAGATACGGCCCGGCATCCGGCACCTGCAGCACTTCCGCGCCCTGCGCATCGAGCACGCGCACCAGCGTGCCGCCGATGAAGTCGCCGTTGGTAGCCGACAATAACAGATGCACGTTAAACTCGCCCGCGCGGTCTTTCAGCATCTGCAGCTCCTCATCGCCGACGCCGCCGCTCACATAGGTGACGCGACCATTGGTCATGATCTCCAGCGGCAAGGCGGGAATGGCGCCGTAACCTTCCGAGCCGAAGTTCGGCATTGCCTGACCGGCGGCAGGCGCCAGCTGGGCCTGCGGCATGGCCGGGGACGCCGCCTGTGCCTCAGACAAAGCGGGAGGCGGTGGTGGTGTGACGGCGACTTCCGCGGCCGGTTCAGCCGGCGCTGCCACAACTGGCGTATTCGGCTTTGCGGCATCTATCGCCTCGGAGGCGCTCGGCGCGGTCATGACCGGCGCAGGTGTCGGATGCGCTTCGGCAGTTGCCGGCGGAGCGGCGGAGGGGATGAGCGGCTCCAGCGTTTCAGCCAACTGCGCATGGGCGGCAGGGGCGAATGCGAGCATAAGAGCGGTAAGGCGGGCGAGATATGTCATGACTCCATCTCCTTCTTCGTTTTTATAACGCTATTACAGAAAGGCGATTTTAACGATATTGATTGTTTCTCCCGCTTCCTATAGCATGGTTTTCCGACGTTGGCGACGATGAATTTACCTTTATTCCAAGGGTATTTATGAAGCACTGGATTTCCTTTCCCAAGATCGAGGGCAAAGCGTCGCGCCAAGCCCATTGTGACCTACCCGAAGACACTTACGAGCGCGAGTTCGGCCGCGAGGGGTTCTTCGGCCCGACCACCCATATCCACCACGCCCATCCGCCGACCGGCTGGACCAGCTGGGAGGGCGAGCAGCGGCCGCGCGCCTTCGACCTGGCGCAGATGCGTCACGCTTCCGAATCGCCGTGGGGCGCGACGCCGGTCATGGCCAACCGGCATATGCGCCTTCGGCTGTGGTGCACGCAAGGCCGCATGCAGCACCTCGTCTGCAACGGCGACGGCGATGAGCTGCTGTTCGTGCATGCGGGCGGCGGCGATCTGTTCTGCGATTTCGGCCACCTCGCCTTCCGCGAGGGCGATTACATCCTGCTACCGCGCGGCACGCGCTGGCGCACCGAATGTAATGGAGAGGCCACGTTCCTCCTGATCGAAGCCACCAACGAAGGCTACCGCCTGCCGGACAAGGGGTTGGTGGGAGAGCATGCCATTTTCGACCCGGCCATGCTCGATACACCGGCGATCAATGAAAAATTCAAGGCGCAGCAGGGCGAGTCGGAATGGAAAGTTATCATCAAGCGCCACAATCACGGCTCGACGGTGACGTTTCCGTTCAATCCGCTCGACGCGGTGGGCTGGCACGGCAGCAACCTGCCGGTCAGGATCAACTGGCGCGATATCCGCCCGCTGATGAGCCATCGCTACCATCTGCCGCCCTCGGCGCACACCACCTTCCTTGCCAGCCGATTCGTCGTTTGCACCTTCGTGCCGCGCCCGATCGAGTCCGACCCCGGCGCGCTGAAAGTGCCGTTCTACCATTCCAACAACGATTTCGATGAAATCATCTTCTACCATCAAGGCGAGTTCTTTAGCCGCGACAATATCCATCCCGGCATGATGACGCTGCATCCGTGCGGCTTCCCGCACGGCCCGCACCCGAAGGCCTTCACGGCCGGCGCCAGGGCGGCGAAGAAGGAAACCAACGAAGTGGCGGTGATGATCGACACGCGCGACGCCGTCGAGATCGCCGACCCGGCGCTCGATGTCGAGTGGAAGGGCTATGTCGATAGCTGGAAAAAGAAATAGGTGTTAAAAATTATGCCTCGCAGAATACCAATTTATATCCTTTTATTCTCTTTCGTGCTTCCAATAGAAGTATATGCAGCCACGCCTATCGTTACCAATATTCACAACGAAAATATTACACTTTCTCCACCGGAAGGAGCTTGCTTTGTAAAAGATGAAGATTCGCTCATGCACTGTGAACAAACCCTTCCCGTGCTACAATGGACAAATTCCAAAGAAATGAAAAGGGTGGCTTTTTTTACCAACCAAACCCTCGATAAAAACCTTTTTTATTTTGGAACGATTAATAGTCCGGATGATGACAAATTCCAGTCAGTCACCCGCGAACAATTTATTAAAAGCTCTTTAGCCGAAATGCCTCCTACTACTACCTATATTCTTCTAAAACAAACTCCCGAATTTTTTCAGATCGGAATAATCACACAGGAAGAAGGGCACCCATCTACAGTAACAGTAGCAACTACTACCAAGCTAAAAAATTCCCCCATTTCTGTTTACATTATTACACCTTATGGAACGGAAAACTCAATGTCCCGGTTACAGGCTATCTCATTAGCCTATATTACCAACCTGATTGCATTAAATCCTAGATCTCAATAGATGGATCAATTCGCAGGTGCTTGACAGGAAGGTAATACGGTATTACAGTAATACTATGCGTACGGATGATGATACCAGCAGGCTTACCTCCAAATATCAGGCGACGGTGCCGCGCCGGGTACGCCAGCTGCTCGGCCTGAAGGGCGGCGATGCAGTGCGCTTCCGCGTCAGAGGTAAACAGGTGGTGGTGGAAAAGGCGGCGCCTGATAAGGAGTACCAGGACTATCTGAAATCGCTCGACGCCATGCTGACCGAATGGCACTCATCGGCGGATGACGAGCTGTGCTGAAAAGCGATGCCGCCGTCTATGATCTATTCGATGTTGTCCGAGTACCGTTCCCCTTCAGTGACTCTTCCCTGAAAAAACGCCGCCCTGCGCTGGTCATTTCCTCGCATAAGGCATTCGGCAAAAGCAAGTGCGTGGTCATCGCCATGATTACCACCGGCAATCGCTCGCGCTTCCCGCTCGACATTCCTATCCGCCATTGGCGCGAGGCCGGGCTGCTCAAAGCCTGCAAGCTGCGCATGAAGATATTCACCCTCGAACAGGCGCTGATCGAGAAGAAACTGGGCCGTTTGCAGGCGAAGGACCGCCGGAAAGCCGCGGCGGCACTGCGGCAGCTTATTCCCCTCCTGGAAAAGGACTCGGCATGAAACTCGCATCGCTTAAAGAAGGCGGCCGCGACGGCACGCTGATCGTCGTCAGCAAGGACCTGAAATCGGCGGTGAAGGTCGATGGCATCGTCCCGACGTTGCAGAAAGCACTTGAGAACTGGCAGGGCGTGCATAATGAGCTCGACCAGGTGTATGGCATGCTAAGTGCAGGACAGGCACGTGATGCGTTTGCACTCGATATGAAGAAACTCGCCGCGCCGCTGCCGCGCGCCTATCAGTGGCTCGACGGCTCGGCCTATGTCAACCATGTCGAGCTGGTGCGGAAATCCCGCGGCGTCGAGATGCCGGAGAGCTTCTGGACCGATCCGCTGATGTATCAGGGCGGCTCGGATGTGCTGCTCGGCGCGTGCGACGACATCCCGCTGCCCGATGAAAAGGACGGCATCGATTTCGAGGCGGAGGTCGCCGTCGTCACCGACGACGTGCCGATGGGCGTCACCGTGGAAGATGCGGCAAAGCACATCAGGCTGATCATGCTGGTGAACGACGTCAGCTTACGCTACCTCGCCATGCCGGAAATCGCCAAGGGGTTCGGCTTCCTGCAGGCCAAACCAGCCACGGCCTTCTCACCGGTAGCGGTAACGCCGGATGAATTGGGCGACGCCTGGAAGGACGGCAAGGTGCATCTACCGCTCATCACCCATTACAACGGCAAACTGTTCGGAAAGCCCGATTGCGGCACCGATATGGTGTTCAACTTCCCGAAGCTGGTGGCGCACGCGGCGCGCACGCGCTTTCTCTCCGCGGGCACCATCATCGGCTCGGGCACAGTATCCAACAAAGACAAAAGCGCCGGTTCCTCCTGTATCGTCGAGAAGCGCACGCTGGAAAAACTGGGAACAGGCGAATTGACTACGCCCTTCATGAAGTTCGGCGACACGGTGCGCATCGAGATGCTGGGCAAAAACGGCCTGTCCATCTTCGGCGCCATTGAGCAGAAGGTGGTGCCTTACAGCTATAAGGCAGCGTCATGAAATTATACGCTTACTTTCGTTCCTCCACCTCCTACCGGGTGCGCATCGCGCTGGCGCTGAAGGGGCTGGCGCCGGAGATTATCCCGGTCAATCTGCTGAAGGGCGAACAGCGCAGCGAGGCGTATCGGGCCGTCAATACCGAGGGGCGGGTCCCGGCGCTAATCGATGACGGCCATACGCTGACGCAGTCGCTCGCCATCATGGAATATATCGAGGAGAAATACCCGAGCCCACCCATCCTGCCGCTCGCCCCCGCCGAGCGGGCGCGGGTGCGGGCGCTTAGCTTGGCTGTCGCATGCGACATGTCGCCGCTGAACAACCTGCATGTGCTGACTTACTTGGTGAAGGAAGCCGGCCTGGCGGAAGAACAGAAAATGCAGTGGATGCATCACTGGTTCGCCAAGGGTCTCGCCACGCTCGAACAGTTATTACAGCATCCGCAGACCGGCACCTTCTGCCATGGCGCTACGCCCACCATGGCCGACTGCTGCCTGGTGCCGCAGGTCTATAACGCCCTGCGTTTCCGGCACGATATGTCGCCCTACCCGGCGGTGATGCGCATTCATGCCGCCTGCGAGCAGCTCCCGGCTTTCATCGCCGCGCACCCGTCAAAGCAGCCGGATGCTATATGACATTTTCAGGAAGATGGCGCTATTGGATATACAGCATTCTGGCCCTATATATGATCGGGGCAGCATATGCGGCTCCCCCGAATCCTGAATCCCGGATCCCAGCCCCTGATATGCAACCGACCAACATCCACCGCCTCATCACATCGCAGGAAGTGTGGCTTAACACATCGCAGCCCATCACCGCCGACGAGCTGGCGGGGCGCATCATCCTGCTCGATTTCTGGACCTATTGCTGCATCAACTGCATGCATGTCATCCCCGACCTGCAGTATCTCGAGGAGAAATTCGGCGACAAATTGACCGTGATCGGCGTGCATTCGGCCAAGTTCAAAAACGAGCGCGACACGGAGAATATTCGCCAGGCCATCCTGCGCTACGGCATCCACCACCCGGTGGTCAACGATTTCGATTTCCGGATCTGGCAGGGCTTCGGCGTGCGCGCCTGGCCGACCTTCGTGCTGGTCAACCCGACGGGCATGATCGAGGAGATGTATTCCGGCGAAGGCAACCGCGAGGAAGTCGAGCGTGACGTAACGCGGCTCATCGAGAAATACGGGGAACAGCTGGTCACTTCGCCGCTGCCCATCGCGCTGGAGGAATCCAAGGCACCGCCGAGCGTACTGTCCTTTCCCGGCAAGCTCGCCTTTGACGGCGAGGAAACGCTATTCGTCTCCGATTCCGGAAATCAGCGCATCGTGATGATGACGCTCGAAGGCCAGATCACCGGCAGCATCGGCTCGGGCAAGACCGGCAGCAAAGACGGCAGCTTCGAGGAGGCGAGCTTCAACACGCCGCAGGGCATTGCTTACCAGGACGGCGCGCTCACCATCGCCGATACGAACAACCACATGCTGCGCGCGGCGAATCTGAAGACACGGCAGGTGACGACGCTGGCCGGCACCGGCAGGCAGGGCTATGAGCGGTCCGCGCGCCACGCGCCCGCGCTGGCGACGCCGCTCGCTTCCCCCTGGGATGTCGAGTTCTACCCGGACAACGGACATATCGCCATCGCCATGGCAGGCACGCACCAGCTGTGGAGCTATGACATCGTAAACAACACGGTCAGCGTCATCGCCGGCAACGGCCGCGAGTCAATCGACGATGGCCATATGCCGTTCAACTCGCTGTCGCAGCCCTCCGGCCTGTCGGCCGTCGGCAGCAAACTCTATTTCGTGGACTCGGAGACCAGCTCTCTGCGTGTATTGGAAGACGGCAAGATCACCACGCTGATCGGCACCGGCCTGTTCGATTTCGGCTACGCGGAAGGAAAGCGCGGCGAGGCGCTGATGCAGCACGCCATCGGCGTCTATGCCACTCCGCCCGACGTGTATATCGCCGATTCCTACAACCATTCCATCCGCCGTTACGACCCCGCGACCGGGTATCTGCACAACTTCGCCGGGCACGGCGTGCGCGGCAACAAAGATGGTGTGCTGGCGGAGGCAGAGTTCAACGAGCCGAATGATGTGCTGCAGATAGGCGATAAGCTCTATGTCGCTGACACCAACAATCACGCTATCCGCGTGATTGATCTGACAGCGAAAAAGGTTTCAACGCTACCTGTGCAAGAAGAACAATCCGCTGTTATAGCATACAGCGACACGCTGCCCAATCTGGACAAAACGGAAGCGGCGACGCTGGCGCCGGGCGCCGCCATCGCCATCGGCCTGAAACCGAACTGGAAGATCAATGACGAGGCACCGAGCTACCTCGCGCTGTTCGACGCGGCAAAAAAACCTGTAGCATCTTTTGGCCTTCAGGAAGTGAAGAAACAATCCGTCACGCTGCCGATGCTGGCCGAGGGAGAATACCGGCTGCAGGGCACGCTCTATTACTGCGAAGACAGGGAAGGCGCGCAGTGCCTGATCAAAAGCTTCGATGTGCCGGTGATGGTGAAGGCAGGCGGGGAGAAAAGCGTCACATTGCCATTGAATTAATACGTCATTCCCGCGGAAGCGGGAATCCAGTAGTGCCGCGTCTGCGGCACAATAGTTTCTATACCGCAGTTTCTATACCGCGCCATTGGATGCCCCGCCTACGCGGGCATGACAATTAGGACAATGTCAGCAAATTCACCATCGCGCGGCCGTAGCGGCGCTGGTCGACCAGTTCGAAGCCCGGCGGCAGGCCGAGCGTTTCCTTGGCGTCGTGTTCGGCCACGACCAGCGCGTCCTTTTCCAGCCAGCCGCCTTCGCGCAAACTCTTCAGCGTCGGAGCAATCAGCCCGCTGAAATAAGGCGGGTCGAGGAATACCAGGTCGTACGCCTTTGTAGCCCGTCCCAGCCTGCTCGCATCGGCCAGCAGAAATTCCACCGCCTCTTCGTGCAACCGCTCGGCGTTATACTTGGCGGTGGCGATGGCCTCGCGCGCGCTATCGATGAAGGTGACGCGCGAAGCGCCGCGCGACAGCGCCTCCAACCCGAAGGCGCCGGTGCCGCAAAACACGTCGAGCACCGAGGTATCCTCGAACGTATGCCCGTTCAGGCCATGGCTGCTATGGGTCAGGATGTTGAAAATGGCCTCGCGCGCGAAATCCGAGGTCGGGCGAATCGTGGATCCGACTTCCCGGCCAATCTCAATACGTCGGCCCTTATGTTTTCCGGCGATGATGCGCATGAACGGGATATAAGCAGATGGAGATAAAACTACAAAGGGAAGTTACAGCGTCCGGCCTGATTTCAACCCATGTAAGACATTTATCATTCTGGCAAAGCTTGCCAATGCACCAACAACAGTGGATTTCTGTTGACTATCAATTATTCTCTTGCTGCCTTGGCCGTAGGATGGCCTTCATTCTCAAACGATATACTCATAGTGCTTCCTTGTGATTCTTATCAATTTTTACTTTCGCAAGATATAAATGACCTCAACATTTTTCCGCTCACCGCCTTCACCTCCCCCTTCGGCAGGCTGCCAAGCTGAAACGGGCCGTAGGAGAGGCGGAGCAGGCGGTTGACCCTGCAGCCGTAATGCTCGAATAATTTCCGGATTTCCCGGTTCTTGCCTTCGGCAAGCGCCACCGTGAGCCAGCTGTTATTGCCTTTCTGGCTGTCCAGCTTCACCTCGACGCTGCCGTATTTCACCTCCTGCACCGTTGCGCCTTTTTTCATCTCAGCAATCATCGAATCGGTAATCGGTCCGTAGGCGCGCACGCGGTAGCGGCGCAACCAGCCGGTGGAAGGGAGTTCCAGCTTACGCGCCAGCTCCCCGTCATTGGTCAAAAGCAGCAACCCTTCCGAATTCAGGTCGAGCCGTCCGACGGAAATCACCCGGCCCAGCTCCTTCGGCAGCGCTTCGAACACGGTCGGCCGGCCCTGCGGGTCCTTATGTGTCGTGACCAGTCCTATGGGCTTATGATAAAGCCACAGCCGCGCCTCTTCTTTTGCCTGCAATGGCGTGCCATCGACAGTGACCCTGTCCTCCTCCCCCACATTAAACGCCGGCGTAGTGATCTTTTTGGCATTGACCGCCACGCGACCCGCCGCAATCCATTGCTCCGCCTCACGCCGCGAGCACAATCCCGCCCGGGCGATGCGTTTGGCTAGACGTTCGCTTTTACCACCCATATCCCAAATTATCTGATTTTCAGAATATATTATTTTGCGCAAGATCCGACAAAGGCGGCCATGATCTTCTCGTCCGCGCCGGTCACGAAATATTCCGGGTGCCACTGGACGCCGAGGCAGAAGCGCTTGCCGGGCAGCTCGATACCCTCGATCACCCCGTCCGGCGCCAGCGCATCAACCACCGCGCCGGGCGCGGTTTTCGCCACGGCCTGGTGGTGGGCGCTGTTGACATCGATCCTGTCCGCGCCAACGATTTTATGCAATAGCGTACCCTTCTTCACTTCCACCACATGCCCCGGCTCGCTGCGCGGGTTTTTCTGCTCGTGCTCGAGTGCATCCTTCACCGTATCGGGGATGTGCTGGATCAGCGTGCCGCCCAGCACCACGTTCAGCAGCTGCTGGCCGCCGCAGATACCCAAGACCGGCATATCCCGCTCGATGGCGGCGCGGGTGATGGCGAACTCGAATTTGGTGCGGCGGTCCTTGGTCGAGACCTTATCGCTGGCGGTTTTCTCGCCGTACAGCTCCGGCGATACGTCGAACGCCCCGCCGGTCACCACCAGCCCGTCAAGCAGGCCGAGATAGACCTCCACCTGCCCCACCTCATGCGGCAGCGCCAGCGGCACGGCCCCGAAGCGGCTGACCGCACTCAGGTAATTCTCGCGCAGCGCATACCACGGCATTTTAGAATAGCTGCCGGGACGGCCCTCCTCGTAATCCAGCGTGAAACCGATGACCGGCTGCTTCATCCCGGGATGCTCCTCTTGACCAAACTAACTAAAATATAATCATTTCTTCGCGGTTTATTAACTCATACCTGCTTTCATGAGTAAAGCAAAGCACAGAAGAAACTCTAACCATCCCCTCTCCCGCGTGCGGGAGAGGGGGAAGTAATTATGGAACGCATGGTCCAATCCATCTCCCTGGCGACCATCGCCGGGACGGTCTTCGGTTTTTGCCTGGTTCTGGGCGCGATCGCACACGCCACCGACAATTACATTTCGTTCTTAAGCCCCGAGGGCTTCCTCATCGTCATCGGCGGTACCATCGCCAACGCCTTCATGAGCTACCAGGCACCTTACGTACTGCGCGCCTTCGGCGCTATCTGGAACATGCTGAAAAAGCCGCGCGCTACCCGCGAGGGGCTAAACCCTGAAATCATGCGCCTGATCAAATGGGCTTACCTTGTGCATTCAAAGGGATTGGCGGGACTTGAAGGTGAGATCGGCACCAAGATCAAGGAGCCGCTGCTGCGTTACGGCGTCGAGCTGGTCGTCACCGGCTACCAGCCGGAAGTGATCCGCCAGATGATGAACACCGCCGTCGAGGCTGAGTTCGATCGCGATATCACCCCGGTGACGGTGCTGCGCAACATGGCCTCCACCGCCCCCGCTTTCGGCATGGTCGGCACGCTGGTCGGCATGGTGGTGATGCTGCAGAACATCCAGGGCGACATGACCATGATCGGCACCGGTCTGGCGGTAGCGCTGCTCGCCACACTGTACGGCATCCTGGTGGCCAGGCTACTCTGTCTGCCTGCCGCCGACAAGCTGATGCAGAAGGAAGAGATCATGCGCTTCCGCAATTACATGATGACCGAGGGGCTGGTGCTGCTCGCCGAGAAGCAGAGCCCGCGCTACATGCAGGACAAGCTCAACAGCTTCCTCGAGCCTTCCATCCATTTCGACATCGACGCGCAGATCAAGCATGTGAAAGAGGGCACGCCGTGATTCCCGAGCACCGCCACCGCCCCGAGGAGAATGTCGATTCCTGGCTGATGACCTATGCCGACCTGATCACGCTTCTGATGTGCTTCTTCATTATCTTCGTGTCGGTCTCCGAGCCGCGCAAGGAGCGCATCTCCGCCATCACCGACGGCATGGCGGGCAAATTCGGCACCGTCGATCTGTCGACGCCGTTTCAGGGCACCTACCAGTCGCTGCTGGCGACCATTCAGAAACACCGGCTGCTCAGGGATATCGCCGTCACCAAAAACGCGGACAGCATCGAGATGGAACTGGCTTCCGACAGCTTTTTCGAGCCTGGCAGCGCGGACATCACTCCCGACAAGTTGCAGGCGCTGGCGGAGATGGCTGCCGCGATCAAGCAGGTGGATTTCCTTGACTACAATGTCATTGTCGAAGGCCATACCAACGATCTGCCGCCGGCCACCGCCGCCTACCCCACCAACTGGGAACTCTCGGCGGCGCGCGCCACACGCCTGGTGCGCTTCTTCATCGAGCAGGGCATCCGGCCGAAGGACTTAAAGGCCGTCGGCTATGGTGATACGCGCCCGGCCGTACCCAACCTCGACCATAACGGCCACGCCATTCCTGAAAACCGCGCTCGCAACCAGCGTGTCGTCATCAAGCTCGAGCGGGTGAAGTAGAAAATGTCATCCCGAACGTATGTGAGGAATCTATTTAAACGATTTCTCATATTTGCTCGAAATGACACAAGCATACAACAAGCGCGGCTTACCTAATCCCCAGATTCCGGCAAATCGCCGTCGTTAGGTCCGCGCGGTTCAGCGTATAGAAATGCAGCATATCGGCACCGCACTCGATCAGCTTCATGCACTGGCCGGTGGTGGTCTCGATGGCTACCTGATCGCGTTTGGCAGGGTTTTCATCCAAGCCGGCAAAGCGGCGCGCCAGCCAGTCAGGCACCGAGGCACCGCACATCGCGCTGAATTTTTTCGCCTGCGCGAAATTGGCAATGGGTAGGATGCCCGGTACGATGGGAATAGTGATGCCGGCCCGCCGCACCCGTGCCACGAAGCGTTCGTAATGCTCGACATCGAAGAAATACTGCGTAATGGCCCGCGCCGCTCCGGCATCGATCTTTTTCTTTAAATATTCGATATCCGCCTCGAAGCTCGGCGACTCGGGATGCTTTTCGGGAAAGGCCGCCACACTGATCTCGAAGTCACCGATCGCTTTCAGGCCCGCCACCAGTTCGCAGGAATAGCGGTAGCCTTCCGGATGCGGAACATAGGACGCCATGCCCTGCGGCGGATCGCCGCGCAGCGCCACGATATGGCGCACGCCCACCTCCCAGTAGCCGCGCGCCACCGCATCGACCTCGGCACGGCTGGCCGCTACGCAGGTCAGGTGCGCTGCCGGCTTCAGCGACGTCTCCTGCAGGATGCGTTTCACCGTGTGGTGCGTGCGCTCGCGCGTTGAGCCGCCGGCGCCGTACGTTACCGAGACAAAGGCGGGATGCAGCGGCTCCAGCTGCTTGACGGCAAGCCACAGCCGCTGCTCCATCTCCGGCGTTTTCGGCGGAAAGAACTCAAAGGATACGCGCGGAGGCTGCGGGCGGGAAAACAAAGAACCACTCACTGAATCATTTTGTGGCTTCCGTGCAACAGAACGGTGCTTTCCATTGGCGGATGCCGGTTTGTCATTGTAATCGCCTGACAGAAAACTACATTGCTGCCCCAAGTCAAGTTCATAAAAGATTAACGGTTTTTTCGTACTATCAAGGAAACCGGGAATCTGCTAAAATCCGGTGGTTTTTCGGAGTCGACGCGTTCATGCCTGCGGGTACATCACGGAAATTTCATGGCTGGCTGGCCGCCTTGTGCGTATGCGCCCTCATGGCCGGCGGCTGCAGCCAGATGCCTGCCAGCAACGCCAATGGCAACGGTGCCGAAGCCGCCATCGACGCCGACCCATTCGAACCGTTCAACCGGCTGATGCATTCGATCAACCAGGCGGTCGACACGCTGGTGCTGCGCCCCATCGCTTATGTCTATCGTGAAGTCGTGCCCGACAAAGGGCGCGAGATGGTCTCCAACGCCGTGGAAAACGTCTATACGCCGGTCGTCTTCGCCAACTCGGTGCTGCAGGCCGATCCGCAGAACAGCTTCGCCAGCTTCTGGAGCTTCGTCCTCAACAGCACCGTCGGCATCGGCGGGCTGTTCGACGTTGCTTCCGAAGCCGGTCTCAAATACCGCTCCACCGACCTGGGCCAGACCTTCGCCATCTACGGCGCCGATACCGGCCCCTATCTGGTATTGCCCCTTATCGGTCCCTCCAATGTCCGCGACGCCTTCGGGCGACTGGGTGACGCCTTCATGAATCCGTTCAATTATGTCGATGAGGGCTTCTCGCTGGCGCTGTGGTCGGTAACCGCCGTCGATGCGCGCGCCACCCACATGAAGCTGATCGACGACGTCTATCGCGATTCGCTCGATCCTTACGCAACCTTCCGCAGCGGCTACACGCAGAAACGCGCCTCGGATATACGAAAAGCCAAGGAAGCACGCAAGAAATCGCTTGAAAACGCGCTGTGCCGGCAATAAGAACAGGTACCTCTGAAGGTTTGCCTCCCATGATTCCCATGCGCGTCTTCGCTTTTGCCCTGATAGTCGCAGCAACTTCTACGTTTGCACCGGCAACGTATGCCGAGACATCCATGGATGATGCACGCCAGTATGTCGAGCGGGTGGGCGACAAGGCGCTGGGCTATGTCGCCGACTCCAAGCTCACCAAGCTCCAGAAGCAGGAAAAGCTGGAGAAACTGTTTTCCGAAAACGTCGATTTTGCCTGGGTGGGACGCTTCGTCATGGGCCGCTTCTGGCGGCAGGCCACCGACGAGCAGAAAAAACGCTATCTTGCTGCCTATGAGCAGTTCGAAACGCTGCATTACGCATCGCGTTTCGCCGAATATACTAGCGGCGCCTTCAAGATCACCGGCAGCCGTGACGACGGCGAGGGCGAATTCACCATTCACATGCAGATCATGCCCGGCAGCGCACAGGACGAGCCGGTGCTGGTCGATTACCGCGTGCGCAGTGAAAAGGGCGGCTTCAAAATCTTCGACGTGATCATCGAGGGCGTCAGCATGATCACCACCCAGCGCTCGGAATTCTCCTCGGTGATCGGCAAGCACGGCATCGACTATCTGACGGACCAGCTCGCCGCCAAAGCCCGGGCTAACAACGCCGGCGATACCACCGTTGGCAAGTAATCCACGGCGTCATTACGTAAAATTAACTCAGATCTCCTATAGCTTGTCCAGGTACAATATATGGAGAGTTTACATGGGCACCTGGTAGGAGAATATGACCAGGTGGTTCCCCCCGGGATCTGGCAATCCTACCGGCACAAGCTTGGCAGGGCAGCCTATCTGGAGATGTTGACTGTGGCAGCAACGCACCGGGAAGGGTGGCTGGAGCCATGGAACCGCCTTCTGGCCTCTCCCATGAACTGTAAGAGTAAAAATGGTGGGATCGAGAGGACTCGAACCTCCGACCTAGGGTTTAGGAAACCCTTGCTCTATCCAGCTGAGCTACGACCCCTTGAAGGATAACAACTTTATTTGCGCTTTTTTATCACCGCAGAACCATATCACCAAGTAACTTATGCAGTGACCTTTTTTTGACCTTAAATCGGGTTGGCGGCAAAAAATACGGTTTCTGTAAGTCTTTGAGATTTGGTTCACGCGGTGCTGTTATTCCTTCTTCCGGCAGTGGCTAAAAGTGCAAACTGACACCTGTCACCGCTGACCAATCCGGCGTGAGCTGCACACCGTTGACGTGCTGGTATAGGGGTTTCTGTACGAAACCATATACCTGTGCTGTCTTGGTGATGCCGTAACTGATGCCCGGGCTTATGGATAGGGTACGGCTGCCGCTGTCATCAGGTTCCGCCTCGTCCCCGCTGTCGCGCCATTTATACTGGCCGTTAAGCTGAAGCATCAAGCTTACGCGTTGCGTTAAATCGTAGCGGTAGCCTAAATCCACCGACAGCTTTTGTCCCGGCCTGTATTCATCACGTTCATTAAGCGGTAGCTGTGCAATCGCTTGAGCAAAGACTGAGGAGCTATATTGCAGGAAATTCTCTCTGACATAAAAGCCAAACAGGGCATCGGTCGTGCCAGTCCCCGGCTGCAAACTGCGCTCGGCGCGGTCACCGTCACTATTTTCAACATCAATTTTGCCAGTGGGTAGCTTTGTCCCGAAATAAAGGCCAAAAACATAAGGCTGATTCCAGTTATTGAACTGATACCGCCCCATAAGCTGTACATCGCCTATCTCGGTAAAGTCCCATTGCTCAAGCAACTGGCCGCCCATGTGGTTATGGATATGGGTATGGTTGCGGTCAACCACGGGCAACGAGGCGGTTACCCCAAAACCATTGGCAAAACCATAGTCCAGCGTAGCCAGCAAATTGCGGTTGATGGTCTTCACTTCGTCGTGGTGATGCGGAATCTGGCCGACGCTGATGGCATTACTGCCGGAGCGAGGCTGGTCTTGCGGAATATACTCATAGCGCAAGTCAGCCCGCCAACCCAGTTCCGTCCATACGCCTTGCGTATTCCACTGGGTATTGACCGGACAAAACGCCGCGCCGCAACTGGCTTGGGCAGAAGAGACCCCTAATAACAGGGTGACTAATGAATAGGCGGATACAAATACATATTTGGACATAAATTTCCTCAATAGCATTATGCCTCCGTGCGTAAACGCAAAGGAGGACAGTTATAAAAATATAGGGGATCAGCTAAATGAGGTAGGAAGGTGGGGCGCGGCTAGGAGGGGATGAATGTAGGTAAAATGCTAACGGGCGGTAGTCATAGATGACGTACCTTGAATTGTGTGTGGCCACACTTGCCAAGGTAATCGCATCCGGCGTCACTACGTCCTTTAAGCCATGTGCTGCCACATAACAAAGAGCGCATTGATAATGGGACGGTGGGTTATGTTTTTCCTTGTCTCTCTGTAAATCTTCCCATTTAACCCATTTGAAACCGTCGCCAGTGCAAATCAACACTTTCTCGCCAAATAGCGAGGACTTTTCCTTTGCAAATGCCTGATGGTTGGACACGTCATAGACGGCAAAGAACGGCAAAAGCACGTTCAGTAAGAACGCCAGCAGGGTGATTCTGGCAATATGTCTGATATTCTTTTTCATGGACTCGCAGTCTCTACCATCTTTGCCGCCGTAGCGCCATGAGACTTATCAGAGCGCCTGATTACCGCCTTAAACCGCCGCGTAAGTAGTCCGATACGAGTACAGTTTAGGTGCTCAAACAGGCGGTTCTAGAAGATCAGCCGAAGTATTAGGAAACCCTTGCTCTATCCAGCTGAGCTACGGCCCCGTTAATCCGGTAAAGCGGTTATGAGATAAATTTGGGTGGAATGCTCAAATAATATATCTTCATACACTCCCTTTATACAAGAGAGCGTATAGTAGCTTATCTGAAAAAAACAGGGATATTCACTGTTCTGCTCCTCTCGGAGAGTTTCCTAATTATTATGAAACTATGGGGTTGGAGACTCTATTCGGTTAACGGCTGTGAGCACCTCCACAAAGGAGGTCTATGACTAAAACTAGCCAGCAAGCGCCATCCGCAACCCACCGGGCGGAAATCGCTGCCATCGCCGAAAGCATGACCAATCTGATTGTTCAAACGGCACTATATCCGCTGCAAAGCATGCTTGCTTTCAATAAAGCAGAAGAGAGCTTCAATAAAGCTAAGCAGGAAGCCTATTTATGCTGTTCCGTCATAGATACCGCTTCCACCGAAAATAAGAGCAGAGCGAACAAGGCTACGATGGCGGTAATTACAGAAATGATTCATCTTAAGAATGATGCAACTGATTTAATCGAAAGCGAGCCTTATATCAGCCCGAAATAGGCGACATAGAGCGACACCACGACGATCGGCGTGATGGTGCAGCGCAGGCTGAAGAACCATTGCGGAATGATGCCGCGGTCATATAAAAGGCTGTCGATCGCCCACATGAAGGTATAAAGCAGCGTCATTACCAAAAGCTGCACGTGCAGATCAGCATAGATCAGCGTGCCCCAGGCGATGAGGGAGGGCCAGACGCTCTGGGTCATCAACAGGTTGGCGATTCGGCGATCATTGGCATATTGATTGACGGCGACGCCCCAGTGCGCCCCGCCGATGAACGACACCACCACCGCTGCGTAGGTCAACAGGATCTGGATGACCGGCTTCGGATCGGCAAAACCATGCATGGAAACCGGCACGGCCAGCGCCACGAACGGCACGGTGCCGGCAGCAGTCAATATCAGCGGCAGGCGTTTCATAAAGTGCTTCGCGTATCCATTGCTGCGGATACAGCTACCCTAACGCGGCAGCGCCAGAAAGCAACGCTTTATCTATTTTTAAGCAAATCGCGGATTTCGGCCAGCAACTGTTCGGAACGCGGCGGCGCGACTGGCGCCGCATCTTTCTGGCGCTGGAAGCGGTTGACCTGTTTGACCAGCAGGAACACAGCGAACGACACAATCAGGAAATTGAGCACTTGGTTAGCGAACAGGCCGTAATTGACGGTTGCCGCGCCAGCCTCCTGCGCCGCCTTCAACGTGGCATAACTGCCTTCCGAAAGATTGACGAAAAAATTCGAGAAGTCGATGCCGCCCATGATCTTGCCGATGGGAGGCATAATAATGTCCTTGACCAATGAATTGACGATGCCGGTGAAAGCGGCGCCCATGATGATGCCGACCGCCAGGTCGATCACATTGCCGCGCGCGATAAATTGCTTGAATTCAC
>CAYXYU010000002.1:0-292441 GCA_964469525.1 uncultured Rickettsiales bacterium | reverse complement strand
TCATTACCAATGACGTGCTCTACCACTGAGCTACAGCAGCCTACCGTAAACGGGAGCCGGGAAAATGCCATAGGCTGTCCGGCTTGGCAAGCCTAAACCATTAAATAATTGCCAGCGCCGGGATATTCCGGCAATATGAGAGATCCTATGAGCCCAAACTGCCAGCCAGCCAGCCCTTCCAAGCCCAAGGCACCGCTTGACGCGAAGAAGGACCGGCTCGCCGCTGCCCTCAAGGCCAACCTCAAGCGCCGCAAAGCCGTCGCAACTAAAAAATAGCCATGGGCCGTTTCACTGAAAGCAAGAAGGCGCGCAAGAAAGCGCAGATCAAGAAGAATCGCTTCCAGGAGGAGATTTTCCAGGCGCTGCGCCTGCGCCGCGCCGAAGAAGAGCGCGTCAAGGAGCTGGAAAAAGGCCTGAAACCCAAGCCCGCGGTCAAATCCCCCGAGGCGTGGGAGGATAAGGTCGCCGTCATCCGCAACCGCCTGACGGGAAAGAAACGCACCTCGAAAGAGCGCTGGAACCGCTTCGCCGGCACCGGCGGCGAGGGCGGGCGGGGGCTTTAAAAACAAAAAATTGACATTTTTTAACTTTTGTTGGTTATATGGCTCCCGATCATCAGGAGCTTTATCCCATGGCACGACAGAAACCCTCAAAAGCAGAGCAGCTTGCTGCGCAGGCAGAATTGGCCAATCTCCTGCAAACCAGAGAATCCGCCCATGGCGTGGTGGACGAACTCAATCACAAAAATGCGTTTGGCCATCCGGATTATTTCAGCATACGCATCTGGCAGATAGACTTCGAAACGGGCAGGCCAAGCAGAGAGGGACAGGTTCTGGCAAGTGTTCTGGAAACGGCGCTGAGAAAAGCCCGTCCGGAGAGATCGCTTTGCGAAGATGATGACTTGATGCGGAAAGGCGAAAATTTCAAGATTTTCGGAGCCATGAATGAATCTCATAGGGATTTCTGCGTCCGGGCTTCGATGCTGGAAGCCTTAAAGCAGGGTTTTCAACAAGAAAGATAGCCCACTTCCCCACTGTCATCAAAAGTATTGGGAAAGTCTGCGGAGAAGGCTATAAGGGGTATACTTTTCTGCAAAAATCATTGAATAAGCCGCGAAAATCATTAAAAAGAGACCTCCTGTAACCTGCGAGGCCTCTTGTGACGCTACCGTTCCAGCAACTCATCCTGAACCTGCACCAGTACTGGGCGGATCAGGGCTGCGTGATTTTGCAGCCGTATGACATGGAAGTGGGTGCCGGGACATTCCATCCGGCGACCGCCCTGCGGGCGCTCGGCCCGAAGCCGTGGAATGCTGCCTATGTGCAGCCGTCGCGGCGTCCGAAAGACGGACGTTACGGCGAGAATCCCAACCGCCTGCAGCATTATTACCAGTACCAGGTGATCCTGAAGCCGTCGCCGGAGAACATTCAAGAATTATATCTCGACAGCCTCAAGATGCTCGGCATCGACCCGCTGAAACACGACATACGCTTCGTCGAGGATGACTGGGAATCGCCGACGCTCGGCGCCTGGGGGCTGGGCTGGGAAGTATGGTGCGACGGCATGGAGGTGACGCAGTTCACCTACTTCCAGCAGGTCGGCGGCATCGAATGCAGACCGGCCAGCGGCGAACTCACCTATGGACTCGAGCGCCTTGCCATGTACATCCAAGGCAAGGAGAATGTCTACGACCTCGACTTTAACGGCAAGGGCGTCACCTACGGCGACGTGTTCCTCGAAAACGAAAAACAGTTCTCCGCCTACAACCTCGAATATGCCGATACGGAGCAGCTGCTGCGCCAGTTCGAGGATGCGGAAAAAGAATGCAACGCGTTGCTTGCGCACAATCTCCCCCTGCCCGCCTACGATCAGTGCATCAAGGCCTCCCACCGCTTCAACCTGCTCGACGCACGCGGGGTGATTTCCGTCACCGAGCGGGCGGCGTATATCGCGAGGGTGCGCGCGCTGGCAAAAGCCTGTTGCGAAAAATGGGTGGAAAAAGAGGCTGCATGAAAAAAATAGTTTATTTCCTTCTGTTTTTTCTCTTTCTGCATAGCGCGGCTTTCGCCAGCGAAACTCTTTTTAATCGAATGTTGGCGCTAGCACAGAAAGGCGAAGCAGAAGCACAGTATCATGTAGGCATGATGTACAATAACGGCCTCGGCACGCAAAAAAGTCCCAGGGAAGCTTTGAAATGGTTTCAGAAATCCGCCGCATCCGGTTTTGCTTTAGCGCATTACAAAGTTGGCTGCTATTACGATGGTCAGGGCGCCGGTATCGTAGAACAGAATATGGAGAAAGCGCTGGGGCATAAGCTAAAGGCGGCGCAGGCAGGCTATGCGCTGGCTCAGAGCGATGTTGCTGGCTTGTATTGGGAGAAAAAGAATTTTTCCGAATCATTCAAATGGATTAAAGCTGCGGCCGATCAAGGTAATGCGAAATCCCTCTATAATGTGTCCATGTTTTACAAGGACGGTATGGGAGTCGAAAAGGACCCTGTTCGCGCTTACGCCTACTTCAAACTCGCCCAACTGTCTGCGCGTGGAACGGTGAACGCCAATGCGCAAAATGCTTTGGACTCGATTGCCAAAGAAATGAAAGCGGGAGAACGTGAACAGGCAGAAGAACTTGTAACGGAATGGAAACCTCAGCCCACCTTGCTGACTCAACAGGCGATGGATGGGATTGGCCGCGCTGAAGAATATCTAAGGCAAGTAAAATAATGCGGGCGAAACTTCAAATTGTGGACAAGGACGCCTTATGAGACTCGATGAAGGCATCTGGATCGTCGATGCGTTCACCGACAAGCCGTTCAAGGGCAACCCGGCGGCGGTGACGATCCTCAACGCCTTTCCCAAAGATGAGGTGATGCAGCTGATCGCCGCGCAGATGAATTTGTCGGAAACCGCCTTCCTGGTCCGGAAAGGCCCGCGGGAATATGATCTGCGCTGGTTCACGCCCGAGCAGGAAGTCACTCTCTGCGGCCATGCCACGCTGGCGGCAACGCATGTGCTGCTGCAGTCGAGGCGCATTAAATCCGGGGAGACGGTGAGTTATGATACTCTGTCGGGTCCGCTTACGGTGCGCGCCGACGGCAAAAAAATCGTGATGGATTTTCCTGCCCTGCCCGGGAAGCCCGGCAAACCGCATCCGGCATTGAAGGCATTGGGCGTGAGTATTGTAAATTGCGAGAAAAACCGCGATAATTATCTGGCCGAGGTCAAGAATTACGATACGCTGCTCGCCTGCAAGCCGCGCTTCAAGGCGCTGGCGAAGATGGACATGCAGGGGGTGATCGTCACCACCGCTACCGGCGTACCTGTGCCTTATGATTTCGCCTCGCGCTATTTTTGCCCGAGCCTTGGCATTGATGAAGACCCGGTTACCGGCTCGGCGCACTGCTTTTTAGCACCTTACTGGGCTAAAAAGCTCGGCAAGACGCAGTTTCACTGCTATCAGGCCAGCCGGGGCGAAGGCACGCTCGATGTCACGCTGAAAGGCAACCGCGTGCTGATCGCCGGCACTGCCGTCACCACGCTGAAAGGCCAGCTGCCGCTAACGGCGCAGGCCAGGAAAGGATAAGATTATGATGTTTAAGATGCTGTATGCCAAGCTTCACCGCGCCACCGCAACCCATTGCGAGGTCAATTACAACGGCTCGCTTGGCGTCGACCGCATGCTGATCGATGCGGCGGGCCTGATGGTCGGCCAGCAGATCGACGTCTTGAACGTCAATAACGGCGAACGCTTCACCACCTACGTCATCCATGAGCCGCCGGGATCGAAAACGATCGGTGTTTACGGCGCCGCCGCGCATAAGGTGAAACCCGGCGACAAGCTGATCATCATTGCCTACGCATCGATGGATGAGAAAGAAGCCAAAAGTTTCAAACCGAAGATACTGGTGCTGGATGACAAGAATGACGTGGTGAAGAATGGGTGATCTTCTCACATTGTCATCCCGAGCGAAGCCGAGAGATCTTTCTTTGTGGCAAGGAAGTAAGATCCTTCGACTTCGCTTCGCTACGCTCAGGATGACAGGAGCCTTCCATGCCTGACCTGCTGCTCGAACTCTTTTCCGAAGAAATCCCGGCGCGGATGCAATTGGGCGCGCTTTCAGATGTGTGGAGAATGCTGCGCGACAGCTTAAAGAAAGAGGGCTATGCCCCCGCAGAGAGTCCGGAACATATGTATGCCACTCCACGCAGGATTGCGGTATGGCTAAAGAATCTCCCTACGACACAAACTTCTTCAGAAACCGAACTCAAGGGCCCGAAAATCGGTGCGCCGGAAGCCGCGCTACAAGGCTTCCTGAAAAAAACCGGCCTGAAGCAAAGCGATCTGACTGAGCGCGACGGGGTGTATTTCGCCGTAACGCGCAAAGAAGGGCGGCAGACCTCTGAGGTATTGAAAACCATCATTGAAGATACGCTTAAAATCTTTCCCTGGTCGAAATCGATGCGCTGGGGGGATAACGACATCAGCTGGGTGCGGCCGCTGCATTCCATCCTCTGCATCTTCGACGGCAAGGTGATCCCGGTGGAATTCGGGCCGGTAAGCGCTGGCAACATCACCTACGGCCACCGCTTTCTCGCGCCCGACCCGATTACCGTCATGAATCCGGCAGAGTATGAAAAAGCGCTGGAAAAGGCACACGTCATTGCCGACCGCGAGAAACGCGCTAAAGAAATTGATAAAAGGGCAAAGACTCTTGCCGCCAGTAACGGCCTGCAACTGAAAGAAGACCCTTATTTATTAAACGAAGTCACCGGCCTCGTCGAATGGCCGGTGGTGTTGATGGGGTCGATCGACCCGCAGTTCATGGATCTCCCGCCGGAAGTGCTGACCACGGTGATGCGGACGCATCAGAAGTATTTCGCGCTGACTGACAAGCAGGGCAAACTCTCCCCCTATTTCTTAATTACCGCCAACATGCAGCCTACCGACGGTGGCAAGGCTATTATCAGCGGCAATGAGCGAGTGCTGCGCGCGCGCTTCTCCGACGCCCGCTTCTTCTGGGACCAGGACCGCAAGAAACCGCTCGACGCATGGGCTGAAGGACTTGCTGATGTTACTTTCCATGCCAAACTCGGCAGTATTGCCGACAAGGTGAAGCGCATCACCGCCATCGCTGAAACGTTGGCACCGCTGGTGAAGGCCGATAAGAAGCTGGTCAAGCGAGCCGCCGAATTATGCAAGGCGGACCTGGTAACCGGCATGGTCGGCGAGTTTGCCGAGCTGCAGGGCATTATGGGCCGGTATTATGCGCTGGAGCAGAAGGAACCGTCCGAAGTTGCCGACGCCATCCGCGACCATTACCTGCCGGTCGGACCCGCCTCGCCGGTGCCGACGCAGCCGGTCTCCATCTGCATCGCGCTGGCTGACAAGCTCGATACGCTGGTCTCGATGTTCGCCATCGGCGAGAAGCCGACCGGCAGTAAAGACCCGTTCGCCCTGCGCCGCGCTGCCCTTGGTGTCATCCGCATTATTCTCGAAAACAGTCTGCGCCTCAACCTCAAGCCCTTCTTCGCCGCCCCGCCGGCCAAGGCCATTGCGCTGCATATGGCCCATAAGAAACTCGAACAGGAAGTGGAACCCCAGCTGAAGGAAAAACACCGCGTCGGCAAGTATCTTACCGTCCATGAAAGTGCCTACCAGGATCTGGAAGACGCCGTGCCTGCCAACCTCGCCGATATGCTGTATGACTTCTTCTGCGACCGGCTCAAGGTACAGCTTAAAGAATCCGGGCTACGCCATGATGTCATTGCGGCAGTGCTGGGAGGGGGTAACGACGATCTGGTACGCGTGGTGGCGCGGACGAAGGCGCTGCAGGACTTCCTGGCTACCGAAGACGGCGTTAACCTGCTCGCCGCTTATAAACGCGCCGGCAATATCCTCGCCATTGAAGAGAAACGCGACAAAACCACCTATGCTGCCCAGGATTTAAAGGAGAGCGTACTCAAGGAAAAAGAGGAAAAGACGGTGGCTGATTTACTTTCGGCGCAGACCAGCCGCATTGAAAATTTACGCCAGAACGAGCAATTCGTGGAGGCAATGAAGTTGCTGGCCGAGTTGCGCACGCCCGTCGACCGCTTCTTTGACAAGATCATGGTCAATGCGGAAGACCGAGAGCTGCGCGCCAACCGCCTGCGCCTGCTCGCCCGCATCCGGGCCAGCATGGACAGTATCGCTAATTTTGCGCTGATCGAAGGCTAAGAGGTATGGTATGAATGCACAATCGAACGTCCAACCGGTAATGGCAGAGGATATGGCAGGGAAATACGTCTATAGCTTTGGCGATGGCGCCGCCGACGGCAAGGGCAGCATGAAGGATCTGCTCGGCGGCAAGGGCGCCAACCTGGCCGAGATGTGTTCGCTTGGGCTGCCGGTACCTCCGGGCTTCACCATCACCACCGAAGTCTGCACCGCCTATTACGCCGAGGGGAAAACCCTGCCCGCAGCATTGGAATCGCAGGTGCAGCGCGCGCTCGCTGAGGTCGAGAAAAAAGTCGGCGCGACATTCGGCGACGGCAAAAATCCGCTGCTGGTTTCGGTACGCTCCGGCGCACGTGCTTCGATGCCGGGCATGATGGATACGGTCCTGAATCTCGGCCTCAATGACACCACGGTGAAGGCGCTGGCAAAAAAAACCGGTAATGAGCGCTTCGCCTATGATTCCTACCGCCGCTTCATCCAGATGTATTCCGATGTGGTGCTCGGCATCGACCATTACCATTTCGAGGAGCTGCTGGAAGAGAGAAAGCGCGACCGCGACGTGGAACTGGACACGCAGCTTGACGCCGCGGACTGGCAGGAATTGGTGGAACAGTACAAGGCGAAGGTGCAGGACGAGTTGGGCAAGCCCTTCCCCGACGATGTGCACGAGCAGCTGTGGGGCGCCATCATGGCGGTGTTCAACAGCTGGATGAACCCGCGTGCCAACACTTACCGCAAGCTGCACGATATCCCCGAAAGCTGGGGCACGGCAGTTACTGTGCAATCGATGGTGTTCGGCAACATGGGCGATGACTGCGCAACCGGCGTAGCCTTCACGCGCAATCCTTCCACCGGCGAAAAAGCCTATTACGGTGAGTTCCTGGTCAACGCCCAGGGCGAGGACGTGGTGGCCGGCATCCGCACGCCGCAGCCTTTAAATGAGATGCCCAAGGTCATGCCCGAGGTGTATAAGCAACTGACGGACGTGTTCGAGAAGCTCGAATCGCACTACCGCGACATGCAGGACATCGAATTCACCATCCAGAACAAGAAGCTGTGGATGCTGCAGACGAGAAGCGGCAAGCGCACCGCCGCCGCCGCCGTCCGTATCGCGGTCGACATGGTGAAGGAAAAGCGCATCGATAAGAAAGAAGCGCTGAAGCGCATCGACCCGCTTTCGCTCGACCAGCTGCTGCACCCGACCCTTGACCCCAAGGCGAAGAAGACCGTATTGACGCACGGGCTGCCCGCCTCGCCGGGCGCCGCTTCGGGCAAGGTGGTGTTTACTGCCGAGGACGCTGAGACGATGGGTATGACCCACCGCGAGAAGGTGATCCTTGTGCGCATCGAAACCTCGCCAGAGGATATTCACGGCATGCATGCGGCTCAGGGTATCCTGACCGCGCGTGGCGGCATGACCAGCCATGCCGCAGTGGTCGCTCGCGGCATGGGCAAGCCCTGCGTCTCCGGTGCCGGCGAGCTGCGCATCGACTATAAGAAAAAGGAACTCAAAGTCGGCAGCCACATCATCCGCGAAGGCGAAATCATCACCATCAACGGCGGCACCGGTGAAGTCATGCTGGGTGAAATCCCCACCGTGCAACCGCAGTTATCCGGCGATTTCGAAACGCTGATGGGCTGGGCTGACGAGGTACGCCAGCTCAAGGTACGTGCCAATGCCGAAACGCCACTCGATGCTTCCACCGCCAGCAAGTTCGGCGCCGAAGGCATCGGCCTGTGCCGCACCGAGCATATGTTCTTCGACGCCGAGCGCATCGTCGCCATGCGCGAAATGATTGTAGCGCAGAATGTGGAGGGGCGGAAAGCCGCGCTCACCAAACTGCTGCCGATGCAGCGCCAGGATTTCATCGAGCTGTTTACCATCATGAAGGGCCTGCCGGTGACGATCCGCCTGCTCGACCCGCCGCTGCACGAGTTCCTGCCGCACACCGAGGACGATATCCGCGAGGTGGCGCAGGCAGCAGAGGTCAGCCCCGAAGTGGTGCGCATGCGCGCGCATGAACTCAAGGAGCAGAATCCCATGCTCGGCCATCGCGGCTGCCGCCTGGGCATCACCTACCCGGAGATTTACGAAATGCAGGCGCAGGCCATTTTCGAGGCCGCCGCCCATATGATTACCAAGAAGAATGACGGCGTCATTCCGGAAATCATGGTGCCGCTGGTGATGATGCCGCGCGAGCTGGAGATCCTGAAAAGCCTGATCGATCAGGTGGCAAAGGATGTCATGGCCAAAACGGGCACCAAGATCGAGTACCTGGTCGGCACGATGATCGAGCTACCGCGCGCTTGCCTGCGCGCCGGCGACATCGCCCCCATTGCTGAATTCTTCAGCTTCGGAACGAATGACCTGACCCAGACTACCCTGGGCATTTCACGCGACGATTCCGCCAGCTTCATCGAGATATATAAGAACCGCGGCATCGTTGAACATGATCCGTTCGTATCGCTCGACCAGTCGGGTGTGGGCGAGTTGATTAAACTTGCTGTCGAACGCGGACACGGAGCACGTCCGAAACTGAAAGTCGGTATCTGCGGCGAGCATGGCGGCGACCCGGCCTCGATCGCCTTCTGCCAGCAGGCCGGCCTCGATTACGTCTCCTGCTCGCCCTACCGCGTGCCGGTAGCCCGCCTCGCGGCGGCGCAGGCAGCGCTGAAGGAGTAGTCAGCGGTTCATGCCGCCGGAACGAATACCCATTTCGTTCTCGATAATCGGAGTGAGTGCCTGCATCAGGCGGGCCATATCCTGGCGCATGCTCTCCGGGCGTGAAGCGTAGCCCAGCGCTAATGCCACCGCTCCTTCAATAGCCATACGCCCCAGTTTTAATGGTTTTATTTCGTGATTCCCCTGTATCACTGGTAGTGCAACTTCCGCCCCAAGAGCGACGGCCGCAGTATAGCTGCCGGCATGCTTAAGGAATTTCCGCCGGGAGGTTTTTTCCATGTAAGAATCAACCACTGTTTTATCAGGAGGCGGCATCTTAGCATAGGCAGTTTTGCATGTGCGGCAGGCCGCATAAAAAGTAGCATGCCCTTCCGCATCCTGTAACAAGCGAAGGACAGCAGGACCAAGCAGCTCCTCCCAAATCATTGCTGCATGTGTAGCAAGCATGAATTTGACCACTGAGTCACGCGTGGCGTTGCGAAAGGCTTCACTAACCACTGCTTTGATGGGGTCATTTTCGGGAAACTCCCGAATCGCCATGAGAGCATGACGGTATATGGAATCTTTATCGCTTTCGCGCAGCCTGCGAAACGCCATATTGGCGGAGGTCAATACTGCCCGCGCAGGAATTTCCGCTTCCATCGGTATGTCCTTGTAGTTTCTCCACATGTAGCATGGCTTTTGACAAAGAGTGTGAAAATTTAGTGACAATTGCCTACCGGCAAACCAACTATATATTGACTTACCAATAAGATAACGCAACGATGCAGGCCTTATGCTTGTTAAAGCCCGCTTCGCCCCCTCGCCTACCGGTTATCTGCATGCCGGCAATGTCCGCACGGCGCTGGTGAATTACCTGTTCGTCAAAAAGACGGGAGGGCGCTTCATTCTGCGCATCGACGATACCGATGCCGAGCGCTCGAAGCCGGAATATGAGGAAGCCATCAAGGAGGATTTGGCGTGGCTTGGCATCACATGGGATAGCATCGAACACCAGTCGAAACGCTTCGAGCGTTATAGCCTTGCAGCGGAGAAACTGACGGAAGCGGGGCGGCTCTATGTCTGCTTTGAAACGCCGGAAGAGCTGGATATCCAGCGCAAGATGCTGGCCGGTCGCGGCCTGCCGCCGATCTATAAACGCGCCAGCGAGGAGCAGAATAAGAAATACCTGGCCGAAGGGCGCAAGCCGCACTATCGCTTTGCGCTGAATGATGAAGAAATTGCGTGGCATGACTTGATTCGCGGGCTAGTGGCGATGAAGGCGACCAGCATGAGCGATCCAGTGTTGCTGCGCGCCGACGGCGTGCCGGTCTATACGCTGGCCTCGGTGGTGGATGACGGCGAGATGGGCATCACGCATGTCATCCGCGGCGAGGACCATGTCAGCAACACCGCCGTGCAGATCCAGATTTATCAGGCACTGGGATTCCCTGTCCCGCAGTTCGCGCATATGGCATTGCTCAAGACGAAGGACGGCGAGCTGTCGAAGCGGCTCGGCGGCAACGACATACGCACCCTGCGTGAGGCGGGTATCCTGCCGATGGCGGTCAATTCGCTGCTCGCCCGCATCGGCACCTCCGACCCTATCGAAGCCTTTGCCGATCTACAGTCGCTGGTCGATTCCTTCGACTTCAGAAAATTCGGAAGAGCGCCTGCGAATTATGACATGCACGAGCTGGAAAAACTCAACGAAAAGCTGCTGCACCATCTGCCGTTTGCAGCGGCGAAGGATAAGTTGCCCTTCGCCAATGAAGCGTTCTGGCTATCGGTCCGCGCCAACCTGAGAACACTGGCCGAGGCAAAGGAATGGTGGGACATACTGCATGGCGAGGTGCGGGCGGATTTGAATCATGATGAACGTGCTTTCCTGCGCTCCACCATCGGCGCATTGCCGCCCGAACCGTGGAACGAGGGCACCTACGACGGCTGGCTGGCGGCCGTCAAGCCTACCACTCAGCGTAAGAGCAAGGAGCTTTTCCTCCCGCTGCGCAAAGCGCTGACCGGGCGCGAAACGGGGCCGGAGCTGAAAAAGCTGCTGCCTTTGCTGGGAAGGGAGAAGGTGGTACAAAGGCTGTCAGGGTAACCATCATCCGCGCAGGCGGGAATCTATAACCACTAAGAGGCAATAGAATGCATCCATATTCAACCTTCTCGTATCACCTTCTGCGCTTCTGGAATATGGATTCCCGCCTTCGCGGGAATGACGAGGTAAGATGACCCTTACCCTCCACAACACCCTCACGCGCCGGAAAGAAGCATTCACCCCGCTCGACCCGAAGAATGTGCGCATGTATGTGTGCGGGCCGACGGTGTATGACCGGCCGCATCTGGGCAATGCGCGTTCGGTGGTGGTGTATGACGTGCTGTACCGGCTGCTGATGCACCTCTACGGCAAGGAACACGTCATCTATGTACGCAACATCACCGATGTTGATGACAAGATCAACGCGCGTGCCAAGGAATTGGGAGTCCCTATCCAGAAACTGACCGAGGAGGTAACGCAGCAGTTCCATGCGGATATGGATGCGCTTAATGTGCTGCGCCCGACAGTCGAACCGCGCGCAACCACGCATATTGCCGAGATGCACTGCATTATCCAGAAGCTGATCGATAACAAGCATGCCTATGTAAAGGACGGGCATGTGCTGTTCGCGGTGGACAGTTATAAGGACTATGGAAAATTATCGGGGCGCAAACTGGATGAGCTGGTGGCCGGCGCGCGCGTCGAGGTGGAGAGTTACAAAAAACATCCGGGCGATTTTGTGCTGTGGAAACCGGCCGAGCACGGCGACGATCCCTCCAGCGTGTTCGACTCGCCCTGGGGCAAGGGCCGCCCGGGCTGGCACATCGAATGCTCGGCAATGAGCAGCAAACATCTGGGCGATACGTTCGACATCCATGGTGGCGGCGCCGACCTGATGTTCCCTCACCACGAAAACGAAATCGCCCAAAGCCGCTGCGCCAATGAGCAATCAGAGTTCGCACGCTACTGGGTGCATAACGGCTTCCTGACCGTGAACGGCGAAAAAATGGCCAAGTCGGCGGGCAATTTTACGACGGTGAAGGATTTATTGGACAAGGGTGTGAAAGGCGAAGTGATCCGCCTTGCATTGCTCTCTTCGAAATACAACGAGCCGCTCGATTGGAACGAAAAGCTGGTGCACGACGCCAAGCTGACGCTGGATAAGTGGTATAGGCTTCAGGGACAGAAAAATCCCCCGGAGCTTGAAGCCCAGAGCCTGAAGCCCTTTCTTGACGCCCTCTGCGACGATCTCAATCTGCCCAAGGCGCTGAGTTTGATGCATACGGCAAAACCTGAAGAACTGGCCGTGATGGGCGCATTGCTTGGTATTTTGCAGCAAGATCCGGAGATATGGTTTAAGGGAGTCACGGTCAGCGCAGCGATTACTGAAGAGGATGATAAGGTGGGTGGAGCTGGTGAAAATATAGCTTGGGTAAACCATCAAATCGCAACCCGTACCGCCGCTAAAAAGGCAAAAAACTTTGCCGAAGCCGATCACATCCGAAAAGTGCTTGCGGATCAGGGGATTATCCTTGAAGATAGGCCGGATGGGACAACCGACTGGAGACGCGCATGAAAAAATATGTATGGATCGTAATGAGCGCATGGGCGCTATCGCCCGGCACAAGCTGGGGCGAAGACAGCCTGTGGGGGATCGAGGATGCTTACTGCACCATGTTCGGCACCTGTGACGGAAATAATGAAACGGCACCACCGCCGCAGGCCAATCCCCAGGAGCCTTCATCCCCGGCAGGCGGAGACGGCGGCAGCGTATGGGGAAGCGGTGAAGGCAATGTGTGGGGAAGCGGCGGTGATCAAGGCAATGGCGGCGGCGGCAACGTCTGGGGCACCGGCAGCGAATAAGCATGAGCAGCGACCGCATCTATCTCTACGACTCCACACTGCGCGACGGGGCGCAGGCGCGCGGCGTCGACTTCACGGTGGCCGACAAACAGGCCATTGCGCGCGAGCTCGACAAGCTCGGCATCGATTACATCGAAGGCGGCTGGCCGGGCGCCAATCCCAATGATGATGAATTTTTTGCCCATGTCCCAACGCTCTCTAAAGCAAAACTCTCCGCCTTCGGCATGACGCGCCGTTCGGGCCGCTCGGCGGATAACGACCCGGGACTGGCGGCGCTCATCGAATCGGGCGCCAAGTCGATTTGCCTGGTCGGCAAAAGCTGGGACCGGCAGGTGGAAGTGACACTCGGCGTGTCGGAAAAGGAAAACCAGCGCATGATTGCCGAATCCATTGCGCATGTAGTGAAGCATAAGCGCGAGGCGCTGTACGACGCCGAACATTTTTTCGACGGCTATAAGTCCAATCCAGAATTTGCGCTGAACTGCCTGAAAGCCGCGCATGAGGCCGGCGCGCGCTGGATCGTGCTGTGCGACACCAATGGCGGTTCGCTGCCGTTCGATATTGAAGCAATCGTAGGCAAAGTCACCAAGCATATCCCGGGCACACACTTAGGCATCCACTGTCATAACGACACCGAGTCGGCGGTCGCCAACTCGCTGGCCGCCGTGCGCGCCGGTGTGCGCCAGGTGCAGGGCACCATCAACGGCGTCGGCGAGCGCTGCGGCAACGCGAATCTGATTTCCATCATTCCCAATTTGATGCTGAAAATGGGCTATACCACCGGCATCAGCAAAGAAAAACTCGCGCAGCTGACGCATGTGTCGCGCTTTCTCGATGACCGCCTCAACCGCTCGCCCAACCAGCACGCACCCTATGTCGGCAGCGCGGCATTCGCGCACAAGGGCGGGCTGCACGTGTCGGCGATGGCCAAGGATTCGACGAGCTACGAGCATGTCAATCCGGATCTGGTGGGCAATGAGCGCACCATCCTGGTGTCCGACAAAGCCGGAAAATCAAATATCCTCGACCGGCTCAAGCAATTCGGCATCAATGTGAAGGGTGATGATGAGCTGGTGAGCGCGCTGGTATCCGAAGTGAAGCAGCGCGAAAAGCAGGGCTACGCCTATGAAGGCGCTGAGGCGAGCTTCGAATTGCTGGCGCGCCGGATGCTGGGCACCGTGCCGGAATATTTCGAGATTGAAAGCTTCCGCGTCATTGGCGAGAGACGCCATAACGCCAAGGGCAAGCTGGTCAATGTGTCGGAAGCCACCATCAAGCTGACCATCGACGGCGATGAAATCATGACCGTGGCCGAAGGCAACGGCCCGGTGAACTCGCTCGACGCCGCGCTGCGCAAGGCACTGGCCAAGCATTTCCCATCGGTGAAGGATTTACAGCTCACCGACTATAAGGTGCGCATCCTTACCCCCAATGAAGGCACCAAGGCCATCACGCGCGTGATGATCGAGTCGCGCGACAGCAAGGGCCATGTGTGGAACACCATCGGCGTATCCGCCAACGTCATCGACGCGTCGTTCAACGCACTGCATGATTCCATCACCTACAAGCTGTTCAATGCCAGGAAATAGCCCCGTCGTGCTGCTGGTCCGCCCGCAGCTGGGCGAGAATATCGGCGCCGTGGCGCGCGCCATGAGCAATTTCGGGCTTTCGGATCTGCGCATCGCCGCGCCGCGTGACGGCTGGCCGAATAAACGTGCAGAAGAAACGGCATCCGGCGGCGAATCGATTGTCAAAGCCGCCAAAATATTCCCCAATTTCACCTCGGCGATGCACGACATCCAGCTCGCCTTTGCCACCACCGCCCGCCCGCGCGATATGGAAAAACGCGTAGTGACGCCGGATGCGGCGGTGAAGGAAATCACACAAAATGATGGCAAAATCGCGCTGGTGTTCGGCCCTGAGCGCACGGGGCTGGAGAATGAGGAAATCGCCTGGTGCGATACGCTAGTCACCATACCCACCGCGCCGGAAAATTCCTCGCTCAACATCGCTCAGTCGGCGGTGGTGCTGTTTTATGAATGGTGGAAACAGTCGCAAACGCCGAATGTCACGCGCAGCCTGCCTTCCATTGCACCGAAAGAAGACTGGCAGGGATTGTTTCAGCAACTCGAGGAATATCTCGACGAAGTGAATTACTACCGCGTCGCCGATAAAAAAATCATCATGTGGCAGAATCTGCAGAACATGCTGCTCAGAGGCCAGTGGAGCGGTCAGGAAGTGCGGACATTCCGCGGCATGCTGCGCTCCATCTGGGAACGGGAGCGAAAGGGGCGATGACCTTGTCATTCCCCGAATTTTGCGCCAGCAAAATTATAGGGGAATCCAGTCAAAGCGCCATGGGCGCGGTATAGAACTACTGCGCCGCAGACGCGGCGCTACTGGATTCCCGCCTTCGCGGGAATGACGATCAAATCACCCCGAGCCTTTTGCCCACCTTCTCGAACGTCTTGATGGCCTGGTCGATCTGCGCGTCGGTAAGTGAGGCACACATCTGGATGCGCAGGCGGGCTGTGCCCTCGGGCACAACCGGGTAGCCGAATCCGGTGATGAAGATGCCTTCTTCGAGCAGCGCCTGGCTCATCTTGATGGCGAACGCCGTATCACCGACGATAATCGGCACAATCGCCGACTCGCCTTCCAGCGGCTTGAAACCTTTTTTCTTGAGGCCCTCGCGCATGCGGTGGGTGATTTCATGCAGGCGCTTCACACGCTGCGGTTCACGCTCGAGAATTTCAATCGCCTTCATGGCGCTCGCTGCAATGGTTGCCGGCAACGCATTGGAAAAGAGCTGCGGCCGCGACACCTGGTTGAGATAATCAATCAGCGTTTTGGAGCCGGCAACATAGCCGCCCGCTGCGCCGCCCAGCGCCTTGCCCAGTGTGCCAGTGACGATGTGCACGTCCTGCTCGACGCCGAAATGCTCCGCCGTGCCGCGCCCGTGTTTGCCCATCACGCCAACGCCGTGCGAATCATCAAGAATGATCGAAGCCTGGTACTTCTTCGCCAGTTTGATGATCTCCGGCAGGTTGGCGATGTCGCCTTCCATGCTGAATACACCGTCCGTGACAATGAACAGACGGCGGACATTCCCCGCTTCTTTCAGCTTGGAGTCCAAGTCGGCCATGTCGGAATGCTTGTAGACGAAGCGCTTCGCCTTTGACATGCGGCAGCCGTCGATCAGCGAGGCGTGGTTCAGCGCATCCGATACCAGCGCGTCCTCCGCTCCGGCCACCGCCGGAATCAGCCCCGTATTGGCCGCCCAGCAGGAGACATAGGTCAGTGCAGCCTCCTTGCGGTGCAGCTTCGCTAGCGCCGCCTCGATCTGGTCATGAATGGTGAAGGTGCCGCAGATGAAACGGACCGACGCCGTGCCCGCGCCGTACTCGAGCAGTGCCTGCCGTCCCGCTTCGATCACCTCCGGATGATTGGCAAGTCCGAGATAGTTGTTAGAGGACAACACGAGCACATGCCCGCGCTCCTTCATCTCAACCTCAGTATCCATCGGCGAGGCGATGTGACGGAAGGATTTGAGCGTTCCCGCTTTTTCCATCGCCGCCAGTTCCGCATGTAAGGAGGTATCAAGATCCATGGTCATAAAAAGCAAGCTAATCGCAGCAGCAAGGGCAGGTCAAATCATTCCTGCTTCCGTATTCCGGCTTTCCTCACAATGCCACTTAATATTAATTAGATATTAATAATATAATGATAATCATTAATATCTATGCCAGCTGTTATAAAGATTTATTCAGCCCTATCTCTCATTTTTCTATATGCTGGCAGCGCACCTGCCATCGCTTCCGACATGATATTAACCGATAGCAGTGTCGTCACCAGCGCTTCCCTGGCTGCTACGGTCGCTTCATCGAAAATCATATTAGATGCCCCGGCAATCGACTCCTTCAACAATACCATTGATAACGGCGCCTTTGAAAAAACCACCGGCATCACCACCGTTGGCCAGAACAGCGGGGCGAATTCCATTGTCCAGCAAGCCGTCACCGTCCGGATCGATGCACTGACACTGGCTTTTCCTGCTCTGGAACAATAGCAGCCTTATTTTTCCCGATCTGGAACAGCTTCTCCGCGCAGCGCAAGTCAAAGTTGCATATTAATTGCTTTTTTATACCGATGACTGCACACTCCGATTCGCTTTCGCTATCCGGTTTCAAGCGTACGGAGACAACGTATGAAGGGCGGCAGGGAGAACACTGTTACGGCGATCCTCCTCGCCTGCGGCATGGCCAGCTGTTTATTCCCCTTTCACGCAGCAACAGCGGTCTCCGGCATCGACAGTTTCGAGCTCTCGCCTGAGCAATTGTTCAGCGCCACGGTGACCTCCGTTTCCAAAAGCTCGGAAAAGCTGATGGATGCGCCGGCGGCCATTTTCGTGCTGACCGGCGAGGACATCATGCGTTCGGGCGCGACCTCGATACCCGAAGCCCTGCGGATGGTGCCCGGCGTGCAGGTGGCACGCACCCATGGCGGCGGCTGGGCGGTCAGCGTGCGCGGCTTCAACAGCGGGCTGGCCAATAAGCTGCTGGTGCTGATGGACGGGCGCGAAGTGTATGACCAGCTTTTCTCCGGAGTCTACTGGGACGTGCAGGACACTGTACTGGAAGATATCGAGCGCATCGAAGTCATCCGCGGCCCGGGTGCCGCGCTGTGGGGCGCCAATGCCGTCAATGGTGTCATCAACATTATCACCAAGCATGCGCGTGATACGCAGGGCGGCCTGGTCAGCGCCATTGCCGGTAACCAGGACCGTGCCATCGGTACCAGCCGCTACGGCGGGAAAATCGGCGAGAACGCTTTTTACCGCGCCTATGCCAAATATATCAATCGCGACGAGGAGCGCACCCTGGCCGATCTCGGCGCGCGCGACGGCCAGCAAGCCTACCGCGCCGGATTCCGCAGCGACTGGGAAGACGGCAGCCAGGACAGCTTCACGCTGCAGGGCGACATGGTGAAGGATGCCGTCGGACAATTGCGCGTCTCTTCGCTCGGGGTGTTGACGCGGGAGCATATCCGTGCCACCGGCTGGAACATACTCGGCCGCTGGACGCGCGAATTCGAGGACGATGCGCGCCTGACCGTGCAGGGCTATGTCGATTACACCTTCCGGGACCAGCTGGTGCTGGCCGACCAGCGGACTTCCTTCGACCTGGACGGGCAATATGATTTTCCCCAGTATGGACGACATAAAACCATCGTCGGGGCGCGCTACCGCCTAACCGTCGGTGAGTTGATCGGCAACTCCGCCACTACCACGCACCCCACACGGCACGATCAGCTGTTCAGCGGTTTCGTGCAGGACAAAATTACGCTCGATACCGACCACTGGTACCTGACGCTGGGCTCGAAGTTCGAGCATAACGACTATAGCGGCTTCGAAGTCCAGCCCAATGCGCGCCTGCAATGGCATATCGACGAGGAGCAGATGGCCTGGGCTTCCATTGCGCGTGCCGTGCGCACGCCCAGCCAGCTGGAACATGACCTGACCATCGACTTCCTGCTGGGTGTCTTCGGCCTGCTGCCCAACACCGATTTCGACAGCGAAGAGCTGATCGCTTACGAACTGGGCTACCGCCGGCAGATTGCGTCCGATCTCTCGTTCGATGTCGCCGCTTTCTACAGCGATTACGATAAGCTGTCAGCGGTCAGCGCGGTGGGAGCGGGACCGTTCGTCATCAACACCAGCATCGCCAACGGCACAACGGCGGAAACCTATGGGGGCGAATTCGTGCTCGACTGGCGCGCGCTGGAGAATCTCCATTTCATCGGCACCTACAGCGTACTGCAGATGCAGCTGCACGGCCCGGCGGGCGCCATCGATCCGGAAGTCGCCGAGAGGCAGTCACCGCACCACCAGTTCAATATGCGCGCGCACTGGAACATGACCGATAACCTATCGCTGGATACCATGTTGTATTATGTCGATGACCTGCCGGATTTCCGCATCGAGGAATACTGGCGGCTGGACATGGGGCTGGGCTGGCAGCTCAGCGACGGCATGCAGCTCAGGCTGGTCGGCCAGAACCTGCTGGCCGGAACACACCGTGAGTTTACCGCCATCGATGATCCGTTCACCCCGCCTGCCAAAATCGGCCACGCGTTCTACGGGAAGCTTACATGGATGTTCTAACGGTCGGCAGATTTCCTTCCCTCAGGGGAAAAAGAAAATGTCTGCTGGCGGCGCTGGTGCTCCTCTTCTCCCTGTCGCCGTGGACGGCGCTCGCCGCCGACGGGCTGCGGCTCGGGGAGCAGGAGATCAAGGCCGGACTACTTTACAATTTCCTCAAATACACCCAGTGGCCCGAATCCAGTTTTGCTAATACGCCTTCCATCACGGTATGTGTGTTTGGCGATGATCCCTTTGGCGGCAAGCTCCGCCCCATGGAAGGCCGCACCGTCCACCAACGTCCGATTGACCTGCGTCAGCTGCGCGACGTCGATGAGGTGGAGGGTTGCCACCTATTGTACGTCAGCGCCGGAGAAAAGCAGCGATGGCCGCAACTGCGCCGCGTTCTCTCCAACCGAAACATTCTCACTGTCAGCGATTTCTTTAAGTTCGCCGATAGCGGCGGCATGATCGAATTCGAACGTCGGGACAACCGCATCAGCGCCGTTCTTAATCTCAGTGTCTTGCGCGCGGCCGGGCTCAATGTCGAAGACCGGATGCTTCGGCTGGTGACGGTGATGGACTCTCCTCCAGGGAGAAAGCCATGACGTTACGCAATCTCTCTATCCGGGATATTCTGCTGCTGCTGTTTGGTTGTCTGACGCTGCTGATCATACTACTGGCGGGGCGCGGCGTGGTGGTGGAGGGGCAGCGCCTGTCCAGGATAGAATCGCTGCGGGAGGCCTCCCACCTTGGCGACGTCCTGTTCGCCGCCATCGAACAGCTCTCGCTGGAGCGCGACATCGCTACCGCCCTGCTGCGCACCACGGACTCCGACACGCTGAAGATGCTGCGCTCTCGGCTTGAGGAGAATCGCCGGCAAACGGACAGCGCCCTGCATGCTACCTCACAAGCATTTCAGTGGCATCGCGCATTGGGAGCCGAAGGCCCGCAGTGGGATTTCGAAGAGCATTTCGCCAACGTTAGATCCCTGCGCTCGCAGATCGACGAAGACCTGACGCTTCCATTCGCACAGCGGGACAGCCGCCTGATCATCCGCTGGCATGATGAGATAACGGCCATTATCCGCCAAACGCAGGATGAGTGGCTCGGCTTTATCTACCATTTCACCAATCTTGATCCGATCGTCACCCAGCATCTGCGGTTCAAACACTTCTTGCGCATCATCACCGAGTATAACGGAAGGGAACGTGCCATTATCAGCCGATTACTGGTCCGAAACATCGACCCGACGCCCCAGGAATCGATAGCGCTTCTGCGCGGACAGGGAGTCATCGAACTGGGGTGGGAAGCAAGCCGCGTGCTGGCCGACCAGAGTGGGCTCTATCCTCTTATCGCCCCCCAGTACCAGGATGCATTGAGCCATTACCAGACGCTCCACGACATGCTGCACAATGTTTTTTACGTACCGGGCGTCAGGCAGGGCGAGCCCTACCCCATCGGGGTGGATATGTGGCTCGAGCTTGCCGATCAGGCCGCCGAATCGCTCGATGCCCTTAAACAGGCGGCTCTTGAAGAGACGCAGCGCTATCTGAATCAGCTGCGAGCGGGGGTTCGTCAGACCATCGCCGCCCAGGCCTTGCTGTTGCTGTTCGCTCTCACATTGTGCGGCTATAGTTTCTGGATCATCGTCCGCCGGGTCATTCATCCTATTAACACTATGGTGGAGGCACTGCTCGATACCAGTGCCGGTAAACCGGTTCCCCTACAGCCGGCCATCGCCGAACGGCAAGATGAGATCGGCAAGCTGGAGCGGGTACTGGCCGCTTTACAAGAGAATATGGAGCGCGTTAGCCAGGCCAGAGCGCAGATCGCCGCGAGCGAGAACCGCCTGCGCGCGGTGGTGGATAATGCGCTCAACGGCATCATCACCATCAATGAACGCGGCATCATCGAAAGCTTCAATCCTGCCTGTGAGCGCCTGTTCGGCTATAAGGCGCCGGAAGTTATCGGCCGCAACGTGAAGATATTAATGCCAGAGCCCTATCATAGCGAACATGACGGATATGTCTCGCGATACGTTACCACCGGGGAAGCCAGAATCATCGGCACGGCGGGCCGCGAAGTCAGCGCGCAGCGCAAGGACGGAAGCGTTTTCCCCATCGAGCTCTCGGTCTGCGAATTCCAGATCGAGGACGGCCGGCATTTCTCCGGCATCATCCACGACATTACCGACCGCAAGGAAGCCGAGGCCGCATTGCTCGACTACACGGAGGCGCTCGAGCGCAGTAACAGGGAGCTGGACGATTTCGCCTATATCGCCTCGCATGACCTGAAGGAACCGCTGCGCGGCATCCACAACCATTCCCGCTTCCTGCTCGAGGACAACCAGGACAAGCTGGACAAGGACAGCGTCGATAAGCTGAAGCGGCTGGTCTACTTAAGCCAGCGCATGGAGCGGCTGGTCAACGACCTGCTGTATTTCTCCCGCCTTGGCCGGCAGGAACTGGCCTTCCAGCCTACAAATATCCAGGAGGTGATTCAGGATATTACCAAAACGCTGGAGCTATTCCTGACGGAGCGCAAAGCAAAGCTGACCGTGGCCGGGAAACTGCCCGACATCACTTGCGACCGCACGCGCGTTACCGAACTGTTCCGCAACCTGATCACCAATGCCGTAAAATATAATGATAAACCGGAAAAAAGCGTGGAGATAGGCTTCCTCTCCTCCCATACCGGACCGAAAGGAAAATTCAGGAATGTATTCTACGTGCGCGATAACGGCAAAGGCATCGCACCGGAATTCCATGAGGAAATATTCAGAATCTTCAAGCGCCTGCAGGCGAGCAAGGAAGGCGAAGAAGGCACCGGCGTCGGGCTAACCTTCGTTAAGAAGATCGTGGAGCGGCATAACGGTGTTATCTGGCTGGAGTCGGAATTGGGAGAAGGAACTACTTTCTATTTTACACTGGAGGGGACACATTATGAGCATGCCCAGAATGAATGAAGCACAGTTCATCCTTATCGTGGAAGACAGCGAGGACGACTATTACGCCACGCAGCGCGCCTTCACCAAGGCCAATCTTCATAATCCCATCAGACGCGCCGTTTCGGGAGAAAACGCTCTGGAAATGCTGCAGTCGCAGGGCGAGAAGCCGGGCCTGATCCTGCTCGACCTGAACATGCCGGGTATCGACGGCCGCAAGACACTGCAGATTATCAAATGCAATGAAAAGCTGAAATCCATCCCGGTCGTTATCCTGACCACTTCCGACGACGAACGCGATGTCCAGACCTGCTACGACCTCGGCGCCAACACCTACATCCAGAAGCCGGTGGATTTCGACGGGCTGATCGAGGCAATGAAACGCTTGAAAGGATACTGGTTCGAGATCGCGCTGCTGCCCAAGGATGGAGAAGGCAATGACTGAGACGCTTTCCGTTCTGGTCGTCGACGACAGCGAAGACGACCGCCTGCTGTACCGCCGAGCCCTGAAAGACAGCGCCAGCACCACCTATGACGTAGCCGAAGCCGAGGATGGCGACACCGCACTGGCAATGATGGGCAAACATTCCCCCGGCTGCATCCTGCTCGATTACTCCCTGCCCGGCCGCAACGGCATCGAGGTGCTCAAGCGCATCCGCGTCAAGCATCCTTTCGTACCGGTGGTCATGCTGACCGGCCAGGGCAATGAGCAGATCGCCGTTACCGCCATGCAGGAGGGAGCGCAGAATTATATCACCAAATCAAGCATTACGCCGCAGTCTATCGAGCAGGTCATCCGCGTCGCCGTCGAGCACTGTGCTTTACAAAAGCGCATCCATGACCAGCGCACCTCTCTCGAAATATTCACCCGCGCGCTGGCGCATGATCTGAAGGAGCCGGTGCGCACCATACAATCTTTCCTCGACCTGCTGGGCAAGCGTGAGACCTTCTCGGAAAAGGGGCAGGGATATTTCAACTTCATCCGCAAGGCCGCCGACCGCATGAGCACGCTGATCGACACGGTCTATTTCTACACCCGGCTGGAAAGCGTCCCGCCGTCGGCGGCAATGGAAACCTGCGACGTAGGGACCGTGCTGGAAGAAGCCAGGGAGAATATCGGCCAACTGATCACGGAACGCGGCGCCATCATTACCAGCGGCCCTCTTCCGACAGTCTCCGTCAATCACATGCAGCTACTGCAGATATTACAGAACCTCCTTGCCAACGCCATCCGCCACGGCGACGAACGCCCGCAAATCCATGTCAGCGCTAACGAAATGGACAGGGAGTGGCTAATCTGCGTCAGCGACAATGGTCCGGGGATCGAGGAACGGTACCGCGACAAGCTGTTCCAACCTTTCCGGCGCGGTATGCATTCCAAGGATCAGGGCCTCGGCCTGGGACTGGCTATCTGCAAGAAGATCGTGGAATCCTACGGCGGAAAAATCTGGTACGAGACGAATGCACATGGTGGCGCGATATTCATGTTCACCCTTCCGAAAATGTCACCGGAGGATGTGAAGGAACCGCAGTCGCTTAGCGTCCTGTTCGGACAAACCGACCGCAAGGACGACCGCAGGCTGGCCAGCATCCTGCTGGTGGAGGATAACGAAGCCGATATCGAACTGACGCGTATATTGCTGATTGAGCAACCTCACCTTCAGTGCAATTTCCTGGTGGCGCACGACGCCTACGAGGCCATCACCATGCTGCGCGCCGAAACCAGGAAGAATGGTGCTATTGACCTGATCCTGCTCGACATCAACATGCCGGGCATGGACGGGTTCGAGCTGCTGGACCAGCTGCGGACGGAAGACCGGCTGAAGAAGATTCCCGTGGTGCTGTGCTCTACCTCGACCTACGACAAGGACATGGAGCGGGCGAAGGCCATGGGAGTGGCCGGCTACATGAACAAGCCGGCTGAGATCAGCAAGCTCAAGGCCATCACCGAGCGCGCAACCAACCTGCGACTGCAGAAGGAAAAGGACGGCTACGTCCTGTTGCGAGCGGCGTAATTACTCATTGCGTAGAAGCCGTGCCGGACGCAGGCTGAACAGCTGCCGATTGCCGAGATAACCGATGGCCCAGATAACGAGCAGGCAGAAACCGAGCGTCGTCAGTGTCACCTGCGGCAACAGGAAGAAGCCTTCGCCGCGAAAGCGTTGCATGATGAGCCAGGCGGTGAGTGTGCCGAGCAGCCCGGCAACCAGCGCGGTCAGACATGCCAGCACTGTCCATTCGGCAGCACAGATTTTCAGCACGTCGCTACGCCGGGCGCCCAGCACCTTCAGCACTGACACGTCATAGAGCCGCTGCTCGAGCATGGCGCCGAGCGCGCTCGAGAGCACCAACAATCCGGCGACCAGGCTGATTAGCACCGCCACGCGCAGCGCCAGCGACACGTCCTCCACGATGCCCTGCACCAGCGCCACCGCCTCGGTCGTACGGATGATGGTGACGCCGGGGAACTGCGCCGCGATATGACGGGTCAGCGTCTCTTCGCCGCCGTCCAGGTGTACTGTCGCAACATAGGAGTGCGGGAAATCATTGATCATGCCCGGCGACAGCATCATGGCAAAATTGATCTGGAACGAGGTGTAGTCGATATGCCGCGTGTTGACGATCTTCGCTTCGATGGTTTCACCGAGGATATCGAGTGTAATGGTATCACCCAGCGCCAACCCCATCCCCTCCAGGAAGCGCTCATCGACCGACATCAGCGGCGGCCCGGCATAATCGGCCGGCCACCATGCGCCGTTGCTGATGCGCGCATTCTCCGGCGGCGGCGCACTGTAGCTGATGCCGCGGTCGCCGCGCACTGCCCAGCGCACTTCCTCGTCGACCTGGCTTTCATCGACCGGTCGGCCGTCAATCGCCACGATGCGGCCGCGCACCATCGGGTACATCATCACATGCTCCTCGCCCGCCGCCCGCACCAGCTCAGTACGCAACTCCTCGCGCTGGTGCGGCTGGATGTCGATCAGGAACAGCGACGGGGCTTTCTCCTCGGCGATGGTGGCGATGCGCTTCTGGAAATTCGCCTCGGTCAGCGCCAGGGCGATCAGCACGCTTAGGCTGATGCCCATGGCGAAGATCACCGTGCCGGAAGTCGAGCCGGGACGATACAGGTTGGCCATGGCCAGCCGCAGCCACGGCCTCGTAACCTCCAGCCGCCGCGCAGCAAAACGCACCAGCAGCGTCGCGCTACCGAACACTGCCAGCGCTAGGAAAGTGACGCCGATGGCGCCCAGGATCAGCACGCGGTCCCCAGCCGTCAGTAACAGGCTCCCAATCAGCACCCCTGTCAGCAATAATTCAGCCAGCCATACGTTTCGGTCAAAGCGCAGCCGGAATGGCGCGGCGCGGCTTCGGAACAGCAGCGCCGACCGGATACCCAGCGCACCCGCCAGGGCAGGCAGGGAAAATAGATAGACGATAACATAACCGTACCAGCCAGCCAACAGCGCGGGACTCTTGCTCACTTCCGCCTGCTCCAGCACCGGCAGCCAGCCGGCCAGCACTGGCAGCAGCAAGGCGACCAGCAGCGCCGCAAGCACTGTTCCCGCAAAACACCCCAAAGCAGTGAGAAATGCCAGTGTCAGCGCATAAGTGCCAAGGATGGTGCGACGCGTCGCGCCCAGCACCTTCACGACGGCGATGGCTTCGGTCTTGCGGCCGAGATAGGCTCGCACACTGCTGCTAATGCCAATGCCGCTGATCAGGAACGTCGCCAGCCCACACAGTGTCAGGAAGGTAATCAGCTGTTCCATGAAACGTTTCAGCGTGCGGTTGCCGTCAGTGCCGGTCTTGACCTGCCATGACAGGTGTTGATACCGTTCGCGGATGGCTTCGGCAATCGCCTCGCGGCGCGCCGGCTCATACAGCGCCAGGCGGTAGTGATGCTTGATCAGGCTCTGCCCCGCCGCAAGGCCCGAGGCCTGCAGCGCTTCCAGCCGCAGCATCACGCGCGGCCCGAAGCTGAACAGATGCACGGCCCGGTCCGGTTCGCGCTTCAGCGTGGCGCGGATGATATAGCTCCCGCCGCCCAGCGTCACCCGGTCGCCGACTGCGAGCCCCAGTTGGGTAAGCAGGCTCGGATCGACAACGATACCGTCCGCGGACAGCGCATTCTCCAGCGTCAAGGGTTCGTTCAATTCAATTTCGCCAAGCAACGGATAAGCGGCATCGACCGCCTTGAGCTCGACCAGCGTCGGCGCGCCTTCATGCAGCAGCATCGAGCGCAGCGTCGCCACCTGCGACAGCCGCCCGAACCCGCGCAGGTAATCCAGCTGCTCTGCGCCTGCCTCGCCGCCGCTCACCGTCACCTCGATGTCGCCGCCGAGCAGGCTCTGCGCCTCGCGGTCGAGCGCCTCGCGCAATGTACCGCCAAGCATGCCGACGCTCGCCATCACGGCGACGCCGAGCGCCAGACAGACTAGGAACACGGCGAAATGCCGCCAGCCGTGATGCAGCTCCTGCCAGGCCAGGCGGAAGGAAAGCGGCCCTCTCATGCCAACACACCGTCCTGCATGTGCAGAATCCGGCCGGCGCGGCGTGCGAGCTCCGCGTCATGCGTGATGAGCAGAAGTGTTGTTCCGCTTTGCTCCTTCATCTCGAACAACAGCTCGATGACGCGCTGACCGGTATGGCTGTCCAGATTGCCGGTCGGTTCGTCGGCCAGCAGGAGCTTTGGTTTCGTCACAAATGCGCGTGCCAGTGCCACCCGCTGTTGCTCGCCGCCGGAAAGCTGTGCCGGGTAATGATGCAGCCGCTGCGACAACCCAACGCGATCCAGCGCCTCCCCTGCCCTCACTTGCGCATCAGCATCGCCCGCCAATTCCAGCGCCAGTGCGACGTTTTCTAACGCCGTCATGGTCGGGATGAGGTGAAAATTCTGGAATACCACCCCTATATGATGCCGGCGGAACTCCGCCAGCCGGTCCTCGTCGAGGCCGGTGATGTCGCACCCGCAGACCTCAACGCGTCCGGAGGTCACCTGCTCGACGCCGGCGATCACCATCAGCAGCGACGTTTTACCGGAGCCGGACGGTCCCATCACGCTCACCGTCTCGCCCGCCTGTACTTCGAGGTCGATATTGTGTAAAATAGGCACCGGCTTTTCTGGGCCGGAGAGCGTCAGCGAAACCTTGTGAAGCGAGATAATGGCAGCCATGCGTTTCTTTCTCTATGCTATTGTATTATTTAGTTTCATTTTTCCATTAACGGCAACAGCGGCGGAAATTCCCACCGTCCTGCTGTTCGGCGACAGCATCGTCGCCGGCTACGGGCTGAAGAAGGACGACGCGCTGGCCAAAAAGCTCGAAGCCAGTCTACATAGAAATGGGGTCAAAGCGAAGGTAATCAATGGGGGTGTGTCGGGCGATACCACCGCCGCCGGCCGCAACCGCCTGACCTGGACGTTGAAGAAACACGATCCGGATATTGTCCTGCTGGCGCTCGGTGCCAACGATATGCTGCGCGGCCTGCCACCCGCTACGGCGCGAAGCAACTTGGATGCCATGCTTCAGGAACTAACCAGCAATCCGAAACGCCGCGTAATCCTTTCTGCCGTGGTGGCGCCGGATAATCTCGGCGCTGCCTACCAGGCCGAGTTCAACCAGATCTATCCAGACCTTGCCAAAAAATATAATATTGCTCTTTATCACTTCTTGCTGCAAGGGGTCTACGGATATGCCGACCTGATGCTGCGCGACGGGGTGCATCCGAATGCACGAGGGGTCGAAGTCATCGCCGAGGGGATCTCTCAGTATCTGCGCCTGTATTACCTGAACGCCACCACCTCTTGAATTTCTATCGCAAAGAGCGCATTTATAACCCATAGGTACAGACATGCTTAAAACCGGTCTTTTACTGGCGGCCATCACCGCCCTTTTCCTCGCTGTCGGTTATGCGGTGGGTGGCGAAGGAGGCATGGTAGTTGCTTTCCTCATCGCGCTGGCAATGAATTTCTTCGCATACTGGAACTCCGACAAGATCGTGCTGGCTATGCACCACGCACGCCCGCTCGATTCCGACCAGCACCCGGAGTTGGCGGAGCTGATTCAGCGACTGGCCATCCGGGCGGGTATCCCGGTGCCCAAGGCCTATATCATCGACGTACAGCAACCCAACGCCTTTGCAACCGGACGCAACCCGGCGCACGGGGCGGTAGCGGTCACGACCGGCCTGCTGAATATACTGAACCAGCGTGAACTTGCGGCCGTGCTCGCCCATGAGATGGGCCATATCCGCAACTACGACACGCTGACCATGACGGTGACGGCAACCATCGCCGGCGCCATCGGCATGCTGGCCAATTTCCTGCTCTTTTTTGGCGGGCGCCAGAATGGGCGCAACAACCCGCTGCTGGCACTGGTGCTGGTGATTCTGGCCCCCATTGCAGCGTCGCTGGTGCAGCTGGCCATCTCACGCACCCGCGAATACGGCGCCGACGAGGCAGGAGCTGAGATCAGCGACGATCCGCTCGCCCTCGCCTCTGCCCTGCGCAAGATCAGCCAGTCCGCCAGCCGCATCGTCAACGTGGCGGCAGAGAATAATCCGGCGACGGCGCATCTCTTCATCGTGAACCCGCTGAAACGCGGCGGCATGGATAATCTGTTCGCCACCCATCCGAATACCGAGAATCGTATCAGCGCGCTCGAGCGCATCGCCATCGTCAAGGGCAGTCATTCATCCATGATAGAAGTCGAAGCAGAAAAACCGACGCCGCACCGCTCCTTCGAGTTTAGCCGCAAGCGCAGCCCTTGGGGCTAGTGTCTAAAAATCGCCTTCCGCCACCTGGAAACAGGTAATACCGGCATCCCGCCACATCTTGACCACCTTATTGCGGTCATCGAACACGCAGAGAATCCGTTCCTTCGGAATGCGTCCCTCATTCACCCATCCGATTTTCAGCACATGGTCGGGTGTATAATCCCCTTCCGGGCGCATAATAAGGTGATGGTACGGCACTTGGTTCAGCGCCAGCCAGCCCTCCGTCTGCGCGCGCACCTCATCGCTGCGCCCAGAAACGATATAGATGTGAAACAACGGGTATAATGTCCGCAGGATGACGATAACCGCTTCATGCGGCTTGTCGTCGATGCAGGCGGCGAAAAAGGCACGCCATTTTTTCTTCCTGCCGCACACCAGATGCTGCCGGTGCTCGATGTCGGCGATGGTTCCGTCGAGATCAAAGACCAGGACGTCCCGCACAAACTGCCGAGGCGTTAATGCTGGCCGAAAGCGCGGCTCGAGCTGATGCTGCTGTTCCTGCCCGAGGACCTGGAAACTGGCTTTTTAAACTTTCTGGCGCCTTTGGTGGAGCCGCGCAGATTCGTTTTCTTTGCGCCGGATCTCTTGCCGCGCGACGCCTGCGAGGAACGGCGAACCGTACCTTTCTTCGCACCTGCTGCTCTGCGTGTGGCACTACTGGCGGTTTTCGCCTTGCGCATTCCTTTTCTTCCCGCCGCGCTTTTGCGGGAGGTGCTCTTCCGTGAAACGGATTTGCGGCTGGTGGATTTTGATGCGCTGCGGCGCATACGAGGCTTATCACTGCCTGTCTGTGAAGTCATCATGCTCATAAAATCATTCCAATCGTTGTGGTAGTGAAGCGTAGTAACACTTACCTTGCGCGTCGAATCATAAAGAAAAAAGTTTTATCTCCGCCGGAAAAGATAAAAGCTCAATAAACCGCTTCGCGCGCGGGCTATCCGAACAATGTTATTGTTCCATCATGCATAGCCCAGGTCAGGTAGGGTGCGGTAGCAGCCGGATGCATGCGCCCCCCCGAATCGAGAGCTATCACACCGGCCTGTCCGCCTTGCGCTCTCACGTCATTGAGGGATTTCGCGCACGCCTCGGTGAGAGACATGCCGTCGGTGACACGCAGCACAATGCGCGCCGCCAGGCTGGCATCCACGATATCTTCACCGATTCCGGTACAGGAAACCGCGGCAAAGGAGTTGGCATAATTTCCCGCAACGGTGGCTGAATCACTGACACGCCCTGGAATCTCGAAGCCTTTGCCGCCAGTCGAGGTCGCAGCGGCAAGCCTGCCCTGCCCATCGAGCGCGACGCAACCGACCGTTCCGCCCTGCTCGCCGAATCTTTTGGCATACTCCTCGCGACGGGCGGGCGTTTGCGGATCATGAAACGGGAATCCTTGCACCCGCGCGAAGGCCAGCGCCTCCTCACCGGCGAGCACGCGGTCACCGTAGTCCAGCAGCCGCGCGGCGACCTGCACTGGATTTTTTACCTCGCGTATGTTGATGACGCCGGCGAAGCGCTGCCGCTCGCCGTCCATTACCGAGGCAGTCATGCGGATTACCCCGTCGCTTTGCAGCTTCGAGCCGGTGCCGGCATTGAATAACGGGGCGTCCTCAAGCAGGCTGACCGCATATACCGCCGCCTCGACCGCCGAATGATGCTGGAGAAACGCATAGGATTTTTCCGCAATGGAACGCAGTGCCTCGCGCACTTCGCTTTCCCTGCGCGGGGATTTGGGCCGGCTGCCTAGGCCGCCATGAATGATAAGTTTCGCCTGCATGCACATGCCTCCCGTTTTTTCTTTACATGGATCGCCATAATTTCTCGAGCGGATATTGCTTTCCTATCGTATCTTTATGCATTTTGTCCGTTACTCGTGGCATGCGCTGGCATGTCGGGACTTCCGGGTGGGGCTACGATGCATGGGAGGGCGGCTTTTATCCAAAGGACCTGCCGCCGCGTGAGCGTATCCGATTTTACGCCCGCCATTTTAAAGCAGTGGAAATCAATACCAGTTTTTATCATCTGCCCCGCCCCCAAACTCTCAGCGCATGGGAAGATGCCGTTCCCCGCGACTTCCTGTTTGCCGTTAAAGGCTCACGCTACATCACGCACCGCAAAAAACTGAAAGGCTCCCCAGAAACCGGTTTCCATCCTGATGGATATTCTCAAGGTGCAGAAGAAAGGCAGACCGGTGATTTTCCAGTTGCCACCGCGTTGGCATCAGAACCTCAAACGGTTGGAACAGTTCAGCGCGGCGAGCGCAGGCAATGGTAGAGGCGGAGGGGGCGGCAACGGTGGGAATGGTAATGACGAATTGAGCACCCTTGAAACTGAAGTGCGCGAGATGGTGAAGAAGGGAATCATCGGACGCATATTGCGGCGTACTATTGAGATCATGTATTGCCGCGATTACGACCCCACCAGCTGCAAACCGCTATAGAAAACGCTTCCTGCCTGGCATACGGAGTCGCAGCAGCGTCACGGCAAGCAGTGCCAGGAAGCTGATCCATGGCGAAAGTCTAACCGGTAGACTTCCTCCGCCATAAACATCGTAGTAAACCGTGACCGTATGGTTCCCCGGCGGCAGGTCAAGCCGCATCCGGCCGGTCTCAAGCTCGGGCCAGAGTCTCACGTCGGCCGGTGGATCGGAATGCACCCGCCAGATAGGAAAATAATAATGATCGAAGCGCAGCGACAGGGGCGTCACGGTCTCGGCGATGATCACGATCCCGCGCCAGTCGAACTGCAATAGCTTCGCCTCCCCTTCCCCCGCCACTCGCTCCAACTGCGGCGGCCGATTCTTCTCCTCCAGGCGGCGCAGCCCTTCCCCCGGAGGATGCAGCGCCTGATCCTCCCAGACGGTGAACGACCGGTGCGTGGCCCGCACATGCCGCATCTGCTGCGAGAAGATATCGTCCGGCGACTGCCACTCGATGGCCACCGCATAGGAGAGCAGCATGAGCAGCCCAAGTAGCAGCGCAGCGTCCATTTTCCAGCTGGCGCGACGCCGTACCACCCATTGCATTGCCACCGAAGCGGTGAAGGCCAGCGCGGGGATGAAAAGTATCTGCATGCGCCATGGCAGCGCGGCCTTGCCGAACGGCCCAAGCAGCGCATAAAGCGGCTGGCTGACGGGGAGAAACAGAAACAGCGCCACCCCCGCGATACCGAGCCAGGCCAAGGTTTCTTGACGCGAGAAGTCATCGTCGATGCGCGCGCGGCCGCGCCACAGCGCCACGCCAAGCCCGATAAGCGCCAGCACAGTTAAACCGCTGCCCGCGAGGATCATCAGCCGCATCGAGGCAAGATCATCCAGACGCGGGTGGCGGTGTGCCCAGCCGTAGCTGGGGCTGTCAGTCAGCAGCGGCTGCGTGAGGTCATGATAATAAAATGCGGGTAACAGATAGAAAGCGGCAATGCCTGACCCCAGCACCGCCGCGGCCGCCAGATAAAGCAGCGACTTCACTCCGCCGCGCATCACCAGCGCATAGACACCCGCAGCAATGCCCGTGGCAACGACGCCGGGCGGATAGCATAGCAGCCCGAGCGCCAGCAGGGCTGCCAGCCCCGGTATACCCCCCCTGCCCCGTTGCAGGATCCGCCGTATGCCGATCAGCATCAGTGGCAGCAGGGCAATCAGCCACAACTCAGTGTAGGAAGGATGGAACAGCAGGGTTTCCATTCGGTAAGGCACCCAGAGATAGAGCAGCGCCCCGAGTAGCGCGATGCCCGGCGGCAGCCGGTCTTTAAGCCACAGCCAGGCGGTGCCGCCCGCCGCCAGCGTCGCCAGCCATTGCAGCAGCGCATAGAAAAGCGGAAGCGATAATCCGAGCCAGGTTACCGGATACAGCAGCGCAGCGATGATATAGGGCAGCGGCGCTTCGAACAACAGATCCGGTGACCCAAGCCCCAGACCGGCGTCAAACCGCCAGCGTGGATAGAAATCGCCCTGCCAGAACTGGGAGGCGAAATCCTCGATCTTGAGATAATGGATGAATGTATCCGCACCCACCGTCCGGGAGGAAAGACGGGGAAGTATGTTGAGAATACTCGCAATGAGCAGAACGGGCAGGACGTAAGGCGGCCGGAACAGACGTTGCAGGATAGTCATCCGGTCGCTCTTCATGGCTACCGGATACAATGCCCTCCATGCGTTGTCAAATTGGCTGGGGGTGGTGGACAGGGTTGAACTGACTACGCACTTAGACTGCTGATGCTAGAAATGAAAATACCTGTGCTTAGATATTAGCGGTGCATTGCTGCTTTTTTGCTTTCCGGGCCTATAGCATTCAATGCTGCTATTAAAGAATCGGTGGTGCCATTATCTGCTTCTATGATTTTTGCCATCTCTTTATCACCATAGGAATCTCTTAAACGCAAACCTCGGATAATTCCCGGTCGGTTCTCCGGCTTCTGATCATGACTTATCTTCATCGTAAGGTCGAGATGCTCCACCGGCATTGAGAAGCCTACGATCAATCCACGCCATTCTTTAAAAGTATCCGGATCGATTTCGGTAAGATCCCAGCGCTTTTCTCCGGCTGTTGCTTCCTTTCCTCTAACCTGCTTACCCAAATGCTTGCTTAAATGCGGCATATCCATCGTTGCCACAGTGCCTTGCATAGTGGCGCTTACAAAATCATATGTGGGAGCGGTTTTGCTACGATCCGGATTGTCTCCAGAAAAGCGGGCTTCGTACCAACTAGGCGAAATATGGCAATTCGGGCCGACAATAGAAATGGTAGCTTTGGCACCTTTTTCTAGATAAGGAACAATCGCATTTTTCTTAGATAAATGAAAATCGATTTGTCCATTTTCGCCAGTTTCCTTTTCAAAGATCACTGGGGCATAAGCAATTATCGGCGGTTGGCCTTCTTCACCATTGACGGCAATCATTGCCAAAGGAAAATTCTTCACTAATGCTTCAAGAAGCCGAGGATCATTGTGGGTGTGGTGTGGGAAGTGCTGTACCATAGAATTCCTATGAATTAGCGGTTTAAGAGCAGCAATATATTAAGCTGACAATCTGGTACAACCGAATTCCTTTCCAGTTCTTAATTGGAAATTTCCTATTTTGGCTGGGGCGGAAGGATTCGAACCTTCGCATGGCGGTACCAAAAACCGCTGCCTTACCGCTTGGCTACGCCCCAACGCTCCGTGTATTAGGCGAAAGTGCTCTCTCGTGCAACCGCTATGACGTCTCGTCGACCACCCACTGCATGAATGGGGTAAAACCGCCTGCCACCTCATAAGCAGTGATGGAGGGCAACTGGTAGGGATGCAGCTGCTTGATCGCTTCGATGGCGCGGTGAACATTCGCCTTGCCGGTTTTGGCGATTAGAATAACTTCGCCTTCCTCCTGCAGGGTGCCTTCCCAGCGATAGACTGACGTGACATGGTCGATCACGTTGGCACAGGCAATAAGCCGCGCAGCCAGCAGCTCACGTGCCACAGAAAGCGCTTTTTCGCGGTCGGGAAATGTGCTATAGAGTAACCATATTTCCGTCATAAACAATCCCTTGCCATGGATAAGCGTACCCTGTTGATCATCGCAGCACTCGCGTTACCGCCGATAGCACTGGCCATTCTAGTACAAACCGACATCGCGTCATCAAAAAAGGTGTCTTCCCCGGTAACCCGCGCTCCCGACCCGCTTCCCGCCCCGGCCACTCCAGTGACCAAAGGCGCCATGTCCACCGAGCCGGTACGCCTGCCGCCCTTGGAGATCACTCCCCGGAAAAATGGCTCGGCAGCGGCAAAGCAGCTCGACCGAACCCGCCAGCGCATCCTGAAACGGCTGAAGCGCCTGAAGTCAATGACGCCGCAGCAATGGGAAAAGGAACGCATGCGCAATCCGCGGGTACCGCCCAGCCTGCAGGAAGCCATTGCCAATAATGAGCGTATCCTGAGCGAGTTGCAAATGATTACACCAGAACAGTGGGCCACAGGCGTGCGCCCGACACCACGGAAGCAATAAACAGAAAGCGCTTCAACCTCCGCGCAGGAGGCGTGTGCGCATGCCGGCTGCATCGAGCGCCAGCCCGGCCAGTAAATAGGCAGCCAGTCCTCCCAGGACCATAATACACAGGGCAATGAACCGCGTTATTTCCCCGCCCGCAATATAAGGCGCAGCGAGGGCATTCAGTGGAATCAGCACGACAACCATCGCCGCGCAACAGAAGATCATTTTCACACCTTGTCCGATTAGACGCCCCTCAGCGGCCAGCCAACGGCGCTGTTTCAGCACCGCCGCCATCATCGCCACATTGGCCCAGCCGGCGATGGTGGTGGCCAGCGCCATGCCGACATGCTGCAACGGATGCATCAGGATCAAATTGAAGGCCAGGTTGATGACAATGCATATCGCCGCGATTTTGAATGGTGTCTTGGTGTCGCGACGGGCATAGAAGGCGGGAGCCAGGATTTTGATTAACACAAAAGCGGGCAGGCCGATGGCGAAGGCAATCAGCGCATGGAACGTCGCCACCGTGTCGGCAGGCCCGAATTCGCCGCGCTGAAACATCACAGTGATCACCGGCTCGGCGATAACGACCAGCGCCGCCGCCGCCGGCAGGCTCAGGAAGAGCGCCAGCTCGATGGCGTTATTGTGGGCTCGGCTGGCATCGTCTTCCCTGCCCTCACGCACCATACGCGACAATAGCGGGAGCAACGCCGTACCGACTGCGATGCCGATCACCGCCAGCGGCAACTCGTTGATGCGATCGGCGTAATAGAGATACGACACACCGCTGTCGAACTGCGAGGCGATGATAAGATCGACCAGCAGGTTGATCTGCGCTACCCCTGCTCCCAGCGCAGCCGGTGCAATCAGCACCAGCAACTTTTTAACATCTTCGGTCAGCCGCGGCCTCATCAGCTTCGGCAGCATGCCGAGTTTGTGGCAGAAATAGACCAGCCACAACCATTGCGCCACGCCCGAGACAAACACGGCAATGGCGAGGCCATATGCCATATTAGGCGTCCAGTCACTGATCGCATAAGGGATTACGATCAGACAGAGATTCATGATGACGGGTGTCGCCGCCACGGCGGCGAACTTGTCGTTGCTGTTCAAAATACCGCCGAGGAGCGACACCAGCGAGATGAACAGAATATAGGGCATGGTGATGCGGGTAAGCGTAATAGTCAGATCGAACTTCTCCGGATCGTCGGCGAAGCCCGGCGCCAGGATATACATAATCCACGGCATGAAGAGGATAAAGACCCCGGTTACAATAAGCAGTACGAGAATGAGAAACGACATTGCTTCACTTGCGAAAACGCGCGCTTTCTCCTTGCCCTCCACGGTCAGCTGGCCGGCAAAGAGCGGCACAAAGGCTGAGTTGAAGGCCCCCTCAGCAAACAGGCGACGCAGGAAATTCGGCAGCTTGAAGGCGATAAAGAAAGCGTCGGAGAGGAAGCTGGCGCCGATGCCGGAGGCGATAGTAACGTCGCGGATGAAGCCGAGCACGCGCGACAGCAGCGTGTAGGAGCCGATGGTGGCGGTGGATTTAATCAGCGACATGAGGAAGCTATAACCCATCCGGGAAAATTTGGTATGGGTTTTTCTTCCCCCGCCTGCGGAAGGAGGAATAGATTACGACGCCAGCTCGACGTATTTCTTCTCTTCGATAACCGGCGCCTTATCCTCGGGCTTCGCAGCGGCAGCTTCCGCTTTCGGGACGTCCGGCTTGGCCGGCTCAGCCGCCGCTTCCGTATTGACGGACTCGCTGGTGAACGCCGGGGTGGCGACAGGCTTTTTCTCCTCGGCTTCCCCACCGTCATCCTTTGCTTTGGACAGGCGTTCATTGATCAGCGGAATCTGCAGGGTTTTGAGCAGATCGCGCACTTCCTGGCGGGCGGCGATATGCGACATGGAAAGATTGCCGCCGCCGGCCTCCATGATATCGAGCACGGTCAGCCCCTGCAGAAACATCTCGCGAAAGATCACGCGCTCGGAAAAACCCGGCGCGACGCGGAAGCCGATACGGCGCGAAAGATCCATGGTGACCTGGGTCATGAAGCGCTTGTTCTTGGCGTCGATGTTGGAGAGGCGGTTGCGCATGACGATCCATTCGATCGAGCCGCCGTCGCGCTTGGCGCGCTGCAGCTTTTGCTCCCACACCATTTCGCTGTAGATCGACGGCTTGATGATCTTCATGGTCTGCCCGTCAACGTTGGCCAGCACATCGAGATCGACGAAGGAATCGTTGATGGGGGTTATTACCGTATCGGCGTAGGCATGCGCCAGGCGGGACATATGCGTGTCGCTGCCGGGGCTGTCAATCACCACGAAGTCGTTGGCGGCGATGAGGCGATTCAGCGCCTTGGTGAAGCGCTCGCGCTCGTCCGCTTCGGCCTCCTGCACGATGTTGAACGGGCTCCGCTGCAGCACGATATGCTGCGGCTGCGGCAGGGTGACCCCTTCCTTGAGCATGGTCTGGCGACGGTTCTCGAGGTAGCGCGACAGCGAGCGCTGGCGCGAATCGATGTCGATGGAACCAACCGAAAACCCAAGCCGGAGCAGCGATACGATGAGGTGCATGCAGCTGGTGGTCTTGCCCGACCCGCCCTTTTCATTGCCGAGCACAATAACATGTGCTTTTTTCGGCGCGGGTTCCGCAGCTTGCGGCGATACGGGCGTCGAGGACAGGACAGGCTCGGTCATAAGTAATACCTTCAGGCTTTTACGCAGCTTCAAATGCTGCTGATTATACCTGCCGGAGCCTGCGACTCAACGGCTTTTTAAAAAATATTTTACGGTATTTTTATGCGCCATAGAGGAAGAAATACGCCGTCATCACAAAACCGATGCTGCTGACTAGCAACCGTACTTTCTGCGGCGACACCTTGAGCGCCGTGCGAGCGCCGACATAGCCGCCGAGCACCGCGCCGGCAATCATCACCGCTGCCAAATGCCAGATGATGTCAGCCAGCAGAAGAAAAATGACGAGCGTCCCCAGATTGATAATGCTGGTGAACAGGGTTTTCACCGCATTCATCTGATGGATATGGGTAAAGCCCAGCAGCTCCAGCATGGCCAGCGTCAGGATGCCGATCCCGGCGCCGAAATAGCCGCCATAGATGCCGGTGGCCACCAGCAGCAGGAATGCCAACGCCCGGCGCAAGACGGGCGGGATGGTCACCTGCTCCAGCTGTACCGTCAGCCGTCGCCCAAAAGTGAAGATCAGCGTCGCCGCCAGCAGCAGCCACGGCACCAAGCGGGTAAAAGTCACTTCCGGCGTCACCAGAAACCACAGCGCCCCCGCCGCGCCGCAAGCCCCGCCCACCGCCATCATTTTCCACAGACGTCGCTTGTCGCGCGGAAATTCGTTACGGTAACCGGCCATGCTGGCGACCACTCCCGGCCACAGCGCGATGGTGCTCATGATATTGGCCTGTGGCGCGGTCAGGCCGTTTAGGATAAATACCGGGAAGGTAAGGAAAGTTCCGCCGCCCGCCACCGAATTAATAGCCGCTGCGACGAATGAGACTCCGAAAAATACGCTTAACGGAAGGAGTTGCTCCAGCAAAGCCATTGAGTTCATTCATTTTTGGATTGCACGAGCCATCATACCATGGCAGAAAGGCAAGTCTATATATAGTAGCAGCGCCACTTCATGAAACATACGATTGCGATTGCCTCCGACCACGCCGGTTTTGAACTGAAGGAAACGCTGAAGCGCGACATCGAACAGCTGGGGTATGCGGTGAACGACCTGGGAACGAAAGATGTGCAGTCCGTGGACTATCCGGATTTTGCCGCTGCACTGGTGGAATGGATGCGCGCGCATGCGGGAAGCCGCGGCGTGCTGATCTGCGGGTCGGGCATCGGCATGTCGATTGCCGCCAACCGGCATAAGGACATTCGCGCCGCGCTTGTGCATAACGCTGAGGAAGCGCAGCTAGCACGGAAGCATAACGATGCCAACGTGCTGTGCCTGGGTGCACGCACCACGACAAAGGAAGATGCCGAAGCGGCGTTGAAGGCGTTTTTGACGACGGATTTCGAAGGCGGGCGGCATGCGGGCCGCGTCACCAAACTATCGTAACCAAAGGAACGGAAATGAGCCACGCTACCCAACCCAAGATGACATTGAGCAACGAGATGAATCCTTTTTTCGACAAGCCCCTCGCCAAGGCCGACCCCGAGATTTTCACTGCCATTGAAGGCGAATTGTCGCGCCAGCAGAACCAGATCGAGCTGATCGCCTCGGAAAATATTGTAAGCAAAGCCGTGCTGCAGGCGCAGGGCTGCCTGATGACCAACAAATACGCCGAGGGCTATCCGGGCAAGCGCTATTACGGGGGCTGCGAATGGGTGGACAAGGCGGAACAGCTGGCGATCGACCGCGCCAAAAAACTTTTTGGCTGCGCCTACGTCAACGTGCAGCCCCATTCCGGCTCGCAGGCCAATCAGGGCGTATTCATGAGTCTGCTGATGCCGGGCGACACCATTCTCGGCCAGTCGCTCGCCGCCGGCGGCCACCTGACGCACGGCGCGGCGCCCAACCAGTCGGGCAAATGGTTCCGCGCCATCCAGTATGGCGTGAAGAAGGAAGACGGGCTGATCGATTACGAGGAAGTCGAGAAGCTGGCGAAGGAGCATAAACCAAAGATGATCGTCGCCGGGTTCTCGGCCTATTCGCGCATCGTCGACTGGGCGCGCTTCCGTAAAATCGCTGATAGTGTGGGTGCCTATTTCATGGCGGATATGGCGCATGTGGCGGGTCTCGTCGCGGCGGGACTCTACCCCAGCCCCCTGCCCCACGCCCATGTCGTCACCACTACCACCCACAAGACGCTGCGCGGCCCGCGCGGCGGCCTGATCCTCTCCAACGATGAGGAACTGGGCAAGAAGCTGAACTCTGCTATTTTCCCCGGCATCCAGGGCGGCCCGCTGATGCACGTCATCGCCGCCAAAGCGGTGGCATTCGGCGAGGCGCTCACCCCTGAATTCAAGGTTTACGGGAAGCAGGTGGTCGAGAATGCCAAGGCGCTGGCCGACACGCTGAAGAAGCGCGGCGTCGATATCGTCTCCGGCGGCACTGATAATCACCTCATGCTGGCCGATTTGCGCCCCAAGAAACTGACCGGCAAGGCCGCCGAGGAATCGCTCGAGCGCGCCGGCCTCACCTGCAACAAGAACGCCATCCCCTTCGACCCGGAAAAGCCGTTCGTAACCTCAGGCATTCGCCTCGGCACCCCCGCCGGCACGACACGCGGTTTCGGCATCAAGGAATTCCAGCAAATCGGCGAAATGATCGGCGATGTCCTGGATGGGCTCACCAAGGGCGGTGACAACGGCGCAGTGGAGCAGAAAGTCCGCCAGCAGACGCTGGAACTGTGTAAGCGGTTTCCGATTTATCAGGGATTATAAACAGGTAGTGTTATGAAATGCCCCTTCTGCGGCCATACGGATACCCAGGTGAAGGACTCGCGCCCGAGCGAGGACGGGCTGACCATCCGCCGGCGCCGCTTCTGCCCGGAATGCAACTCGCGCTTCACCACGTTCGAGCGCGTGCAGCTCAGGGAGCTGACGGTGCTGAAGAAAAACGGCGAGCGGCGCATGTTCGATCGCGACAAGCTAGCGCGTTCGGTCGCGCTGGCGCTCCGTAAGCGTCCGGTGGCGCCGGAGCAGGTCGAGCAACTGGTGACGCGCATTACCCAGAAGCTCGAATCGCTCGGGGAGAGCGAAATTCCCACATCGATGATCGGCACCATCATCATGGAGGAGCTGAAGAAGATCGACTCGGTGGCCTATATCCGCTTTGCCTCCGTCTACCGCGATTTCCGCGAGGCCAAGGATTTCGAGGACATCGTCGAGGAACTGGACGAAGGGCAAAAGGCATGAGATACGCTTGGCTGATAGCGCTGTCATTGCTGACAGGCTGTGCGTGGATCGGCCGCCAGGCCGACCATATGGGTTCGTACATGCCCGTTATCGGTGAACGTTGCGAGCACTGGCAATGCATCACCGAATCCGGCCGCACGCGCAGTGAGGCCATCAAGCAGCAGCGCGGGCAGGCCGAGACCGAGCTGAAGCCGCTGCTCGTTCAGCCATCCAATGACAATGCCCATGCGGAAGAACCGCCCGCCATGGATGATGGTGCCACTCCCGCTTCCTAAGCCACGTTATATGCCTGACCATGCGCATTTCATGCGAGCCGCCCTGTCGCTGGCGGAGCGCAATCTCGGCCAGACCTGGCCCAATCCGTCGGTCGGCGCGGTTGTCGTGCGCGACGGAACTATTATCGCCGAAGGCTGGACCGCATGCGGCGGGCGGCCGCATGCGGAAACCCAAGTCTTGAAAAATACCGATGCCCAAGGCGCCGCCCTGTATGTCACGCTGGAGCCTTGCGCCCATCACGGCAAAACGCCGCCCTGCACCGACGCCATCATCCACTCGGGTATCGCCCGCTGTATTATCGCCTGCCGCGATCCTCATCCCCAAGTCAATGGGAAGGGCATTGCCCAGTTGAAAAAGGCTGGGATCGAGGTAATAGAGGGTATCTGCGAAAAGGAGGCTCGCGAGATTAATCGCGGCTTTTTTTCCGTCATCGAAAAGAAACGGCCTTATGTTGCACTCAAAATTGCAACATCGGCGGATGGTAAGATTACCACCGGCGATCCAAACAGCCGATGGATCACCGGCAAGAAGGGCCGTGATTATGGCCAGTTCCTGCGCAGCCAACACGATGCCATCGCCACCGGCATCGGCACCGTGCTGGCCGACAACCCGCTCCTGACTTGCCGCCTGCCCGGCCTTGAAGATAAATCCCCGGTGCGTGTGGTGTTCGATCGGCACGGACGAATGCCAAAGGATTCACAATTGATGAAAACTGCGCATACTGTGCCGGTCTGGATAATGTCACAGCCATCCATCCCTGAAGCACTGACCTTGCTTACGGAAAAAGGCATCACCCGCCTCATGGTCGAAGCCGGGCAAGCGCTTAGCACAGCTTTTCTGCAAAGCGGGCTGGTTGACCGCATCTACTGGTTCCGCGCCCCGATGACTATCGGCGATAAAGGACTGGACGTTTTCGCGGAAGGTTTTACCCTTGATCCGGCGCAGTGGACGCCACAGGAAGAAATAACCTTGGGCAAGGATCGATTGGAAATCCTGGAAAGGAATGGATCCCCGCCTGCGCGGGGATGACAGATTATGTTCACCGGCATTATACGCCATATCGGCCGCATCGAATCGGCAGAAAAACAGGGCGATCTGCGCATAAAAGTCGCCAGTCCCCTGCAGGAAGATGCGTTGCGCGTCGGCGATTCGATTGCCTGCAACGGCTGTTGTCTGACGGTTATCGCAAAAAATAAGGGGAATTTTGAAGCTAGTCTCTCCGCCGAAACTCTCCACCGCACCGCCCCCGGCCAGTGGGAGAAAGGGCGGCGGGTCAACCTTGAAACCTCCCTGAAGCTGGGTGATTCATTGGACGGGCATTTAGTGGCTGGGCATGTTGATGGTGTGGTTAAGGTTATCGAAGTAACCAATTCTGGGGACTCACATATTATGGCATTGGAAGCGCCGCCGGAACTTGCCCGTTTCATTGCCGAAAAGGGCTCGGTGACGCTCGACGGTGTGTCGCTGACGGTTAATCAGGTTGAAGGCGGCCGTTTTTGGGTTAACATTATTCCCCATACGTGGCAGGCAACCACCCTGTCCGAGCGCAAACAAGGTGATGCGCTGAACCTGGAAGTCGATCTAATCGCGCGCTATGCCGCGCGGTTGTTAGGAAAATAATATGTCCGCCCCCCTCTCCCCCATTGCCGACATCATCGAGGAAGCCCGCGAGGGCCGCATGTTTGTGCTGGTCGATGACGAGGCACGCGAAAACGAGGGCGACCTTGTTATCCCCGCGCAGTTCGCCACGCCGGAAGCGGTCAACTTCATGGCGAAGCACGGGCGCGGGCTGATCTGCCTCGCCCTGACGCAGGAGCGCGTGGCGCAACTGGGCCTCAACCTGATGTCGCGCGAGAACAGCTCGCGCCACCAGACGGCCTTCACCGTGTCCATCGAGGCACGCGAGGGCGTCACCACCGGCATCTCCGCCGCCGACCGCGCCCATACCATCCAGGTCGCCATTGATCCGTCGAAACACGCACACGACCTCGCCTCTCCCGGCCATGTCTTTCCGCTGGTCGCCAAGGAAGGCGGCGTGCTGGTGCGCGCCGGGCACACCGAAGCCGCCGTCGATATCGCCCGGCTGGCAGGATTAAACCCGTCCGGCGTCATCTGCGAGATCATGAATGACGACGGTAGCATGGCCCGCCTGCCCGACCTCGTGAGCTTCGCCAACCAGCACGGCCTGAAAATCGGCACCATTGCCGACCTCATCTCCTACCGCCGTCGCTCGGAGAAGCTGGTGCAGCGCGTGGTTGAGAGCGATTTCGAAAGCCGCCACGGCGGCAACTGGCGTATGATCGTCTATACCGCTACCCATGAATATGCCGAGCATATCGCGCTGGTCAAAGGCAGGATCGATACGCAAAAACCAGCGCTGGTGCGCATGCATTCGCTGAACCTGCTGACCGACCTGCTGGCCGACGCAGAGACGCCGGGAAGCGCCCTCGCCCCCGCCATGGAACAGATCGAGCGAGTGGGATCGGGCGTCGTCGTGCTGATCCGCGAGCCGATCCGCACCTCCGTCTCCGACCGGGTGCGCCTCAAGCTCGGCGAGCAGCCGCTGTCGCCGATGGATCTGCGCGATTACGGCATCGGCGCGCAGATCCTGCTCGATCTCGGCGTGCGCGACATGATACTGTTGTCGAACGCCAAGCGCTCGGTTATCGGGCTCGAAGGCTATGGGCTCACGATCAAGGACTATCAGCCAGTGGAAGACATATGACACATATTCTCATCGTTTCCGGACGGTTTTACCCGGACATCGCCGCCGAGCTGGAAAAAGGCGCCATCGCCGTGCTGAATAAGGCAGGCGCGACGCATGAGGTGCTGGAGGTGCCGGGCGCATTCGAAATCCCCGCCGCCATCGGCTTTGCGACCTATGACAGCAAGTTCGACGGCTTCATCGCCCTCGGCTGCGTCATTCGCGGCGAGACGACGCATTATGATTATGTCTGCGAGGAAAGCGCGCGCGGGCTGATGGGGCTTTCGCTGCAGCACGGCGCCGCCATCGGCTACGGCATCCTCACCGTCGAGAACGAAGAGCAGGCCTGGGCGCGCGCCAGGGTGAAGGAGGGCAACAAGGGCGCGCACGCCGCGGAAGCCTGCCTGCGCATGATCGAAATCAAACGCCGCTTCGATGTGCCCGATGAGCGCTGAGCAGAGATTCGTCAACCCCTCGCTGCAGAAGAAATCGGCTGCCCGCATGGCCGCCGTGCAGTGCCTTTATAGTGCGACGCTGACCGGCGAGAAGCGCACGCCGACGCAGCAGATCAACGTGCTGAAGAAAAAACTGGCGAATAACAAGAATGAACAGAAGCTTACGGTCGGCGCGCCGATCGAGCCCAATTACAAGCTGGCCGAAGCGCTGCTGGGCGGGGTAGCCGAAAACCTGATCGAGATCGACCTGCGGCTGGATGGCGCTTTATCAGGAAGCTGGAAGCGCGAGCGCATGAGCCCGCTGCTGATTGCCATTTTGCAGTGCAGCATCTACGAGATGTTTTTTGCGAAAGAAATCGCACCGAAGATCGTGATTGACGAATATACGCGTCTAGCCAGGCAGTTCTGCGATGATGCCGAAATCGGCTTCGTGCATGGCGCGCTCGCCACGCTGGCGCAGCAATACTAACTCCTCCCCCTGAAAGGGGGAGGCTGGGTGGGGGTCTCCCGCCAGTTCGAGCAAGCGGATAGAGACCTCCTCCTTAATCCTCCCCCTTTCAGGAGGAGGAAAAAAGGAGCTTATGGACGAATTCGCCCTCATCAAAAAATGCTTCGCGCCGCTGGCCAAGGATTTCCCCGGCAGCCTGAATCTGACAGATGATGCAGCGGTGTTCGCTGTGCCTGCCGGACAGGAACTGGTCGTTACCAAGGATGCCATCGTCGAAGGCGTGCATTTCTTAGGTCACGAGGAGCCCGGCCTGATCGCCCGCAAGCTGATGCGCGTCAACCTGTCCGACCTTGCCGCGATGGGGGCAACGCCGCTCTGTTATTTCCTCGCCGTGATGCTACCAAAAACTACTGGTATCGAGTGGCTGCAACGCTTCGCGGCAGGGCTGACGGCAGACCAGCAGGAATTCGCCATTCACCTGGCGGGCGGCGATACCACCGCCACTCCCGGCCCGCTATGCCTGTCGCTGACCGCGCTCGGCACCGTGCCTGAAGGGAAAGCGCTGAAGCGCAGCGGTGCGAAGGTGGGCGATCTGGTTTATGTGAGCGGTACCCTCGGCGACGCGGCGCTGGGATTGAAATTGCTGCAAGGAAACCCCTCCCCCCGCAGGGGGGAGGGGAAATTAGTGGACCGCTACCTGCTGCCGCAGCCGCGCATCGCGCTCGGCCAGCAACTGCGTGGACTGGCTTCCGCCTGCATCGACGTGTCGGACGGGCTGGTGCAGGATCTGGGGCATATCTGCGAAACCTCCGGCACCGGCGCCGACATTGAACGCGACAAAATCCCTTTAAGCGAAACGGCGGCGCAGATGATCAAGGACAACCCCGCCCTGTGGGACGCCGTGCTCGCCGGCGGCGACGATTACGAGCTGCTCTTCACCCTTCCGCCCGGCAAGGAAGCGCTGCCCGGCTGCATGCGCATCGGCATCATGACCGAAGGCAGGGATGTGCGCGTACTGGACGAATCGGGCAAGCTGGTGACGATGGGAAAGAAGGGGTTCAGGCATTTTTAATCCCCGCCTCACCCCGCATTTATTGCGGGGATGGCGGGGTCTGGTTCTTGTCATCCTCGGCCCTGAGCCGAGGATCCATTTTATACAATGGATGGTCGGGTCAAGCCCGACCATGACAATAATTAAGAATACCAGGCCCCGCAACAAGTGCGGGGATAATCAGGCCTCCTCCAGCACCCGGCCGAACTGCAGCTGGCGGTAGGAAAGCGCCTCGCCGATATGGGGCTGGGTGACCTGCTCGCTGCCGTCGAGATCGGCGATGGTGCGGGCGACGCGCAGCACACGCGTATAGCCGCGCATCGAAAGCCTGAGTTTCTCCGTCGCCTGTTCGAGCATCTGCTTGCCCTTCGCGTCGGGCGTAACCAGCTTGTGCAGCGTCTCGCCGAACAGCTCGGCATTGGTGCGGATGGGCAACGACATATCGGCAAAGCGCGCCTTCTGCCGCTCGCGCGCCTGCCCTACCCGTGCCGCCACCGCCGCACTCGGCTCGCCCTGCGCATGCGACAGCATGTCGAGCGTGGGCACCTCGGGCACTTCGATCGCCATGTCGAAGCGGTCGAACAGCGGACCGGAAATCTTCGACTGGTAATCCATGGCGCAGCGCGGCGCCTTGTTGCAGGCGCGGCCCGGATCGTCAAGATAGCCGCAGCGGCAGGGATTCATCGCCGCCACCAGCTGGAAGCGCGCCGGGTAGGTCACATGCGCCGCGGCGCGGGCGACGGCAATCTTGCCGGTTTCCAAGGGCTGGCGCAGTGACTCCAGCACGGCGCGCGGGAATTCCGGCAGCTCGTCGAGGAACAGCACGCCGTGATGCGCCAGCGAGATCTCGCCCGGCAGCGCGCGCTTGCCGCCGCCGACCATCGCCGCCATGGAGGCCGAATGGTGCGGATCGCGGAACGGGCGGCGCGAGGAGAGGCGCCCCCCATCAAGCTTCCCGGCAATGGAGGCGACCATGCTGGTCTCCAGTATCTCCGCCGCGTCGAGCGGCGGCAGGATGCCGGGCAGGCAGGAGGCCAGCAGGGATTTCCCCGCACCCGGCGGGCCGATCATTAGCAGATTGTGGCCGCCGCTAGCAGCGACTTCGAGCGCCCGCCGCGCCGTGTGCTGGCCGCGGATTTCGCGCATGTCGGTGATGCGCGCATCGTCGGTCACCATTTCGCAGGGCGGCTGCGTCAGTACCTGCGTACCCTTGAAATGGTTGATGAGCGCCAGCAGCGACGACGGCGCCAGCACCGGCTCGAGCCCCGACCATGCCGCCTCGCCCCCCGAGCTTTGCGGGCAGATCAGCCCCTTCTCCGCCGCCAGCGCGTGCATGGCGGCCGGCAGCACCCCCGCCACCGGCAACAGCCCGCCATCGAGCGACAGCTCGCCGAGCAGGATGAAATGTTCCAACTCGTCCTGCGGCAGCACGCCCATGGCGATCAGCAGGCCGATGGCGATCGGCAGATCGAAATGGCTACCCTCTTTTACAATGTCGGCAGGCGACAGGTTGACGATGATGCGTTTGTTGGGAATGGAGAGGCCGAGCGCATGGATCGCCGCCCGCACGCGCTCCTGCGATTCGCCGACCGCCTTGTCGGGCAGGCCGACGATGATAAAGCGCGGCATGCCGCCGACGATCTGCACCTGCACGTCGATCGGCGTGACCTCGATGCCCTCGAAGGCGACGGTGGTGACGTGGGCTACCATATTAAATGCCTCCGCTGCGCGCCTGCTGGCGCTCGCATGAAGCAGGGCTCAAGGCTGCGCGGTCTGCTGACCGCGTCGCGCAATCCAAATCCGCTGTTTTAAGGAGGGCGCAGGTTTCCGCCAACGGCAGGCCGACCACGTTGGAATAGGAGCCGTTGATCCAGGGAATGAACGCCTCGGCGCGGCCCTGAATGGCATAGCCGCCCGCCTTGCCGCGCCATTCGCCGCTCTGGATATAATCGTCGATCATCGACCTGGTAAGGCGGGCAAAACGCACCTGGGTCGTCACCAGCCTGTACTGGCTTTGCTCGCGGGCCTTCACGCACACCGCCGTATGCACGCGATGGCGGCGTCCCGACAGCAACTCCAGACAGCGGCGGGCCGCCTGTTCATCCTCCGCCTTGGGCAGGATGCGCCGCCCGCAGGCAACGGCGGTATCGGCGGCCAGCACGATGACACCGGGATGGTTTGCGGCAACGGCCCCGGCCTTGGCCTGCGCGAGACGCAGCACGTAATCGGCCGGCTTTTCGTTTTTTAAAGGGGTTTCATCGATGCCGGCGGGAATGACTTCATCAGGCGGATGCCCGACCTGTTGCAGTAACTGCAACCGGCGCGGCGAGGAAGAGGCGAGGATGAGCGGAGACTTCATGGTTATCCGTCTTGTTGCAACAGATCCCCGCCCGCGCGGGGATGACGGGAGCCTAAGCAGCGAAGCTGCCAAGGCTTACCGTCATTTCTCTCTGAACTTGATCCGCCCCTTGGTGAGGTCATAGGGTGTCATTTCGACGATCACCTTGTCGCCGGCCAGCACACGAATGCGGTTCTTGCGCATGCGGCCGGACGTGTGGGCGATGACGACGTGGCCGTTTTCCAGCGTGACGCGGAACATGGCGTTCGGGAGCAGTTCGGTGACGACGCCGGGGAATTCGAGCAGTTCTTCTTTAGCCATAGGGTCCAGGTTTTAGCTTTCAGGTATTAGGTATTAGGTTTTAGGTATTGAGGTTCTAACATAAAATCATAAAAGGCCAATATATTAATTGCTAAAACCTAACACCTAAAAGCTAACACCTATTTGATATGCAACACGCAAATGAGCGTAAACAGCCGCCGGGCGGTAGGGAAATCGACCTGAATCCGCCCTTTCAGCAGCTTCATCAGCTCCTCCGAGCCCTCGTTATGGACGCCGCGCCGTCCCATATCGATGGCCTCGATCCTGCCGGGAGTGGCGGCCCGGGCTTTCAACGCCTCGTAATAGCTCTCGCAGATCAGGAAATAATCGCGGATGATCCCGCGCATCGGCTTGATGGCAAGGGCCGCCTTCGCCTGCTCCCCGGTCTGGGATGTAATGTCGAATACCAGCCTTCCCTCGGAAACGCCCAGTACCACCTCGTACGGCCCGCCCTGCATGCAGAGCGGCTGAAAGCTGTTTTCATGCAGCAGATCGGTGATGGCGACGGTTTTTTCGTGCTCGGCCTCCATGGAACGCTTTTTGATACTGCCCTCATCGAGCAAGAATTTGACGATGCGGTTGGTCACCCGTCCTCCGAAGCCTTGGCGAAGGAGGATGAGCGGCGGACGGAGACTGAGAGCGCGTGCGCGTCCAGCCCTTCGGCGGCGGCCAGCACTTCGGCATGCGGCCCCAGTTTGGCCAGCGACGGCGGCGTGCAGCCGATCAGCGAGGTGCGCTTCAGGAAATCGAACACCGACAGGCCGGAGGAGAAGCGGCTGTTGCGGGAAGTAGGCAGCACATGCGACGGCCCCGCCATATAGTCGCCAATCGCCTCGGGCGTATGGCGGCCCAGAAAAATCGCCCCGGCGTGGCGGATCAGCGGCAGCAGCGCTTCCGGCTTCTCCACCGCCAGCTCGAGATGCTCGGGTGCGATGTCGTTGGCCAGCGTACATGCCTCCTCCCAATCGCGCGCCAGGATCACGACGCCGTATTTTTTCCACGACTCGCCGGCAATTTCGCGGCGCGGCAGCGTGCTCAGATACTGCGACGCCTGCCCCTCTACCGCATCGGCAAATCGGGCGTCATCCGTGATGAGGATCGACTGCGATTGCGCATCATGCTCGGCCTGCGACAGCAGGTCGGCGGCGATCCAGGCTGGATCGTTTTTATTATCGGCAATCACCAGTATTTCCGAAGGACCGGCGACCATGTCAATACCGACTTGCCCGAACACCTGCCGCTTGGCCTCGGCAACCCAGGCATTGCCGGGACCAACGATCTTATCGACCGGCTTGATAGTCTGCGTGCCATAAGCCAGCGCGGCAACCGCCTGCGCGCCGCCGATCTTATAGATCTCGTCGATGCCCGCTACCTGTGCTGCCGCCAGAATCGCCGGGTTGAGCTTGCCCTTCGGCGCCGGCACCGCCATGGCGATTCGCTTGACGCCCGCCACGCGCGCCGGCACGGCATTCATCAGCACTGAGCTGGAATAGGCCGCCTGCCCGCCTGGGACATAAATTCCCACCGCATCGATGGCATTCCAGCGGTGCCCGAGGCGCACGCCTTCCGCATCGGTATAATCCAGGTCCTTCGGCAGCTGCTTGCGGCTGTAATCGCGGATGCGTGTCGCCGCCACTTTCAGCGCCTTCATCAGCTCCGGTCGGCATATGCGTACTGCCGCCTGAATTTCGGAAGTGCTAACCCGGAGGGTCTTTACCGTGGCATCGAAGGAGTCGAACCGTTTGGTATAGGCGAGCAACGCCTTATCCCCTTCCCTGTGTACCCTGGCAATGATTTTTGCAACGTCTGGCCCGATCTGCGCGGACGCCTCGGCGCGCAGCTTCAGAAATCGCGCGAAGGCAGCGGGAAAATCTCTCTTCCGTGTGTCGAGCCTAAGCACCATTAATGGCTCCGCGGAACCTGTCGATTAACCCACCCATCTCGGGGCGCGTCTTGAAAGCAGCGCGGTTGACAATCAGACGGGATGACACGCCGGCAATCGTATCGATCTCGCGCAGACCGTTGGCTTTCAGCGTGCGTCCGCTGCTCACCAGATCGACGATATAAGGCGCCAGCTCCAGGCGGGGCGCCAACTCCATCGCGCCGCTCAACTTGATGCATTCGGCCTGGATGCCCCGTTCGGCAAAATACCGGCGAGTAACGCCCGGATATTTGGTGGCGATGCGCACATGGCTCAAGCGCTCGAAGTCAGCACGAGCGTTTTCCGGTCCCGCCATACACAGACGACATTTGCCGATGCCCAGATCTAGCGGCGCATAGAGGTCGGGGTAATCGAACTCCATCAGCACGTCCGATCCGGCAATGCCAAGCTGTGCCGCGCCGAAGGCGACAAAAGTTGCGACGTCGAAGCTGCGCACGCGGATCAGCGTGATATTCGAATTCTTGCAGGCAAACTGCAGCTGGCGCTCGTCCTCGTCAAAAAACGCCGGTTCAGGAATGATGCCGACCTTATGCAGAAGCGGTGCCAGCTCCTGCTGGATACGTCCCTTGGGAATGGCGATGACCAAGCCTGAGGGAGCCATTACGCTGCCTCAATCAGCCGGGCTTTCGGGCCGCCACCGAGACGCTCGATACGGGCACCGCACCCAGCCAGCTTTTCTTCCAGCCGCTCGTAGCCGCGGTCAAGGTGATAGACACGGTGGATAATGGTTTCCCCCTTGGCTGCCAGTGCCGCGATAACCAGGCAGACGGAAGCGCGGAGATCGGTCGCCATCACCTCGGCCCCGGTTATCTCCGGTACACCGCGGATCATTGCCGATGCGCCGTGCACAACGACGTTGGCGCCCATGCGCGACAGTTCCGGCACATGCATGAAGCGATTTTCAAAAATGGTCTCGGTGACCATCGATGCGCCGTCAGCCACTGATAAAAGAGCCATCAACTGCGCCTGCATGTCGGTCGGGAAACCGGGATAAGGCTGTGTCAGCACGTCGATACCCTGAATTCGCCCCTCCGGGCCTTTCACCCGCAGACCGCGCGGCGTTTCGCTGATTTCGATGCCTGCCGCCTGCAGCTTCTCGATCACCGCCTGCATCAGCTCGGCACGCGCGCCGATCAGTTCGACATCACCGCCGGTAATGGCGGCGGCGGCGGCAAATGTCCCGGCCTCGATACGGTCGGCAACGACACTGTGCTCGCAGCCCTGCAGACGCGCCACGCCCTCGATGCGCAACTCGTCGGTGCCGATACCTTCGATACGCGCGCCCATTTTCTGCAGGCATTGGGCAAGATCGGCGACTTCCGGTTCGCGGGCGGCGTTAGTAATGACAGTCTCGCCTTCTGCCAGGCAGGCTGCCATCAGGATATTCTCCGTAGCACCGACCGACACCTTGTCGAAATGGATGGCAGTCCCCTTCAGCCGCCCCTGGACCTGCGCATGGATATAACCGTCTTTCAGCTCGATCGCTGCGCCCATCTCCTCGAGCGCCTTTAAGTGCATGTCGATTGGACGGGTGCCGATGGCGCAGCCGCCCGGCAGCGACACTTTCGCTTCGCCGAAGCGCGCCAGCAGCGGCCCCAGCACCAGCACCGAAGCGCGCATGGTGCGCACCAGATCGTACGGCGCTGTAAAATTATCCACGCCGGAAGCGTCGAGCATCAGTACACGTCCGCTGCTGAACCCTTCCCCGCCCTCGCCGTTCATCGACAGCGAGACGCCATGCTGCGCCAGCAGCTTCGCCATGGTCACGATATCTGCCAGGTACGGCACGTTGGAGAGTGTCAGTTTATTCCCCGTGAGGAGCGATGCCGTCATCAGCGGCAGCGCGGCGTTCTTGGCGCCACTGATGACGATGCTTCCCTTAAGCGGCACACCGCCCGTAATGCGAATTTTATCCATTCATCAATCCCCTTACCGTCCGCAGCCGGTTGAATAACAGCGCTCCTTTCTAACGTTAATTGCGCAAAAATTAAAGGGAAATAAGCTTTTTTGTAGCAGTTTGCCTTTCCCGGCGTTATGCGCTAACCTACGGCTAATGCGTAAGGCGGAAAATAATTTTTATGAAACAATTTCCTATACTTAGATTGCCCTCCCTTCTGCTGCTGGCTGGTCTGGCGGCATTTTCTGCCGGCTGCGCGCCCAAGGTCAATAACGGTGGCTATGTCAAAACAGGAAAGATCAAGGAGCAGATAATCGTAGGGCAAACCCTGCGTGAAGAGGTGCTTCACAAGCTCGGCTCACCCTCTTCACAATCCAGCTTCGGCGAGGAAACCTGGTACTACATCACTGACCGCAAGGAAGCCACTGCCTTCCTGAAGCCTGACGTGGTGGACCGGGAGGTGGTGTGCATTGCCTTTGACAAGGCGGGTGTTGTTCGCAGCGTGGAGTATTTCGACGAAGGCGACGGCAAGGACGTCAAGCTGGCCAAGCGCATTACTCCCACCGAAGGCCATACGCTGGGCTTCGTCGAGCAAGTACTGGGAAATATCGGCCGCTTCAACAAGGCGGGCGGGGATACGATCGCACCGGGGCGCCGTCCGCGCAGCAGTAGCGGGTATTAATTCAGTAAAGCCGGGATCCAGTTACTGCGCCGTTCGTGGCATGAGGCTCCGGCCGGAGTTTATCCCCGCGAAGGCGGGGAATCGGAACGGTAGTTTTTCTAACTCGTTCAGGCTTAAGAAAAGCTAATCGGCTCGGACACATGCAGCACCTCGTATTCCAAGTAGGAGTCGCTGGCGGGCTTGGCGGCGCTGGCCTTATCTTTCCATAGGGAAAACCTCAGGATTTCCCAGCGGTCGGCATCGAACGCGGCGACATGCATATAAAGGTTGGGATCGTTCAGCGTCTCTGCCTGTAAGTTCTTTTCGTACTGCACGAATGTGTCGAGCCTGGCCTCGGACGGGATAACATCGACCTCGCGCCGGGCAAAAGCGGGCGTGGTCTTGCGGTTGCCGTAGGCCATATTGACGACCCACCAGCTACGCACGCGGCAGCGGCTGAAAGTTTCAACCACGCCGTGGAATAAATCATCGAGCAGGAAATTCTGCGCCTGCTCCAGATCCTTCCACACATAAAACGGCGCGTACAGATGGTCCTGCTCGTTATAGAGAAAGGATTTATGCACAAGCCCCCCATGGGCGTCGAACAGGGATTTGCGCGCCTCGACGCGGGCCCGGATCAGGGCCGGATCGTACCCCACGGGCAAAAGAATGGAATATTGCATGGCCAGCATGGAATCCTGCGATACTTTCGGAGTATAAGGAGAATTGTTAAGGTTTTGGGCCACGAAATCAAGCATTGATTCATGACGCGCGCAATAAGTCTGCATTTACGACCACCGCACGAGAATCAATCAGTTTTTTATTGACTAAGCGGGCTCACCTGCCGATAGTACGCTTCTTTTTGCAGCCCGCCGGCCGATTACCGTACCCGGCATCGCTGACCCCTTCGTCTAGCGGTTAGGACACCACCCTTTCACGGTGGGAACACGGGTTCGATTCCCGTAGGGGTCGCCAAGCCTTCGGGCCGATGCGTATCGATGCACTCCAAAAACACTAGACTTTTCAAGCAGTACAGGCTATAAAATAGCCCTATCCATACCGATGCACTCCGACCCAATCCGAATAATGTGGGGGTTCTTTCTGGGGGTTCGGTTTTAAAGATGGGGGTTCTTTTTTAGCCATGAAACTTACCGATACCGCCTGCAAGAAAACCAAGCCTGCCAGCAAAAGCCAGAAGCTCTTTGATGGTGGGGGTCTTTATCTCCTCATCAAGCCGACCGGCGGCCGTTACTGGAAGCTGAAATACCGCTTCCACGGCAAAGAGAAGCTCCTGGCGCTGGGGGTTTATCCCCGCGTCAGCCTGGTAGAGGCCAGGGAACGACGTGAAGAAGCCAAGAAGCTGCTCGATAACGGCCAGGATCCCTCGTTCATCAAGCAGCAGGCTAAGCTGGTCCAGCAGGCCGAATACGAGAACACCTTTGAAAACATTGCCCGTGAGTGGCACCAGCAAAAACTCCACACGTGGAAGACCAAACACGGTGGAAACATTCTGAAGCGGCTGGAAGTGTACGTTTTTCCGTACATAGGTTCCCACCCTGTCAAGGTGGTAACAGCCCCTGAGCTGCTGGCTGCCCTCCGCAAAGTCGAAAACAAGGAAGCCTACGACCTTACCCACCGGATCATGCAAACCTGCGGCCAGATATTCCGTTACGCAGTTGCCACCGGCCGTGCCGAGCGCGACATCACTGCCGATCTCAGAGGCGCGCTCAAGCCGGTCAAAAGCAAAAACCATCCTTCCCTCAAGGAAAAGGAGTTGCCCGACTTCCTAAGGAAACTCGACCAGTACGAAGCAGAATATCGCGGCAAGCCGATCACCAGGCTGGCGTTCCAGTTGCTGATCCTCACCTTCCTGCGTAGCGGCGAGATCCGTAAAGGCAAATGGGAAGAAATCGACTGGGAAAAGAAACAGTGGAAAATCCCTGCTGAGCGCATGAAGGTGAAGGAACCGCATATCGTCCCGCTCTCCAAACAGAGTCTTAAAATCCTCAAGGAGACGCAGAAGATCACCGGCGACAGCTATGCTGGCTATATCTTCCCAAGCCAGAACAATCCGCGCCATCCTCTCAGCGAGAACACATTCCTGCGTGCGATTGAAGTCATGGGCTACAAGGGAAAGACCGTGGGCCACGGCTTCCGCTCCACAGCCTCAACGATCCTGAATGAAAACGGCTTCAACGCCGACGTGATCGAACGGCAACTGGCCCACTGCGAACGCGACCAGGTGCGCGCTGCCTACAACTATGCGCAGTACCTCCCCGAACGGGCCAAGATGATGCAGTGGTGGGCTGACTATCTCGACACGGCTCGCAAAGGAAAATAGCGGAGAACAGGCCATGACCACAAAAGCTGATCTCTATGGCCTGTGTCTGGACAAGAATAAGTCCTGTTTTATTACCTTTGATCCGTCGGATTATACGGAAGTCAGGGGCTATCAGAATAATCCCGTATTTAAAATAGAGGGGGCAACTGCACTTTTAGATGATGCAAATACCGCTTTGGCATATTTTACCAGAGCCGATAGTTATGACTCGGAGATTAGAAAAAGATACGGCTTTCATAACGCAAAAATCCAAGCAAAGTCTGAGAAAACTGGAGTCCCCATAGTCCATGGATTTACTGTTACAATGTTCCAGGCTTTTAAAAGAGAGCGTAGCGATTTTGAAGAAGCAGTGCTTTTTTGCTGCGATCATTTAAGGCAGCTAATTGACCAGGATGAATGGATTCTGCCCCATCCTTTAGGGGAAAGATTGGGCTGGAATGATGCGCATATTCTTTTCAGAATACTAAGGCCAGACGATTTCAACAAAAAATCTGACAATACCTATAAAGATGCTCATCTCTTATCAGCGTTTGCATTGTGGAAGATTGATAGAGCTCTCCTTGCAATACAGAACCACATGGCAGCTGATACTGCCAATCTGTTGGTAGACGCCAGAAAGGCGCTAAAATTAGTGCAGGATATCTATGAGCTGGAAATTCGAAAACTGCTTATAGAAAAGGGAAAAAAGGAAGCTCAAGCCAGCGGAGGTAATAAGCGGCATAAAGAACAAGACGCCCTAAAACAAAGATCAGAGGAAATTTATAATAGCAAAAAAGAGTGGAAAAGTAGGGCCTCTGCAGCAGGGGTTATTTACCATCAGCTAATTAATGAATTTGATCCTTGTCCCCTCAGCGAGGGTGAAGGACCAAAAACTATAGCCGGTTGGATCAAAAAATTTGATCCGGAAAACAAACGCTTGAAAAATAAAAGGGGTGGTTAGCCCGGCTAACCGGAATCTTCTAAGTCCGATCCAATTCATACTGACCGCATTCACTACGAAGGAGGTTAGTATGAATAACGAATCGCATAATTATCCCTTGTCGAATCACCTAAGACTTCCTCAGGTGCTCGAGATCATTCCCGTTTCCAAATCCACCTGGTGGGCTGGCGTTAAAAGCGGTCGGTTCCCCAAACCGGTCAAACTTGGTCCCAACATAGCCATGTGGCGGATTGACGATATCCGCAACTTACTCCGGCAAAACGAAAACAAATCCTAATTAAGAACAAAAAAATGCCGCTCTGGTGAGCGGCAGAAAGGTATTAACATGCTGTATTATGATATGCTTCTTCCGTTAGAACAAGAAAATATTGATAACTTTGTTTCCACTATCAGACAAAAATATCAGATCTCTGACGATGAGTTTACTCAGCACAGGGAAATCCTGGCCAGGAATCTTGTTCACATTCAAGCCATGCCGGAATTGCGGGGATACGATGCCATATGCGTCGCCTATACGCTTAACGACCATGTGTATACGGCCCGACTGAATCAAATCGTGACCAGGGCATAGCGCATGTCTGTCTTCGACAAAGCGAACCGTGCAGCGATGCCGGTGCTTCCCTCTCTGCTGGCCAAATGGCTTCCAGGCGGACAATGCATCGGGGACGAATATGTAGTGCGTAATCCAACCAGGATCGATGCGCGACCAGGCTCATTCCTGATCAACATCAAAACGGGGAAATGGGCTGACTTTGCCACTGGGGACAAGGGAAGAGATGTCGTCAGCCTGTTCGCATACTTATCCAATACAAGCCAGTTTGCCTCTGCAAGGGCAATTCTTGGAATGCTGAGGTAGTGCATGTCAAAAAACAAAGGATTCCAGCCACCAAGTTCAACACAAGATGAAGGAGTAGCTATCCCCATACCCCCTCACGCTGGAAATGCTCCCAAATATCCCTCTCTTGGACTCCCTACCAAATGGTGGATTTATAATACAAAGAACGGCGAGCCGTTATTGGTTGTTTGCAGGTTTATCGATCCCGAAGGAAATAAACAGGATCGTCCGCTTACCTATAGGCAGTACGCGAATGGGACGTGCAAATGGGCGTGGAAATCAACTCCTGAACCTCGCATTCTTTTTAATCTGGATAAGATCGCTGGTGATGCTGCAAAACCAATATTAGTTTGTGAGGGTGAAAAGGCTTCGGAAGCGGCATCCGTTTTATTCCCAGAATTCACCGTAACGACCAGCCCGAATGGAGCAAAGTCACCCCATAAAGCCGACTGGTCTCCCTGTGCAGGGCGCAGGGTTATAATCTGGCCCGACAATGATGATGAGGGGCGTGAATATGCGGATAAAGTGGCTCAGCTTACTTTAGCAGCGGGCGCAACATCTGCGCATATCGTAGAAGTGCCCAAGAGCTTTCCTGAAAAATGGGATCTGGCAGATAGCCCGCCCGAGGGAGTTGATATAACTGGACTGCATAGCTTAATTGGCAATGCTAAAGAAGCCTTGCGGCCGTATGACGAAGCAACCCATGCCGCTCAGTCTTTAACTGCAAGCTCGAGCCCACAGGATATCGACCACGTGCTGAGCCTTCTTCCTAGGCTTTCCACCACAGAGCAAGAGCGTGTAAAGCAAATAGTAAGCAAAACAGCAAAAATTTCGCTTAAAGTCCAGAACGAGGCACTTAAAGAGCTTAAGAAACAATCTCAGAACACAGAAGACGAAAAGGTAAGTCAGCTCGATCTGGCGCGCTTTATTATCAATGAATTGAAGTCAGAAAACATTCTGTCCACTACAGCGCATCTCTGGGTCTGGAGAGAAAAAGGCTATTGGGAGGCAATGCCTGATCTAGAAAGCAAGAAGCTGATTCAAAATTATCTGGAAGAATATGGTCAGCGCGTAACGCGTGGCTTGGTCGATGCAGTGTATTCGATATTAAAAAACGAAGTCTTCGCTGAACAGCATGCGTGGGACTTAAATCCCGATATTATAAATGTTGCGAACGGTGAACTACATTTTGAAAATAACACTTTTATACGTAAACCTCATCTCCGCGAGAATTACCGCACAACCCAAATACCTCATGAATATTTACCTACTGCAGAATGCCCGCGTTTTATAAAATTCTTAGATGAAGTCTTTGAAGGAGATGAAGACGCGGATGAGAAAAAACGATCAATTATGGAATTGATCGGTTATACGCTTACCAACACGACTAAATTTGAGAAATTCATACTTTTGATAGGTTCTGGCGGAAATGGGAAAAGTGTTATTCTGTCCATAATTCTTGCATTATTAGGAGCTCAAAATGTCGCAGCGGTCCAGCCATCCGAGCTTTCGGACAAGTTTAAGCGGGCACACTTGCATAAGAAATTGGCTAATATCATTACCGAAGTTGCTCAAGGTGAAGTTATCGCCGACGCTGAATTGAAAGCCTTTACTTCTGGTGAATTAGTAACCGCCGACCACAAGCACCAACCACCTTTTAGCTTCACGCCATACTGCACTTTCTGGCTTGGCACTAATCATATGCCGCGTACTAAAGATTTTTCTGATGCACTTTACCGACGCGCAATCATTTTTCGATTTAATAATAAGTTTAAAAAAGCAGAAGATATTAAAAATGAGGACCAAAGCCAGCTTGGTCATAGAGTAAGAAAAGAAAATGTTAATTTAAAAAAGGAATTGCTTGAAGAGCTGCCGGGCATACTACGGCTAGCTTTGATGGCATATGCTCAGGTTTTACAACGCGGTTCTTTTACAGAGCCGAAAAGCAGCCTCCAAGAAAAAGAGGCATGGCGCAAGTCAGAGGATCAGGTAGCTTTGTTCATTGATGACTGCTGCATATTAGACGCAGGTGCAGCCGCTTTTTCTGGAGATCTTTTCAGAGCCTATTTATCCTGGGCTAGGAATGAAGGAATAAAACACACTTTATCGCATAAGAGATTCACCGCCCGATTGCTCTATAGCGGATGTAAAAAAGACAAGGGAACGGGAGGAGTGCGTATGATAAGAGGCGTAAAATTGACCTTATAATGGCGCATGCGGCTTATTATCGCTGGCTTCGGTATATTTCTTAGCGAACCACCAATTAAACAATTATATAAATCGCACACAAGATTTCTCCTAAGTCTAACAAAGCGCCACTAGCGCCACTGTTCTCTTGGTGGATTTTCTTATTTATTATTGCGATACAAATCTTTAGCTTGTTTTATGGCATCTTCTTCGCTAGCGCCCCTTGGGCCTTGCAGAAGAATTTCTTCTCCCTCGGGGGTCATGATCTTGTAGATAGCCAGGCCTTCTTGTCTACGTTCATTAGGAGCGAGTATTCTCCATGAAACTTCATGGTTTTTAGATGAAAAGGATATAGTCACAAACGTCACAATGGCAGCGAGAACGATTAGTATCGTAATTTTTTGATATTTAAGCTTGATAAATTCTTGCGCTCTTTTGCTGCTTAGAATCAGGACGTCTGACTGGGTAAAAGCGCCGCGCTTATCGGTTAGTCCTTGTAAAATCCAATTTATTGTCTTTAGAAAAGCAATGACGACAATTAAAAAAATAAGTGGCCATGTTGTGGCAAATAGCGCCCATAGGATATCTTGTTTTTTGTAAATGGACCTAGCCAAATGATATAATACAAAAACCTCCCATAAGCCTGTAAGAACAAGCCAGAGTCTGAATAATCCGTTTGCCCAATTAAGCGCTTTAATAGAAATCCATAGCTGTTGACTGATCATATTGGATCTCCCACGCGGCCATAGGCGGCAAGCTTCCCTTTCTGGAAACAGGCGTAGTAGCGATCAGAGTAGTTCCCAGGGCGGCGATTCCAGAAGTCGCGCCACATGCTGTAGTAATAACAGTCTCCTTGGTCCTTAAACCCTGCAGAACTATCGGGCTCGCCCATGATGGCGCGCACTTCGTCCTTGCTCATGCCGACTTCGAGTTGATTGGTTGTCGATCTGGGATTTGCACAAGCCGTGAGCAAAAGCGCGCAGATTAAAACAGTTCTTTTCATGATATCCTCCCCTAGTTACGGTAACGGCCACCAGATTGCTCTGGCAGCCGGGAAGTAGTTACCGTTACGTGAACGGCGCAGCCTATTCGCTTGCGCTATTGTATTCAGCCACCTTCCCGACCAGAGGTCGAAAAAGCAGCATCATTGATGACGGCCCGATGCTGTCTTAGGCCGCACGTAAGGGGTAACTAGCCCCAGAAATGGAACACCCATTTCACGGCAGTAGCATTAAACAATTAGGTAAAAATGTACAGCCGAAACGAAGGCCACCTTGTTCCGTACAAGATAGTGTTTTTTTTATTATCAATTAGTTGGCTTGCCAATAATGGTTAATGCGAAATAAATTTGATTCTGAAAATAGCAAAAACAAAAGCTTATCTGGTCTTGCTGTTGAATTAAAAGGAGAAAAATTTGCACTTTGCTTTCAGTGAGACAGGTATGGGGACACCCACCCCTAACGTTGAAGCCCAGATAGCTGGGGCATTTTGTGTGGCATTTCCTATTGATTTCGTTAAGAGTTATCACGGGAGAAAAAATGGGAAATTTCACTGAAGCGGACATCAAAACAAAGTACATCCTACCCGCCATCCAAAAGGCAGGTTGGGATCTACAGACGCAGGTGCGTGAGGAAGTGTCTTTTACCCATGGCCGCATTATTGTGCGCGGCAAAATGGCAACACGTGGCACTAGCAAACGTGCCGACTATATCCTCTACTACAAACCTAACATTCCCCTCGCGATCATTGAGGCCAAGGACGATAGCCACGAGCTGGGCGATGGCATGCAGCAGGCATTAGAATATGCCGAGATACTGGACATCCCCTTTGTGTTCACTTCCAACGGCACCGGTTTCCGCTTTCATGATAAGTCCGGCACCGGCGAACAGATTGAGCGCGACCTACCTCTGGACTGCCTTCCAGGCCCCCAGGAGCTCTGGAAACGCTATAAGCAGCTCCGTAACATCGAAACACCGGCAGCTGAGGCTGTCGTAGCTCAGGATTATTATTCAGACGGCAGCGATAAATCCCCGCGCTATTACCAATTGAATGCCATTAACCGCGTCATGGAAGCCGTGGCCAAAGGTCAGGACCGCATTCTGCTGGTCATGGCTACAGGTACCGGCAAAACCTATACGGCGTTTCAGATCATCTGGCGCTTGTGGAAGTCGAAAACCAAGAAGCGCATCCTTTTCCTTGCCGACCGTAACATCCTCGTCGATCAAACGCGGCAGAATGACTTCAAGCCGTTTGGCCAGGCAATGACTAAAATCACCAAGCGGCAGGCCGATAAGTCGTATGAAATTTATCTGACACTCTACCAGGCTGTGACCGGTACGGAAGAAGCACAAAACATCTACAAACAGTTTTCTCCCGACTTCTTCGACCTGGTGATCATCGACGAATGCCACCGTAGCAGTGCGGCCGAGGATTCTGCATGGCACGAGATCCTCAAATACTTCTCCAGTGCCACGCATATTGGCCTAACCGCCACCCCAAAAGAAACCAACGATGTTTCCAACATCCATTACTTTGGCGAGCCGGTTTACACCTATTCGCTGAAGCAAGGCATCGAAGATGGCTTCCTGGCACCCTACAAAGTCATACGCATCGATATTGATCGAGACGTGATTGGCTTCCGGCCGGAAAAGGGCCAGGCTGATAAATACGGCAATTTGATCGAAGACCGCATCTACAATCAGAAGGACTTCAATCGCACGCTGGTGATCGAGGAGCGCGACTGGCTAGTAGCGCAGAAAATTACCGCCTACCTCAAAGCCACCAATCGCTTCGATAAAACCATCGTTTTCTGCGAGGATATCGACCACGCTGAGCGCATGCGCCACGCCATTGCCAATCTCAATAGCGATCTGGTGCTAAAGAATCATCGCTACGTGATGAAAATCACGGGTGATGATCAGCAGGGCAAAGCCGAGCTGGATAATTTCATCGATCCTGAAAATCCATACCCCGTCATCGCCACCACCTCAAAACTACTGACAACGGGTGTGGATGCCAAAACCTGCAAATTAGTGGTACTGGATCAAACCATCCGCTCCATGACGGAGTTTAAGCAAATCATTGGCCGTGGTACGCGCATCGACGAAGAGCATGGCAAGCTATATTTCACCATTATGGATTTCAAGAAAGCTACCGAGCTATTCGCCGATCCTAATTTTGATGGAGATCCGGTGCAGATATATCAGCCCGGCGAAGATGACGATATCGTGCCTCCGGACGATGACTCGAACGTGGACCCCAGCGAAGGCATAGTGGTAAAACCCGATATCTCATTCGATCCTAACGCCGAGCCTGGCCAAAAGCGCGTGAAATATTATGTCAACAACGTCGAAGTAAACGTTATTTCCGAGCGCGTGCAGTATTACGATAAAGACGGAAAGCTCGTTACCGAATCCCTCAAAGACTATACCAAGAAAATGGTGCAAAAGCAGTTTCGCACGCTGGATGAGTTTCTGCAGCGATGGTCGGAATCCGCCAAGAAAGAAGCCATTATCAAAGAGCTGGAGTCGCAAGGTCTCTTGCTCAGCGCGCTGCGTGAAGAAGTAAGGAATGGCGACCAATACGGCACTTTCGATTTGATCTGTCACATTGTATATGGCCAGCCGCCCCTGACGCGGAAGGAGCGCGCCAATAACGTGCGTAAGCGCAACTACTTCACCAAATACGGTGACAAAGCGCGCAAGGTACTAGAAGCACTGCTCGATAAATATGCCGATGAGGATGTAACCAGCATCGAAAGCGCTAAGGTGCTGAGTCTTAGGCCTATCAATGAGATGGGCACACCTGTAGAAATCATCAATGATTTCTTCGGCGGCAAGGATAAATATGAGGCAGCTCTAAAAGAACTCGAAGACGAATTATTTAAGAAGGTGAATGGAGTATGAAAGTTAACGAAGATCTAATAAAGGCGATTAGCTGGATTCCATATGTAATCGCGTTCGGCCTATTGCTTCTGATCTTTCACTCAGAAGCACTCCATGGATATGCTGATAAATCCTTTCTTATATCTTTGATCGCGTTCGTAATGTTGATGGTTTTTGCTATAAAATTTGAGGATGTAAGCCTATTTAAAATTCTTGAACTCAAAAAAAGAATAAAAGAGGAAAAAGCCACTCGTGAAAAAGTGGAAGAAAAGAACTACGATCTAACAAAGCACCTGGTCTCGCTTTCTCTAAGTTTAAAGCAATCGCAAAGTAATATAACGCTTAACACTCCTATTGATGGAGCCACACTGCAAAGCCTATTGGGGGTTACACGCGCTGATGAACAAGATATAGAGAAGAAGAAAGCGGAAGAAGAACCACCTGCAACTGTGCGTACAGAAGCAGTAGATTATCGATCAAGAATAGAGGAAAGAAAACAATTAGAAGAACGAATTGTAAACGAAAAACTAAGCGGAAAAATGTTCGCTCAAAAGGAAGTCAAGTTTACATCTGCAATGAATTTTATTGATCCAATTACATCTAATAGAAATATCATATTTGATGGATTCTATGTTGAAAACGGCGTCGAAGTTTTTGTCGAAGTAATGCCAAATCGCTCTTTGTCATTTTCACTTGCAGACAGACTATACATGCAATTGAACCATATTTATCTCTACAACAAAGCTGCGAGTAAGAATGCTTATCTTGAAGTAACTATATACGAACAGCCAGAAGCTATAACCAATGAGAGCCCGACACGACGCAATACTTTGGATATGCTCAATCGTTACTTTGAACCTGCATTAAAATCAGGGCTTCTTAAACTGCATCAATACACAGAGAATAGACAAACATGAGCAACGTATCCGGCATTATTAAATCCATCCAAGACATCATGCGCAAAGACGTAGGCGTCGATGGCGACGCGCAGCGCATTGGTCAGCTTGTGTGGATGTTCTTCCTTAAAATTCTGGATGACCAGGAAGAGCAGTTGGAGCTTACGGAAGACAGCTATAAATCCCCCATTCCTGAGCCTCTGCGCTGGCGCAATTGGGCAGCGAATGCCGAGGGTATCACTGGTGATGAGCTCTCCGAATTCATAAACATCAAGCTATTCCCAACGCTCAAAGAACTAAACGCCGAAGGCAAGCAAGGTGGCCGCGCCGTTGTCGTGCGCAATGTGTTCGAGGATGCTTACAACTATATGAAATCCGGCCAGCTGATCCGCCAGGTAGTCAATAAGATCAACGAAATTGATTTTAATCGCTCTGATGACAAACACACCTTCGGTGATATTTACGAGCAAATCCTCAAGGACCTGCAAAGTGCCGGGAATGCTGGTGAGTTTTATACTCCGCGCGCAGTTACCCAGTTTATGGTGGATATGGTGAACCCGCAGCTGGGTGAAATGGTGTTAGACCCTGCTTGCGGCACGGGTGGTTTTTTAAGCTGCAGCATCGAGCATTTGCGTCAGCAAACCAAAACCCCAAAAGACTGGGAAACTTTGCAGAAGACCATCAACGGCGTGGAGAAGAAGGCCCTGCCGCACTTGCTATGCACCACGAACATGCTACTTCACGGTATCGAGGTACCGACCAACATTAAGCATGACAATATGCTCTCTACACCCATCAAAGACCATCCCTGGCGCAAGAAGGTGGATGTGGTGCTCACCAACCCGCCGTTTGGCGGCACCGAGGAAGATGGCATCGAGAACAACTTCCCATCCAGCTATCGCACACGCGAAACGGCGGATTTGTTCCTGTTTATGATCGTGGAGATGCTGAAAGATAAAGGGCGCGCTGCAGTAGTATTGCCGGATGGCACGCTATTTGGTGAAGGCATCAAAACCCGCCTGAAGGAAAAGCTGCTGGAGGAGTGCAACCTGCACACCATCGTACGTCTGCCCAACGGCGTGTTCAACCCCTACACGGGTATTAAAACCAACCTGCTGTTTTTTGAGAAAGGTACGCCCACCAAGGAAATTTGGTATTACGAACACCAATATCCTGAAGGTTATAAAAGCTACAGCAAAACCAAGCCCATGCGCCTTGAGGAGTTCGACACCGAAAAGGCTTGGTGGAATAAGCGCCAGGAAAGTGACTTCGCCTGGAAGGTAAGCATCGATGATATCAAGGCCAGTAACTATAACCTGGATGTCAAAAACCCCAAGAATGTTGACCCTAGCCACCGCGATCCTGCTGAACTCCTGGCGGAATATGAAGCTGCTACACAAGCCATGCAGCAAACGCAGAATCAGCTAAGGGAAATCCTTGCGGAAGCACTCAGCCGCCATGTGAAAAGCGAGGCGGCATAATGGAGGCAGACCTCTTTCTCCAGCAATTCGGCCACCTGGCGCAAGGCGAAGGCGGCATCAAAAAGCTGCGTGACGTGATTTTGCAGCTGGCGGTGCGTGGTAAATTGGTGGAGCAAAACTTTGCCGATGAGCCAGCGGATGTGCTGCTGAAGAAGATCGAGGCAGAGAAAAAGCGGCTTGTTAAACAAGGTTCTATCAAAGACTTCAAAACATCGTCTATTGATTCCAAAAATCTTTTATTTGACATTCCACGTGGATGGGCATGGTGCACACTAGGCACTCTAGGATTAATTACTTCAAGTTGCCGTGTTCATGAAAAAGATTGGACTACAAGAGGCGTTCCGTTTCTTCGCGCCCGAGAGATAGTCAAACTTGCCAAAGCAGGACACCTAGATAATGAATTGTTTATTAGTGAAGACCACTACCAACGCTTAACCAACGAAGGTCTAACTCCAGAACCTAATGACATAATGATCACAGGTGTTGGGACTATTGGCGTTCCCTACATAGTTAGGGACTCAGATCGGTTCTACTTTAAGGATGCTAGCGTCTTAATCTTCAAAAATTACTTTGGACTTTATCCGCACTACCTAAATACCGTGATGCAGTCTCCCTATTGGATAGAGGAAATACATCGAGACAGTATGGGAACTACTGTCTACACGCTTACAATCGTTAGGGCTAAGCAGACCCCTGTTCCCCTACCACCACTCGCTGAGCAAAAGCGGATTGTGGCGAAAGTGGATGAATTGATGGTGCTGTGCGATAAGCTGGAGACGGAGCAAAACGCTGAGCGCACGCTGAAAACGCAGACCGTGCAATCCACCTTGCATCACCTCACCAACGCCGAAAGCCGCACTAGCTTTGGCACTAGCCTGAATATTATGGAGAAAAAATTCAACGACTGGTTCGATGACCTCGCCACCGTCAAACACCTCCGCGCCACCATCCTGCAACTAGCCGTGCAAGGCAAACTCGTCCCCCAAAACCCCGCCGACGAACCCGCCAGCGAGCTCCTCAAACGCATCGAGGCAGAGAAAAAACGACTGGTGAAGGAAGGGAAGATAAAATCTGCCAGAATTTTACAACCCGTGGAAGATGACAAACAGATTTTTGAAATATCCGGCGCATGGTGCTGGATCAGATTAGGCGATCTATGCCCTGAATTTCAAAATGGTGTTTCCAGCAGGGGTGAGAAAGAGGGGGCGCCTACCATTGTTCTCAGGCTAGCAGACATAAAAGACGGTGTAGTCTCTTTAGCAGATACACGTCAAATTATTTTAGCACATGAACTAAAGGAGAAATATGCATTAAAACACCAAGACATACTCATAATTCGCGTAAATGGTAGCGAGGACTTAATCGGCAAATTCATACTATGTGAATCAGATTTAGATGCCATTTACTGCGACCACTTCATCCGCATGAGAATAAATTCTACGCTTTATGACGCATCTTTCATGAAGCTGGTCGCGTCTTCACCCTACATTCGGAGTATTATTAAGGGGCTTTTTATTACTACAGCAGGACAAAAGACCGTAAATCATGGGCATATATCTTCTCTGCCTCTGCCCCTCCCACCACTCGCCGAGCAAAGACGCATCGTTGCCAAGGTGGATGAGCTGATGACGCTCTGCGACCAGCTCGAAGCGCACATCACCCAAGCCCAAACCCTCAACACCCACCTGATGGACTCCCTTATCCACCGCATATCCGAAGCAGCTTAGAGTTATATGCCGTATGTTTCCATATACCCCCAAAGAAGGAGAGGATGAACGACTATTTCGAATAGGCGATCCTTGGGGGCTTAGGGAAAAAGTTATACCGCTTTTTGAAATGTGTAGAGAAACACACCGTGTTTCCGGCTTAGCTACCGCATTTAGAATTGACCCGTTCGGAACTTATCTCACGGCGCATCACGCATTTGAGATTGGCGAAGGCCAAGGCTACTTTGATAGCCGCCAACTTGGTACAGTGTTTGGTTTATTTAGTCCTGGTTTAGTATTTGGCGCATCAAGTATCCCAAAAGAATGTTTTGTCTTTTTGGAGAGGGTCAACACCTTTCGAGGGCTTGAAGAAAGTCCGCTTATCCATGAGCCGCCGAGAAGCAAAAACATCTTCGACTGTGCTCAGATATTCTTCCAAAAAGGCAGCAAAAAGCTTGCGGAGCATAACAGATTTTTACCCATACAACTTGGTGGAAATAGGCCCCAAGTGGGAGATAAGGTTATGGCAATTGGGTATCCGGGAGTTATGAAAGTTAAAAATGCAGACGACGCTAGCTTAACGAGCTTTACAGAGGGGCTTTATGGGGCAATAGGCACTGTAAAGGCCGTTCATACAGCAGGGCTAGCCGCATCTAGACCTTGGCCTACCTTTGAAGTTGCTACCAAATGGCCTGGTGGCATGAGTGGTGGGCCCATATTTAATGAGCAAGGCAATGTTATTGGATTGGTGAGTAGTTCCATTGATGATGGAGAAGAAGCAGATGGAGTAGGCTTGGCGTTTTGGTTCCAGCCCATATGGGAACTCAGAAATTGGTTACCTACGATTGATGCCGACAACCCTGGATGCATAATGTGTTGGGCCGTAATTAGATCAGCGCCGCGGCACCTGGCAGGGATATTTGCGAACCGAAGCGAAGCTGACTTATGTCAGCAAAAACTGGGGCAGGATTATGAAGTTAAGTGGGGAAGCAATCGATTCGGGAGCGATGATTTTATGAGTATACAAAATATAAAAGCTTGAACTTATTACTAAGCCGAATAAATTATTCTAATACAATAGTTTATAAAAATCTATTGGCTATAAGATCTGATATTAACAGTAAGTAAATTGCATAAAGAATGAAAGCGGGATATCACCTTTAAGTGACTGATTAAGGAAAGTATAATGTCCGGGCAGAATAATAATATATGTGTATTGATGTTCTCTGGGGGACGCGATTCTACCCTTGCGGCCCTAGAGCTAGCAGAGCGTGGACACGACTTAGTTCTAGTGACAATTACCTCTGACCACTTACATGGGATAGATGCCGTCCACCGCCGCTTAGGTGAGTTAAGTCAACTATTGCCTGACTCTACCAGAGTGATGACCATTCGTCAGCCTAAAGAGCTACAAACAGATACATCGTTCTACGAGCAAACGTGTCTTCCCTGTCATCATGCGTATGTGGTAGCTGCAGTAACGACAGCTATGGCATTAGGGGCATCTAAACTAGCATTTGGGTATGCTGCCTATCAAAACACTTGGCCAGAGCAAACACCTTTAGCGACTGAACGGCTTAGTGCAGTTCTTGCCGAATTTGGTATTCAATTGTTATTACCTGTCTATACTCTAGCCTCCCGCGAAGAAGCAGAAGAGCGATTACGTTCTAAGGGGCTCTCAAATTTATCGTTGGAGCAGAAGTGCTCTAAACAAATAACCAACGTAGCTTTATCTGAAGATAAACTACGGCAACAGATTTCTTTATGGGAAAACGCAATCCGACAATCGGTTGCCAACTTAGATTTGATAAGGACCTCTGTTCTTGAAAATAAAACGCTAGGGGAGATGGCAATATGACCCAAGATCCAACGCTGACCCCTTGGGTACTATTAACAGCCACAGCTGCTTTACTCGCCTTCCTGGTAAGTATTTGCACGCTCATTGCCCGTGAGCGAAAGATGCCTTACCTGATCAACTCCATTTTCGGAGTTTTTATCGTTTGCATACTTGGAGCTATTGCTGACATAGGCGCTGTACTCGCAAATAACTGGAGAGATGAATTGCTCCAAATCGGTCTGTGGTCGTTTTTATGGGCTTTAATACTTACTGGCTGGCGTCTTTGGACAATTTGGGTGCGTTTCTCTCAGTTCATAGATCCCGGTAGTGTAAAAGCACATCTATATAGGCTCACATTAAGAAAAATCAAATACTGGTGGCGCACCCGTAAGCAAGAACCAAGTTATGAACATAATCCGGAACCCCTCAGTAAGGATTTGTTGTCTAAAATTGAAGGAATAGTAACTGCGCATTGTAAGAGTGATCACACTGACAATAATAAAACTAACCAAGAAAAAAAGAAGTTTGAAATCAGAAAATCTTCTGAAACTCGTTCTCTTGCGATGGCACTACGACATCAAAGTCAGGCTAATAAAGTACTGGGAGAACTTTGTTCCACTTTTTTGCAATCAGGTTTGTATGTTCAATATTTAACAGCATCGCGACATCCCATCGAATTTATAGAATATCTCAAAGGAATCTATCCTTCTGATAAGTGGCAAGAGGCAAGAAGTCGTATTATCGTAATTGATGCGTACACTCCACACTTTGGGTTTGCTGATTCTATCAATCCCGAAAAGACAGCTCAATTACGAAAATTTTTTGGTGTTGTAAATTTTTTATCCTCTAAAACGTACGCTGGATTGCATACTGCATCTGCACAAGCGTTTAATTGGATAAAAAATAAAAGTGCTGAAGAAGTACGTACGCCAGCATTAATTATTTATGAAGATTGCTACGCACTTACCGACATTGAATCTGTAGAACAGTATCGTATTTTTGTGCGTCATGTTTTACCCTCTGAACGATTGTGGGATGGGATGTTTAGCGTATTCACCGAAACAGCTCAATCTGATCCTGATTGGAAGCTACTTAACTCCTATGCAAGTATCGTTTTAGATCTACGAGAAGATAAGGGAGGTACCTAGATATGAGTAATTCTAATTTTATGTATTTAGATACCTTATATGGCTCTGTAAAATTTGAAGAACCAATTGCGTCGCTTATTAATTCGCCGGTTGTACAGCGCCTAAGGCATGTTCGTTTGTCAAATATAGACTCAATTGCCATGCCTGGGATTGCCAACCTATCACGATACGAGCACGTTTTGGGGACTTGTTACATCTCACAACAAATGGGTTTCTACAGTAAATTAGAAAAATTTGATCAAATTGCTTTTAGTGCAGCAGCGCTTTTGCATGACTGGGCAATTACTGCTTTTGGTCATCTGGTTGAGGAAGCCTTTAAATATCTTGATTTGGGTTTTGATCATCAAGAAAAATTGCATGAAATAATTGCAAACAATAAGCAGGTGGAGGTTGGCGGTATTGCTCTACAAATTCTTGGGGGCCGCCAAAATAATTTGCAGTCATGGGCCCAAAAGGCGGTCGGAATTAATAAAGCAGAAGAATTATTGTTAACCATTACCAAGTTTGTTCAAGGGAAAGATAAATTAGGTCATTTAATCTCAGGAGAAATGGATATCGATAACATCGATAACGTTTGCCGTATGGCGTATCATATGGGATTGGAAGTAGATAAAAATCTACCTTTACGACTTACTAAAGCAATTATTGCTTTCAAGGATTCTGGAGAACCTATTTTTGAAAGAAGTGCTGAGCCCGATATAGGCGCATGGCTTGAGATGCGCAAATCAGTTTATACACACCTTATGCCAGCAGAGCCAGATTTTAGTCAAAAGCTGATGATTCTATTTGCTACAGTAAAAGCGTTGCAGGCAGGTGAAATTAGAATTGCTGACTGGAATCTCACTGATAGCGATTTTCTTTTACGTTTGCGTGATTCTAAGGATCCCGAAGTTAGAGATATCTTTAACAGGTGGTTATGTGGAGAATTTTGGGATACCTCACCTCTTTACTGGGTTGCAGGCCAACGACCAAGCTTCCCATCTTTGCTAGCATTTTCCGATGAATTAAGTGCAAAACTTAAACGACATTGCTTTGTTTATGGAATTAAAGACAAACGGGAAAGAAGGCTCAAGCTTTATTACAGCGATGCTTCCTACCAAGAAATTGGCTCTTCTCCAAAATCTTGGCTTTTTGGTATAGGCTCTTCAAAACGTCAATCATTTACACAAAAGGAAGTTAACCTCTCTCTCGATTTGGCGGCAGACTACTTTAAAACAAGGGTTATTGGTCTTACTGCGCCAACTCATGAAGACGACGTTCTGGAGCAAGCGTGTCTTCTGTGAATGAGGTGTTATCAAAACTAACCCATGTTGATTGGAATTTCCCGCGCTCTGGTACGGAGAGTAGGTCGGTACATTCAATTCATTGGTTCCCAGGGAATTTTATTCCCCAGATTCCAAGCTTTCTAATACAAATACTCTCAACGCCAGGTCAAATAGTTCTAGATCCTTTTGCAGGGAGTGGAACCACAGCTATTGAAGCAATCCGACTTAATCGTCGAGCAATATCAGCGGATAGGGTGGCTGCATGTAATTTTCTTACTAAAGCCAAGATCGCCGCAGAAATAACTCCACTTTCCCATAAATTTAAGGAGGGAATATTAGAGAAAATTACATGGGATGCTATATGCGAAAGCGCCACCTTCGGGAGTAGAGGTGAGGGTTCACATTTGCAACTCAGAGAGTGGTATGCCCCAAAAACATTGAATCAACTTAATTATCTTTGGAAAATAATAGAGGAAACCAATGAATCAGACCGCTTAATTCTGGAGTTAGTATTTTCTGATGTGCTTTTTGCATGCTCCTCTACTGCCGGCAGCAAAACTTCGACCGGAAAGAAAAGGAGACATCATTGGGGATGGATTGCGGATAACGTCAAACCTAAGCCACCAGTTGAACATAATGCGATAAGAGGTTTTAGAGATCGTTTAATGGCTCTGCCTGAGCATGAACCTAAGCCCATACCTTCAGTTTTTGTTCTTCAGCATGATGCCAGAACAATGCCATTTCCGGACAATTCTATTGATTTAATTGTAACATCCCCCCCATACATTTCGGTAATTGATTATGTGCGTGCTAATCGTATGCTTTATATGTGGATGGGATGGCACTTTGACGAAGATAGGGCCGCTGAAATAGGGGCACGTTATAAACGACAAAGGGCTAAAGCTATGGATGAGTACATCAATGACATGAACGCCTGCTGGAAAGAATTCTGTCGCGTGCTCCGACCTGGTGGTTATTGTGCGGTCGTAATTGGTGAATCTAGAGCATTTCCTGGAGTTGCACAGCATACCTTAGACGATCTTGGTAAACATTTATCACTTGTCTGGGGGCCGACTTATCGAACACCCAGTCGTCGTCGCGTGTCGGACCGTTCTGCCAGAGATGCAATAGAGAGCATCTCTGTATTTGCTAAATTATGATAGTGGCTTTGTACGGTGCTTCATGCACGGGGAAATCGACTTTAGCTCGATTACTGATTGATAAATGGAAATGCCCATATCGGAGTTGCGGAGATCTGGTACGAGAATCTGCTGAAAAGCTAAACTTGATGCCACATCAGTTGCCTGAAGAAGTCCATCGTTTGATCGACACGCAAACAATTGAGTGGGTGCGCCAGGTTTCTAATTCTGGTGGGGTTTTAGATGGTCGTTTTCTCAATTATGTATTGTATCCCGTACGTGACTTAGTTGAAATTGTAGAATTGGTTACAGCTCCTACTAAAAGGATGGAAAGGCTGGTAATAAGAAAAGGCAAGCTTGCCAATGAAAATGATTTGAAAAATGAGGACTTAGCAGATAATTTGCTCAGTAATCAGTTATATGCTGATATGAATAAATTGGTGCCAGGGTTAAGCATAGACACCACTGGGGGAACGAACGAATGCCTGGTAGTGTTGGAGCCGTACTTAAAAAAACAGAGCTTAATACGCGATTAAGCCGTTGGCATCCTTATCCTGCGATGGTTCCCGACGAATTAGCAATAAAGCTTGCTAAATCACATGTAACAGAAACAAGTAAAGTACTAGATCCTTTTTGCGGCTCAGGCAGATTTTTGATGGCATCTGCAGCCCTAGGTGCTGATTGCGTTGGCTATGATGTAAATCCATTAGCATGCATCCTCACTGCTGCTAAAGCAGCCAATCCCCGGATGGGGATTCTTGAAACGATTGCTAAAGAGGCAGCAAATCCACAAATAAGGCGAATTAGAGCTATACCTATATCTTTGCGGAGTAAAGTAAAGGTACAATGGTTTTCGGACAAGGTTGCTTCAGAATTAGCGGCAATTATTAAATGGATTAATCGCTTAGATTTAACTGCTGCTGAGCGCCTTATCGTGGCTGCATCTTTAAGTGCTGCTACGCGCGACGCCGCATGGATTCGTAAAAGCGGTTGGAAACTGCACCGAGTATCTGAGCCGGAGAGAAATCACTGGAATATTTCAGCGTGGGATAGATTCGCTTACAGACTTACACATTATATCAACGATAGCTGTATGATGCCTATATTGGGCAATGTGAAAGTTCAATTACAGCACGCTCATACAGTTCCTCAAATTCGAAAACCTAAATCTCTCTATGATGTTATACTAACTTCGCCACCATATGGAGATTCATACAGCACAGTTCAATATGGTGGTGCTTCGGGGATATGCCTTGATGTCGTTAGCCGCATTCATGGCTTAGAAGATTCTTTTTCTTATGGACACGAAATTGATACCTCCTGTCTTGGTGGTATGAAAAATACTGAAATTGGACCTATTAAGGGTTTACGTAAATATTGGGCAGGCTCGTCTCAGAGTGATGCTGCTATTAGAATTAGTCATTTTCTTAAAGAGTATGCTTTATCATGCAAAGGAGTTGCCAATTCTCTAAAACCAGGCGGCAAAGCAATTTATGTTGTAGGAAGACGTTCTGTAGAGGGATTTAGGCTTAAACTTGATTTATATACAGAGGATCAATTTTTAGAAAATGGTATGCGACTTTTAAAAGTAGAACGACGTAAGCTTCGAGAAAAGCGCCTGCCGTCTAATATAAATCGCTTCGCTAGGGCTAATTCAGAAATCCAACGTATAAAGGGAAATACTAAAACTATGGATGAAGAAATTGTCCTACTTTTCCAACGTTCATAATTACCTTCTACATTTTGTCGCCTAATGTTTTCTGAGGGAAAATTTTTGAGTGAGCATCAGGTAGTCAAAAAGATCGCGTGTCGGGGGTATACCTGGGGGGTGGGAGTTGATTTGGATTTGATACCCTGCTAATGTAATTCGGAAAGATGAGCTCGATTCCCTTAACCTACCGTAAGGATTTGGGGGTTTGATTGGGGGTTCATTCTCAAGCGAGCGATTTTTATATAATTTGAATATCAGCTAGTTACCTATGTGGTTCGATTCCCGTAGGGTCGCCAGACTTTTCAGTAGCTTAGCTCCTGGCGGCTAGTTATTTCCCAAAATTTTCCCAAAAATATGACGCTGAATAGCGGCGAATAGGTATGTACAAAACCCTCGCTTTTAGGCCATTTTCGTTTTTGCCTAATATCTAAGCTAAGCTGCGTATGACCATGCTGCCTGGAAACTTTATCTCTCTTCACAATGAAGAGGAACAGCTACGCATTAAATCCCTCGCGGCCATCGAGGGAGATGCTGATCTGTTGCTGCACCTTCAGCTTATAGAAACAGCCATGGGGGTATGTAATATGTTGCGGCAATTTGAGACGTCTGATGAAGACCTCAAAGTGATCCAAATGCTGGGTATGCGCATGTTCAATGCATTTGCAACTAGCTTGAAGTTGATAATGTCGGGATATTACCAAAAGGGCGGCTTAATTATGCGCGACATACTGGAAACCGTATTCTTGGTTGACTTCTTTCGTACTGACCGCGCAGCAATCACACGTTGGCGTTTTGCAGATAAGAAAGAGCGTATGGCCTCATTCAGTCCAGTTCGCATCAGAGAGGCTCTTGATAAGCGCGATGGCCACAGCAGTAAAAAACGCGCAGACCTATATGAAATGTTCTCGGAACTAGCCGGACATCCGAACATGAAATCTGTTCATATGCTAAGGCCAAAGGGTACGGATGATGCATATATAGGGCCGTTTATGGACATTACCTCATTACGGGCAAGCTTGGGAGAGATGGGGAAACTTGCTTGGCAGGCTGGCGAGATACTCGATGATTTCTTCCCAACGGACTGGCAGGAAGGATACATTGCTCGTCAGGCCTTTCTACATACTAAGGCGCAATGGCTTAGAAGGTATTACCCCAGCATTTTTGCTAAAGCAAAAGGTGCTTAAAAGGTACCTGATTTATTTACCAGTCTCTAATCTGGCTTTCTTTCCATCCAACACCCTCATTCGCTGCCGCCCGCCGTGATTGACGGTGCGGCCGAATGGACGTTTTTCAGCACGCCTAAAGAGAGTGGCGCAGAAACCAGAACTTTTTAGCTTATTATCAAGCTATCCGCGGTGCCAGGTATCTTATTGTAAATAAATGAAAATTTGAACTACTCAGAGCCAGCCCTTGCGGCGGAAATAAGCGTAAGGCACCAGGGCGCACGTCACCATGAAAAAAATCGCCATCGGGTAGCCGAGCTGCCAGTTAAGCTCCGGCATGTTGGCGAAGTTCATGCCGTAGATGCTCGAAAGCAGCGTCGGCGGCAGGAAGAACACTGCCACGATCGAGAAAATCTTCACGATCATGTTCTGCTCGACATTGATCATGCCAAGCGTTGCGTCGAGCTGGAACGTCACCTTGTCGGATAGGAATGCCGTCTGCTGCGACAGCGCACCGACATCGGTCATCAGCGTAGTGACGCCGGATTGAACGTTTTCATTGCTGCCCGCCACCAGCTTGAAGAAACACAACAAGCGATTAATGCTGTGCAGGCTTTCATTAATCTTGGAGTTGAGGTCGGCGCTCGCGCCCAGGCGCCGGACCACATCCTTCATCCGCTGCGACGAATTCTTGCCTGCACTCATTGCTTCGGTGGCAAAAATATCATGCGACAGGCGATCAAGCTCCTCCACCACGATTTCGGAATTATACGCAACGCGGGTGATCACCTCTTCCAATAGCCCCTCGAGAATGTCGTTGCCGGAGACAAATTTCTGCGGGGTTTTAACAAGGCGCTGCGTGAAATTGGTGAAGGAAGTCGGCAGGATGTAACGCAACGTCACCAGGTAATGCTTGCCGAGGATGAAGGTGACGGCGCTGGTCTGCGGGTGCGGCGAGTCAACCTTGTTAATGATGGCGGCCGTCATGTAGGAGACGCCGTCTTCGGAATAGAACCGGTTCAGCACCTGGTTCTTCCAGATTTCTTCGCGGGTAAGAATTTCAATGTCGAGTTGGGTTTCGACGGCTTTCTCCTCGTCCGGCGTGGGGTTGTAGAGGTCGATCCAGGTGGTCTTACCGTGGATTTTCTCCGGCAGGCTGGCAAAGGAGGCAAAAGCGCCGGCTTCGTTCTTCTGGTAGACGGTGATCATCCAGCCTCTTGATTTTTATAAGTTATGCATATTATCCGTCACCGGCTCCACGGGATTTAACGCCGCCGGATAGATTTAGCATATTGAATATCTGTCACTAAACCGTTAAATTGCTTCCCCCGGCTTAGTTGAAGACCCATTCGTCTAACGGTTAGGACACGGCCCTCTCAAGGCCGCAATACGGGTTCGATTCCCGTATGGGTCGCCATTTATCTCTTTATCAGAATCTGGAATAAAAAAAGCCCCTCCCGGGGAGCGGGAGGGGCGTTAGGGAGAACCATACCAATTTGGAAAATCGGTCTGATCACTATCGCGCGGATACCCATCAGCGCGCCATATGGAATGGTATATGGGGTATAAATAACCGATAAAAGTGAAGATTCTTTAAGCTACAACGACGGATTTGACGTTCACGAACTCGTGGATACCGAAGGCCGAGAGCTCGCGGCCATAACCGCTGTCCTTGATGCCGCCGAACGGCAGGCGGGGGTCGGAGCGCAGCATCATGTTGACGAAACAGGCGCCGGATTCGATGCGCTCACGGGCAATCTTCTCTCCGCGCTCCAGATCGGCGGTGAACACCGCGCCGCCGAGGCCAAACTCGCTGTCATTGGCGATGCGGATCGCTTCTTCCTCATCCGCTGCCGGAATGATCACGGCCACCGGCCCAAACATTTCTTCGCCGTAGGCGGGCATGCCCTTCTTCACATCGGTCAGAATGGTCGGCGGGTAAAAGGCCGTGCCTTCTGTCCTCCCTTCCGGCATGACGCCACCAATCAGGCAACGTGCCCCCGCATCAATCGAGCGCCGGACCTGCCGGTGCAACTCATCGCGCAGATCGGCGCGTGACATCGGGCCCATGGTAGTGGACGGATCCAGCGGATCCCCCAGCACCTGCTTTTTGAATATGTTCAGCAATCCCTGCTCGAACCGCTCCTTGAGGCTGGCAGCCACGATCAGCCGTTTCGGCGAAACGCAGGACTGGCCGCAATTGAGCAACCGCCCCGGCCCAATAGTTTTCACCGCATGTTCGATATCGGCATCAGCCAGCACCAGGTACGGATCGCTGCCGCCGAGTTCCAAGACGGTTTTTTTGAGATACCTGCCCGCCAGCGCCGCCACCGAGCGGCCCGCCGGGGTGCTGCCGGTCAGCGTCACCGCCGCCACCCGCCGGTCGGAAATCACCTCTTCGACGCGCCGGCCTGGGATCAAAAGCGCCTGAAACGCATGCTCTGGAAAACCTGCCTCGCGGAATACTGATTCAATCGCCAGCGCACAGCCTGGCGTATTCGACGCATGCTTCAGGAGCCCGACATTCCCCGCCGCCAGAGACGGCAGGGCGAAGCGGAATACCTGCCAGAATGGGAAATTCCATGGCATGATGCCGAGGACGATGCCGATGGGGCGGAAGGCGACATAGCTCTTGCGGTATTCGGTTTTGACCGGCTGATCGACGAGAAACCCCGGGGCATTTTCAGCAAAATACCGCGCCGCCAGCGCGCATTTCTCGATTTCCGATACAGCTTCCTTGAACGGCTTGCCCATTTCTTCTGAAATCAGCCGCGCATGTCCTTCCTTTTTCGCCAGCAGCGCATCGGATATTTTGGCCAGCTGCCTGGCCCGCTGGTCCACCGGAACCGCTTTCCATGACCGGTAACAGTCATCGGCTCGGGCAATAATGGCTTCCACCTGCGCAGGCATATGCTCAGGATAATCCCGGATGGTCCGCCCGGTGGCGGGATTAATGCTGGTTTGCGCGGACATGATGGCGTTATTGTGCCACAAAAAGCGTAAAGCCACTGTTAAGAGAGACGGGAAACAGCGTTAAAATCCGTCGCCGAAGCCGATATCCTCCCATTGTGCCGGCGCCTTGGACGAGGCCAGTGAGAAGCGGCAGTAGGTGAAGCCTTCGTTCCAGCCCTGCTTGTACTGGTCGTTGGCGGCCATTTCAGGGCGCTTCTTGAAGCCGTAGGTCAGCTTGTAATCCCAGGTGCCTTCCGCCGACAGGCCGCTGTCGCAGCCGTCTTCCCAGCCCAGCTGGTATTCCGGCGGGCCGCCGGGATCGACCATGAACAGCCACATCGGGCGGCAGCTGGCGGTGGCGAGAAGAAGGGCGGTAAGTAACAACAGTTTTTTCATCGGGGCGTATCGTGTCCGTCGGGTTTGGGTTGCAGGAGAGCGGGCTCATGGCCGAGCATGGGCAGCAGATAGTCCCAGGACGCGCCGTCCTTTGCCATCAACTGCCGGATGGCCGGGTCGTCGAGCACGTCCTGAAGCTCAGGCTCTTCGCCGTAACGCAGAAATTCAGCCATTTTTTTCCCTGCTAATAAGACAGTATACCCTTTTTCGCCGCATTCGTAAAGCTTACCCCTGAAAAAGCCAGCAAATCGGCGGCTCCAGGCGGCATTGTAGCCGCGGGGGCGTTGCAATAGCTGCGTTCCCGGTATTTGTTGCACCGGCTATTATGCGCGGAGGGAAAGCAACGGTTATTCGTATGTATTTTATAAGGTTTCATTAAGGTCGCCGCATGGTATAGTGGACACTCCGGTTTTTCAGGGATTCATGCATAAGATTCTCAAAAACAAGTGGTTTTATATCGCAATTGCCGCGGCAGGCGCATTCTGGTGGTACGGCCAGCGTTATGACGGCGACGATGCCGCAGGCACCCCCCCCGCACCAGTCAGCATTGCGGCAGCCGCCCGGCGCGACGTGCCGGTGCAGGTGGGGCTAGTGGGCACGGTGGTTGCCTATGAAACGGTGGCCATCAAGTCACGGCTGGATTCGCAGGTGGTGAACGTCGCCTTCAAGGACGGCGACCACGTCGAGGAAGGCCAGGTGCTGTTCGAGCTGGACGACCGGGCGCTGAACGCCCAGATCCAGCAGCTCGAAGCCGACCTCGCCAAGGAAAAGGCGCAACTGACCAATAGCCGGTTGCAGCATGAACGGGCGCAGAAACTGCTTGAAACCAAAGCCGTGGCCCCGGCTTCGGTAGACAATACCCGCGCCGCCTACAGCGCGCAGCAGGCGCTGGTCAGCGCGGCGCAGGCGGCGCTCGACAACGCGCGGGTACTGCTATCTTACACCACCATCAAGGCACCCATCTCGGGGCGCACCGGCACCATCAACGTCACCCGCGGCAACAACGTCAAGGCCAACGACACGCAGGCGCTGGTGACGATCAACCGCATCAAGCCGATCCGTGCGCAGTTTTCCATTCCCCAGCGCTATTACGAGCCATTGAAAACCGCCCTGGCGAAAGGGCCGGTGGCGGTGGAGGCGGCGCACCCCGATTCGCAGGTCACTGCGTCCGGCACGCTGGAATATATCGACAACGCCATCGATACGAGCACCGGCACCTTCGCCGCGCGCGCCACCTTTAATAACGAAGATGAGAAACTGTGGCCGGGCATGTTCGTCAATGTGACCGTACGGCTGGGCACCGAGAGAAACGCGCTGACCATCCCGTCGGTGGCCGTGCAGGGCGAGGAAGGCAGCCGCTTCGTGTTCGTGGTGAAGGATGACACGGCGCTGCGCCGCGAGATCGAGGTGGCGCAGATACTGGACGACATCGCCATCATCGCCAAAGGAATCGAGGAAGGCGAGCAGGTCGTCACCGACGGCATATTGCGCCTGACCGACGGCGCCAAGGTGGAAATAGTTTCTGCTCCCTCGCCATGACGCTCGCTGAATTCTGCATCCGCCGCCCGGTCTTCACCACGCTCCTGATGCTGTCGCTGGTGGTGGGCGGCATTGCCGGTTACCGTGCCCTGCCCGTCTCGGCGCTTCCCAGCGTCGATTTCCCGACCATCCAGGTCTCCGCCAGCCTGCCCGGCGCCAGCCCGGAGACCATGGCCGCCTCGGTGGCGACTCCGCTCGAGCGCCAGTTCTCGACCATCGCCGGCATCAGTTCCATGACGTCGTCGAGCGAACTGGGTCAGACCAGCATCACCTTACAGTTCGATCTCGACCGCGACATCGACGGGGCGGCGCTCGACGTGCAGACCGCCATCGCCGCCACCCAGCGCCGCCTGCCGGCCGAGATGCCCTCGCCGCCCTCGTTCCGCAAGGTGAACCCCGCCGACCAGCCGGTCTTCTTCATTGCCGTCTCGTCGGCGACGGTACCCATTGCCCGGGTCAATGAGTACGCGGAGACGATGATAGCGCAGCGCATCTCAACCCTGCAGGGTGTGGCGCAGGTACTGGTTTACGGGTCGCAGAAATACGCTGTGCGCGTGCAGGCCGATCCCCGTGCGCTCGCAGCCCATAATATGAGCTTCACTGAATTGAAAGAGGCGATTTCCGCCGCCGCTTCGAGCGCACCGGTCGGTATCATCAGCGGTGAGAAGCAGCTGTTCAACCTCAAGGTCGAAGGCCAGCCGGAAAGCGCCGAAGGCTTCCGCCCGCTGGTCGTCACCTGGCGCGGCGGCGCGCCGGTCCGGCTGCAGGACGTCGCCACCGTCACCGATTCGGTCGAAAACACACGCTCGATCGGCGTCATCGACGGGAAACGCGCCGTGGTGCTCGCCATCCAGCGTCAGCCCGATGCCAACACCATCGAAGTGGTCGAACGCGTGCGCGCGCTGCTGCCGGTGTTCCGTGCCCAGCTGCCGCCATCCATCGAACTGACGCCGATGTTTGACCGTTCGGTCGCGGTCAAGGAATCGGTGCATGACGTGCAGTTCACTCTGGCGCTGGCGGTAGTGCTGGTGTTGATCACCATCTTTTTGTTCCTGCGCAAGGCGTCGGCCACCTTCATCCCGGCAGTGGCAGTGCCGCTCTCCATCGTCGGCACCTATGGCGGCATGGCCATGTTGGGCTATTCGATCAATAATGTGTCGCTGCTGGCGCTGACCTTATGCGTCGGCTTCGTCGTGGACGACGCCATCGTCATGCTGGAAAACATCGTGCGTTACATTGAGAAAGGCATGAAACCCTTTGAAGCGGCGATAAAAGGCGCGCGCGAGATCAGCTTCACCATCCTCTCGATCACCCTGTCGCTGGTCGCCGTGTTCATCCCCGTGCTGTTCATGGGCGGCATCGTCGGGCGGCTATTTCGTGAGTTCGCTGTCACCATCAGCATGGCAATCCTGATCTCCGGCCTAGTATCGCTCACACTCACTCCCATGTTATGCAGCCGCTGGCTGAAACCGCACCGCGAAGGTGAAGAGGAGGAAGAGCCCGAATGGTCGAAAAAGCTGGAGCACGGGTTTAACCAGCTGCTTGGCCTCTATCAGCAGACGCTGGAAGCAGTGATGCGCTATCGGCGCGCCACGCTCATACTTACCGTCACCAGCCTGCTCGTGACGATTTTCGCCTTTGCCATCATGCCCAAGGGCTTTTTTCCGCTCGAGGATACCGGCTTCGTTTTTGCCTCAACGGAAGCAGCGCAGGACATCTCCTATGACGCCATGGTCGCCAAGCAGCGGCAGGTGGCCGAGATCGTGCGCGCTGACCCGGCGGTGAAAAACGTGTTCTTCGCGGTCGGCGGCGGAGGAGGAGGAGGCTCGCTCAATACGGGCCGCATGTTCTTCAGCCTTGCGGACCGTGATCAACGTCCGCCGGCACAGGAAGTGATCGCGCGGCTACGCAAGAAGCTTAGTGCGGCTACCGGCATCAGCGTGTTCATGCAACCGGTGCAGAACATCCGCATCGGCGGACGGCTGACCAAGAGCCTGTATCAGTATACGCTGCAGGGTAGCGATCTGCAGGAAATCTACCAATGGGCCGAGGCGATGGAAAAGGCTATCGCTAAAAAGCCGGGCTTTCAAGACGTCACCAGCGATTTGCAGCTGAAAAGCCTCGAGGCGCGCGTCGTGCTCGACCAGGAGAAAGCCGCCAGCATGGGCGTGGATTTCGACGATGTGCGCGGGGTACTTTATTCGGCCTTCGGCACGTCCCAGGTCGCCACCCTCTTCACCCCTTCCAACGATTATCAGGTAATCCTCGAAGTCAAAGAGGAGGCGCAGCGCTCGCCGGAGGACATCAAGAACCTCTACGTGCGCAGCCAGGACGGCACGCTGGTGCCGCTGGACGCCGTCTCGAAGGTGGTGTACGGCACCGGGCCCCTGTCGGTCAATCACCAGGGCCAACTGCCGTCGGTGACCATCTCGTTCAACCTTACCGAAGACATGCCGCTATCGGATGCAGTCGGCCACATTCGTGCCGCCGAAAAAGAGATCGGCCTTCCCCCCACCATCGCTACCAATTTCCAGGGCACGGCCGAGGCCTTCCAGGAATCGGCGGCGGGCCAGGGTATGCTGCTGTTCCTCTCGGTGCTTGTCATCTATATTATTCTGGGAATGCTCTATGAGAGCTTCATCCATCCCATCACCATCCTGTCCGGCCTGCCGTCGGCGGGGCTCGGAGCGCTGATTACGCTGTGGCTGTTCGGCATGGAGCTGTCGGTTATTTCCATTATCGGCGTCGTCATGCTGATCGGCATCGTGAAGAAGAACGCCATCATGATGATCGACTTCGCCATCGCGGCGCGCCATCGCGGCGTCGAGGCCGAGGAAGCCATACTGGAGGCCTGCCGCTTGCGTTTCCGCCCCATCATGATGACCACCATGTGCGCCCTGCTCGGCACGCTGCCCATCGCTATCGGTTTCGGCGCCGGCGGCGAGCTGCGCCAGCCGCTCGGCCTCGCCGTGGTCGGCGGGCTGCTGGTGTCACAGTTCCTGACGCTTTATATCACGCCGGTGATTTATCTGTATCTGGAGAAATGGTCAGGCTTAAGGAAGCGCGCCCAGATCAAGGCTGGGTGACCAGCCGGCAGCCTTGCCGTACACTTCGTATACTGAACCGTGACCGTGGCGAGGATTGTCGAATTTCGGTGCGCCGACGAACATGTCGGAAAAGCCGTCGGGAAAGTTGTTGCCCGGATTACCTGCCGTGGGGGGGGTACCCAGGTCGTTAGAAGCGACATTCGCGCCGAACTCACTCTCCACCGCCGGACCCTGCAGGATGAAGCCGTTGGTGCCGTTGAGCGTGTTCAGATTAAAGGGGCTATCATAAGGCGTCGCCGCCGCATCTTGACCGAATACGACATACACGCGTCCACTGCTCTGCAACGGCGATCCGACCAGGATATCATCATAATTATCACCGTTGATATCGCCGCTGGCAACCGAGCGTCCAGCGGCCTGCAAATCATTGGCCCGCATCTCGAAACCGTTCGTTCCATTGAGAGTGGAAACATCCATGCTGCCGCCGGGAATAAAGGAATTACCCCCGAAGACGACATAGCCGCCGCCCCCGGCCAGATTGACGCCGTTGTTACCGATGACGATATCATCGTATCCATCGTTGTTAATATTGCCGCTGGCGAGGGAGAGCGTTGAGGTGTCAAACGCCGAGTCCATGCCGGTGATACGGAAGGTATTGGCCGGGTTCAATGAAACACGGGGATCGACGAGAGGATCGGGAAATGTATCGAAGAAAGCGACATGCACTTCGTTTGTGTTTCCTTCACCATAGCCGATTAGAATGTCATCCTCTCCATCGCCATTAATATCCCCGGTGGCCAGGACGGACCCGATTCCCGTGTAGCCAGCCTCCGGGATAATGAGATGACCCTTGGGAAAATCGGCCTCGTTCACATGCGATAACTGCCAGGTGGCCGACGTCCCCCAATCGTTCCCTCCGTACACCGTAAACACTTTCTCGTCATGCCCCCACCCAATCACCAGATCGTCCGTTCCGTCACCGTTGATGTCACCGGTGGCCAGCGTATTTTTCTTCCCCGGCACCAGCAGTTCCGTAAAAACGCCGTCCATGCGAATACCCTTGAGTGGGGCTAATCCAAGCCGATCGCTCACATCATGCGCCCCGGTTTTGCCCGGATCTTGGGTACTGGACTTGGCACCGCTTATATCGAACAGGATATACACCGATCCATTGGCAATCGTGCATCCCCAATTTGCATCATGACCCGGCGCGCCGATGATAATGCTCGGACTGCCATTCAGCTGACCGATGGCAACAGCGGCTCCAAACCTGTCCTGCGCAACTTCGCCGTCGATGCGTAGTACTCTTGGATCATATAGGCTCTCTGGAAAAGCGCCCCATAAGTCAGGCTTGATAATATAGACGCTTCCAGCCTGCGTTTTGTTTCCCGACCATGCTGCGGAGTCCGGTACGCCGACAACCAGCAGGCCGTGACCGGCGGCAATAACCGCTCCGACATCATTCTGCTCATCGCTTGGATTGTTCCCCGGCACATGGTCATCTGTGCGCCAACCTTCTGGCGTGATGTCGCAGATGGCGCCCACGCAGCAGGTGTTCTTTGTCTTAGGATCGTAGTACACCACATCATCGAAGGTAGGCGTACGCTGCTTGCGGACAAATTCGTTATCGAAAGCGACATTAAAACTGCCATCTACCGAGGCGTTGTCCTGCGTGTCAGCATCGGCGGAATAGGCATTGATACGGTCGGCGACGCTGCTGCCCTGCCTCGGCCAGCCGCCATGCCCGTCCGGCCCGTGACTGATATAGGCATACATGACATACTGGTCCTGGTTCGCCACCGCGCCCTTCACCACTACCGCCCCGTTCCCCCAGCGTTGCAGATCGACGCAGCTGGTGATCTTCGTCGCCCGCGTATCCACCACGTAGGTAAACTGCCTGCCCCAGGCGTCGAAGGCGTACTCATCGGAGATATTAAGGGTTTTGGTCGGGATGGTGCCCCCCACCACGAACTGGGTGGTGGCATCGGGCCCGAGCGGGGCCACCCGTTGCATACCACCCGTGCAGGTGCCGCGATTCTCCGCCTCCTTGCCAAAATTTTCATTACCGACGCCATACTGCCCGTCAGCCGGGCACGGGCGACGGCCATAGGCGGCTACGAAGCCCTTCATGGCATCTTCTACCTTGGCCAATCGTTTAAGGCTGATTTCGACTTTCTTATTGTAATCACCCGCTTCCTTCCCGGGAATAACCGAGGTCAGCATAATCGCCGACGCGCCGAGAATGATGCTCATCTGGATGAGGGAGAAGCCCGCTTCCCTTTTCTTACGAAGTAAATTCCGCCTGCGCATAGTCCCCGTCTATGGAAGGATCAAATAAACAATTATTATACCACAAATATGCCAGCAGTAGCAACGCGGGAAAAACACTAGCCATTGGACTATTGCTTAATTTACAATCACTTTACTCTAATAGTGGGCCACTTATCGGCGACTCGGAGGAAGGCGGCTCCGGCTGCTCCCATCCTCCTCCAAGCGCCCGGATCAGGGCCACGGTGGCAATGAGGCGCTGCCCATGCGTCTGCACCGCCATCCGCCCAGCCGCTAGCGAATCGCGCTGCGCATTGACCAGATCGAAGTAATCTACGTCGCCTTCCTCATAGCGCCGCTGCGTCAGGCCGGTGGCACGGGTAGCCGCTGCTGCTGCCGCGTCCTGGGCAAGCGCCTGCCCAGCCAACAGCCGCTGGGCAGCGAGATTGTCCTCGACATCGCGGAATGCCACCAATACCTGCTGCCGGTAATTGGCCACTGCCTCGTCGAACGCCGAGAAGGCGGCGTCGACGCGCGCGATGTTGCGACCGCTATCGAACAGCGTCATGGAAATAGCCGAGCCGGCGAGCTGCCCGAGCGCCCAGCTGCGGTTGCTCCACAGAAAGATGTCAGACAGGCTGGTCGATTCATAGCCGCCAGATGCTGTCAGGATGACTTGCGGGAAAAAGGCCGTACGCGCCACGCCGATGCGCGCATTGGCCGCCGCCATCGCCGCCTGCGCCGCATGGATGTCGGGGCGACGCGTAAGCAGCGTCGATGGCAGGCCGGCCGGAATGCGTGGCGGCACCAGATCCTGCAGCGGAATTTCCGGCAGCATGAACTCAGACGGCATCCGCCCGAGCAGCACGGCCAAGGCGTGTTCCATGACAGCGCGCTGCCGGTCAAGCGCCAGCAGTTCGGCGGTAACGGAGGCAAGTTCAGCTTGCGCGCGCGAATGGTTCTCCTCACCCGCCTCACCCGCTTCGAAGCGCAGGCGCATGATACGTGCCGCCTCCTCGCGTATAGCCAGCGTATCGCGCAACATCTGCCGTTCGGCATCGAGCGCGCGCAGCGAGAAATAATGCTGCGCCACATCTGCCTGCAGCGCCAGCAGAACGGCATGAAAATCCGCCTCCCGTGCCGCCGCATCATAGACATAGGCCTTTTCCCCCTCGCGCACGCGCCCGAACAGGTCGAGCTCATAGGTGGCCACCCCCTGCGCTGAATAGAGCGTATAGGGCTTCAGCTGCGTGCCCACCGGCCCGCCGAATGCCGCCACCCCGGCGCCGGATGGCTTGGAGCGCACTGCATTAGCGCCAATCTCGATCTTCGGCAGGAAAACGCTTTCGTTGGCGCGCAGCGTCGCCCGCGCCACCTCGACGCGCGCTGCCGCCGCTTGCAATGACTGATTGCCAGCCATCGCCTGCTGCTCGAGCACGTTCAGATATTCGTCGCCGAAAATTCTCCACCACTCCGCTTGCGCCTCCTGTGCCATCGGCGGGACCGGTTTCCACACCCCTTCCGGCGGCGCCATCTGCGCCCCCGACGCCTGCTCCTTGTAGGAGGCAGGAATATCCAGCTCCGGCTGCTCCAACTCGGGGGAGAGGGAACAGGCGGTGAGTGTTATCGTCATTGCGAGCGCAGTGAAGCAATCCAGTATGTTATAGAAACTGGATTGCCGCGTCGCGCTACGCGCTCCTCGCAATGACGCCCCCCTACTCATGCCTCTCCTCCTGCGGATGTGCATGCAGTGCGGGAGCAGAGGCGGAATGTAGCTCGCCGCCGAACAGGTTGCGCAGGCCGACATAGAAGACCGGCGTCAGGAACAGGCCAAAGAAGGTGACGCCGAGCATGCCGGAGAACACGGCGATGCCCATGGCGTGGCGCATTTCGGCACCGGCGCCGGTCGAGAGCACCAGAGGCACGACGCCCATGATGAAGGCAAACGAGGTCATCAGAATGGGGCGAAGCCTTAAGCGCGCCGCCTCAAGCGCCGCGTCGAGCGGAGACTTGCCTTCGAGCTCCAGCTCACGTGCGAACTCGACGATGAGGATGGCGTTCTTGCAGGCGAGCCCCACCAGCACCATGAAGCCGATCTGGGTGAAGATGTTATTGTCGCCCTGGGTCAGCCACACCCCGGCGATGGCACAGAGCAAGCACATCGGCACGATGAGGATCACCGCCAGCGGCAGCACCAGGCTTTCATACTGCGCCGCCAGCACCAGGAACACCAGCAGCACGCAGAGCGGGAAGACGAAGATAGCAGTATTGCCTGCCAGTATCTGCTGGTAGGTCAATTCCGTCCATTCATAGGACATGCCCTTGGGCAGCGTCTTGTCAAGAATCTCGACGATGGCCGCCTGCGCCTGGCCGGACGATACGCCCGGCGCCGCAGCGCTGTTGATGTCGGCGGTGCGATAGGCGTTATAGCGCATGGCGCGCTCCGGCCCGTAGCTCTGATGCACCGTCACCACGCTGCCCAGCGGCACCATCTCGCCCATGGCGTTTCTTACTTTAAGCTTCGTAATGTCCTCGGGGTGTGCGCGGAAGGGCGCGTCGGCCTGGGCAATGACCTGATAGGTGCGGCCGAACTTGTTGAAATCATTAATGTAGAGTGACCCGAGATAGATCTGCATGGTCTGGAAGATATCGGTGACGGCAAGCCCGAGCTGCTTGGCCTTCGTGCGGTCGATGTCGACGAAGAGCTGCGGCACATTGATCTGGTAGCCGGTATAGGATTGCTGCGGGTTGAAGACGGGCGACTGGTAAACCTGCCCCATCACCGCTTGCGTGACGTTATAGAGCGCCTCGTCGCCGAGGTCGGCGCGGTCCTGGATCTGCAGCTTAAAGCCGCCGGTGGTGCCGAGCCCGATAACCGGCGGCGGCGCCAGCATCATTACCATGGCACCCTTGATCTGGGCAAACTGCATATTAAGCTGACCAGCGATTTCCTCCGCCGAATGCTCCCGCTCATGGAAAGGCTTCAGCGTTACGAAGATGATACCGGCGTTGGAGCTGTTGGTGAAGCCGTGGATCGAAAGCCCTGGGAACGCCACCGCATGCTCAACGCCAGGGGTGTTCATGGTGATCTCCGACATGCGGCGAATCACCTCCGTCGTGCGGTCAAGCGAAGCGCCGTCGGGCAGCTGCGCGCCGCCGATCAGGTACTGCTTGTCCTGCTGCGGAATGTAGCCGGTTGGCACCCGCGCAAAGCCGACGCCGGTCAGCGCAATCAGCGCCAGATAGACGCCGATCGCCAGCGACTTGCGCCCAAGCACCCGCCGCAGGCGGCCAAAATATCCCTCTGAAGCCTGATGGAAAAAATTATTGAAGCGTTCAAATCCGCGCGGCTCGTCCGGTACGGGAGGTAACGCCATAAAGCGAACCGCAATGAACAGGCCGAACAGCGCCAGCGCCCAGAAGATCAAAGTCAGAACCATCGACCCGGAGCTGATAAGTAGTCCACCTATGAGCAGCGCTACGATAATAAGCTTGATCGGCCAGCGGAGATTCATATGGATGACACGTAGCAGGAAGAACAGCGCCACCCCCCAGATAGTGATGCGCAACAAGTCCTCTAGTATGGGAGACAGGGCCTTCAGTATAGTCATGATACCGTCCTGACTTAATGATAATCCTTTCAATGTCATCAACGGTCCTTGCAGTCCCTTCAGTAGCGCGAAAATGGTCAGCGCAATACTACCGCTCAGCAATACGGCAATAGCACTGAAAAACCACTTTTTAGCAGAAACTAACCCACCAAAAATTTTCTCCATCACATGCGTCAACCTGTCCTTCGGCGCGTCGTGGCCTTTCAGCAGCAGCGCCGCCATGGCGGGCGACAGCGTTAGCGAGTTGAAAGCGGAGATAACGGTCGAGATGGCGATGGTCAGCGCGAACTGGCGGTAGAACTGACCAGTGAGGCCTGAGATAAAGGCGATCGGCACGAAAACGGCTACCAACGTCAATCCGATGGCGATGATGGGGCCGGACACTTCGCGCATTGCCTGGTAGGTGGCGGCCTTCGGGTCGAGCCCCTCCTCGATGTTGCGCTCCACGTTCTCGACGACGACGATGGCGTCATCCACCACGATGCCGATCGCCAGCACCAGCCCGAACAGCGACAGCGCGTTGATCGAGAAGCCGAACAGCAGCAGCAGCGCGAACGTGCCGACGATGGAAACCGGCACGGCGAGCAGCGGGATGATCGAGGCGCGCCAGGTCTGCAGGAACAGTATCACCACCAGCACCACCAGCAGGACGGCCTCGAGCAGCGTGTGGACCACCGCCTCGATCGACTGGCGCACGAAGGTCGTCGGGTCGTAGACGATGGAGTATTCGACGCCTTCCGGAAAATCCTTGCTCAGTTCATCCATGGCGGCGCGCACCTGGTCGGAGACGTCGATGGTGTTCGAACCCGGCGCCTGGAATACGCCAATCGCCACCGCCGGCTCGTTATCGAGCAGCGAGCGCAGCGCATAGTTGGTGCCACCCAGCTCGACGCGGGCGACATCCTTAAGCCGTGTCACTGCCCTGTTCTCACTGGTCTTGATGATGATGTTCTCGAACTCCTCTTCGCTCTGCAGGCGACCCTGGGCGCTGACGTTGAGCTGCAGCTCAGCACCTTCCGGCGACGGTGATGCGCCGATCACCCCGGCCGCCACCTGCACGTTCTGCTCACGGATGGCATTCACCACGTCCATTGCCGACATGCCACGGGCCGCTACCTTGTTCGGATCGAGCCAGATGCGCATGGCGTAGTCGCTGCCGCCCCACAGCATCACCTGCCCGACGCCCGGCAGGCGGCTCAGGCGGTCCTTGATGTTGAGGGTGGCGTAGTTGCCGAGATAGAGCAGGTCATAACGGTCATCCTTCGACAGCAGGTGCACGACCAGCGTAATGTCCGACGAGCTTTTCAGCGTGGTGACGCCGAGCTGGCGCACGATGTCGGGCAGGCGCGGCAGTGCCTGGTTGACGCGGTTCTGCACCAGTTGCTGCGCCTTGTCCGGGTCGGTGCCGATCTTGAAGGTGACGGTGAGGTTCATCATGCCGTCGGAAGTCCCTTGCGAGAACATGTAGAGCATGTCCTCGACGCCGTTGATCTGCTCTTCGAGGGGCGCCGCCACCGTTTCAGCGATGACGCGCGGGTTGGCGCCGGGATACATGGCGGTAACGATGACCGACGGCGGGACTACTTCCGGGTACTCTGAGATCGGCAGCCGCCAGATCGAGATGAACCCGGCGATGAAGATCAGCAGCGACAGTACGGCGGCGAAGATTGGACGGTCAATGAAGAAGCGGGAGATGTTCATGGCTGGGCTTCAGGCTCCGGGCTCTGGGCTTCGGGAGCGGATTGTTGTTCCTGTGCGGCGCTGCCAACTGTTTTCCCTGAAGCCTGAAGCCCAGAGCCCGGAGCCTGTTCCATCGGAACAGTCTCCGGCGTCACCTTCATACCGGGGCGGATCATCGGCGTGATGCCGCTGACCAGGATTTTCTCGCCGGGCTTCAGGCCGCTGGCAACAACCCGAAGGCCGTCGATCGCCCCGCCCAGCTTCACTTCGCGGTATTCGAGCGCGTTCTCCGCCCCCAGCGCCAGAACAAAGCGTTTGTTCTGGTCGGTCCCCACCGCCCGGTCGGCGATCAGCAGCGTCGGCTCCTCGGTCACCCCGCCCAGCCGCACGCGCGCGAATAGGCCGGGTACCAGTGTACCATCCTCGTTGTCGAACACGGCGCGCACCCGCAGCGTGCCCGAGGCCGGATCGAGCCGGTTGTCAAAAGACTGGATGCGGCCTTCGTGCGGCGTGCCCGTCTCGCCGTTCAGGCCCATCCGCACCGGGATGCGAGCGGTATCATCGGGTCCGAGGGCTCCGGCCTCGATAAAACGCGTGTAGGTCGTCTCATCGATCTCGAAATCGACATAGATCGGCGTCGTGGAGACCACGGTGGTCAGTACCGGCGCGCCCGATCCAACCTCCACCAGGTTACCCACCGTTATTTCCGGGCGGCTGACACGCCCGGAAATCGGCGAGGTAATGCGCGTGTAGCCCAGGTTCAGTTTCGCACGCGTCAACTCGGCGCGGGCAATCTCCACCTCGCTCTTGCGCTGGTCGAAATCGCGCTGCGACAGTGCCTTTTCCTTCACCAGCGTCTCGGCGCGCGTGAACGCTGCCTCAGCCTGCGAGGCGCGGGCTTTGGCCGCCTGTAGCGCCGCCTCGTACGGGCGCGGGTCAATCACGAACAGCAGCTCGCCCTCCTCGATCAGCGCACCACCCTGGAAGTGCAGGCTGTCGATGAGGCCCGACACTTGCGGCCGTACCTCCGCCTGCTCGACCGCGACCAGGCGACCGGAGAATTCGTACCACGGGCGTACGTTACGCTGTACGACTGCGGCCACCGACACCGCGGGCGCAAATCCCTGTTGATCCCAGCCCCCCTGGGGCATCAGCCGCGTATAGGCGAGGTACCCGACCAACGCCAAGACGGTCAGAATAATTATTTTGCTTCGTAACGGGAGAGACATGGGCACTCCTTATGCATATTCTTGTTCTTGTGGCTTGGGAGACTTGACCGATCGGTCAACGATTTTTTGGGGAACGTTAAAATAGCGCAGCAAGCCAGGCTTCAGGTCACGGCGGATGATCTCAACGTCGTTCTTCAGCTTGGCCTGATACATGATACCACAGACGTAAGACAGCATTTCCTGCGAGGTGGCGGCAAGACTGGTCGCCGAGGTCAGTCCTTCCGCCTTGGCATCGCGCAGGAGCGTCTCGAAATACTTGGCCGAGCGCGTGAATATCTCACCCATTTTGCGGCGTACACCCTCGTCGAGCGTACTCAACTCGCTGCCGCAGGTGGTGTAGGGACAGCCCAGCACCTTGCCGAATCTATCCGCTTTTTCCTTCTGCTTGCGATAAGCTGCCTCGCAATATTTGTCCAGTCGCTCCAGCGGCGGCACGGTTGGAGAAAAGATGCTGTCGAGCAACGGCCGGTTATCCTGCCATAGCTTTTCGAATGCCGCGATGACGACGTCGATCTTAGAGGGGAAATAGTGATAGAAGCTGCCTTTGCGCACTTTCGCGACGTGGCAGATATCATCGACGCTGACCGAGCCGTAGCTCTGCTGCCACATCAGTTCGAGGGCTGTATCGAGGATTTTATCGCGCGTGGATTTCTGCATGCGCGACAACACATAGACTATTTGACTAATCAGTCAATAGGATTCTTGGCTGTATCGCAATACCTTAGCAGATTTGCATGGATAATGACCGCTCGTTCTCATTAGCACCAGCCAATTTTATGTTTACATTTACGGCGTATTCGCCTTACTTGAACCATTACGTCAAGTATCGTCAGGAGCAGAATCATGGAAAGCAAGATCAAAACCTACCCGATTTGGGAAAGCCGCTCATTCTTCGACCGGCAGTCGGAGATACGTGGCCGAGGCTTAGCCTCTCTTTACCCGAGTCAGGCTTGGTGCATGTATCGCGGACTCAGTGATTGTTCATCGGTGCTCGAAGCCGGGTTTGGCTTCCCAGGAGCGGCAAACAATGTGCAGGCTATCACCAACGCCGATTATCTTGGCATTGATTCTTCCCAATCTGTCATCGAGCAGGCTAAGCCGTTCGAGACGAAAAACGTCCGGTTCGAACGCGCCGATATTCTGGATCTCGATCTGAAGCGCACCTTCGACGCAGTGATGGCCTGGGCCCTGATCTATAGCTCCAGCGAACCTTACAAAATGCTGGAGAATCTGTGGAAGCATACGAGGAAACGCCTCATGTTCGATGCTCGCGCCATTCATGGCAGCGAGGACATCATCGATGTGAAGCGGTCCTACGGCGAATATGGTGGCATCCGCTGCCATTATGCCCTTCTGGGCTGGGATCGCCTGCTTCAGTTCCTCAATGACCTCGGGGCGGTAAAGATCGAATTCTGCAGCTACTATTTCCCCATGAGCACGAACGTGCATGTCGACAGCGACATCCCCGAGCCTTTCGTTACCTCACTCATCGTCCACAGGACAGGCGAGAAGAGCGAGCCGGTGGGCAATCTGGTGCCGCCGAGGAAGGCAGGAAAATAGAATGGATCCGCTCTCCAGTCTGTCTTGGCCGAGAGCTACGCCGGGCACTGCTTGGCCTAAGGAGTAAGCGCCATCGGGCTGCGCCACGCATAGCCGAAGGCGTGGTGGGCGGCAGAGGGCTCGAACCTCCGACCTCTACGGTGTGAACGTAGCGCTCTGACCAACTGAGCTAGCCGCCCTTCTTTGAGTATCTTATATAGCGTTGCGCGTAGCGTCTGCCAACTCCCGGATGCGGGCGAAGGTGCGATGCATGTCAGCGTTCTGTTGCGCCTCGGTGCGGCGCTGCATGGCGTGAAACGTATTCTGCACTTCTGCCACTGCTCTGGCAAGCCGCTGCGCCCGCCCCTGCGCCTGCTCGATCGCCACTGCCTTGCAAAAGCTCGATGAAAGGATGACGCAGCTGGATCCCAGCCGCGCATGCTCGCCGAGAATCCATTCCGGAGGGAGTTTTTCATCGCCGCCAATGGCGCCAATGCCACCAAATCCAAATTTTCCGCCTCCGGCAGTTATTTGCCCAGCCATCCAATCAATTAACCCAAGCGCCAGCGGCTCAAAGAGAAAATCCAGCCCGAGCGATAAATGCAAATCATTGAATCCGATATAGACCTCCTCTATGCCAGGATAGGCAATGATGTCGCTGATATGCGCCATGGAATAGGTGGTTTCAACCAATGGCAATAGCCTGGCGCGGCCCTTCAGATGCCCGAGGGAATCATCGAGTTGCGTCAGCTGGCTGATCATCGGCAGCATGATGATATCGGCGCCCGCCGCCACCGCATGGTCGATCTCGACGCGGCTGTCCGCATGCCAGGGATTGATGCGCACAACCAGGGCCGCTTTTTTAAGCGTGGCGCGAATGCGGGCGGCATCATCCTTATGATGAGCAGTGATGAAGGTGGTGCGTGAAAGCTGCCGCTCCCGCTTTCCCATGGTTTCGAGATCGACCATGATGCGCGTAATCCCTGCCGCTTCCGCTTCCGCAGCCACAGCCGGATCGTTGGCAATCAGTATGGTGCCCATCATGTGCGCCTCAGTCTTTGCATTCCCCATTGCCGGATAGGCGCATGTACCGCTAGCCCCGCCCCCAGCGAAACCACGCCGATTACCCCCGCCAGCAGCACAGCCACCCCCGCAGGGAGCGTCGCATCTTCCAGCAACCATGCCGACGGCAGGAAAACCGCCAGCGCCACCAGCGCCATGGAAGCGTAGACAGAAGGCCAGCCCCAGCGGATGACACCGCGTTTATAGCCCTCCCGGGCCAGCAACACAATGGGCAACGTCTGCACCAAAACGAACGCCACCAGCACGCCATGTGTATCGAACAGCATCTGGCCGATCCAGCATAGCGGAATCACCAGTGCCGCCTGCCAGGTGCTGGCCTTAAGCGGCGGTCGCGGGAGCGCAGCAGCGTAAAACATCTGCTGCCAGACGGTGGTCAGCAAAATGCCTGGCATCGCCCAGACGCCGATAGCGAACAGTTCGGCAACGTGCGCGATGTCGGCTTCAATCATTCTGCCGTAACCAAAGCAAAGCTGTGCTAGCGGATATGCTGCCAGCGACAGGCTAAGGCAGGCCGTAAACGAGATAATCCATGTCAGTTGACGCACCAGCGTCTGCGCCCCCCCCATATCCGCTCTGTCCGCCTGTTGCAGGCGGGCAAACCACGGTAGCAGCACCAGCTGCAGCACTGCCTGCCCAAGAATCGCCGGCAGCAGCACCAACTTGAACGCATAGTTGAAAGCGGCGACGCTTCCCCCGGCAAGCGCGATTAGCGCATAAGGGACATATTGCGGCAGCAGACCGAACATGCCGCTAGCGACTGCTGCCGCATAAGTCTTTAGCAGAGGAATATCGATTTCCCATGGCGCCTGATGCCCTCTCAGGCTGCCCCGCGGCAGCGCCCCCGCATGGGCGACCAGCCGCAAGGTAGCGCCGATCAGGATGCCGCCGCCGAGCACGGGCAGCGCCGGTGGCAGGAGCCACAGCGTGAGGATGACAATGCTGTTGAAAATCACGTTGGCGAAAGCGGGCACAAGGAACCTGCTCCGATATTGCAAATAGGCAGTGATGACGGAGGTAGCAGCGGTCAGTGGCAGTGAACTTAGAGCAAGCACGAAAGCGCCCGCATGCTGTGTGAAGGGGAACAGCAGGAAGATGAGCAGCGCCAACACAGTAAATGCCAGCATGCTGGCAACCAACGCCTGCCAAAGCAGCACTCGGGCACGCTCTTCGTCCCGCGCCGCGAAGGCAGGCACCAGCGCCGCGCTGGCAGCGGTGGCAATAAAGAGATTGACGATGAAATCGGGAATCAGCAGCAGCCCAACCGCCAGATCGGCCTCCTGCCCCGTGCCGAATCGCGCCGCCAGCAGCATCTCGCGCATCAGCCCCAGCAGCCGACCTGCAATCATGCCGGTAGCGATCAGCCCGCCGACCTTCACTAACCCGCGCCATGTCATGTTAGTTTACTCCTGTGCGCTTAAAGACCATCGCCACCGTCCGCCAGAGTATTTCCATATCGAGCGCAAACGATGCATTTTGCGCATAGGTAAGATCACAGCGCAGCCGTTCTTCAGATGTAATGTCGCTGCGACCACTGATCTGTGCCAGCCCGGTGATACCGGGGCGCACGCGGTGACGAAGCCGCCAGTCCTCAGGCCGGTACTGCGCCTGTTGCGACAGAGTTTCCGGGCGCGGTCCGATCAGGCTCATGTCACCGATCAGCACATTCCATAGTTGTGGCAACTCATCGAGGCTGGTAGCGCGGATGAAGCGCCCAACCCGGGTGATACGTGGATCATCTGCCTGCGTCTGGTACGAGCCGAGGCGCATCCTTCACCATGGAGCGCAGCTTGTAGAGGAAAAAAACATGCCCTCCGCGTCCGACACGCTGTTGCACGAATACCGGCAAGCCGGGAGTTTCCGCAGCGATGGCGATGACGAGTACCAGCAGCAAGGGCGACAGCAGCACCAGCCCCATGGTACTGCCTGCCACATCGATACCACGCTTGACGATTTCGTAACCCATCGTCAATGACTTAGCACAGTCCTGCCAAACTGCCAGTATCTATTATTTAGTCTGGCTTCAAGATCGCAGCCGCGCTATAAAACCGGGGATTATGTGCGGCATTTTCGGAATCGTTGCAAACACTCCCTTGTCCCTGAATACGCTGGCGGCGCAGATGGCACCTGCCCTCGCCCATCGGGGGCCGGACGATGAGGGCTATCATATAGACGGGCTGACCATGCTCGGCAACCGCCGTTTATCGATCATCGATGTGGCCGGCGGACACCAGCCTATGCTTTCGGAAGATCAGAAAATCGCCGTGGTGCAGAATGGTGAAATTTACAATTATGTCGAGCTACGCGACGAACTGAAGACACGGGGGGTAGTATTTCATACCCACTCCGATACGGAAGTAATCCTGAAGTGCTATGAAACGCATGGGGTGGAGTTCGTTAATCGCCTAAACGGCATGTTCGCCATCGCCATCTGGGATGGGAGGAACGGCAGCCTGCATCTCTTCCGCGACAGGCTCGGCATCAAGCCGCTCTTTGTCACCGAACAGGAATTCGGCATTGCCTTTGCCTCCGAGATCAAGGCACTGCTCGCCGCCGGGATAAAAGCGCAGCCGCGCCTGGAAGCCATCCATCACTACCTCAGCTTCAATTACGTACCGCCCCCGATGACCATGTTCGAAGGCATCTCTCATGTGCGGCCCGGCTGGGCAGCCACCATCAGCGGTGGAAGAGCACATTACTGGCAGTGGTGGAAGCCGAGTTTCGCCACCGCCAAGAAAACCGAAAAGCAATGGGCGGAGGCACTGCTCGCTACGCTGGAGGAGGCGGTGCGTATTCACATGCGCAGCGACGTCGAAGTTGGCGCATTTCTCTCCGGTGGTGTTGATTCAAGCACAATGGTGGCACTCGCCATGAAGCATGCCCGTCCGCCGATGCACAGCTTCAGCATCGGCTTCGATGATCCGCGCTATGACGAAGCACCCTATGCGGAACAGGTGGCGAAGCAGTTCGGCACGAAGCACCATATGCAATGCGCCCGTTCCGACCTGCTGTCGATCTGGCCTGCTGCCATTCATTATTGCGAGCAACCGCATGGCGATGCCTCTTTTATCCCGACGCATATCCTGTCACAGCTGGCAGCAAAGCATGTCAAGGTGGTACTGACCGGCGACGGAGGTGATGAGTTGCTTGGCGGATATGAGCGTTACATCCCATTCATTGAGCACTATGCCAGCGCCGATTACAATACATTCGAGCAGGCCTACTTCGCCAACCAGGGGCTGCTGGCACAGGCGGAGAAGCTGGCGCTCTATACACCCGAATGGAAGAAACGCTTTGCAGCGCTCGATAGTTTTTCGCTGATGTGGGACGATTTCGCCAAGGCGCGGTCCCTCGATCCGGTCAACCGCATGCTATGGCTTGACCTCACCTGGCTGCTGCCTGGCAACAACCTGGTCAAGCCGGACCGGATGGGGATGGCCGTGGGGCTGGAGGCGCGGGTTCCATTCCTCGATACGCGAGTGATCGACCTGGCGTTATCGATGCCCGGTGATTTCAAACTGCGTAACGGCAGCACCAAATATATTTTGAAGGAAGCCATGAAAGATTGCCTGCCGTACGGCATCCTGCACCGGCCGAAGCAGATGTTCACCGTGCCGATCGGCGAGTGGTTCAAAACGCATCTTTCCCAAATGGTAAAAGACTTCCTGCTCTCCGAGCGGATGCTCTCGCGCGGGCTGTTCAATGCGGCCGGCCTGCGCAGTATGATCGACGCCCATGTCGGCGGACGGCACAATCACACCCGGGCGCTGCGCGCGCTGATGGCGCTTGAAATCTGGCACCGCCTGTTCGTCGACGGCGAGGATTACCGCCGCCTGCCCGAATTCGCCGCCACGCCGGAGGCCGCATGAAAATCCTGCTGGCAAGCTACGGCGCGGCACATGTGCGTATGATGATCCCGCTGCTGCCAGTGCTTAAGCAGGCCGGCTTCACCCCCATCCCGCTGGCACTGACCACCGCCGGCACGCAATATGACAAACTTGGCATCCCGCATAAGCGCATTACCGATTTTGTTGACCCTGAGGATCCGGAAATCAGACGCTGGGCTCGACCGCTGATGGCTCGGCATCACAATCCGGCAGCGGGCATCAGCGAAGCCGAATCGACTGCTTATCTCGGCGCTGCCATGCGCGATTTGGTGGAGGAATTCGGTGAAGAAGAAGCTTGGCGACACTATCAACTGCAGGGCATGTTTGCCTTCGAGCCGATGGCAACCGCGAAGCAGATCATCCGGCAATCCGGCGCAGAGGCGGTGGTCGCCACCTGTTCCCCCCGCATGGAAAGTGCCCTGCTTCGCGCCGGAGTGGCGCTCGGCGTGCCGAGCTTCTGCATCGTGTCGCTCTTTCCGACGATAGGCCTGGACTGGCTGAAGCGCGCCGATAACGGGCATTACCTCTTCGTCGGCAATGCGCATTTCCGCAGCCAAATGATCGAAGCCGGACGTCCGGCCGAGAGCATCTGCATCACCGGCAATCCTGCCTTTGATCTGCTCGTTCCCCTGGATAAGGAGACGCGCCGGGCGCGGCTACGCGAGGCGCGTGGGCTAAAGGAAAGCGACATTGTCGTGCTGTGGGCGGAGCAGCCGGAACCCGGCAATCCTGACTGGCCGCGCCGCATCCGCCGCGAGATCGCAGCCCTAAAGGCGCTGGATCCGCGGTTTGCCCCGATGATCCGCCTGCACCCATCGAGCCAGATTGGTTCCACCGAAGCCATGCCGGAAGGCGTACTGGTCAGCCCGACCACCGAAGATACTACCGATGCGCTGCTGACCTGCGATATTCTCGTCACTTCGACCTCAACCATCGGCTACGAGGCCGTGCTGATGGATAAACCGACCATTGCCGTACGCGGCTCGCAGTACGACCCCTATGCCGATTACAGCGAGCGCGAGGGTGTCCTTGTCATCCCTGATTATACGCGGTTAGCGGAGGCGGTGCATACCTTAAGCGAAGAGAATGATATCAGTACGACGCTGCGCGCAGCGCGCCGGGAGTTGCCTCAGCCCGGATGCTTCGCCGAAACGAATGTTGCGCTAATCCGGGAAAGGCTGGTAGCAATGACGGGATATTATGGCTCCACCGGTACCGCATAATTCGACGCTCTACATTGTCCATTGCATCGATACCGAAGGTCCGATGACCGAGGAGCTGGCGGCGACATTCGAGCGGCTGAAAGCCACCTTCGGGATCGATCTTCCGCCATCGCGCCGAACGCTGGAGCAGTTGCAGAAGAAACAACTCCCGCTCGATGGCCGGGAGGAAGACGTAGCGCGTATGCTGGCACCGGAGCTGCTGCGGTATAATGAAACCTGGCAGCAGATCGACGTCATGCTCGACGATGCCATGTCTCCTGCTTTCCGGAACGCCATGCCCGACGATGCAGGCGGCGGCTGGGTCTATAGCTGGCACTGCCTTGACCATGTGGGCTACACGAAAAACCCCCGCCGCAAGGCCATCGGCTATGGCACGGTGTTCGAATTCTATAAAAACAAGGTCGCCGCGACCGGCAGCAGTACGGACGAGCTTAATTGGCATTTTCATCCCCTTTCCTTCACCCGTGACCCGACGCAATGCGCCACCTCCTACGTCAATTCCTATGATGTGCTGGTGCAGGTGCTGGCCCGTCGCGTCATCGATCACGGTTGGTTTCCGCTGGTCAACCGGCCCGGCTTCCACTCCGAGCGTCCGGACAGCCATGCCTTTCTCGAACAATGGATTCCGTATGATTATGCCAACCAGGCCGGAAGCCAGGAGGATAACCAGCCGGACCTGGCCGGCGGCCGTTTTGGCGACTGGCGACGCGCGCCACATAGCTGGACAGGCTACCATCCGCATCACGACGATTACCAGTCAGTGGGTCATTGCCGCCGCTGGATTTTCCGCTGCATGAACATGGGCACCCGCATTCGTATTCTAACACCGGACCATGTTGATCATGCGTTCGGCGAGGCACGGAACAAGGGCTCGGCCATCCTCGCCTTCGCCAACCATGATTACCGCGACATCCGTCCCGATGTGAACCAGGTGCGCGAGATGCTGACGACGGTGAAGAAAAGATATCCGAATGTCAACATGCGCTATGCCGGAGCCTTAAGCGCGGCACGGTTGCATACGCAACATATGGAACCACACGAGCTGGAGCCCTTGCAACTGCAGGCAGAGGTGAAAGACAATGTGCTGTCAGTCACGGTTTCACGCGGCAAGTTGTTTGGCCCGCAGCCCTTCCTGGCGTTAAAAACGAAACAAGGACAGTATCGCCACGACAATTTCGACGTGCAGGAGCCCGGCCGGCACTATACGTATACGTTCGATGCTCAGACTATCGACCCGGGCGAACTGGCAACCATCGGCATCGCTTCCGCGGGGCGCGATGGCAGCACGGCAGTGCATCTGCTGCGCATGCAGGAGGGGGTACAAGCGGCAGCATGAAAGCCAATTACCTGAAGGTGAATTACAGCGCGCGCGGGCAAAATACTGATTACGACGCGCAGCTGATTCGGTACCTGCTGAGCCATGCTGAGCCGAGGCCGGATGGCGGCAGCGTGCTCGACGTGGCGTGCGGGACCGGGGGATTCCGCGAAACCTTCCAGAAACAGGGCTTCACCTACTTCGGCATCGACATCGACAATACCCAGCCGGAAAACAGCATTGCGCGCTGCGACATCGGCCATCAGCCCTTTCCCTTCTCCGATGACCGCTTCGACGTGGTGTTTTTCAAGATGGGCATTGAACACCTTTCCTTACAGGAAATCTCGCACTGCCTGTCGGAGATCCGGCGCGTGCTGAAGCCGCAGGGCGCGGCGCTCATTCTCACCCCCGACTGGCGCTGGATGTATAAGATTTTCTATGATGAATATACGCACCAGACGCCGTTCACGCCTTCTTCCCTGCGCACCGCGCTCGAGATGAATGGCCTGAAGTGTCGCTTAAGCCACAGCCTGCTCCAACTGCCGATCGTCTGGGAGAAGCCGTGGATGGCATATGTGTGCGACGTGGCACACCTGCTTTATCCGTGGTATTCCAGGCATAAATTCATCAAGTATTCCAAAGAGCGCATCGTGTTCGCGTTGGCCGGTAAATGACCGCCCGTACCATTACGCGTGAGGCTTTCAGAAATCGTCCACTCGACGTGGTGGCATTCTACGGGCTACTCCCCACCGACGGCTGGAAGGCAGCCAATGGTGATGCCATTTCCCGTAGCGAATGCCTTGTGCAGATGCATCGCTTTGCCGCGATGGACATGTTGCAAGCCGACGGCGACCTGCTGGATGATGTTATCTTCCACCTACTGACGCAGCACGAGCCGTTTACGGATAAGCTGCTGCTGCAGGAAACAGCCAGACGGGCCTGCTACGCCTTCGCTGCACTGCTGGCCGGCGAGAAGCCCAACCGTTCCCTGCGCATGCGGCTGGTGCAACTCAATTTCTGCCTGCGCAACCTGCTCGATGCCGGTATCGCCATGCCGGCGACGGAGGACGCCGATCTCCCCTACCGCGCACCATGGGATTTTCTGCCCATGCCCTCCGGAGCCGTATGGATCACCTCCGACGAGCAGAACGTTATCATTGAAAATCCAGAAAGCAGGCAGCTGTTCCGCCTCGGCCTGCCAAGTCAGGTTGACCTGCTGGAGGACGGTCGCATAAGCATCGGTTCGCTCTACAGCAATGGCGCCTGGCTGTGGGACGGAAGCTCGCCCTTGCTGATCGCGCATCAGCGACCGGTGGTGTTATGCTGGCAGCAGAACGATATACTCTACGGGATCGACAATCGCGGCAGCGTCCTGAAGCTCCCGGCGGGGGTCGATGCGCCGCGCGAAACCATAATCAAAGTCGGCGAAGTCTCCAAATGCCGCCGCATCGGCAATACGCTCTACATTTTCGACTGGACGGTGCCGCATCAGCTGATCCTGCTGGATCTGGATAATTTCCGGGAACGGCGCATCACCCTGCCCGAGGTGATGCTGGTGAACGATATCGCAGCAACCGATACGCATTTCTATCTTATCGACAAGCTGCAAGGACATATATTCAAATATGATAAGCAGTTTACGTTTATCGAAAAACGTCTGGGCCTCGGCAAGGGGCCGGGGCAGCTCTACGATCCCATTGCGCTTCGCCAGCGGAATGGTCGGCTGCAGGTGATGAACTGGCTGACCAGCCGGATGGTAACGCTGCCGGTGTTTTAGCCATTGCCTGCCTTCCCGAATGTTTGCATGTGTGTCTCATATCCTCTAATATGCCCTGCATGCCTGATTACGCGACTTCCTATGACATGGCTCCGCCCAGCGATGCCACGGTGCGAAGGGTTCTTTTGCTGGCGGCAGGAGCGACTTTATTGGGACTGGCGGTAACCGCGGGGCTGGCCTGGTACCTGGCGCTCGACCTGCAGGCGCTGGAAACGCTGGCAGCGGATATTGTGGGAGCCTCGGCCAGCGTGCGCGTCAAGGCCCTGTTCGAACGCCTTGCCGAGCAGAGCTGGTGGGCCTATTTCACCGACCCGTATTTCCTGATGTCCACCGGCTTCATTGCGCTGGGGCTGCTGCTTGATGTCGGGGGCCATGCCTGGAAGGAAAAATCCTGGCCGAAGGGCTGGCGCGCCAGCGCGTTTTACAGGCTAGCGGTAAAGCGTTCCCTGTGCGCGCGCACCGACCTGATACTCTTTATCTATAACCGTCTGTCGCTTTATCTCGTCGTCGTGCCGCTGTTTGCCATTTTCGGGCCGGTGTTTGTGTATTTCCTGCTGGTGAAGTTCATCAACTTCGACCTGCTCGGTTTCATGGAAGAGGGCGTCCCTAAATTACTGATCTTCCTCGTCGTGGCGGATTTCTTCCAATATCTGAACCATTACGTGCTGCACAAAAACAAGGCGCTGTGGGAAATCCATAAATTTCATCACTCGACGACCGAGATGAACATCATCACCGGCACGCGCGACCATCCCTTCGAAAAGGCGATCCTGAAAGTGTTCTCGGCTATCCCGCTGGCGATCCTCGGCGCGCCGACCGAGCAGTATTTTCTCATCATCGTGATCCAGCATGCGCTCGGTATTTTTATCCATTCCGACTGGAACATCAGCTACGGCTGGTTCGATAAAATCCTGATTTCGCCGCACATGCACCGCATCCACCATTCCGTTACCCAGGAGCACTGGGATACCAATTATGGCGTGATCTTCTCAGTGTGGGACCGGATGTTCGGCACGCTTTATACCGGCGACAATCCGGAGCCGAAAATCGATGTCACCGGCAACTATTTTAACCAGAAGGGCTTCTGGTACGACCTGGTGGCACCGATGATACTCTGTTTCCGGCGCGCCTGGAATGCGCTACCAGGCCGTCAATCCGCCGTCGACGATGAGGTTCTGGCCCGTCAGGTAGCTTGACGCGTCAGACGCCAGAAAAATCAGCGCTCCCACCATCTCCTCTGCCTTGCCCATTCGCCCCATTGGCACCCGCGTGCTGTAATTCTTTTTGAATGCGGCATTCTGCCCGCTCTCCACGCCGCCCGGTGTCAGCGCATTGACGCGCACGCCCTTATCTGCCCAGTAAGCCGCAAGATATTTGGTAAGCCCGATAACGCCCGCCTTCGAGGCGCTGTAGACGGCAGGCGTGTTGATTTCATGCCCCTCATATTCAGATCCTGCATAGATACGCTGGTCGGGTGCCACCACGCCGTAAATCGATGCGGTCTGGATGATGCTGCCCCTGCCCTGCTCCACCATATATTCCCCCACATGGCGGGCGACCAGGAACATGGCGTTGAGATTGACGCGCATAACCTCGTCCCACACTTTCATGTCGAAATCCTTCACCGGGTCGAAGAAACGTTCGAGCTGCTTCGGCTTGGTGGCGGCATTATTGTGCAGTATGTCGATGCGCCCGTAGGTTTTATGTACCTCCTTCACCATCGCCGCCACCTGATCTTCCTCGGTGATGTCGATGGCGATAGCCCGCGCTTTGCCCGGAAGTTGCGCCGCCAGCGCCTCTGCCTTAGCTTTCTCGCGGTCCACCACCACGACATGGGCGCCGAACGCCGCCAGCCCCTCGCAGAAATGCGCGCCTAGAATCCCCGCCCCACCGGTAACGACGGCCACTTTGCCGGATAGATCGAACAGCCTGGCGTAACTCATGCGGCTTGTTTCCTCTGCGCCATGATCAGCTCCACGATGGCGAAATCCAGCTCCTCATCGATATCGAACGAGCGTGCTCGTGGCATGACATACAGGCGCGTGTCTTCATAAAAAACTTTAGGTTCATGAACTAACCTATCGCGATTCCAGACATAAATCGATGCATTCATATCATAGCATGGCGGGCTGTCCTGCCGGCGCGTCACGCCTTGCGGCAACGGCTTGGAAAGACGAGCGACCCCATTCCTATCGCACTCAACCAGATTGAAATAGGGTGAGCGGTGGGCCGGCGCACCGGTGATGACATTGCTGCAGCCCGTTTCTTCCTGCAGGCGCACGCAGGCGATAATGTCCTCCGGGAGTCGCAGCGGGGAGGTGACATCGAGATCGACCACCACCTCATAGCGCGTGCCTTTCTGTTCCTCCGTCGATGTGACTGCATGCACGATGGCGGGTAACTTCGCCGACTCATCGCTGGCCATCACATCTGAACGCTTGATCAGAATATCGGCACCGTATTTTTTGCCCGTGGCAAGGATTTCATCGCTATCGCTGCTGACGGCGATACCGCCGAACAGATTCGTCGCCTGCGCCTGCACGATGGTATGGGCGATGAGTGGGAGCCCGTTTAAAAGCCGAATATTCTTCCCCGGGACCCCTTTCGATCCGCCCCGCGCGCAAATGGTGCATAATCTTGCCATAACCTACCTGACCGGGACTTTATCAATTAACCCCACCAGCGCAAGCCCCTCTTCCAGCGTGCAGGCAGTGTTGTCCTGCCCGGAGAGCAGCGCCTGGTGCATGGCTAGCATCGCCTCATCCGTATCGCAGGTGATGGTGGTGGTCTTATCGTTGACAGTCAGTGTCGAACGTATCAGATCGGCTCGTATACCAGCATCGGACGTAGCGACGATCCATTCCCGCTTCGGTAGCGGGTCGAGGCAGTTCATCTGCAGCGATACCACCGGGCAGCGGCGGCAACCCAGCACGAATGCCGCTGCGTCCTCACTATCCACGGTAACGTCGCCGACGCGGGCGGCAAAGCCCTGCCACTGCTCGATCGGTCCAAACAGGTGAGAAACCAGATCCAGCTCGTGTGACAAGTCGCGCAGCACCCCGCCCCCCTGGGCCCGGTGCGCCGAATACGTGTCCTTCGGATCGCGCCCAGGACGCCATTGGGCAAGATGCTGCCCGACATAGACGTGCGCCGACAGCGTCCTGCGGCCAGCCAGCGCCTCCTGCAACGCCACGATCAGTTTATGGAAACGCAGTTGGTAGGCGATATGCACGGGAAAAGGATACGGTCCTGCATGCTGTGCCGCATGCGCATAAAGTGGCTTTTCCACCAGTGCACGCCCGGTAAATCCCAGCTGTTTCAGCGTCTGCAGTGCGTCGGCATGAGCGGCGGTAGCAGTACAGATGACGATATAATCCGGGTGAAATGCATGCACCGCTTCGGCGACGGAAGCGAATTTCCTATGCCCCGCCACATGCTGTGACGACACCACAGCAATATCTCCCACCAGATTTTTCAGTACCCGCGCATGCCGGCGTCCGATCGAGCCATAGCCTACAATCAACACCTTCACGCCCATATCGGCTCCCGCAGGGTGGCTCAGAGATTATTGGTAAAAATTTCAAGTACTTCATTGACATAGCATGTCCCCCTACGTTATCAAGCGGTATGTTTTCCGAAGACCAGCCAATCTACATCATCGCCGAAGCCGGTGTTAACCATAACGGTAATGAGGAAATCGCCCGCAAACTGGTGGATATCGCCGTATCCGGCGGCGCTAATGCAGTCAAATTCCAGATGTTCAGCCCTGCCGCGCTGGCCACCCACCATGCCCCCACCGCTGCCTATCAGGCTGTTAACCTTAACGATCAGCAGATTTCGCAGCGTCACATGCTGGAAAAACTGGTGCTGCCGAAAAAAGCTTACGCGCGGCTGGCCGAGTATTGCCGGGAGAAAAAGATCGATTTCCTTTGCACCCCGTTCGACCGCGAAAGCCTCGATTATCTCACCGGCCACACAACCATGCGTTACCTCAAGCTGCCGTCGGGCGAAGTCGTTAACGGCCCGTTCCTGCTGGCAGCGGCGCGTACCAACCTGCCTATTATCCTCTCCACCGGCATGTCGAGCCTGGATGAAATCGGCGTGGCGCTCTCCATCCTGCATTTTGGCTACAGCCATTCCCAAGAACATCCGGGCGAGTTATCCCAACCCACCCCGCAGATGCTGAACGATCTCCGGGGCCGGGTGACCCTCCTGCATTGCGTCAGTCAGTATCCGGCACCCTTTGAGAGTATGAACCTGCGCGCCATGGATACGTTGAGCGAACGATTTGGCCTGACGGTCGGACTCTCTGATCATAGCCAGGGCATCACCATGGCCATCGCCGCCACGGCATGCGGTGCGCGCGTGCTGGAGAAGCATTTTACGTACAATGTGGAAGCGCAAGGACCCGACCATGCCGCCTCACTTTCCGCCGATGCGCTGCGTGAAATGGTGCAGGCGGTACGCGATACGGAGCAAGGGATGGGAACCGGGGAAAAAGCCTGCCAGCCGGAAGAAAGGGACACGCGCAGCCTCACTCGCCGCAGCGTCGTGGCCAGCGTATTCATCGGCAAAGACGAGGTTTTCAACGAAGCGAACCTCACCTGCAAGCGTCCTGCCGAAGGCGATCTCGCCCCCAACCAGCTATGGGAGCTGCTTGGCAAGCGGTCCAAACGCGATTATGCTGCCGATGATTTTATCGAGGCTGAGGAACTGAAATGAACGCTGCCCCGCATCCGCTGATCGATGCGTCCGAGGTGACTCTTGAAGCGCATGTACCGATGCTGCGCGCCATCGAGATGCTGGACCGCGCGGTTGCCAAGATCGTGCTGGTGGTGGATCAGGAAGGCAGGCTGATCGGATCGGTAGTGGACGGCGACATTCGCCGGGCTCTCCTCAAAGGCTGCACCCTGAACTCGCCGGTGCGCGATGTCATGCACACGGATCCCTACGTGCTGCCGGTGGACGCACCGCGCGCCCGTATTCTGGAGATGATGCGTACCATGGGTATCAAGCACATCCCGCTGGTGACCGACAAGGGGCGCATCGCCGGGCTGGTCGCCTATGATACGCTGTCGGGCCTGAAATATCCCTCGCGCAGCAATCTCGTGGTCATCATGGCGGGCGGCAAGGGAAAGCGCCTGATGCCGCTGACTACCGATATCCCTAAACCGATGCTGGAAGTGGGCGGACGCCCCATGCTGGAATGGATTACCCAGCGTTTCCTGCATTACGGTTTTTCGCGTTTTGCGATCGCCGTCAACCATCTGGGCCACATCATCGAAGAATATTTCAGCGACGGTGCTGCTTTCGGCTGCAACATTGAGTATCTGCGCGAGGAAAATTTCCTGGGCACCGCTGGCTCGCTGTCGCTACTGCCTGAACAAACCGAACCAATTATCGTAATCAACGGCGATATCCTCTCTTCGCTCGACTTCGCCGAGCTGATGGATTTCCATCTGGAAGGTAAATACACCGCCACCGTCTGCGCCCGCACGCATCGCTCGGAAGTACCATACGGCGTAATCGAGACTAAAAACGGTTTATTCGCCGCCATTGTCGAGAAGCCGGTGCATGAGGATATGATTAGCGCCGGAATTTACGTGCTTGGGCCGCAGGCCCTGAAATCCGTGCCTAAAAACACCCCCTCTGACATGCCGGCAGTATTGACTTCGCTGGTCAGGACCAAGCAGCGCGTCGGCGTTTTCTCCATGCAGGAAGATTGGGTTGATATAGGGAGACTCGATGATCTCGAACAGGCAAAGCGCTTCTTTATCGAAATCGCCTCATGAGTATTGACGCCGCCAGTCCCCTGATTCTGATCGGTGCCGGCGGTCATGCGGGCAGCATCGTCGATGCGCTGGCCGGGGCGGCACTCACCGCCTATGCCGACCCTAAAGCGTGCGACTGGCTTGATAAGGCAGGGGTCAAACACCTGACTGACGAGCAGTTGGCCACAAGTCTGCCGAAGCACGCGCAGCTCATCATGGGCTATGTCGGCCTCACCTGCGACGCGCTCGAGAAACGGTTGCGCGTGCTGCGGCAATTCACCCGGCAGGGCGCGGTTTTTCCTCCCATCGTTCATCCATCGGCCATCGTCAGCCCCTCGGCAACCATCGGGACAGGGGCGCAGGTATTGGCCGGGGCCATCATCAACAGCCGCGCACGTATCGGCGAGGGCGCTGTAATCAACAGCGGTGCGGTGATCGAGCATGACGCGATAATCGGCCCCGGCGCGCACATTGCTCCACGCGCCGTGGTGCTGGGAGGGGCACAGGTGGGCGACACGGCCTTTATCGGCAGCGGCGCGGTGGTGATCCAGAACTCCATTGTCGCGCCGGGAAGCTTCACCAAAGCGCAGAGCGTAGCGAAACAGGTTGCATGACGCAGTTTTTCGAAAACATTTTGGTCACCGGCGCCGACGGCTTCATCGGCTCGCATGTGGTCGAAGCGCTGGTAGCGCAGGGCCGCCGCGTGCGCGCCATGGCGCTCTATAATTCTTTCGGTCGCCACGGCTGGCTCGACGCCCTGCCGGAAGAAACCGTGAAGAAAATCGAGCTGGTGATGGGCGACGTGCGCGACCCGTTCTCGATACGCGAGGCGATACGCGGGATGGACGCGGTGATGCATCTGGCTGCGCTGATTGCCATCCCTTACTCCTACGTCGCACCCGCCTCCTATGTCGATGTCAACGTCACCGGCACGCTCAATGTCGTGCAAGCAGCGCGCGATCTGGGTGTGCGCAAGGTCGTGCATACCTCGACCTCGGAAGTCTACGGCACGGCGCAGCAAGTCCCCATCGGCGAGGAACATCCGCTGGTTGGGCAGTCTCCCTATTCGGCCAGCAAGATCGGCGCCGACCAGATGGCACTGTCCTATTACTATGCCTTCGGCACGCCGGTCGCCATCGCACGCCCTTTCAACACCTACGGCCCGCGCCAGAGCTTGCGCGCTGTACTGCCTACCATCATCCTGCAGGCGCTGGAAGGCTCCGGGGAACTGGCGCTCGGCGCGCTGCATCCGACGCGGGATTTCAATTTCGTCAGCGACACGGTGTCCGGCCTGATCGCCATCCTCGATAACGATCGCTCGCTCGGTGAAGTCATCAATATCGGCAGCGGCTTCGAAATATCCATTGGTGAAACGGTGCAACTGATTGGGGAGATTACGGGAAAGAACCTCGCCGTTAAAACGGAAGAAGCGCGTCTCCGGCCAGAATCAAGTGAAGTCGAGCGCCTGTGCTGCGATTACGGCAAAGCGAAGAAACTCCTGGGCTGGCAGCCTAAGCTCGCCGGCCGGGAAGGACTCAAAACCGGCCTCGCCCACACCATCGAATGGTTCGCCGACCCCACCCACCGTGCCTGTTACCATGACATCCGCCGCTACACGATCTGACCCCTCCCCAGTGCAGGCGATCATGGATGCCGTCGGGCAGGTAATCGGCGATGCCTCTCGTCCGGTCGCGTTGCACGAGCCGCTCTTTGGCGGCAATGAAAAGCCGTATGTGAGCAGCTGCATTGATGATGGTTGGGTATCGTCAGCAGGCCCTTTTGTGGAGCGTTTCGAAAAAGCGCTGGCCGCCGCCTGCGGTGCACGTTACGCGGTGGCCACGGTCAATGGCACCTGCGCCTTGCACGCGGCGCTGGCAATATCCGGCGTCAAACCGGGTGATGAGGTGCTCATGCCCGCGCTTACCTTCGTCGGCACCGCCAACGCCGTCGTGCAGGCCGGGGGAATGCCGCATTTTGTCGAAGTCGAGGAGCAGACGCTGGGCATTGATCCGGTGGCGCTCGACACCTATCTGGCCCATATCGCCACCGTGCGTGATGGGCAAACGTTCAACAAACATACGGGCCGCATCCTCCGGGCGCTGGTGCCGGTGCATGTGCTGGGCCACCCCTGCCGCATGGAGGCGCTGCAGCAGGTCGCACAACAATATCATTTAGCTGTCATTGAAGACGCCGCAGAGGCGCTCGGCTCCGCAGCGCACGGGCAAAAAATCGGCGCGCAAGGACTCGCAGTCTTCAGCTTCAACGGCAACAAGATCGTCACCACCGGTGGCGGCGGCGGCATCGTCACCGATGACGAAGCTATCTATGCACGCCTGAAGCATCTCACCAGCACTGCCCGCTTGCCACATGCATGGGAAATCGCACATGATGAGGCGGCGTGGAACTACCGCATGCCGAACCTCAACGCGGCGCTGGGTTGCGCGCAACTGGAGCAGTTGCCGCGCTTCCTCTCCGCCAAGCGTGCCCTGGCGCAACGCTATATCGGAGCGTTTGAAACAGTGTCGGGGGTGCGCATCCTGCAGGAGCCGCCGAACACGGAGAGCAATTACTGGCTGGTAGCACTGCTTTCCGACGGCGCCGGCGACGGCTGGCTGGAAGAGACGCTTACTGCGCTGCATGCAGCGCAGATTCTCTGTCGCCCGCTCTGGACGCCGCTGCATACGCTCCCCATGTACCGCGACTGCCTGCGTGACAAGCTCACCGTCACCGAAGCGCTCTGCCGGCGCATTATCTGCCTGCCCTCCAGCGCGTCCTTAGGATTACCCCATGTCTAGGCGCGTTGCCATCGTCACCGGCACCCGAGCCGAATATTCGCATCTGGTCTGGATCATGCGGGCACTGCAGGCGCGGCATAATGAACTGCAGCTCATCGTCACCGGAACCCACCTCTCTCCCGATCACGGCATGACGTTGCGCGAGATCGAGGCGGACGGCTTTCCCATCGCAGCGCGCGTCGATATCGAGCTGCATCACGACAAGCCGGTCGATGTCGCATCCTCCATGGGACTAGCCTTGAGCGGCATCGCTGCCACGCTGGACCGGTTGAAGCCGGCGGTCGTCGTCATCCTCGGGGACCGCTACGAGATGCTGGCGGCGGCTTCCGCGGCATACATGCTGCATATCCCGATCGCCCACCTGCATGGCGGCGAACTGACGGAGGGCGTGCTCGACGAATCGATGCGTCATGCCATCACCAAGCTTGCCTACTGGCATTTCGCCAGCAGTGAACCCTATGCGGCACGCATCCGGCAGCTGGGCGAAGATCCGCTGCGCATCTTTACGACCGGTGCTCCGGCCATTGATAACCTGGCGCACCTGTCCCTGCTGCCGCGCCCGGTGCTGGAAAAGGAGTTCGGCGCCAAGCTGGGCAACCCGCTGATGCTGTTCACCTATCATCCGGAGACGCTGAGCCGCCTGCCTCCCGACCGGCAGATCGACACTGTACTGGCAGCGCTGGAGCAGTTCCCTGATACCACCATCCTAATGAGCGGCGCCAATGCCGATGCAGGCGGCCGCGCCATCAATCACGCGCTGCAGCATTTCATGCTGCGCCACCCGCGCACACTGTTTCGCATGCATTTCGGTTCTGTCGCGTACTTGAGTGCAATGCGTGAGGCTGACCTGCTGGTCGGCAACTCCTCCAGTGCATTGATCGAAGCGCAGGCCATGGGCAAGGCAGCAGTCAATATCGGGGAGCGGCAGGCAGGCCGGTTGCGTACATCCAACGTCATCGACTGTCCCTGCGACACCCAAGCCATCAGCGAAGCCATCGAGCGTGCGCTCTCCCCTCAGTTCCGGTACGACATCAAGCCCTCCATGCTCTTCGGTGTGCCCGGTAAGGTCTCCCCACGCATTGCCGAACTGATCGACACGCTGCCGCTGCCGGAAACTCCCTATAAGCGCTTCCACGACATGGAATAATTCTGGAGGCAATAGCTTCTTTACGCGCTCGCTGTCATCCTGTCATCATGACACTGCGCGTTACCTTGCTGCATAATCAGGAAGCGGGATTCGAACAATGTTCCCCCGAGCAGCTGCTGACCGCGTTGCGTAGTAAAGGATATGAGTCCACCTATCAGGCCATGAAGGAAGACTTTACGCAGGCGCTGCGCCACCCAGGCGATATAGTCGCCATAGCAGGAGGGGATGGTACGGTCGGCAAGATAGCCAGACAGATGGTTGGGAGAAACATCCCCATCGGCATCCTTCCGCTCGGTACGGCCAACAACATCGCCACAACGCTGGGCATTCGGGGTGAACCGGCAGACATCATTGCTCGCTGGGATTTGTCCCGGCGAAGATCTTTCGATGCCGGCTGGGTGAAGAGCCCTGAGGGGGAGCACATATTTCTCGAATCGGTCGGACTGGGAATGTTTCCGCGACTAATCCGCCAGCGGGAAGGAGCCAAAGAAGCAGTCAGCCGCCAGGAGGAGTTGGACAGTGCGCTGAAACATCAACTGGATATCGTCGGCCAGTACGAGGGGCATGCGGGCGAGTTTTCGCTGGATGGGCAGCCTCGGTCAGGCCGTTACCTAATGATCGAAATCATGAATACCCGCTTCGCCGGACCGAACCTATGCCTGGCACCGGCAGCCGATCCAAGCGACGGGATGCTGGATGTTACGCTAGTAAGCGAGGATGAGCGCGATGTGGTCTCCGACTTTCTCGCCTGCCTGATGGAAGGTCGTTCCCCTCCGGTTAGGCTGCAAACGCATCGCGTAAGGGAAATTCATCTGCAATGGCATGGGCAGCACTATCACGTAGATGATACGGCATACGAGCATGACGTCCCCATCCGGCTGCACGTCCGGCTGATTCCAGGCGCGCTGACATTCCTGACGATATAATTAAAGGAAGCCCCGACAGCCTGATGTGCTTTTTATTTCCCCGCCGGAACTCGCTACGGCAATTTGATTTACATACAGTTAACATCGAATCTTATCCGCCAATTCAGCAGGAGTATTTATGCGCGCACTCACCGTAGCTGTCGTTTTCAGCCTGACTGGCCTGTTATCACTGGCAGCGATAGCGCAGGATAAAACCCCGCCCGCGCAGGAGTTCGTTAGGCAGGCCTCTATCGTCAACCGTTTCGAGATCGAGTCCAGCGAACTTGCCCTGAAGAAGGCAAAGACCGAAGAGGTGAAGAGCTTCGCGCAGCAGATGGTGAATGATCACACCAAAACCGGAGAAAAGCTCAAACAGGTTCTTTCCTTTTCGCGCTCGGACATAAAGCCGGAGCAGACACTGGATACCAGGCACAAAATGCTGATGGACAAACTGCAATCCGCCTCCGGCGAATCATTCGACCGTCAGTACATCGCCTTGCAGACTGATGCTCATGAAGAAGCGGTCAGCCTATTTAGTGATTATGCACAAAACGGCGATAACAAGCCGCTGAAGGATTTCGCGGCAGAAACGCTCCCGGCGCTTGAACAGCACCTCAAGCACATCCGGCAGATGTAATAATATGCCCCGGAAAAGCATGCCTTATACGTCTGGGGGAAGGACCGTCAAGCAAACTCCCAGCGCCTATGACCGCTTCAAGGAATTCGAAGGCAAGCACTATACCGGCATGAAGGTAGGACGCAGCCACCATTGGCATTATGATCAGGGCGACTGGAAGGAAAAAAAAGTCTCACCGGAAAAATGGGAGATGACCTATAGCACTACCAAGCGCCGCGCTGGCAGGGCGCCTGAGGGCAGCGGCGTGCCGGTCGGCACGGCCTATCATTGGTTCATCATCGCCCATCAGTACGTCGAGAAACTGAACGCCAACGATTACATGACACAGATGGTGGGGCTGAAATACAAGCTCTCGCACAAGCGAGCGGGCAGAGAGAACTGGAGCGCCTCCGGCGAAGCGCAACGCAAGCACTTGGTAGCGATATTGAAGGGGCTGATCGAGGAAATGGAGCAAGATCCAGAGCAGTTAACGCCTATCCCGCTCAAGGTCGAATACAATAAGAAACTGTATGAGGGCACGGCGGTGCCGGTGCCGACTGCCTGCGATGACGGCGCCTGCTTCCATCTCGACATCACGCTTAACAAGCAGCATTTGGGCGTTATACGCCAGCAGGACGGGAAATGGAAGATCAGTGAAATCAAAAGCCAGGGGCTGACCAACGCCATCGGCGCGCAGATCGAAGCATGGTATCAGCAGGCTGCTGCCTAAAGAGAGGAGAAACACCTATGAGAAGCTTTTTGCTGTGGCTGTTCGGGGTTCCGATCTCAGTCATTATTCTGCTGAATATCTTTGGAGTGATTTAACAATGGCACATCCATCCAGACGTTACGAACAGGAAGCGGAACAGACCGCCGAAGCACAACGCGCCATTCAGGATCGGGTCGCGCAGGCCGACAAGGAACATCCCAAGGAAGAGGCAAAGCGGGCCATGCAGGCTGGCGCGCGCCGATACCCCGAGCCACCGCTGAAAGGCCAGCACCTCGAGAAACCGGGTATCGAGGCCGAACTGAAGCTGACGCCAATGTATGATGCGCCCTATTATAAGGGGTCGGAGAAACTGAAGGACAAGGTAGCCATCATCACCGGCGGGGATTCCGGCATCGGCCGCTCGGTGGCCGTTCTCTATGCGCGGGAAGGGGCCGATGTGGCCATTGTCTATCTCGAGGAGCAGGAGGATGCCGAGGAAACGAAACGCATGGTGGAGGCGGAAGGACGCAAATGCCTGCTAATCCAGGGCGACGTTGCCGACCGCAAGTTCTGCTTCGACGCGGTGAAAAAGACCATCGCTGGCTTCGGGCGGCTCGACGTGCTGGTGAATAACGCCGCCTTCCAGTTGCACGTGTCGCGTTTCGAAGACTTAAGCGAGGAGCATTTCGACCGCACCATGAAGACCAATCTCTATGGCTATTTCCATATGGCGCAGGCGGCGGTGCCGCACCTGAAGGAAGGCAGCGCCATCATCAATACCGGCTCGGTCACCGGATTGCTCGGCAACAAGAACCTCCTCGATTATTCGCTAACCAAAGGCGGCATCCATGCTTTCACCCGTTCGTTGGCAGCGCATCTTGTGCCACGCGGGATCCGTGTCAATGCAATTGCGCCCGGTCCCGTCTGGACGCCGCTCAATCCGGCCGACAAGGAAAAAACCGACATCGTACATTTCGGTGAGAATACGCCGATGAAGCGTCCCGCCCAACCGGAGGAGATCGCCCCAGCCTATGTGTATCTCGCCTCGCCGCACTGCTCGAGCTACATTACCGGCGAAATCCTTCCCATCGTCGGTGGCTATAACGGGAGCTAACCATGGCGCTTAGGCCCTACTGGAGCGGGCAGATCCGGCTGTCGCTGGTGTCGCTGCCGGTCAACATCTACCCCGCCCTGTCGCGCTCCCGCCAGATTCCGCTGCATGAGATTTACCGCCCGACCGGCCAGCGGGTGCGCCATCAGAACGTGGTGGACGGCGAGCCGGTCGACCGCGAGGACATCGTCAAGGGCTACGAGGTGGAAAAAGGCGAATATGTCCTCATCGATCCGGAGGAGATCAAGGAGCTGAAAATCCCTTCCAAGAAAACACTGGAGATCAAGGAATTCGTCGATCATGGAGCCATTGACGCCATCTATTTTGAGACTCCATATTTCGTGACGCCGGATGGCAAGAGCGGCGAGGATGCGTTCATTGTCATTCGCGAAGCACTGCGCGAAACCGGCAAGATCGGCATCGGTCAGCTGGCGGTTGGCGGGCGCGAACGTCTCTGCGCCATCAAACCCTGCGGTAGCGGCATCATGCTGGAAACGCTGCGCTACGAGGACGAAATTCGCAAGAGCGACCCCTATTTCGCCGATATCGAAGAAGGCCCGGTGGATAAGGAGGAGTTGAGCCTCGCCAAGGAACTGATCAAGCGCAAGACCGCCAAATTCAAACCGGAGAAGTTTCACGACCATTACCGCGAGGCGCTCCAGGAATTGATCAACGCCAAGCTCGAGCACCGGGCCCCGCGTGAAGTGATAGAGGAAAAGCCTACCGGCAAGGTGGTCAACCTGATGGACGCGTTGCGCAAGAGCCTTAAGGAGCAGGAAGCAGCGCCTGGGGAAAAATCGAAGAAACGCGCTGCCGCCGCCAAATCTTCGTCGAGGAGTAAAGCCAGAACGCCATCGCCGCGCCGCCGGAAGGCGAGTTGACCATGGCGCGCAGCAGTTTGGCGCGCTACCGCCAGAAGCGCGATTTCAATAAAACCCCCGAACCGGCCGGCACCCTCGGCCGCAACACCGGCCGGCGCTACCTGATCCAGAAACATGCCGCCACGCGCCTGCATTATGACTTCCGCCTGGAATTGGACGGGGTGCTGAAAAGCTGGGCGGTGACGCGCGGCCCCAGCCTCGACCCAGAGGTAAAACGTCTCGCCGTCGAAGTGGAAGATCACCCCATCGAATACGGCTCATTCGAAGGCATTATCCCCAAAGGGCAGTACGGAGGCGGCACGGTGATGCTATGGGACGAAGGGAGCTGGGAGCCGGTCGGTGATCCGCACGAGAGTTTGAGGAAAGGCAAGCTGGAGTTCCGCCTGCATGGTAAACGCCTCTCCGGCGAATGGGTGCTGGTGCGCATGAAGCCGCGCCCGGAAGACAAAGGCCGCAATAACTGGCTCCTGATCAAGCATACTGATGCCATCGCCCACGCCAACGACAACGATCGCCTCCTCGAAGAAAATCTCACCAGTGTCGCGAGCGGGCGCACCATGGAAGAAATCGCGGCCGCCGCCGACAAGGTCTGGCAAAGCAAGCCGAGACATGAAAACAAGCCCCGGATAAGACAACCATCCAACAAGAAAAGAAGTCCGCCCCTGCCCTCCTTCATCCCGCCGCAGCTGGCCACGCTGACCGATACCATGCCCACCGGCGAGGACTGGGCGCATGAAATTAAATTCGATGGCTATCGCATGCTTTCCTACATCCATGATGGCAAGGCGCGTATGCTGTCGCGCAACAACAAGGACTGGACCGTACGTTTCCAGATGCTGGCCGACCGGCTGGCCTATTTCCCCGCCGACACCGCCATCCTCGACGGCGAGGTAGTGGTCCCCGCGCAGAATGGTGATAGTAGTTTTAAGATGCTGAAAGACGCCATCAGTGAAGGCAGAGGCAACCAGCTGCAATATTACGTGTTTGACCTGCTGTATTTAAACGGCAAGCTTCTGACCGGCCTGCCGCTGGCCGAACGTAAAGCGAAACTGGAGCCGCTGCTGAAGAAAAAAGCATTTGCCGATCGCATCTTTTACAGCGAGCATGTGCAAGAGCGCGATACGGCTTTTCTGGAAAAGCTCTGCCGCATGAAACTGGAAGGGGTGGTATCCAAGCGGCTGAATGCGCCTTACACCAGTGGTCGCGGTAAAACCTGGCTCAAGGTAAAATGCCATATGCGGCAGGAATTCGCCATCGGCGGCTTTACCCTCCCCACCCGCGGCGGACCGGGCGTGGGCGCCCTGCTGCTCGGCTATTACGAGAAGGGCAAGTTCATCTATGCCGGGCGGGTCGGTACCGGCTTCGATAACGAAACCTCCCGCGAATTGCGCAAAAGGCTCGAAGCCCTGAAGCAGAAAACCTCGCCCTATGCCCATGTCCCCGCCGACGGCAGGCGCGGCGCGCACTGGGTCAGGCCACAGCTGGTATGCGAAGTCGAGTTCACCGAATGGACCGGCGATGGGCGCCTGCGCCATCCTTCCTATCAGGGGCTGCGCGAGGATAAGCTGGCCAAGGAAGTCAAGCGGGAGGAGCCGATTTCCTTGGCTTCCCGACCTGCCCGGAGAACGGCAAAGCCTGCCGCGGCAAAAAAAACCGGCATCAAAAAGAACAGCAAGGATGGCGAGGTGGCTGGCTTGCGCATCTCGCATCCTGACCGCATTATCTATCCCGGCACCTCAATCACCAAGCTGCGGCTCGCCGAATATTACTTCAGCGTGGCCGAACATCTATTACCGCATGTGGCAAACCGCCCGCTTTCGACCATCCGCTGCCCGGAAGGCTCCGGCGAGCCGTGCTTCTTCCAGCGCCACATCGCACGCGGCCAGTCGGTGCACCTGCATGTCGCGCGGGTCAAGGTAAAGGACAGAGACGAAGACTACATGATGATAAAGGACGTAGACGGGCTTATTACCCTTATCCAGTGGGGCGTCATCGAGCTGCATCCATGGGGCTGCCTGAGTGATAAGCCGAATGCGCCGGATCGTATCATCTTCGACCTCGATCCCGACCCTGCCGCACCATGGGAAAACGTAATTAAAGGCGTACGCGAGGTACGGAAGCGCATGCGCGAATTCGGGCTTGAGAGCTTTCTGAAAACCACCGGCGGCAAGGGCCTGCATGTGACGGTGCCCATCACCCGCCACTACCGCTGGCCAGCAATCAAGGCGTTCGCGCGGGCAGTGGCGCTTTCCATGGCCGAGGACAGCCCGGACATCTACACGGCGAATTTAAGCAAGAAGGCCCGCGTGGGAAAGGTATTCGTGGATTACCTGCGCAACGAGCTGACCGCTACTGCCGTCGCCCCCTTCTCCGCCCGTGCCCGTGAAGGCGCGCCGGTCGCCGCGCCGTTGTCCTGGGAAGAACTGAAATCTACTCTGAAACCGACACAATTCACCATTGAAACTATAGGTGAACGCCTTGAGCGCAAGAAAGATCCGTGGGCGGATTTCTTTAAGGTGCGCCAGAAAATCGCTGTCTCCCATCTGCGCGCGCTTAAGATCGATCCGGAATAAATTCCCCTTGCATTTTTCGCCGGAATCTTGAATATGTACATATTCAAACAGTGAGGAAAAATGCAATGCCGGTCAAGAAGAAATCTTATAAAGAACAGAAAGTTATCCATTTGCCGAAGCATGGCGGCGCACGACCGGGCAGCGGCCCGAAATACAAATACGGCGAGCCGACCAAACCCATGCGCATCCCAGCCAGCATGGAACAGTCTATCATGCATTATATTGAGCATAAAGGCTTCAACCTGCCGGTCTATGCGATGAAGGTGCCGATGGGGCTGATGAAGGCCAGCATCGACTATATCGAGCGTTACCTAAACCTGAACGACCTCATCAGGCACCCGGACGGCACATTTTTTCATCCTGTCGAAGGCGACAGTATGGAGCCAACCGTCTTCGCTGGCGATCTAGCCATGATCGACACCAAGATCGAGCCGATGCACGGCGACGTGGTATTGGCGGTCATCGATGGCGGCGTCACACTCAAGCGCTACATGAAGCTGCGCTCGCGCGTCTGGCTGGAGCCGGATAACAAAAAATACGACCCGATCACCCTGAATCCGGATGTCGAGAACCTGATCTGCGGCGTGATGCTGTTATCGGTCCGCCCGATCAGCACCAATCATATAAAGCCTTTCGGGTAATCTCATGTTCGACGACGAGGAGGAACTGCTCGCCCGCAAATCCGTGCGCGGCCGAGGCACCGGAGAAATGACCAAAGGACGGTTCGAACGCGTCGAGGTTACCTACGTGCAGGAAGCGGAAGCCGGACAGGTCGAGACGCAGATTTTCAGGGATTCTTCGCGCAGCGTGGTGTCGTTCAATGACAGTCCCGACGTGGGGTTCAGCCCTTCGCTCAACCCCTATCGCGGCTGCGAGCATGGCTGCATCTATTGCTACGCGCGCCCGACGCATGAGTATCTTGGCCTGTCGGCGGGACTGGATTTCGAGACGAAGATATTCGCCAAAATGGAAGCTCCTTCCCTCTTACGCGCCGAGCTGCTGAAGAAGTCATGGAAACCGGCGCCGATCGGGCTGAGCGGTGTCACCGACTGCTACCAACCCGCTGAGCGTCAGCTGAAGCTGACGCGCGGCTGCCTCGAAGTCCTCGCTGAGTTCCGAAATCCCGCCTTCATCATCACCAAGAATTATCTCGTTACGCGCGACATCGACCTGCTTAAGGAGCTGGCGAAATATGATGCCATCCATGTCGTCGTCACCATTACCACGCTCAATAAGGAGCTGGCACGCAATATGGAGCCGCGCGCCTCGACGCCGACTTTGCGGCTGAAGGCGGTCGAGGAGCTGAGTAAGGCGGGCATCCCGGTCAGCGTCAACATGGCGCCGATTGTTCCCGGCCTTACCGATTATGAGATTCCGTCCCTGCTCAAAGCGGTGGCCGGGGCGGGCGCGTTATCCGCCTCCTATGTGATGCTGCGGCTGCCCTACGGGGTAAAGGACCTGTTCCAGACCTGGCTTGACCAGCATTACCCCTTACGCAAGCAGAAGGTGCTGAACCGCATCCGGGACGTGCGCGGCGGCAAGCTGTATGACGCCACCTTCGGCAGCCGCATGAGCGGGGAAGGCATTTACGCCGAGCATATCGAACGGCTGTTCAAAAGTGCCCGCGAGCGCTACGGGCTGAACAGACGCGGTAATGGGCTTTCCACCGAGCACTTTCGCCGGGTGGAGGCGGGACAGTTGGCGTTGTTTTAACCCCCCTATTTTTTCTCCAGCGTTGCCAGCAATTGCTGCAGCGACTGGATATCGATCGGCTTGACCAAATGATGATCGAACCCGGCTTCGCGGGAGCGCTGGCGGTGCTCCTCCTGTCCCCAGCCGGTCTGCGCAATAATAGTGGCATCCCTGGTTTCCGGCATCTGCCGTAGCCGCCGGCATAACTCATAACCGCTAATGCGCGGCAGCCCTATGTCGAGGAGAATCACGTCCGGACGGAAAGCGCGCGCCGTTTCGAGGGCGGTTTCCGCATCCTCTGCCAGTTTTGACTCATGTCCGATCACCTCCAGCGTCCAGCTCAGCGTCTTGGCCGACGCCTCGTTATCATCCACGACCAGTATGCGGTGCCTTTTGCCGGACCCTTCTGCCGGCGGCGTATCAGGCACCGACTCTGTATGGGCAGTAGGCAAAGGCAGGCGTATCAGGAACTCGCTGCCCTTCCCTTCCCCTTCGCTTGAAGCCTCTATACTACCTCCATGCAGTTCCACCAGTTCCTTGACCAGTGTCAATCCAATCCCTAGGCCACCTTGGGTGCGCTCGAGGGATCGGTCGATCTGCACGAACAGATCGAAGATAACAGGCAACTTCTCTGGCGGAATACCAATACCATTATCCTTGATGCAAATGACGGCTTCTCCCTCTTCCCGGCGGGCTATCAGCGATATGCAGCCGCCTTCGTTGGTATATTTGGCGGCATTGTTGAGCAGGTTGGCAAATACCTGCGCCAGCCGTACCTTGTCCCCTTCGAGCCAGATTTGATCGTGCGGCTGGGTAATTGTAAGCTCGTGCCGCTTCTCCGTAATCATCGGCCGGGCGATTTCGACCGCTGTCTGGATGGCATCGCTTAAGGCAAGCCGTTCCTTCCGCAGCTCGATCTTGCCCTGGTTGATGCGTGACACATCCATCAGGTCGTCGATCAGACGCTTCATCTGATGTACCTGGCGCTGCATCATCTGCCGCGCCTCCTCCTTCATTCCCGCCGTGGCTTTAGGGGATGCGAGAATGTGAAGCGCGTTTTTAATCGGAGCCAGCGGATTGCGCAGCTCATGGGCAAGGGTCGCAAGGAATTCGCTCTTGCGCCGGTTGGCTTCTTCCAGCGCGTTCCGCAGGCGCTTCTGCTCGGTAATGTCACGCGCTATCTTGGAGGCTCCGATAACATTTCCGTTCCGGTCGCATAATGGAGAGATGGACAACGAAATATCGATTAGCCGGCGATCCTTCGTAACGCGCACCGTCTCATAATGGTCGATACGCTCACCCCGTCTGAGGCGCTCGATAATCATATGCTCCTCATTCCGCCGATCAGAAGGAATGAGCATCAGGATGGACCGGCCAATCGCCTCGTGAGCAGTATACCCGAAAAGTTTTTCGGCGGATTGATTCCAGGAGAGTATGCATCCTTCCAGGCTTTTGGTAATGATGGCATCCTCGGAAGATTCAACGACGGCTGCCAGCAACGCCTGAACTTCGCCTATGGAAGGGATAAAAGCATTATAGGCTTCAACCCTGCAATGTGTGTCCGCCACTGTCAGCAGATCCTGCCGCCGGTATAAGGCTCCGCTTTGCGTGTTTATCGGCTTGAGTTTCCCGCTTTTATCCCAGTCCCGCAGAATATCGGTGTCTATACCCAAGAATTCAGCGGCTTCGCTAGCCGTCAGATACCCGGTTAATGTCTGTAAAACATTAGAATGCACATAATACTTTCCAAATTCCTAGTCTTTTAGACTAACCCTGAATGCTATAAAGAAACCATAATAAACACTACCACGCGTTAAAGAATTTCTTCCTTCCCGGCTACTCCCTGCGCTATCAAATGCGTGACATTTTCACCGTATTCATTTACTTCTCAAAAAAATAGATGAATTATTCGATGTTTGACGACAGGGTGATACTGATTACCGGCGGCACCGGCTCCTTCGGTCAGCGCTGCGTGGTGACGCTGCTGGCGCGATACCGCCCCCGGCGCATCATCGTGTTTTCCCGCGATGAATATAAGCAGTACGAGATGCAGCGCCGCTTCAATGCGCCCTGCATGCGCTATTTCCTGGGCGATGTACGGGACGCCGAGCGCCTCGAAAGCGCCTTCATCGACGTCGATTTCGTGATCCATGCAGCGGCGCTGAAGCAGGTGCCGGCGCTGGAATACAATCCTGGTGAGGCCATCAAGACTAATATTCAGGGCGCCGAGAACGTGATCGCCGCCGCGCTGGCGCGCAATGTCCGCCAGGTCATCGCCCTCTCCACTGACAAGGCCGCCGCTCCCATCAATCTGTATGGCGCCACCAAACTGGTCTCCGACAAGCTGTTCATCGCTGCCAATAATATCCGCGGCAAGCTCACCACCGAGTTTTCCGTGGTACGCTACGGCAACGTGATGGGCTCGCGGGGTTCGGTCATTCCATTTTTCCGCAAGCTGCTTGCCGATGGCGAGAAAAGCCTCCCCATCACCGACCCCAAGATGACCCGCTTCTCCATCACCCTGCAGCAGGGAGTGGATTTCGTTATTAAGAGCTTTTCCCGCATGCAGGGAGGTGAGCTGTTCGTACCAAAAATTCCCTCCTTCGATATCCTCACGCTTGCTGAAGCGCTGCAGCCCGGCATCAAGACGCACGTCGTAGGCATACGTCCGGGCGAAAAACTGCACGAGGTGATGTGCCCCGCCGACAGCAGCAAAGTGACGCTGGAGTTTGACGATCACTTCGTCATCAAGCCCGCCTTTGCCTTCAACCGGCCACGCAACCTGGAAATCAACCGGCTGGGCGAGCAGGGCAAGCTGGTAGCGCCCGGTTTCGAATATAATTCCCGCGACAATGTGTTTCTAACCGCTCCTGAGCTACGCGATATGATCGCCAAGAACTGCCCCTAAGCCATGATCCCCTATAGCCGCCAGCAGATCGACGAGGATGACATCGCGGCGGTGGTCTCGGTCCTGCGTTCGGATTTCATCACGCAGGGCCCTACCATTGCCCGCTTCGAGGAAGCGGTCGCCAGCTATTGCGGCGCCAGTCACGCAGTAGCGGTATCGAGTTGCACGGCCGGACTGCACCTGACCTGCCTGGCACTGGGCATCGGCAGCGGCGATACGGTCTGGACCTCACCCATCAGTTTCGTCGCCTCTGCCAACTGCGCGCGCTATTGCGGCGCAGCGGTAGATTTTGTCGATGTCGATCCGGCGACCGGCAATATTGATCCGGCAGCGCTGGAAGCGAAGCTTGCAACGGCAGGTGGAAACCTGCCCAAGGCACTGGTCGTGGTGCACTTCTCGGGGCGCGCCTGCGATATGGAGTCCATTGCCCGCCTGTGCCGCCCGCACGGTATACGCATCATCGAAGACGCGGCGCATGCGCTGGGCGCTGTTTGTCAGGGCAAGCCCGTCGGTGCTGGCGCTTACAGCGACGCCACGTTGTTCAGCTTCCATCCTGTCAAGTCCGTCACCACCGGCGAAGGTGGAATGGTAGTAACCAACGATGCCGCCCTTGCCCGTTCGCTTACGCTGTTGCGCACGCATGGCATCACCCGCGACACCGACCTGTTATTTGCTCGGAAGGAAGGCGGCTGGTATTACGAGATGCAGCTGCTCGGCTACCATTACCGCCTGACTGATATCCAGGCGGCGCTGGGAGAAAGCCAGATGAAAAAGCTCGACCGCTTCGTCGCCGAGCGGCGGCGGCTGGCGGCGCGCTATCGAGAAAAGCTGAATAACCTGTCTCTAACACTGCCACCTCATGACCCGGAGAGCGCCTGGCACCTGTATATCATCCATGTAGAAGAAACCAGACGGGCGGCGCTATATGACGGCCTGCGCAAGGCAGGCATCGGCGTCAATGTGCATTACATCCCCATTCATCTGCAGCCCTATTACCGCAAGCTGGGCTTCCGCCCCGGCGATTTCCCGCGTGCCGAAGTCTTCTATGCCGGGGCACTTTCCCTGCCGCTCTATCCGGGCCTGACGGATACAATGCAGGATGAGGTGGCGAAAGCGCTGTCCAATCTTTTATGAGGCGCCCGGTCTGCATCATCCAGGCACGCATGGGCTCAACGCGCCTGCCGGGGAAAGTGATGAAGCCACTGGCGGGGCAGCCGGCGCTGTGGCACGTGATTCAGCGGGTCAAAAGCTGTAAGGCGCTGGATAAGGTGGTGGTGACGACATCCACCCTGCCGGTCGACGATATCGTTGAGGCACGCTGCCAGGAATGGGATGTGCCCTGCTTCCGCGGCAGCGAAACGGATGTGCTCGACCGCTATTATCAGGCGGCCAAGGCGCATGGCGCCGAAAATGTTATGCGCGTCACCGCCGACTGCCCGCTGATCGACCCGGACGTGCTTGCGGCGATGTGCAGGCGCTGGAAGGAAATGTCATGCGATTACTTGAGCGATGTCATCCCGCTGCGCAGCTTTCCACAAGGGCTCGATGCCGAACTGTTCAGCTTCGCAGCACTGGAAGCCGCTGCCCGGCAAGCCCGCGATCCTTATGAACGGGAGCATGTAACCCCTTATCTCTACCGCCGCCCGCTGCAATTCAGGTTGACCTGTTTCGCCTCGGATGAGAACCTGTCATTTCACCGCTGGACACTCGATACGCCGCAGGATTATGCGCAGCTCAGTGCCATTTACGATGCACTTTACACACCGGGACAATTTATCACCACGCAACAGGTGCTTAACTGGCAGCCGGTTGTCTCTCCCACGGATCTTGCATCCCAGATGCAGCTACGCCTCCTTGCAGAAGCCGACCGCGAGTTGCTGCTTCACTGGCGCAACCAGCCGCGAGTGCGTCAGGCCATGCGTCACCAGCAGGAAATTACGCCCAAAGAACATGCTCACTGGTTCGCCAGCCGACCCGCCGACAGCTCCTATCTGATAGCTGAAGCGCAAAGCATCCCGTTCGGGCTGGTTAACTTCACCCATATCGATTCGGCCGCCCAGTCGGCTGAATGGGGGTTTTATCTCGGCTGGGATAATCTCCCTAAGGGCGCCGGCACCGCCATGTGCCGGCTAGGACTGCGCTATGCCGCAGCAACATTGAAACTGAAAACCATCCGCGCCGAAGTGCGCTCGGATAACCCTCCCAGCCTGAAGCTGCATGCGAAGCTTGGCTTCAGGAAAACAGGAGGCGAGGACCCGATGATCCTGATGACCTTAAGCCTTACCCACTAAGTCCCAGCTAAGCGCTGTTCCCCGCTTGATATCCTTTGCCGCTTTCTTGCCAATCACCTCGTCGATATGTACCGGCGGCAGGCCGAGGCCGGGACGGATGGAACGCACATGCTCCGCGGTAAACACCTCCCCTGTCCGGATGTCCTTCACCACATAGAGCGAGCGCCGGAAGACCAGCGAGTTTTTCTCGGTCTCGCTCGGGGTATAGGAGACCGTACCGAGCGCCTCCCAGGCGCGCCTCGTCTCCGTCACCAGCGCCTGTAATTCTGCCGGTTCCAGCGAGAAGGCGGAATCCACTCCGCCATCATCCCGCGACAGGGTAACGTGTTTTTCGATCACGCAGGCGCCCAGCGCCACTGCCGCCACCGCCGCGCCGATGCCGGGCGTATGGTCGGAAAGACCGACCTGCACCCCAAACCGCTGCCGCATGTCGGGAATCGTGGCGAGGTTGCTCTCTTTCGGCGAGGCGGGATAGGCGCTGGTGCATTTGAGAAGGATAATCTCTTTCGCTCCCGCTCCGCACAGCGCATCCATCGCCGCACGGATTTCGGCCTCATTGGCCGTGCCGGTGGAGACGATCACCGGCTTGCCGGTGGAGGCCACCTTGCGCAGCAGCGGGATATCCGTATTTTCGAAGGAGGCGACCTTGAAGCAAGGCGTTCCCAAATCCATGAGGAAATCGACCGAGCTGGCATCGAAGGCGCTCGAAAATGCCTCGATGCCGAGCTGCCGAGCCCGCTCGAAAATGGGCTTGTGCCACTCCCATGGCGTGTGCGCTTCACGGTATAGATCATAGAGCGTGCGGCCGTGCCACAGGCTTTCCGGATTGGTGATCACGAACTCACCATGATCGGCATCGATCGTCATGGTATCGGCGGTGTAGGTCTGCAGCTTGATGGCATGCGCACCCGCTTTGGCCGCCATCTCGACGATGGCCAGCGCCCGCTCCAGCGAACCGTTATGGTTCCCCGACATCTCGGCAATGATGAAAGGCGGGTGCGCCGGGGAAACAAAATGCTGGCCTATCGCCATCGGTTCGAGCATATTTCTTTTGAACTATGCGGTTGATACGTGAATGAAAATACCCCTGCTTACGGCATTGCGCATCGTCACGACGGTGGAATCCATGCCGACACGCGCCAGGGTACTGGAAACCATCGCCAACCGCCGCCTGCCGGTGCGCCTGACACTTAGAATCTACCAGTTGCTCGCCGAAAGTCACCTGTCTTTTCTCGCCACGCTGATGCTGGCCGGCTTCGGCGCACTCGCCTTCGGTGTGCGGGTGCGAGGGAACGGCGACATCATCGCCGTCGCCCGCTACGCCAACGAGCAGCGCCAGATCGACTTCCTGAAAACCGCGCTGGGCGCGGAACGCTTTCGCGACCTGCGCCTGGGCTATGGCAGCTTATTGCTGCCCGCCCGCTGGATTGCCCTGGCGGTGCTGCTGCCGCGTTATCTCCGGCTGGTTGGCCGGCTGCGCCGCCGCCATGCCTTTCTGCCCGCCTGCCGCGGCGCCCAGACGCTGGGATATTATCTGATGTTCCACCGCCTGCTGACATCCCTTCCCTGCCGGACCGCCGCCGTGGCCAGCAATTACAGCCCGGACGGCGCCGCACTGGCGCTGGCTGCTCAATCGCGCGGCCTGCACACGCTGTTCTGCTCGCACGCCTTCCTTTCCAACAGCGGCTGGATGCCGGGCATTAGCTTCGATCTCGCCGTGCTGAGCGGCCAGGCGGAGCTGGACGAATATCAGGGCACGCTGCTAACCAAAAGCCGCCGCATCCTCTTCATGGGCATCGACGGGGAAGAGCGGCCGATGCGGCTGGACAGGCTGCAGCAGGATAGTCCGGTCGGCATTTTCCTGACCGGACTGCTCGACGTCACCGGGCTGGAAACGATCGTTGCAGCGCTAAGCAGCCGGAAGCCCTCCCTCATTCTCATCCGGCAACACCCGGTGACGCTGGTGCATCACGATTTGCGCCGGCTGCAGAGGCGCTATCCCAATGTCATCATCACGCGCGACACGCTGCTTCTTTCGGACATCGAGCGCTGCAACTGGATTATTTCCGGCGGCAGCAACGTGCATCTGCAGATCCTCAAATACGGCGTCCCTTCCGTCTATGTGAGCAGCCTCGAGCCGCTGCCTTATGATTACAAGCATTTCGTCAGAAGCGGAATCATTCCGGCAGTGGAGGACATAGGCCGCCTCACGCCCGACGATATCCGGACATTCTACGCCGATCCGGCATGGCAGGACCGCTTCCGTTATTTCGATGGCGGGTACGGCATGCCGAAAGACGCCACCCTGCGCACCGTACGCCAGGCGGCAGAGGAGGTGCTGCGTGGGTAGGTTCCGGCACCTTATCGGCCATACGGCGTTTTATACGTTCGCCAACGCCATCGAGGCGCTGACGCCGATCATCATGATTCCCTTCCTGACGCGCTACCTGTCGCGACACGAATACGGGCTGTGGTCGCTGTTCCAGGCAGCGGCGGTGGTCATCATCCCGCTGATCGGCCTGACGCTGAAAGACGCCATCCGCATGCGCTACCTCGAGCTTTCGCGCGAGGAGTTCGTGCGCTATCTGAACAGCGTCACCGCTATCACCGCGCTTTTAGCCCTGCCGGCCGTGTTCTTTGTCATCAGCTTCCAGGAAATGCTCACCGGCTGGTTCAAGCTCAACCTCGACGGGCTGATTGCGCTGGTGGCCGTGGCGGCGCTCTACAGCTTCTTCTACACGGCGCTGGCGATCTGCCAGTTCGCCGGTAAACGCCAGGTTTTCGTCTGGCTTCAGCTGATGCAGGCCGGTGTCGCCATCACCGCCACCTTCCTGTTTGTCCTGAACGACAGCGGCTGGAAAGGCTGCGTCTTCGGCCGCGTGGTCGGCCTGACCGCCGCCTGCGCCGCAGCGGGCCTGTTCCTGGCGCGCGAATTCGGCTGGTGCCGGCCGTTCCAGACACGACTGGCCTATGTGCGCGAACAGGTGATATTCGGCGCGCACTACCTGCCTTTCGGGCTGTTTCCCGTGGTAATCCCGCTGACCAACCGCCTGCTCATCGCCAACATGGTCAGCGTCGGCGAGACCAGCCTTTACGCCATCGCCGAGTCCTTCGCCATGCTGCTCTATCTCGGCATCAACGGTTTCATGCACGCCTGGCAGCCCTGGCTGTTCAAACGGCTTTCCGGCAAGGATGCGAGCGGCACGCACGGCGTCGTGCTGCCCGGCGTGCTGTTTGCCCTACTGCTGCCGGTCGCCGGCGCGGCCCTGTCGGTGGCGGCGGTGATCGTCTCTCCCATCGTGCTCGGCCCGGCTTTCATGGAAGTGAACCATTTCGTATTCTGGATGATGCTGGCCACCAGCATGCGCGGCTGGTTCCTGATCGCGCAGAGCTTCGTGCATTTCCGGCAGCGGGTCGGGCTGATGTCGCTATGCAGCATTGTGGCGATGGTGGCCAATGCCTGGCTCAGCTGGCAGTGGATTCCCATCTATGGCGCCACCGGCGCCGTCTGGGCGAGCATCGCCGCCTACCTGCTGGCCACCGCAATAACACTTATCGTCATCGCCAGGCTTTACCGGAGCGCACGCTGATGCAGGTGGCGTTCCGCATGGAGGGCAGCACGCAAATCGGGATGGGCCATGTCAGCCGCTGCCTGACGCTGGCGGCGGCGCTTCAGCAGCGCGGCGCCACCGTCTCCTTCTTCTGCGGCGCTTATACCGGTCACTACATTCTTACGCAGCAACCCGATGCCGTGGTGCTTAACGTGCCGGATCTTTCCCCTGCCGAAGATGCGCACCATTGCCGGAAACTGTTCGCCTCGCCGCCGGACTGGCTGGTGGTCGACCATTACGCGCTGGGCCGCGACTGGGAAACCTCCATGCGTCCGCATGTTGGCCGGATCATGGCGATTGACGATCTGAGCCGCGCGCATGACTGCGACCTGCTGCTTGACCAGAATTACCTGCCGCAGGCCGATACCCGCTACGCGGGCAAGCTCCCTGATGGCTGCCAGATGCTGCTCGGCCCGGCTTACGCGCTGCTGCGACCTGCCATTGCCCAGTCACGAACCACACAACCCTGGCCGCGACGGGATGGTCCGGTCTTACGGGTTTTCATCTGCTTCGGAGGAGGCGATGCGCCGAACAAAACCCTCATGGCGCTTGAGGCAGCAGCTTCCTTTGCACCAAGGCTTGCCATCGATGTGGTGGCGGGAGCGGCGCATCCGGCGCTCGACCAGCTGACGGATGCGGCCAGGTCATGGCCGCAGGTTACCCTCTTCACCAGTCATCCCGCCCCCGAACAACTGATGGCGAAAGCCGATCTGGCCATCGGCGCCGGCGGCACGATGATGCTGGAGCGTTGCGCCCTGCGGCTGCCCTCGCTGGTCGTGAGCATCGCCGATAACCAGCGCCCTTCGTGCAGATACATGGCAACACAGGGGATGATTCGCTATCTCGGTCATGGCGATGCGGTCGACCGCCATGTCATTGAAAAAGCACTTGGGGAATGGATTACCGATCCGGAACCCCGTCACCGGATGGCAGCGCGCTGCGGTAATCTGGTGGATGGGCTGGGCACCGGCCGCGTCGTGCAGATCATGGAGGAACAATAACATGCCCGTCTGGCGCCGCCTGCTGAACCGCCCCTCCACCGCCACTCTTTTCCTGTGGTTTTTTGGGCTGGGCCTGATCCTGGCGCTGACGTTCCTGTTCGGCGAGCTGCGACTGGCAGCGAACCGCACCCTGTTCAACGACGACATGCGCACGCTGTTCTGGACCTTTGCCCTGCGCGACCCGCAGCTTTTCCCGAACGATTATACCCTGAAATACATGACCTCCATCGCCTCGCCGGTCGGGTACGGGCTGCTGCAGCGCCTGTGGGCGACGGCATTCGACCCGGAAATATTGCACCGCTGCCTGCCTCTCGTCCTCTGGCTGGCCTGCGTCCCCGCCGTGTTTATTGCCGCCCGCCACCTGCGCGGCATCATCAACGCCTATGTCACAACGGCGATCTTCCTGGTTTCCAGCGCCTTTATTTTCCGCATGACCGGCGGGCTGGCCCATACCTTTGCCTTTCCTGTCCTGTGGTGGCTGACCGCCGGAATGCTCTCCAATCGCCCCCTCTGGATGGCGCTCGCCGTCATCGCCAGCGCCGCCTTTTACCCCGCTGTAACCCCGGTGGCTGGCACCACCATGGCTTTCTGGACGTTGTTCTCGCTGCGCCGGAATCTCTTCATTCAAACCGCCTGGAAACCACTCGCCCGGCTTGCCGTGACCGGCCTGATCGCCATTACGCTGGTCGCACCGCTTCTCCTGTCGGCCTATGGGGGGGAGTACGGCCGCAGGATTGCCGTGTTCAGTGAGGATAGCGAGTTTCCCGAGTCCGGCCCCGAGGGGCGTCATTCGGTGGCGGTCACCCATAATCCGTTCGGCTTCCTGCTGCTGATGTATCTCTACCAGCACAGCGCGCGACTGGGGCCGGAACTCGGTACCATTCTGACACTCGCTCTCGGCGCACTGCTGTTGTTCGGAATCGTCCTGCACGACAAGCGTGACCGGCGCCCCGCGCGCCTGCGCCCGCTGTTCTTGGCCACGCTGGTATGCTTCGTCGCGGCCAGCCTGCTGGAGTACAACACCGCCTACCGCACCCTCATCTACCCGGCGCCCATCCTGATACTGCTGATCTTCCCGCTGGTGCTCAGACGGCTGGCGCAGCGGCTGCTCGGCCCGCGCCGCGCCGGTACCGGCTTCATCGTCGCCGTCCTGTGCTATATCGCGCTGATCGGCAAGGCCGAACCTGAATCCTCAGGCTACCTGATGCGGCTCAATCCCTCACAGGTGCAAACGTTGGATTTCATCACCACCCTGCCCAAGGATGCATTGATCGCCGGCTGGCCCGGCGAAGCATCCGGCGGAATAGTCGAGAATGTCCCTTACTTTGCCCAGCGCAGCGCGCTTGTCACCTATGAGTCGCATGCCGCACTCCACACGCATTATGTACTGACCATGCGCGAGCGCATGAATGCGCTGGTTGATGCCTATCTGGCAACCGGGTCTGCCCCCGTCCAGGTGTTGCGCGATCGTTTCGGTGTCGATTACCTCATTGTAAACGCCGCCGATTTCGAAGGATCTGCGCCGCCCGCTTATTTCGAGCCATTCAACCGCCGCGCCACCGCACGATGGAAAGCCGCCGGAGGCCATTTTTACGTCCTACAGCTGGCGAAGGAAAAAGCTGTCTACGGGAAAGACGATATTTATATCATTGATTTACGGCGGCTGTAATGCCTCGAACAGCGGCTGTAGCAGCGCTTAATCCAAGGGAACGGATTTCCTATCCGGGCCGATGGCGACGTAGACGAACCGCCCTTCGGTAATTTTTTCTTTCTCATTTCCCTCGCGGCGTTCCACGTACGTTTCAACCCGCACGGTGATACTGGAGCGGCCGGTTTTTTCAATAACCGCATAACATTCGAGGCAGTCGCCGACAAATACCGGCTTATGGAATACGATATTCTCCACCGCCACCGTGACGATGCGCCGCTTTGCTCGCTTGCGTGCGGGGACGGCGCCGGCCAAGTCCATCATGCTAAGAATCCAGCCGCCGAACATGTCGCCGTCGGCATTCGCATCCGCCGGCATGGCAATCACTTTAACCGACGGTTCCTTGAATATCTCACTCATACACTCTCCTATTTGGGTCCCATGCGTAACGCGCCGTCGATTCGCACGACTTCGCCGTTAATGGCGATGTTTTCAATTAGATGCTGCACCAGCGCTGCATATTCCTCAGGCTGCACCAGCCGCGAGGGAAACGGAATACTGGCTTCCAGGCTCGTCCGTACGTCCGGCGGCATGCCGGCCACCATCGGCGTATCGACCGGCCCGGGCGCAATCGCATTGACGCGGATGCCGAACCGCGCGAACTCGCGCGCTGCCGGCAGGGTCAGCGACACCACCCCGCCTTTCGATGCCGCATAGGCCGCCTGCCCGATCTGCCCCTCATAGGCGGCAATCGAGGCGGTATTGATGATGACGCCACGTTCTTTTGCTTCACCTACTTCCGCTGCCTTGCTCATTTCGGCCGCAGCAAGGCGCATCACGTTAAACGTGCCGGTCAGGTTGACACGGATGGCCGTTTCAAAAAAATCCAGCGCCATCGGCCCTTCCTTGGCTAAAATACGCCCAGCGCCGAGGATACCGGCGCAATTCACCAGGATTCGTGGCGTACCGGATTTGGCAAGCGCGGCCTTTACGCTGGCCTCGCTGGTGACGTCGCATTCGATCGCCATGCCGCCGGTTGCCTTCGCTACGCTTTCCGCCGCCGCCAGATTGCGATCGAGTAGCACAACTTTTGCACCTTGCGCCGCCAGCAGCGCTGCGGTGGCAGCGCCCAGGCCGGAGCCGCCGCCAGTGATGATCGCGAGGTTATTCTTAATCTGCATTCTCTAACTCCCGGCTGATAATGATACGCTGCACATCGCTGGTACCCTCATAAATCTGGCAGACCCGCACATCCCGGCAGATGCGCTCAATCGGGAAATCCTTCAGGTAGCCATAGCCACCCAGCGTCTGCATTGCCGCAGAACTAACCCGCTCCGCCATCTCCGAGGCAAACAGCTTCGCCATGCACGCTTCTTTCAGGCACGGCTCGCCGGCGTCGCGCAGCTGGCAGGCATGGTGCAGAAGTTGCCGCGCCGCTTCGAGTTCGGTCGCCATATCGGCCAGGCGGAACGCCACCGCCTGATGCTTGATGATCGGCTTGTCGAACGCCTCACGCTCTTTCGCGTAGGGCAGTGCTGCCTCCAGCGCCGCGCGCGCCATACCGATCGCCTGCGCCGCAATGCCGATGCGCCCGCCCTCGAGATTGGAAAGCGCGATCTTATACCCCTCACCTTCCTTGCCGAGCAGGTGCGTCGCCGGAATGCGCATGTCCTGGAACAACAGCTGCGCCGTGTCGGACGAGGTCTGGCCCATTTTGTCTTCTAGTTTGGGCACGCTATAGCCCTTGGTGCCAGTCGGCACGAGAAAGGCGGAAATGCCTTTTTTCCCCGCCGCCTTGTCAGTCACCGCAAACACCAGCGTCAGGTCGGCATATTTGCCCGAGGTGATGAACTGCTTGCTGCCGTTCAGGACATAATGATCGCCATCCTTTGTGGCGGTGCAGCGCAGCGCCGCCGCGTCCGACCCGGCCTGCGCTTCCGAAAGCCCGAATGCGCCCAGCATCTCGCCGCGCGCCAGCGGCATCAGGAATTGTTTTTTCTGCCAGTCATTGCCGAACCTGAGCAGCCCCGCCCCCACCAGCGAATTCTGCACGCTGACAATGGTCGAAATCGCGCCATCCGCCGCTGCAAGCTCTTCAATGGCCAGCGCCATCGACACGTAATCAGCGCCGGTGCCGCCCAGTGATTCAGGAATCAATATCCCCATCAATCCAAGTTTACCCAGCTCCTTCACTTCCGCTGTCGGGAATGCCGCATCTTCATCCCGTTTTGCCGCTCCGGGCGCCAGTTTTTCGCGCGCGAAATCGCGGGCGGTGTCGCGGATCATGCGCTGGGTTTCGGTGAGGATCATGCGACGCGCTCCACTGCCATGGCGACCGCCTCGCCGCCGCCGATGCAGAGGCCTGCCATGCCGCGCTTCTGGCCGTATTTTTCCAGCGCATGCAGCAGCGTCACCAGAATACGCGCGCCGGACGCGCCGATCGGATGTCCCATCGCGCAGGCGCCGCCATGCACATTCATTTTCTCGTGCGGCAGGCCGAGATCCTGAATCGCCGCCATGGTCACCACAGCAAACGCTTCATTCACTTCGAACAGATCCACCGTTTTCAAATCCCAGCCGGTCTTTTCCGAAAGTTTTTTGAACGCACCGACCGGGGCGGTAGCGAACCACGCCGGCGCCTGCGCATGGCTGGCATGACCGATAATGCGCGCCAGCGGCTTGATGCCGCGCTTATTCGCTTCGGACTCACGCATCAAGACGAGCGCCGCCGCGCCGTCAGAGATGGAGCTGGCATTCGCCGCCGTCACCGTGCCATCCCTGGCAAAGGCGGGCTTCAATGTCGGGATTTTGGCCGGGTCGGCTTTCTGCGGCATTTCATCGAGCGTAACGGTGACATCGCCTTTTTTACTTTTCACCATCACCGGCACCGTTTCTTTGGTAAAACTGCCGTCGCTTGCCGCTTTCTTGGCGCGTTCGAGCGAGGCGATGGCGAATTTGTCCTGCGCCTCGCGGGTAAACTGGTAAGCTTGAGCGCAGGCTTCGGCGAATACGCCCATCAGCTTACCCTTCTCATACGCATCCTCGAGTCCGTCGAAGAACATGTGATCCAGCACCTGCCGTTCGCCCAGCCGCCAGCCCTCGCGCGTTTTTTGCATCAGATGCGGGGCATTGGTCATGCTCTCCATGCCGCCGGCCACCACGGTATTGGATGTGCCACTCACGATACCATCATGCGCCAGCATCACGGCTTTCAGCCCTGAGCCGCAGACTTTGCTGACCGTGGTACAGGGAACCGCTTCCGGCAAACCGGCGCCGAGTGCCGCCTGCCTGGCCGGTGCCTGACCAACGCCTGCGGGCAGCACACAGCCCATATAGGTTTCTTCCACCGCATCGGCTTCGAGTCCCGCCCGCTCAAGTGCCGCGCGGATAGCAAGCGCGCCCAGCTGCGGCGCGGTCATATCCTTGAAATCCCCCAGCATCGCGCCGATAGGCGTGCGTGCGCCGGAAATGATAACGATGGGGTCTTTGCTCATCCTGCCTTCGCTTTCTTGCCGAGTTCTTCATGGATAAAGCCCGCCGCTTTTTGCAGCGCTGCAATATCACTCACCGCGCAACTTAATCCTTTTTTCTGGCACCAGCCTACCAGATCTTCCATCGCCAGATTGCCTTTGGGGCTGTTGGCGTACGGACAGCCGCCCAGTCCCCCGGTCGCCGCATCAAATGTGCGGATACCGAGCGCATAAGAGCGGTCGACATTGGCAATGGCGCTGCCGAACGTATCATGGAAATGCATGGCGACTTTGGCCAGCGGCACGCCGGCGCTTTTCAGCGCCGCAATCACCGCATCCACCTGCTCCGGCTTACCGATGCCGGTGGTGTCGCCCAGTGACACTTCGAAACAACCCATATCGAGCAGCTGTTTGGAGCGCCGCGCCACCGCGTCGGGTGAAAACTGCATATCGCTGTAGCCGAACAGGTTGGAAAGATAGCCGCGTACGCGCATGCCGCTCGCCAGCGCTGCTTTCACCGTCGGTTCAATCGCGGCAAAGGACTCATCCACCCCCGCATTGATATTGGCCTTAGAGAAACTTTCCGACAGCGCCAGGAATATCGCCACTTCCTTGGCCTGCACTTCCTTGGCACGCTCCAGTCCTTTCAGATTGGGAACCAGATAAGAAAAAATTACATCCGGAAATTCTTTTTGCACCGGCGCCAGCAGTGGCGCGACCTCGCCGGAATTGGCCATGGCCGGCACCGCTTTCGGATGCACGAAACTCCCGGCCTCGATGCGCTTCAATCCCGCCTGCGCCAACAATCGGATGAAAGCAGCTTTGACGTCCGGCGCAAGCTCCTTGGCCGCCGCCTCGTTCTGCAGTCCGTCGCGGGCGCTCACATCCACCAGCTCGATATCAAACCTGCTCATTTTAGTTCCTTCAGGCGCACCAGCTCGGCGCCTTCGGCGATCTTCTCGCCTTCCTTCACCAGTATCGCCTCCACCTTGGCGTCAGCCCCTGCCGAAAGCGTGGTCTGCAGTTTCATCGCTTCCATCACGGCCAGCGCCTGGCCTTTTTCCACGCGCTCGCCGACCTTGACCAGTATTTGCCGCACCAGCCCCGGCATCGGCGCGCGCGGACTGAGTTCCATCTCACCCGTTGCCTGTCTACCTGTATTAGCTAGTTCGGAAATCTTGGCTTCCACCCCCCCTAGCTGCACATGGCGCGCCCCCTTGCCCTGCCAGGAATTGACCTGCAGGCGCTGCCACACGCCGGGCGCCGCCTGCAGCTCGAGCACCGTGCTGCCGTCGGGCAGGTACTGGCTGCGGAACGCATACGGTTTACCGGCAAAGCTGAACGACAGCTCGCCCTTCGCGCGCGACACATTTTCCAGCGTGACCGGCTTGCCGTCGATATGCAGCGTTACATTCATCCTAGGTTCTGCTAACATATATTATGCAGCGAATTATTTGCCCGCCACTTTCCTGCTAGGAAAAGTCCGCAGCGCGTAGGGGTGCCTACGCGTAAGGGCTTTGACGACGCAGGCGGGCAAAGAAACGCTACCCTTCGGGTCGGGCAAAAATGGCGAACTACTGCGTCATGAAGCTTGACCGTAGTGCCGCTACGCTCTGTGCTTCCTTCCTTGTATTTCACCATTTTTGCCTCGACAAAATGCGGATAATATATGTTAGCAGAGCCTAAGCCCCGCCAGCCGTGGATTGTTCCACGCCGAATATTCGATGCCGGAAGATGCGGACTTCACGCTGCCGCCGATGCTGGTGAGTAGCCACGCCGCAGCTAAACTCGCCAGCTCTTCGTTGCTGTAATCGGACAACAGCAGCGCTGCTTTGTGCTTCGCGATGAAGTCCGTAGAAGTGATGCCGTCGCGGAAGGCTTTATGGTCGAGTATGCGCATCAGGAAGGCACGGTTATTGATAATGCCGCTTATCTGGGTCTGCGAAAGCGCATTCAGCAGCCGCGCAATCGCTTCCTCGCGCGTCGGCCCCCAGGCGGCCAGCTTGGCGATCATCGGATCATAGTCCGCCGACACCACATTGCCGCTGACATAACCGTTTTCGCAGCGTAACTGCGGCAGATGCGGCGTGACAAAACGGCTGAGCGTGCCCGGGGACGGCAGGAATTCGCGCTCCGGATCCTCGGCATACAGTCGCACTTCGATGGCGTGGCCATTCTGTGTCACGTCTTTTTGCGCCATCGGCAATTTTTCACCTTGCGCGACCTCGATCTGCAGCCGCACGAGGTCCAGCCCCGTAACCATTTCCGTCACCGGATGCTCGACCTGCAGGCGCGTATTCATCTCGAGGAAATAAAATTCACCCTTGCTGTCCATGATGAATTCGACCGTGCCGGCACCGACATACTCGATATGCGAAGCGATCTTCACTGCGGCGTCAAACATGCGCTTGCGCGTGGCTTCCGGCAGGCGACAGGCCGGGCTTTCCTCAACGATTTTCTGGTGGCGGCGCTGGATGGAACATTCGCGCTCGAACAGATGCAGATGATTGCCGTGCGTATCGGAAAACACCTGCACTTCAATATGCCGTGGCTCGGTGAGATATTTTTCCAGCAGCAGCCGATCGTCTCCGAACGCGTTCTTCGCTTCCGAGCGCGCCGATTCCAGCGCCGCCGCTAAATCCTTCGCCTGTTGTACGATGCGCATGCCCTTGCCGCCACCACCGGCTGCGGCTTTTACCAGCACGGGATAGCCGATTTTCTCGGCGGCTTTGGTAAATCCACTGGCTTCACCGTCATAGCCCGGCACGACCGGCACGCCGATTTTTTCGTACAGCTTGCGCGATTCGGCCTTATCACCCATGCGGGCGATTGCCTGCGCGGGTGGTCCTATGAAAACCAATCCTGCCTTAGTAACGGCTTCGGCAAAACGCGCATTTTCCGAAAGAAACCCATAACCCGGATGTACCGCATCCGCCTTGCCGGCTTTGGCAGCGGCAATCAGCTTTTCGATATTGAGATAGGTGTCGGAAAGATTTTTGCCCTCGAGCAGCACCGCGGCATCGCCGGCGCGGGCGTGTGGCAACTCGCGGTCATCCTCGGCGAATACGCTAATCGTCTCGATACCCATGGCGCGGCAGCTGGCCACGATGCGGCAGGCGATCTCGCCGCGGTTGGCAATCAGCACGCGCTTGATTTTTTTCATTCCGCGGCCCATGAAGGCTTGCGTTTGGTCAGTATGGCGTCCATGCCTTCCTGCCCTTCATCGCTCACGCGCATATCGGCGATCGTTTCGATGGTAAGCTGGCGGATGGCGTCGCGCGCTTTGCTATCGCCGCCGAGTGAGGAGATTTTGCCAATCAGCGCTTTGACGCGCTGCGCCGCGGCAGGCGCGGCTTTCAGGAATTCAGCGATGGTTTCTTCGGCAACGACCGGCAATTCTTTTGCCGACACGACACGGTGCACCAGTCCCATATCTTTGGCGATGTGCGCGGGAAACGGCTGGCCGGAGAGGAAATAGGCGCGCGCATAACTGATCCCGATTTTCTCGATGACGTAGGGCGCGATCACGCTCGGCGCAATACCGATGCGCGCCTCAGTGAAACCGAATCTGGCATCGTCGCTCGCCACCACGTAATCGCACAGCGCAGTGAGTCCCGAACCGCCGCCGAGCGCCGCGCCATGCACCACGCCGATCAGCGGTTTGCTGAAATTGCCGATGCAGGCGAACATCGCTTCCAGGCGCTTGCTGTCGTCGATGTTTTCCTCGCGGCTGTAATTTTTCATCGAACGCATCCAGTTCAAATCACCGCCGGCGCAGAAGGATTTGCCGTTGCCGGAAAGCACGGCAAGCCGCACCTTGGCATTACCATTCAATTCAGCGAACACCTTGGTGAGTTCGGCAATCAGCCTGTCGTCGAAGGCATTATGCACCTCAGGGCGGTTGAGCTTCACATAAGCGACGCCGCGCTTGTCGATATCGAGGGTCAGGAGGGAGTAGGTCATTTTATCCTTATTCTGTCATCCTGAGCGAGCGAAGCGAGTCGAAGGATCTTCTGCAACACGAGGAAGATCCTTCGACTTCGGCCTGCGGCCTTCGCTCAGGATGACGATTACATTCTGAACACACCAAATTTTGTCTCCTCTACCGGCGCGTTGAGGCTGGCGGAAATCGCCAGGCCCAGCACGTCACGCGTGGTGATGGGATCGATGATGCCGTCATCCCACAGCCTTGCCGTGCTGTAATAGGCGCTGCTCTCGGCGGCGTATTTGGCCAGCAGCGGCTCACGGATGGCGGCGAATTCCTTCTCCGACACTTTCTTGCCTTCTTTTTCCAGCGCATCCTGCTTCACGCGGGTCAGCACGTCGGCTGCCTGCTCGCCGCCCATCACGGAAATCTTGGCGTTCGGCCACATCCACAGGAAGCGCGGATCATAGGCGCGGCCGCACATGCCGTAATTGCCGGCGCCGAACGAACCGCCGATGATGACGGTGAATTTCGGCACCTGTGCGTTGGAAACCGCCATCACCATCTTGGCGCCGTGGCGGGCGATGCCTTCGCTTTCGTGTTTCTTGCCGACCATGAAGCCGGTGATGTTCTGCAAAAACACCAGCGGGATCTTGCGCTGCGCGCAGAGTTCGATGAAATGCGTCGCCTTGATGGCCGATTCGGAAAACAGAATGCCGTTATTGGCCACGATGCCGACCGGCGAGCCGTGAATGGAGGCAAAACCGCAGACAATCGTCGTGCCGTAACGTTTTTTGAATTCCTGGAATTTCGAACCGTCAACAATGCGTGCAATAATCTCGCGCACATCGAATGGCACGCGCGTCGATTCCCTGGGCAGGATGCCGTAAATCTCTTCCGCCGGATGCTGCGGCTCGGCGTAAGGCACGGTATTGCGCGGGGCGGGTTTCCAGTTCAGATTGGCGACGATCTCGCGCACCGTGGCGAGCGCTTCTTTTTCGTTCGCGGCGTAATGATCGGCCACGCCCGATTGCGCGGTATGCACGTCGGCGCCGCCCAGCTCTTCCGCCGTCACATCCTCGCCGATGGCGGCTTTGACCAGCGGCGGCCCGGCCAGGAAAATCGTGCCGTTGCCTTTGACGATCACGCTTTCGTCGCACATGGCCGGCACATAGGCGCCGCCGGCGGTACACGACCCGAGCACGGCGGCGATCTGCGGGATACCGGCGGACGACATGCGCGCCTGATTAAAGAAAATACGGCCGAAATGGTCGCGGTCGGGGAACACTTCGTCCTGCATCGGCAGGAAGGCGCCGCCGGAATCCACCAGATAAATGCACGGCAGGCGGTTCTGCATGGCGATTTCCTGCGCCCGCAGATGTTTCTTCACCGTGAGCGGAAAATACGTGCCGCCTTTGACGGTGGCATCGTTGGCCACGAACATGCATTCGATCCCCTGCACGCGGCCGATGCCGGTCACGATACCGGCCGACGGCACGCCGCCTTCCGCCTCATACATCTCCCACGCCGCCAGCGCCGACAGTTCCAGAAACGGCGAGCCAGGATCCAGAATCGCGGCGATACGTTCGCGCGGCAGCAATTTGCCCCGCGAATGATGGCGCTCGACCGCCTTGATGCCGCCGCCTTCCGCCACGGTTTTCAGCCGTTGCTTCAGCTCAGCGGCCAGCTTGCGGTGATGGGCGTCGTTTTCCTGTTTGCTGGCGGGAGTGGTTCTCACGGAAGGTTTCATGCAGGCCCAATGAATTGTCACCGCGAGCGTAGCGAAACCATCCAGTCTTTTCAAGAACTTCCGGACTACTCCGCGCAGCCGATCTGGCGGGAAATGATCAACCGCTGGATTTCCGAGGTCCCCTCGCCGATCCGAAGCAACCGGTGGTCGCGCCAGAAGCGCTCGACGTCGTATTCCTCCATCAGCCCGTAGCCGCCGTGGATCTGCACCGCCATATCACTGACTTCGCCCGCCACTTCCGAGGCATAGAGCTTGGCCATGGCGGCTTCCTTGGTGAATTTCATGCCCTGGTCGGCCATCCAGCACACCTTATACAGATAGTTGCGCGCCAGCTCGATTTTCATATGCATGTCGGCCAGCGCAAAACCGATCGACTGGAAGCCCGAAATCGCCTGACCGAACTGCTTGCGCTCATTCGCATACGCCAGCGCCTTTTCATACGCACCTTGCGCGCAGCCGATGCCCATGGCGCCGATGCCGATCTTGCCGCGGTCGAGCGTCGATAACATCTGCTTGCTGCCGTCTCCCTGCTTGCCGAGCAGGTTGGCGTCGGGCACGAACACATCGTCGAAATACAGTTCCGACGTATCGGACGAGCGCCACATCAGTTTGCCGTGCATGCCGCGCGAGGTGAAACCCTTGGTGCCGCGCTCGACGATGAAACAGGAAAGCTCGGGCCCTTTTTCGCCGCGGCTGCCGGTCACCGCCTGCACGGTCACGCCCGCGTTCATATGGTGGCCGTTGGTGATGAATATCTTGCTCCCGTTGATTTTCCAGCCGCCATCGACCTTTTTGGCCGTGGTCTTGCTGCCGCGCGAATCCGAACCCGCGCCCGGCTCGGTAAGCCCGAACGCCCAGAGCTTATCGCCGGTCGTGAGTGGCGGGATGTATTTTTTCTTCTGTTCTTCGCTGCCGAAATAATATAAGGGGCCGATGCCCAGCGAATTATGCGCCGTCACCGTCGCCGCCTGCGAACCGTCCACCCGCGCGATCTCCTCGCAGGCAATGGCGTAGGCGAGGTAATCCATCCCCTGCCCGCCATACTGCTGGGGCACGACGACGCCGAACAGGCCGAGCTTGCCCATGCCGCGCGTGATGTCCTCGGAGAACTGCTCTTTCTTATCCAGCGCGCGCGCCTTGGGAGCGATCTCCTTCTCGGCGAATTTGCGCACGCTGTCGCGCAGCGCGGTATGGGTTTCGGGCAATTCGAAATTCATTTCATCTCCATTGTCATCCTGAGCGAAGCGAAGCGGAGTCGAAGGATCTTATTTCGTTACAACAAAGAAAGATCCCTCGACTTCGTTCGGGATGACAAAGTGTTGTCATCAAATAGAATTTCCTTATACAATGGGTTATTCGGCCAGTGCAATGGAAAACCTATGAAAGAACTGTATTACAAGGATTTCGCCGTCGGGCAGCGCATGGAGAGTGCGAAAAGCATCACCATCTCCAAGGAAGACGCCATCACCTTCGCGCTGCTCTATGACCCGCAGACCTATCATATCGACGAGGAAGCGGCGAAAGACACGATGTTCGGCGCGCTGATCGTCAGCGGCTGGCACACCGCCGCCGTATCGATGCGCCTGAAACTGGAGACGCCGCTCCGCGATGTCGCCGGCGGGCTACTCGGCCTCGGCGTCGAGAGCCTGCGCTGGCCGCGCCCGACCCTGCCCGGCGATACGCTGCGCGTCGTGATCACCATCATGGAAAAGCGCCTGTCGAAATCGAAACCGGACAAGGGCATCATCAAATACAGGCTCGAAACCCTGAACCAGAAGGACGAGCTGATGATGGAAATGATCACGGCGGTGATTGTGCCGGTGGGGAAAGATTAAATCCAGCCCCGGCGACCAAGACAAATTTTTAGATTTCAATATGTTATTAAAACTGTTCAAATCAACCCAATTTGAACCTATACCTAGCCAATGGACACAATTATTCTCCACTGGATATCAGCAGAAGATATTTCGCTTGGGCATACAAGTGAAAGCTATCAGCGCAGAATAATTGAATACGCCAAGAGAAATAAGCTGAACATCATCCAAGAATACGTAGCGCATAATGATCAGGATAGTCTTGCAGCCATTTTTGATGAATTGATAAATTTTTTGGATAATTATCCAAATCAAAATATCAAATTACTTGCTTACAAGGTTCCACCTTGGCGCGTAGGCAAGATAGAAAAATGTTTCACTGATCGTTTTAGCAATAATACATTAGATCCCGATTATCTTTATCACGAATGCTTTGAGGAGCCGGCAGATCATAATGCTCGGATATGGAGATATATAGATCTCCCAAAATTATTAGATTTCTTGCAAACAGAAACCTTGTTTTTTGCGCGCGCAGATGATTTGAGGCGATTTGATAAGTATGAAGGCCAATATTTTACACCGTATTCGAAAGCAATCAATGATGCCATTTTACATGGCAAGCTAAATTTACCGCCAATTGCAGATGGCTATACTTATCAGATGATGGCTGAAATGGATCAGCAGGCAAATAAATATAATGAGGATACACAAATCAAGAAGAACTTCATTAATTGTTGGCACATGGCGGAGCATGAAAACTTTGCTATGTGGAAAATCTATGCAGATGTTTTTGGAGTAGGCATACAATCTACATACAGCAGATTATGTGATGCGATTATTGACGAAGAATGGTCTTATTATGGTCATAAGGAGCGAGTTAACATTGGCAAAGTAAGGTATATTGATAGGCAGCGAGCAATCATTCCTCGAGACAATATGTATTGGCATTACCTTCATAAATCTCATGGCTATGCTTATGAACAAGAATTGCGCTGCATAGTGTGGGCCAATCGCGATTCTGGTAAAATTTCTCCTCATCTTCGTATAAAAGTAGATCCAAACATTTTGATAGAGGCTATTTACCTTAATCCTTATGCGCCGGAATGGTACCGTCAAAATATAGAAATGTTATGCACTGCTCACGGGATTGATAAAACTAAGATTCATCCATCTGCACTAACATAACTCATTAGATATACGAACCAAGGTTTTTGGATTTTCACGCCACCTTCTTCTGGTCGCGTGTTACGCCGTTTTCGAGCATATAGCGCAGTTCGGCGCGTTTTTGCATCGCCGCTTTCAGGTTCGCTTCCTTGATCGGCCCGTAGCCGCTTATATCGTCGGGCACCGACAGCAGCTCGGCGCAGAGGTCGATCGTATCCCGGCGTAACTTGGCTTTGACCAGCGCGATATCCGCCTCGTAATCGTTGATCAGTTTGCGTTCGGCGCGGCGGTCATGGTGGTAACCGAACATATCGAACGGCGTGCCGCGCAGGAATTTGAATTTCGCCAGCACCGAAAACGCGGGCAGCATCCAGGCGCCGAATTCGCGTTTCTTCGGGCGGCCGGTGGCCGGGTCCATCTGTTCCATGATCGGCGGCGCGAGATTGAAGCGGATCTTGTAATCTCCCTGGAACGTCGCTTTCAGCTCTTCCATGAAATGCCCGTCGGTGAACAGCCGCGCCACCTCATACTCATCCTTATAGGCAAGCACCTTGTGGTAATAGCGCGCCGCCGCCTCGGTGACCGGCAGGCCGCCCGTTTGCAGCGCTTCCTCGGCCGCTTTGATGTCGGCCACCGCATTCGCATAACGCGCGGCGTAGCGGGCATTCTGATAGCCAGTGAGATATTCTTTGCGCTTGGCGATCACTTCTTCCAGCGTCTCAGAGATCGGCTCGTACAGCTCTTCGCGCACATCGGCCAGCATTTTTTCGATGGCGGCGGGATCATGCGCGGCGAGGCGCCCGAAGCTGAAGGCGCGTTTATTGGCGGGGATCGCCACACCATTCAGCTCGATCGCCTGCTCGATGCTCTCGCCCTTCAGCGGAATAAGCCCCAGCTGCCACGCATAGCCCAGCATGAAAATATTGGTGGCGATCTCATCGCCCATCAGTTCCATCGCGTAGGACGACGCCGGCACGAAATATTGCGCGCCTTTGCGCGTGGTCGAAATAATTTCATTCCGCACCTGCGCCTGGTGGAAATCAACACTGTTATTGGTCACGAACTCGGCAACCGGCGTGTTATCGGTGTTGATGACGGCCTTGGTGCGCTCGGGATTCAGGGTTTCATGTGCTACCTTGCCGACCGCCGCCACGATATCGCACGCCATGATGAGGTCGGAGCCGCCGGTGGTGATGTGGCCGGTGCTGATGTCGTCGAGGCTTTTCGCCAGCCGCACATGCGACAGCACCTCGCCGCCTTTTTGCGCGAGTCCCGTCTGGTCGAGCACGCGGCAATGCTTGCCTTCCATGTGCGCCGCCATGCCGAGCAGCGCGCCGATGGTCAGCACGCCGGTGCCGCCGATACCGGTCACCATGATATTATACGGCTGGTGCTCGCCCATCTCCGGCACGTTCGGCGCGGGCAGCGCGCTGAACATATCTTCCGTGCCCTGCGCCTTGGTCTTGCGCGGCTCGCCGCCCAGCACGGTGACGAAAGACGGGCAGAAGCCTTTCAGGCAGGAAAAATCCTTGTTGCACATCGACTGGTTGATGGTGCGCTTGCGGCCGTATTCGGTTTCCAGCGGCTGCACCGCCATGCAGTTCGACTGCACGCTGCAATCGCCGCAGCCTTCGCACACCGCCTTGTTGATGAACACGCGCTTGGCCGGGTCGGGATATTTGCCGCGCTTCCTGCGACGGCGTTTTTCGGCGGCGCAGGTCTGGTCGTAAATAATGATCGTGGTGCCCGGCGTGTCGCGCGCTTCCTTCTGGACATTGTCCATCCATTTGCGGTGCAGCACCGGCACGTCGGCGGGGATATTACTGCGATCGTTATACAGCTCGGGATTTTCCGTGACGATCCAGCATTTCGAAACACCCTCGGCCATCACCTGCTGTGCCACGCGGTATACCGGCATGTCGCCGTCCACCGCCTGCCCGCCGGTCATCGCCACCGCGTCGTTATAGAGGATCTTGTAGGTGATGTTCACCTTCGCGGCGACGGCCTGGCGGATGGCGACGATGCCGGAATGGAAATAGGTGCCGTCGCCAAGATTGGCGAAAATATGTTTGGTCTCGGAAAACGGCGCAGCGCCCACCCACGGCACGCCCTCGCCGCCCATGTGCGTGCACAGCGCCGAGTTGCGGTCCATCCACTGCACCATGTAATGGCAGCCGATGCCGACCATGGCGAAACTGCCGTCCGGCACTTTGGTCGAGGTGTTGTGCGGGCAGCCGGCGCAATAATAAGGCTTGCGCTGTGACGGCGGCAGGTAATCCTTTTCGCGCTCCTTGAAGTCGTCATAGAATTTCAGCGCTTTTTCGACCTTGTCGTTGTGATAAAAGCGATTGAGCCGCTTGGCGATCACATGCGTGACCATGCCGACCGAATGGTCGTTGTCGAGCGGCAGCAGATGCTCCCCCTGCTCATCATATTTCCCGACAATCACCGGCGGGCGGCGGCCAGCTTCCCAATTATAGATATTCTGCTTGAGCTGATATTCGATGAACTCGCGCTTCTCTTCGACGATCAGCACTTCCTCCAGCCCCTCGACGAACGCGCGCACGCCGCGCGGCTCCAGCGGCCAGGTCATGCCGACCTTGTAGACGCGGAGTCCGATATCGCGCGCCACGTCATCGGTAATGCCGAGATCGGTCAGCGCCTGACGCACATCGCCGTACGATTTGCCGGCGGTGATGATGCCGAAGCGCGGCCTTGGCGAATCGATCACCGTGCGGTCGAGCTTGTTCTTGCGCGCAAACGCATGGCAGGCGAACGGCTTGAAATTCTGCAGCCGCCAGTCGATATCGTGCGGCGTATCCTGCAGGCGGATATGCACGCCGCCGGGCGGCATGGTGAACTCGTCGGCGGTCGGCAGCAATATCTCGCGGGTTTCGCGGGTGAGGTCGACCGTGCCGGAGGTTTCCACCGTGGCGCTGGTGACTTTGAGCGCGGTCCAGCAGCCCGAATAGCGGCTCATCGCAATGCCGAGCAATCCATATTCGACGAATTCGGAAAGGCTGTAGGGATACAGCGTCGGTATCTGCATCGCATACAGCACATGGTCGCTCTGGCAGGCCAGCGTCGAGGATTTGCAGCCGTGATCGTCGCCGACGATGGCGAGCACGCCGCCGAGCGGCGCCGTGCCGTTGGCATTGGCGTGGCGTATCACATCGGCGCTGCGGTCAACGCCGGGGGATTTGCCGTACCAGACGCCGAACACCCCGTCTTTTTTGGCGCCGGGGAGTAACCCTACCTGCTGCGTGCCCCACACGGCGGTCGCCGCGAGGTCCTCGTTGACGCCGGGCAGGAACACGATATCGAGATCCTTGTAATAGCGGTTGGCCCGCGCCAGCTCGCGGTCGAGCGCGCCTAAGGGTGAGCCGCGATAGCCGGAAATAAATCCGCCGGTATTCAGCCCCGCCGCGATGTCGCGTTTGCGCTGCACAATGGGAATACGCGCCAGCGCCTGCAGGCCGGACATGAAGGTCTGCCCCTGCTCCAGCGTGAATTTATCTTCTAACGAAACGTCTTTGAGCTTTGTTGCGGCTTGTGCCATTTTTTAATTATAACACCGTTTCCGATTGATTAGACACTATTTTAATAACAATGGGAAACTGATGCCATCCCCCGTTCCAGGGGGCTGGCCGCAGTTGAGTATGAGTAATGGTGCCTGGAAGTTTTAAAAAGCCTTGGCCTGCCGGTCCGGAGTCAAAGCGCGTAAACGCTCCATGAACTCCATGGCTTCTGTGGAATTCTCATCCTTCGGTGCCCAGCCTGCCCACTGGCTGCCTTCGAACGGACCCTGGGCGATCTCCATATATACGCACGATTCCGACAGGCTCACCACGGTATGCCATGCATTCGTAAGGAACCGGATAATGCCGGTCTCCTCCCTGCTCAGCCGATGCACGGATTGGATATCCCCACCATCGGTAAAGAAGACCAGCAGCAACGTTCCTTCCAGCACGATGTAGGTCTTTACCCGATCGATCTGCCTGTGCGGCATGACATAGGAGTCTCTGGTAAGCGCGATCAGCATCTCCTGCATGGGATCGTCGTGACCATCATGCATGATGATGCGCGCCCTTTTCCGGGAAGACTGCACCGCCATCGACTTGAGTTCCACCAAGGCTTCCGCCGTGATCTCGGACGGCAGCTGATTATTATGTATAGTCATAGCTTTAGCTGTTGAGGACTGCACGGTTTACCTCCTCTGCGACATACATGACCTGATCGTTAAGCAGCTTATCGTATATCGGCAGACAGATCATGGATTCGGAAAACATACGGGCATTTTCGCTCGATACCACCTTTTCCCCCTTCATCGAAGGATGATCCGGCAGATAATCCCACTCGCGCTTTTTGCACTCTATGCCGCTCCGGGTAAGCGCATCCATGACCCTGTCCCTGTCCTTCACCCGGATAGGATAACAGAAATAGGTATCCAGGCAATCCTTCTCCTGCGCCGGCTTGAGGACGCTGTCGGCGATATGACGGTCATACAGACCGGCGATTTCCCTACGGCGCGCGATATTGGCCTGGAATTCATCCAGCTGCAGCAACAGAGTCGCCGCGTGAATGGTATCGATGCGGGCGTTGATGCTGGGCTGTATCGACACCGTCCGGTTCCGCATCCCGTTGTAGCGCAGCTCCTCCAGCCGGTTCCGCAGGTCGGCGGAGTCTGTCATCACCGCGCCGGCTTCCCCGAACGCGCCGAACACTTTCATCGGATTCATGCTGAAGCAGGACATGATGCCATAACTCCCGGCCATGTGTCCCTTTCGCATCGCACCAAATGCCTGCGCCGCATCCTCGATCAGCAGTAATTGATGGGCGGAGACGATTTCAATGAGAGACTCCATCTCTGCGATTTTCCCAGAGTAATTGACGGTGAGAATCGCTTTCGTCCGGGGAGAAATCGCCTTGGCCACTTCCCCCGGGGAAATATTGCCATGCGCATTCACGTCCACGAACACCGGACTGGCGCCCACCATTTTGATGGCGGTGGCAGAAGCGATCCAAGACATGGCTCCTAAAATCACTTCATCCCCCTTCCCGATATCCGCCGCCAGCAGGGCAATGATCAGCGCATCGGTACCGGATCCGACGCCGATGGCGTATTTCCGGTGGCAGAACTGCGCCAGCTTCTCTTCCAGTTCGTTAACTTCGGGGCCGAGCAGGATTCTTCCATGCTGCAATACTCTATCGATAGCCTGTAGATAGCGTGCGCGTTTCCCCGAATCGGGCACGCTTAAATCATTGAACGGCACTTTGTAATTCATGACATTCCTTCTATGCGGCAACCGGCTCCAGGATTCCGGAAGCGTTTTCATTACTGGGCCCCAGGATTCTTTCCAGCTCATCGTTGGTCTTCAGGCTCAACAGGAAATCCTCGACCGGCGGATGCCCGGGGTGGACAAAGGATGATAGCTTCGCCAGAATGAACGCAGAGATTAGGTGATTTTTCCTTGCCAGCAGCATTGCCATGAAAAACACGCTATTGGCATTATGGCTTAGCTGATCCACCGCTACCGGCATGGTGTGGAATATCGAGGTCAGCCTTTCCGTGACATTAATAGGAATGTCATCTGGTTGGAGTTGTAGGGCTTCGTTGGAAAGCGGTTTGCGGCGGCATAGGTGACGCAGGAAATGCACTGCCACGAGGAACAGCATCAGCAGTATATACCATGAGCCGCGGATGACGCCTATTTCCTTGACCGTCTTTACGTAAATGGAAGCCAGGTAATGTTCTTTCAGGCCGAACCGTAGCAGGTGGATATGAATGTTCTTCGCGGAGCCGAAGCACAGAAAAAAATGCGCGATAATGCCGGCTAGCAGGTATTTCTGCCTTAATGTATCAGTCCTCAGTCCGCCTTTTTTCCCGCAAACATCCTGCACCAGCAGTGCTTTTTTCAGCGGCTTGACGGAAGCTTCCGCGATTTCCCGGCGGTGGATCCTGATCATATCCTGTTCGATATAATACCGCTTTACCTCCACGGCATCGGCAAGATAACCATAGGTATCCGATTGCTGCAGGCGTGCAAAGTTCTCCGTGGCATCTGCTTTGCCGCTATGGGAGGGAGAAAGCGGCATAATGGCGCTGTTCAGCAGGTTGGCCAGCGCCTGCACCTTGTTTTTTTTCCTCTTCCGCTCAAGGAATTTGCGGACATGTTCCAGGGTCGGCAGGTTGAGGAGCCTCGGGCAGTTTGGCCCCATCTGGGCGGCAAAATTCGTCTGGGTGAAAACGAACTGAACCAGGTACAGCAGATCCTTGTCAAATGCCGCTTCCTTCAGTTTGCGTACCCACAGGCGCACTTGCCGGATGTTGAGAATATGCTCATTCCGCCGTGATACTTCTTCGGCGGCGGCGGCCCATAGTTTTCTGGTCCGGGGCTTCCAGCTATAGATCAGGTTTTTTCTGAAGTTGTGAAGGGAGTAGGTCTCCCAGCTTGCCGTCGTCAGCAGGTATTCCGCCACCTGCGTCTCATCAAGCGGAAAATCCTTTACGATGTTATTCACGTAGCGCCTGCTGTCGCTCAACTCCATGACGCATACATCGTCGCTGTTATCGATTATGTGTATATCGTTCACATTGTCGAACACCCGGTTCACGTAATCGCCGTCCGTGGTGGTCGCGAAATCCTGGTTCAGTTTGGAGGAAATGGTGCACAGCGTGCCCAGGTGCGCCATGTTGAGGATGAACCCCTCATCGCCGACCGGCGTAATGACAGGCGACGGCATCAGCGAGGTGTGTTCCTGCCCCCACACGGTCGTTCGCTGGTAGGGATGGATGTTGTCGTAGCCGAGTTTGGCCAGCGCGGGCCTGCCGATGGTGAGGGAACCATCCTCGTTTAACGGATAGGCATCGTATGCCGCCTGGATGAAGGCGTCCTTGTCACTGCGGATGGCGGAATTCAGGATGCATTTTTTCCCCTCGCCGATCAGTTTGGCGATATGGGCGAAGGAGCCGTCGCCCCAGCACGTATCCGGGTTGTTCATGAAAATAGATGCGCCTTCCGCCTCGGCATCCGCCAGCGCGATTCGCATGAAATCGTTGAACACCCGGTGCGTAAGCCCCACATCGGAAAAATCGGTGACCTCCGATGCAAAAATCCGGGTGGGAATGACCGCAGCGAATTGTTTGTAGGCTGCAAGTTCCTTTATCTTCCGGGCATCCTCGGGCGTGGTGTAGATGCGGTATTCCAGCGGATAGGATTTGATAAAGGCGGGCAGGTTGCCAGGCGACAGCAGCGACGGCAGGTGGATCTTCGTGAAAACGTCGATGAACGAATCCCCCCAGACCGCAATGGAAAAATGGAATTTCATTGCTTCTACCCCCCTGTGGCTCCATAATTTTGCACGCCTTTGCCCGACCGCAGATATTTCCGATAAAAGCCATACAGCCCCATGGCTATGATTAGAAGCTGGTAATTCAACCTGTCCCTGCCATGAAACAGATAAGCGGTGCGGCCCAGGTTGGTGTGTTTTTGGATATACTCCGCCCTGTCTTCTTCCTTTGGCCCTGTTTTCACGGTGATGGGGTTGTTCTTAATCGCGTCCAGCACGGCAACCGGCGCATCGGAGCCTATGAACCGGACGATTTCCGTAAATCTTTTGTTCACCTCATTATAGTCGACTTCCATGAAATCATCCACATGCGCCGCCAGCGACCGGCACCAGCAGTGCTGGCGGGAAAAGAGCAGGATGTCCTTCAGAAAATCCCGGCGGTCGAAAAAGAAGAAATCCGCGTCATAATCACGATCATTGAAGATATGCTGCATTTTTTTCAGTTCGCTCTCCATTTTCGTATTGCCGGCATGGTTGCCCAGTTTATTAGATACGCCGCGTTTGATGGAAAGGATGATATCGGTCGGATGCCGCCAGAGGAAGATGATCTTCATGTCTTTCGGGATGGTCTTTTTCAGCGCCGCCAGGGATTCATCGGAATAGTCGAAGTGATCCAGCACCAGCTTGCTGCCGACGATGTCCCCTTCCGGCATGCGTTTGCTCAACTCGTCGCTTACGTTCATGTGGGGGCCGGTAAGATAGATATGCAGATCGTGCCTGATTTTTTCGTAATTCTGCATATTGGGCGCCCATTTGACCTCGAAGTCGGAATAGACTCCGGGCACCTCTTTCAACAGCAGTTCCAGCCATGTTGAGCCGCTGCGCATGGGGCATAGGATTAAGAATTTCGGGCGATGATCCACTCAGTTTTCTCTTGCTAACAACAAGTCAGGAAAGAGCTCCAGCACAGCCGGAGCTCCGGGGTGATAGTTGAGAAATCTGGAGACGATGTCATTATAATCGGCGATATCCTTATCGCTTAAGTAATTCTTCCATATTCCCACATTCCCCGTATACCCTCTGGGGTAGTTTCTGAGCGCAGTATTCCCCGGCTGCAATTCACCCCCGGCTTTGGTCTTGGGCATTTTATCCTGGATCATTTCCCAGCTTTCCTCATCCATGTCCTTGCCGGTCAGGTAACGAAAAAGAGCGGCAAAATGCATTTTAGGAGCAGCCACCATGTCCTCATACCGGAAGACGCGGAAATTATCCCGGCCATTATATTTCAACAGCCAGCCGGCCATCCAGTTCAGGTCGTTATGGAGCGATTTCAGGAATTTGCTGAAATATTCATGGATCAGCCCTCGGAAGGCTATCCCGTCATTCATTCGTTTTTCGAAAGCCTCGGCCTCTTCCGGGCTTCCCAGCATGCAGCCGCTGGCCACCAGCCGGTCGGCCGGATGCCGGCAGAGAAAAACGATTTTGCAATTTCCGAGATCTTCTATGTAACGAAAGTTACCGGGCATCGGCAGGTAAGGCCCCCGGAAAAGCCCGCCGTCCGGCGCATACATCGGCAGCAGACCGTGTATGGTTGATCCTGAGGCAAGCTCGGTGGGCCCAAATTTGATGCCGCGCTGGATGCCGGGCGTAAAAGCGATGTCGCTGTGGCACTCCAGAATGCCCCTAATGACGATTTCATGCAGCGTCGAGCTCGATTTTTCTGAATTAATTAAGAAAATATACTTATCTTTATACCAGCCCTGCCGTATGCGCTTATTGGTCACTTTCCGCAAGGCCAACTGCACGGTCGCTTCGGCCATATTGACCGGCATGTCGAACATGGTGCGGTGCAGCTCGTTATTTTTGTTCTGCGTTTGTATCTCTTCGCCGTAAAACTCGACCGCCATTTCTTTCAGGGTCTGAATATCCTGGGCCAGGGTGGAAGCATTGGCAAGTGCGGTTTCTTCCATGCGATCGATAAACAGCTTGATGTTATCAAGCGAAAAGCTGCGCTTTTTTAGCGGGCGGATTCTGTTAATAATGACCTGAATCATTTTTAATCGGCAATCCTTAATGTTATTTCTTAATGATAATATCCGGATATAGTTTGGTAACGAGCCTGGCCGCAGGGTGATATTTTAAAAAACTTGTCACAATCTCATTGTACTCTGCTATCTCCCGATCGTTTAAGTAATCTTTCCACACCCCCACCTTTCCTGAATAGCCGCGTGGGTAAACACGACCTTCGGTTGCGCCTGGTTGCAAGATTCCCCCGGCCTTGGTTTCAGGCATTTTATCTTGTTGTATTATTTTCCATGTTTTGTCATCCATCTCCCGGCCGGTCAGGAATGTATAGATACCGTTAAAATGCTTTCTGGGGGCAGCCATCATATCTTCGTATCTGATCGTATATAAATTGGCATGGTTGCCTCTGGCTTGTAGCCAGCCGGCCATCCATTCCAGGTTATACCTCAAGGAGGCGTTGTTCTGGCCATGCAATATGGAGTCAAATGCTTTACCCTGTTCCAAACTCTCTATAAATTCTGCGGCATGTTCGGAATTTTTTCTCATGCAAGCTCTGGCCACCATCCTGTCGGCCGGGTGACGGGTAAGAAAGATAATTTTATTTCCCCCCAGATATTGCGAATACCTATAGTTCCCGGGAAAAGGCAGGTAGGACCCCCTTATAACGCCGCCGTCGGGAACATACATGGGAACCAGGCCGTGTATGGAGGCCTCGGATGCCATTTCAGAAGAACCATACCGTATGCCTCTTTGCATGGTGTAGCGTGACTGAATATTGCATTGGGATTTCAGTATCTCGGCAATAATAATTTCATGCAGGGTTGAACTGGATTTTTCTGCGCAAATCAAAAAGACGAGCCGATCCTTGTACCAGTGGTTTAGAAGGCGTTTATTTACTACCTTGAGAACGCCCATCTGGACAATGGCTTCTATGGGGTTTACAGGCATGTCGAATATGGTGCGATGCAAATTTTTTTGTTCCGGGATCGGGTAGTCCCTGGGAAACAGTGCCTGCGCCAGGCTTCTTAGCCTGGATACGTCGTCCGCGATGGAATGCTCGCTCAAGGCCCGCGCTTCCATGTCCGCGATATGCTCGTCGATGCGCCGGACAATATCTTCCGGCTTATCCTGGCTTTCCTGTACCGGGGCTAATGGCGAAACGCGTTGTGGTTTCAGCCCCAGGCGTTTCAGAGTAAAGTCCAACACTGCCATCTCTTCCTCCCTACTTCATCCTCATCACTTTGGTATATTCCTTGAACATGGCGTCCGTGTCCCCGATGCCGAGCATCTCTCCCTTATGCAGCAGGATGCATTTATTGCAATTGTCCCTGACCAGCTTCTCCGCGTGGCTGGCCAGCAGAAGCACCGAAGACGATTCGACCACCGTCTGCAAGCGTTTTTTGGCCTTATCCTGGAAGGCCTGGTCGCCGGCGCCGATCCATTCATCCATGATGAGAATTTCCGGGTGGATGGAGGTGGCGATTGCGAAGGCCAGCTTCACCTGCATGCCGGCGCTGTAGGTGCGGATGGGCAGGTTCAGGAAATACCCCAGTTCGGTGAATTCCTCGACGCCAGGAATAAGCTTCTTCGCCTCGGCCCCGGACATCCCCATGAACAGGCCGCGCAGCACGATGTTCTCATAGCCGGTCGCGTTGGTGTCGAAGCCTAGCCCGATGTTATAGAGCGCGTTGATCCTGCCCCTTACGATTCTCCTGCCGCTCGAAGGGCTGAAAATCCCGGCGATCGTCTGCAGCAGCGTCGTCTTGCCGGCCCCGTTGAGGCCGATAATGCCGATGCGGTCGCCGTCCTTCGCCTCCAGATTGATGGATTTAAGGGCGTTCACCTCCACGCGGATCTGGCTGCGTTTCTTGCCCAGCAGCCCGTAAGAGCATTTATGCAGAATGCTTTGGCGGAGATACTGGGCCTCCAGATCGTAAATCGGGTAATCCACGCAGACATTTTCTAACTTGACCAAGGACATGCGCTATACCCAGTACACCACCCGGCTTCTGAAATGAGCGAAGACAGGGATGGTAATTAAAATGCCGCATAGCGCTATTCCAAGGCCGACGAACCACGATAACCCGTCCGGCGCCGTCCCGAGCAGCGGGGCACGGACAATCTCCAAAAGGTGGTAAAAGGGGTTCAGCAATACCAGCTTCTTATGGCTTTCTATCATCTCCGCCGGCCAGAAGATCGGCGTGACGAAAAAAATGAGAATGGTGAAGCTGCTGAGCAGTTGCTGCAGGTCCTTGAAGCGGGTGCAGAAAATCCCGAACAGGGTGACGAACCAGAAGCTGTTGAGCATCAGAATGACGAGCCCGGGGATGAACAGCAGAGTGTAAACATTGACATCCACGGAATAAATAAACGCGACGAGGACGTATACGAGAAGGTAATGGGAAAAAATCACGAGGTTCTTCAGCAGCGAGCGGTACACGAAGATGGATACCGGAAGCGAGAACCCCTTTAAATATCCCGCAGATTTAACGAACACGCTGGCCGCCTCGTTGATCATGTAAGTGATGAGCCGCCAACACACCAGGCCGGAGCACAGGAACGGCAGATAGACAGCGCTGTCCACCTTGAAGATAATGGAATACATCTTGCCGGTGATTAAAATAAAAATCCCGAGGCTGAGGGCGATCCAGAACCTGCCGAAGAACGAGCCGAAATAGCCCTGCAGAAGCTCCCGCGAGGCCAGGCTCGACCACAACTCCCAGCGCCGCAGGCCGTCATACAGATCCTTGAGCGCCACAGCTATTTTATGGTGCATTCCGTCCATCGCTGATTCATCGTGATTGTTTGGGTTCCGGGAGAATCGCTTAAAGTCGCGCTGCATCCTATGGACAGGGGGTAGGTTTGTCAATTATAGTCCCGCCGATCTAATGAGTTGCAACCACGGTTTAAGGAATAACAAATGGCAATTAACGATTATTACGGTCACAAGGCGGGAACCACTTACTTGCAGGTATTCACCGAGCCTCTGGACGGGTCGGAGCGAATCATCCACCGCAGCCTGCAGGACAGCGAAGCCTACGATACCTGGCACCTCTCCTACTATTTCAAAGAGGTTTTGGAATATAAGCGCCTCCTGCGCCGCCAAACGATCGATTTCGACGCGATCCCCCGCAAAGAAAAGAACCTGTTGCTGTACCTGCTGCTGGCCGCCGCGCCGGAGCTGCGCTCGGTCATGGAAATCGGCAGTTCGCTGTACGAGATGATCGACGGTTTCGAGGTCGTGCAGAAATACATCCGCGACACTAAATCGCCCCTGCCGCTGCTGGACATCGAAGCCATCGAATATAAGGGGATCGAGCTTTCGGAGATGCTGCGCCTGACCTCCGAGGTGCTGCACCCGGATTATACAATGAAACTCTACAACACCGCCTCCGATTTCACCGACAGCGCCGATCTGCTCTATGACCGAAGTGTCACCAACTACGCCTATGAAAACGTCGACGAGTTGGTCGATTTCGTCAAGCGCGGCCGGGTCGCCCTGCTCAATACCTATTTCTCGCTCGGCGATACGTTCCAGACCTCGCGCCTGGGCAAAACCCTCACCTATTTCTCGCTGGACGAGTTCATGTCGAAGATCGACAAGCCGTTTTGTCACCTGTTTGGCACGCGCGCGCCCGGCCCGTTCTCCGGGCAGGATATCGGCGGCGGCAACGACGCTCGCATCGAAGGTTTCTTCCTGTACGGCGACCAGCCCGTCATCGACCGCTTCATGGAAATCTCCCACCTCGATAAAAACGTCGCGCGGTATTTCCAGCAGAAGGAAATTATCCCGAAGGATCCGGAATCCGTCGAAGTGCCATGCCTGGCTGCCTAGTCCTCGCCTCGAAGGAGGTGGGGCTGGCATGTTTGAAGCATATTGTTTCCCTCAATGAAAACATTGTGCATGTCTTCGCCGGCAGCACCGCCGATGAAGACATCATCGCACTGTGCCGGAAAAATAATATTCCCTGTTCCCTGACCTCCCGGGAGGCCTTGCAGCAGTTCGTAGAGAAAGGAAAAAAAGCCGACTGGCTGCTGAATTTCTGGAGTCCGCATATTTTAAGCCCCGACATACTGGCCATGGCAAAACGCCGCCTGAACGTCCATCCCGGGCTGGTACCGCACTGCAAGGGCAACGACGCGGCGGCATGGTGCATCCGGAAATCCCTTCCCGCCGGCGTCTCCCTGATCGAAATGGATGCCAGCGTGGATACCGGCCGGGTCTACGCGCAGAAGGAAGTGGCCTACGGCTCCACGGATACCGGAAAAACTTTGCATCTGCGCCTGATCGAGGAAGCCATCGCCCTGTTTGTGCGCGACTGGGCGAGTTTGCGTGACGGAAAACGGGAACCGGCGCCGCAACAGAGCGGCGGCAGCTATTTCACCAGGAAGCAGACGAATGCGGACCGGATCAAGGCGGAAGATGAAAAAATGACGCTGGGTGAATTGGCAACATGGGCGCGCGCCCACGATTTCACTCCCGGCACAACGGCCGAGATCGTGATGCACGACGGCACCCGATATACCGTGCAGGTGGAGAAAATAGAGAAGCAAGAAGATATTGAGCGAAGTGGCTAGCTTGTCTATTAGACACTTTCATAGTGAGTCCTGCTGCAAACGTTTGCAAAACGCTTGTAAAATCTTCTTTGGCAAGAAAGAACTGGCAGTGACGGTAGTTTACCGCGAACCCGTCTCTCCATCTTTCACATGGATCTGTCTATTCCGAGACTTTCTTTACAAATTCCGATTTCAGCCCCATCGCCCCTATTCCCGGAATCTTGCAATCAATGTCATGGTCACCATCGACTAGGCGGATATTTTTGACCTTGGTTCCTACTTTTACAACGGATGAAGAGCCCTTCACTTTCAAATCCTTGATGACAGTTACCGTATCCCCGTCCTTGAGTTCCGCGCCATTGGCATCACGAACGATCTTTGCTTCTGCAGTAGGATCCTGCTGTGCCTGCCTTGACCATTCATGGGCGCATTCCGGGCAAACCAACAATCCCCTGTCTTCATATGCATAGGGAGATTGGCACTTGGGGCAGAGGGGCATTTCACTCATAACATATTTTCTCTTAAATGATTGTCAGAAGCTGCAAACCGTGGCGGTGGTCGTAGTCTACCGCGAACCGCTCTCTTAATCTATTTCCCAGCTTTACAGGGAATAAACAGCGAAAAATCCATTTCTACACTTGACCGAAAGACCATTCATAGCGTCGAACTAGCGGCTTTCTCTGCCTCAGCGAGGATTTCCTTTCTAATTGCTGGAGTAAATAACAGGGAATTATCAGAGATGCGACGATTAAGAAGACGAGTTTGAAGATAAGAATATACAACCATCCAAATTTTATAACTATCTGTAATTTAATTTTTATTTGCTACTTCCGGAACGACCAAATTAGTTGTATCATACTGTGATAAAATGGAAGGAGGGTTATGCCTACAGAGAAAAAAATCCATAGAGACGCTTGTCACATTATGAGAAAGTGTGGAACACGTTTTCATCCTGTGGAGTACGCCTATAGTCGAATGGACAGAGATTATAATAAAGGTTTTTTCGACAGTGCTGCACACTGGGCGCGAGTGGCTAATACGATAATTGAACTACTGAAAGCGGAAGATTCTAGGAAATCTTCATAGCCTCAGTCATGGCGATATATTCTGTTAACAAGGCATCCATGGCAATAATAAGTTTTTGCCTTTGATGACCCTCTTTGAGGGACGCATACTGCATAATAAAATTAACGCCTAAAGCCATTCCGTCACTATAAAGGCAGGAATGTATAAATTTATCTTGTCTGGTTTCCTGGAATTCGTAATCGACCGCCCATAGCACTAAATCCTCTTTTGTTCGGTGAAGGATATTAACAGGGACTACAAATCCCTGTGCATTCGCCTTCGCAATTAGGAAATCCAGTCCTCTTATAAGGGCGATTACTGCATCATCCCTCTGTTTTTCCCGGGTGCTATCGGGAGATTGCGAAGGAATTCTTGTTACGCGTTTTTTTTCCATGATTGCATATCAGCATTGCCGTTCTATGCACATCGCTATTCCCATACCACCACCAATACACAATGTCGCGAGCCCTCTGCGAGCATCCTGACGCTGCATTTCATAAAGCAACGTCGTTAGAATGCGTGCACCTGAAGCACCAAAAGGATGGCCTAATGCAATTGCCCCTCCATTCACATTAACTTTGCTCATGTCCCACCGCATTTCACGGTTGACATATATGGCCTGCGCAGCAAAGGCTTCATTGGATTCAATCAAATCCAAGTCTTCTACGGTCCACCCTGCTTTTGCGAGTGCCTTATTGCTGGCTGGAACCGGTCCTGTTCCCATGATTGCAGGATTAACTCCGGCCTCGGCCCAGGATTTAATAGTGGCCATGGGGGGCAAGCCACGCTTCTCTGCCTCTTTGAGGCTCATCAACATTACTGCCGCAGAACCATCACTAATCCCAGACGCATTACCAGCAGTTACTGTACTCGCCCCCAGATAAGCTGGCTTTAACTCAGCAAGGCTTGCTTTGGTCACCCCATTCCTGGGGATTTCATCCGTATCCAGAACAATCTCGCGACCATTTTCCTGAATCTTGATGGGAACCATTTCATCCAAGAAAACCTTTTTTCTGCGGGCACTTTCACATCTATTGTAGGAATGCGCAGCATATTCATCCTGTTCATCCCGTGAAATATCAAATTTTCTGGCAATATTTTCGGCAGTGCCAACCACATGAATGTTGTAAAAAGGATCAATCAATGCGTCGTGAAGCATAGTATCTACTAGCCTTGCTTCACTATCTTTAGGAACAGCTCTCATAGGAAAGGCATGTGGAGCCAGACTCATATTTTCCTGGCCACCCGCAATAACAATATGGGAGTCTCCGCTTTTGATCGCCTGATAACCAAGACAGATGGAGCGCAGACCTGATCCGCATAACTGATTAATGCCATAGGAAGGAATCTCCTCAGGCAATCCTGCACTTATTGCTGCCTGTCTGGCTGGATTAGGGCCGGTGCGTGCTGTCATGATCTGGCCCATAATGACCTCTGAAATTTTTGAGCCTTCAACTTTGGTACGATTTAGCAGCGCCCTGATAACAGCCTCTCCTAACTTGTGAGCCGGCAATTCTTTAAACATGCCATTGAACGCCCCTATGGGGGTACGCGCGGCACTGACTATAACGATGGGATCTGCATGCATATTGTTGTAGTCACCTTCTGCATTTTAAGATAAAATAGACAGATACCTCGGGAAAGATACATGTCTAAAGACTATTCAGAATGCCAATGGATAATACAGGCATCTTACTATTACCGGTGGGTTGATCTATGCGCTGCCAACGATAATATCTCCAAAAATGGAGCTGTTCACGATGCAACATTCCCTGAGATAGATTTAAGCGGCCTACTAACATTTTACTGAACCTGCCTCTCTAATGCTTCCAAAGCCCGTCTAAATCGTTCATCCGAAGAAGAGCGGTCAAGCAACGTCGCCAATGCCTGCTGTTTATCCTTCGATAGGGCTGCAAATTTAGTCAGGAAATCCAAAGCATGATATAGTGAATGGCCGTAAATATTATGAACAACAGACGATTCGTTATATTGTTGCCTTTGTTCAATGGCGGAGATTGCCTCTCGCGTTATATCAGCAATAAATGAGAGATTTTCACGTTTTGCTTCCTGATTCAGATAATAAAAGCAAAGAATAAAACTCTGAATTAAATCGTGGCCTGGTTCAGATGGTATCTTTTGCGATGCTGATTTTTTCACGAAGTAAGTTCCTTGTTTAAGCAGCAGCCGTACGGCGATCCGCTGCAGGTTGCTGAACAGGAATGGTATTACCGTAGTTGAGTATGGTTTCCTGGATGCCGGTCGTCCGACGCACCTTTTCCATTACCTCCGGAGAGACAGGCAATCCGCCCGCGCGCACACGATCACCACTGGCAAGTTTCGTTACCTGCCCATAAAATTCAGGGTCCCATCCAGCTGCCGCATAGACTCCCCGCCAGTAGGCAGGCAACATTACTCCAATGATCCTGCGGAGATTGCGTTTGAGACCAAATTCCAGATAGCCGACGGCCAGCTCGTGGATAATGCGCTGCCGTACTACAGGAGGAAGTGTTTTATCGACACATAAACGGCTTCCCTCCCATACGGTCATATCATTGGTTGGAAGAGTCCACTGGGTGACCAGGAAAGAAAAGGCTTGCTGCAGCATGTAGGGACGATCTGTGGGATATAACCTGGCACAGCCACGCACGACATCTCGATCATCGCGCCACGCAAAATAAATGGTTGCGGGGTTGTCGTAGGAATCGTATTCAAATTCTCCTTCCCAGCAGGGAACATCCCAAGCCTGGCGCTCAATATTGCTTTGGAACCTCAATCGGAACTGGGATGCCAGAATATTACCTGGAAAAAGATGGCAGGTTTTCATGTTAAAACAATCGATCATAAATCCCCTCGCATTGCACTTTATGCAAAGGGAAAACAAAAATTGCAGACAATGACTACTACCTAGGCGGGTAGTACTTGGAGATGGCGAACTCCGGAAGGATTGATCAGTCCTAACATAATGGCCTTGACTACGGCCTGCAGCCGATCGGTTACGCCCAGCTTTCTATAAATCTTTTTGAGATGATATTTGACGTTATCATCCGATGTGCTGAGAATGGTCGCAATAACGGAAACACTTTTACCTTCAGCGCTCCATAACAGAATTTCCCGTTCACGCTGCGTAAGCTCAATGTACTGTGGGGGGAGCTCCTTATAATTGGGGTCTAAATTAGAGTATGCGATATGAAATTGATTAGCCAAGGCTTGAATAAGGGATAAAATATTCTTATCAGGATTAACTCCTCCTGTCGTACTCGCCAGCCCGACACCTGCTATTTCAAAATTTGGGCCGTAAATGGCTACTGCTGCACCATCCAGAAGATTTGCTTCCTGAGACTCGTTTAATATCTTTTTCCCCATTTGGGGCAGGACAGGTGAATCCAACAGCTGCTTCCATGTATAGGGAGCTGGAGTAGTAAATGCATGATGTATTACAGGATCATAGGTGAGGTAGCCTTTGGCATTGTAATGTTGCATCCAGTCTTCGGGATAATTGCAAATTACGCCATGGCCGGCTTTTCTCTTCAGAGAAACATGGTCCGTAAGTAAGCTGTATACCACACTGTCGAAACCCAAACTTGCAAGCGCTTCACAGAAATGTTTAAAAACCTCTTCCTGTGTACTGGCAGCATTAGACAGGGTGATAAACTTTTCCACTACGCTCATGGAAAGCATCCATCAAGATTTATCCTAGGATGGTACTGTAAAATCCTAACCTATGAAATAAAAATTGCATTAATATGTGTTTACTCTCGGATAAGTTGCTCTTGCTTATGACTACCCGCGTAGGTAGTTGAGCCTTTCCTCCTTGCTGCTTAGCTTGAGTCATAATGTTATAGGAGGAAATGCATGACCAATACCTACTTCCATGCCAACGAATGCGACAAAACAGAGGTGCTCGCTGCTATTGACAAAGCGGGATACGTTATTCTTCTGGATGCTATTAGCCGGCACGATCTGACAGTGCTTCGCGAAGAGCTGGAGCCACATTTCAAAGAACGTCCCAATTCTCAGGCTTATTTTTTTGGTTTTAATACAAAACGTATTGAATCCCTGTTTACGAAGTCCACTGTAACACAACAGATGGCTACACATCCGTTGGTGCTGGATGTCGCGAACCATATTTCTGGGCCCGAATTGCGATAGTTTTCAGATTAATCTTACTCAGGGAATCCGTATCAATCCCGGAGAAAGAGCGCAGATAATTCATCCCGATAGCGCCTTGTTCCCCATATCTCACAAACCTTTTGAATTCATCATTAATGCCTTATGGGCTTATAGTGACTTCACAAAAGAGAACGGTGCCACTCAAATAGTGCCAGGAAGTCATAAGTGGGAGGAGGGAAGACAACCAACACCAGAAGAAATTACCTACGCAGAAATGCCCGCTGGTTCGGTACTTATCTACGCGGCATCTCTTTTGCACGGAGGTGGTGCTAATCAGACCTATGCACCTCGAACAGGTATTGCCATAGGTTATTGCCTGGGCTGGCTGCGTCAATCCGAGAATCAGTACCTTTCTTATCCGCCTCCCATAGCCTGTACTTTCAACGAGCAGCTACAACGACTCATCGGCTACAATGTTCATCGGCCAAACCTTGGTTGGGTACATGGGCACGACCCTATTACGCTCCTTAACGGAGAGAATAATGAGCATTTAGGAGCTGAAGATTTCTTAACGCCGGAGCAGAAAGAGCTACTGAAAGAATATTATCATAACCAGCAACTCGCTCTTACCTCGCATAACTTGAAAGCGGCGTAAAATCTCAGGGCTGACAACTGCTGTTGCCATAGAGTTGATTTTCAGCTATTGCTCATATTGATAATGAGTTAATTTCGTATGACTCAAAAAATCAATGATGTTATTGGCCAGCGACTGCGCTTACGCCGTACCATAATGGGACTAAGCCAGGAGGCAATCGCTAAAGCCGTTGGTATTACTTTTCAGCAGGTACAAAAATATGAAAAAGGCGCTAACGCCCTGAATGCCAATCGCCTTTATGAATTTGCTCAGTTGATGCATGTCCCCGTAGCGTATTTCTTTGAAGAGATGGAAAAACCGATGCGGGTAAATAATTCACGTGGCCTTCCCGCACCTGATCGCGAATCACTGGAGGTCATGAAAGCTTTTAAAAATATTAAAAACCGCAAGATTCGCAAGTGCCTAGCCGACCTGACTCGAAGCATTGCGGATACAAATTAAAGGCATGGATAGAGAATTTCCACTGCCTGACTACCACCAGCCCCTCCCTGGAACAGGAAGCCCGCGAGCGATGCTGAGAGGAAGCGGTTTTCTCTTTTGCAGAACGACCATTCTTTTCCAAGGGCTAGGGAACTATGGGGAATATCCTAAATTTTCTACTCCTCCTTGAACGCCCGGTGGAGGCTGTCGGAGAGCGGAGAGAACAGGTAGCCGAGAAAGGTGCGCGTACCAGTGTTGATGAATACGTCAGCCGGCATGCCGGGATAGAGCTTTACTTTAGTATCAAGCTTGTCCAATTCCTTGCCGTCCACTTCCACCCTAGCCGTGTAATAGGAATTGCTCTGCGCTCCCTGCTGCTCGTGAAAGGCATCGGCGGAAACCTGGGTCACTTTGCCTGTCAGCAGCGGCATGCGGCGCGATTTATAAGCCGAGAAGACAACGCGCGACTCCAAGCCTGGCTCGACCACGTCGATGTCAACCGGTTGTACCTGCACTTCAAGCACCAGCTGCTCTCCCTGCGGCACGATGTCCATGATCGGTTCACCGGGCGACACCACCCCACCCACCGTATGGAACTTTAGTCCCGTGACCACCCCTTCCGACGGAGCAACAATCACGGTGCGCTGCATGACATCAGTGGCAGCGCGCAGTTTCTCTTCCTGGTCATTGATCTTTGAATGCACTTCGCCCAGTTCACCCGCCACCTGCCGCGCTGATTTGCAACGCCCCCGTATTAGGGTCAACCCCATCATATGTAGCATAAGATTGGAGACGTTCATCATCATACTGGAGTAATTCTTCTGTCATATGCCACCCCTCAATGATTTAATCAAGATATTGGAATGTCTTGAAATGTCATGGTAAAGACTCGCAATAAAAAACAAAAACCATGCTTCGCCAATTGAATATCTTATATATTCCACATTAGTTGGTGAGCGATCATGGATAGAAAATTTAGTTGGCATTACGTATAAAACTATAAAAAATAGAGCCACAATCGATAACCAAATATACCAAGAACCTTTATACTTATGATGGATCGTATGTTCTTCCAGCATCGCCACTTCTTCACGGGTCATTTGCTTGTTATATTCTTGTCTCCTTAAGAAGGGCAGCATATATTTCCACCATTTCATCATTGTGAACGTCCAGTCTTCACCATGTTTTTCGAAGATGCAGACATACGACCAATGCGGCATCGTAATCTTCGTTTTTCTCATTTCTCTCCTTGGATAGCCTCAATAAGAGGCGCATAAAGTCGCGAATGACCAGTATATATTTTCCAGATAAGAGTCACTGCGCACAAAGCAGAGACACCATACATCATATTGGTGAAAGCCATTGTGCTATAGGAAACACTGACACCAGCAAAAAATAAGGCGAATAAAAAATAATCCAGTAAGGTGAAATGATAGGTTGCTGTTGCCATATGTTTCTTAAACATATCAACCTCGGCATCAGTCATAGGTTTGGCAAATGGTTTATCGGACGAGAGCGGCAAAAGCCAATGCCATAGCCTCTGCATGATAAAGACCCACCGTTCGCCTTCTTGACGGAAAGTACAAACATACTGCCAGTAAACGCACCTTACGCTTTTCTGCATAACGTCAGCCCGTGATATACAATATGAAAGTGCGCCGCCAGCGGCGTCAGGGTCTTGCGGATGGTATGCATCAGCGGGAGGGGCATACTAAGACCTACTATGTGAGGTGCGGCGAGTAGAATCCCGTCCGGCGCCGTTGTCAACGGGATTGCACTACCTGGGCTATGAAAGAGCCAATCGCACTCCATATGCATCCTGACATGCATCCTGAACGAAAAGCGTCTCCATAACTCAAATGGAAGCAGCGATGCGCTTGGTCGCCGGCTTCTTTCGCATACCGCTCCAGAAGCCGCCGGACAGGCGCGTCATACTTGCCGTCTGCCCCAATGCCAGCCTGTGGCCGGACTTCATACGGGGCATGGCATTAATGCTGTTCCCTTTCGGTAAATAGCGGTTATAGTGTTGCCGATTTGCACGCTGGTATTCCTATGCATCGCTATAAATCGGTTTTGCTTTCCATGCTTTGCCTGATCGTCTCCCTGGCGTTATGCCTGGGGGCGGCGGAGTTGCTGCTGCGCATGAAAAACAGTGCCATGACCAATTACGATGTCGAGATGTGGCGATACGCGAAAGAGCTGAAAACCAGAAGCCCCGATCCCGTGCTCGATTTCGATCACCGGAAATCGACATCGGCGGTGTTGCAGAATGTCGAGATCCGCCTGAATGAATGGGGACTGCGCGGCGCTCCGGTAGCGCCCGCCGCGCCGGGCATGCGGCGGATCCTGTTTCTCGGCGGCTCCATTACGCTGGGCTGGGGCGTGGCCGAAGAAGAGACGCTGGCGGCGCGGCTGCAGAAGATGCTGGAAGAGAGCGGCGAGAAGGTGCAGGTACTCAACGGCGGCATCGGCAATTACAACACGCAGCGTTATGTGTCGCGTTTCTTCAAGGAGCTGGCGGCGCTGGAGCCCACCGACATCGTGGTGCATTATTTCCTCCGCGACGCGGAAACCCTGCCTCCCGGCGGCGGCAATGTCCTGCTGCGCCACAGCCAGCTGGCGCTGACGCTGTGGATCGCCTGGCAGCGGCTGGCGGGAGGCGGCGAGCAGACGCTGGCCGAGCATTACCGCGCCGTTTATGACCCGCAGGCGCCGGGTTTCCTCGTCATGCGAAAGAAACTGAAAGAACTGGCGGACTATGCGCAGGCACACGATGTCCGCCTGTATCTCGCCATGGTGCCGGACGTGCACAACCTGATGGATTACCAGTTCGGCTTCGTGCACGACATCATGCAACGCATCGCGCAGGAGGACGGCTATGTCTATATCGATCTCCTGCCCGCCCTGCGGGGCCGCCCGCCGGAGGAGCTGTGGGCCATGCCGGGCGATCCCCACCCCAACGGGCTCGGGCATAAGCTGATGGCGGAGGCGATGTTCCCCCTCATCGCGCAAACTTCAGCGCCGGCCCGATAGATGCTGTTCGGCTCGGCGGTATTTTTCGCGTTTTTCGCCGTTTATTATCTCCTGCACCGCATCGTTCCCGCTGCGGGCCGGGTGTATCTCATCATTGCCGGCAGCACGTTTTTCTATGCCTGGTGGAAGGTCGAACTGGTATGGCTGCCCTACCTGCTGACCGCCATCGCCTTCTTGGGCGCGTTGTGGATGGGGAACGCCGCGACGCCGGCGGCACGTAAATACCGCCTGGCGGCGGTGCTCGTCTTGCTGTTCCTGCCGCTCGCCGTATTCAAATACGCCAACTTCCTTTATCAGGACGTGCTGGGGGCGTTGTTCTTCGTGTGGCAGGACAGGCTGGTCGACCTGTCCCTGCCGCTGGGCGTCTCCTTCATCACCTTCACCCTGACCGCTTATGTCGTGGATTGTTATCGCGGCCATTTTCAGGCGCGGCGCAAGGCATCCACCCTGCTTGCCCACGTGCTGTTCTTCCCGCACCTGATTGCCGGCCCTATCCTGCGCCCCGCCGAGCTGATCCCGCAGCTTGAGCAACCGCGCACCAAACGGAAAATCGCTTATGCCGCCGCCATCGCCATTTTCACCATCGGGTTGGTCAAAAAACTCGTCTTCGCCGATCAGCTCGCCGAAAGCGTCGACGCGGCCTATGGCGCTACCGGCCCGCTGAGCGCCCCGCAGGCCCTGCTCGCGATCTATGGTTTCTCGGCGCAGATTTACTGCGACTTCAGCGGCTATACCGACATGGCGATCGGCCTGGCCCTGCTGCTGGGCATCCGCCTGCCGACCAATTTCCACCAACCCTATACGGCGGTGAACCTCATGGATTTCTGGCGGCGCTGGCACATCACCCTGTCGCTGTGGCTGCGCGACTATCTGTATATTCCTTTGGGCGGCAACCGCAGCGGACTCGCAAAGCAAGTGCGCAACCTCATGATCACCATGCTGCTCGGCGGCCTGTGGCATGGTGCAAACTGGACATTCGTGCTATGGGGCGGCTTGCACGGACTCGGAATCAGCGCGCTGCATCTGCTGAAACGGTTCCGCATGGCGCCGCTGCTGCCGCGCTGGCTGGGGATTATCGTGACGTTTCATTTCGTCACCGTCGCCTGGGCATTCTTTCGCGCGGGAAGCCCCGGCCAGGCTATAGAGATGCTGGCGGCGCCCTTCGTGGGGAACTGGGACCGGCTGGACGGGTTCATGGCGGCGGCGAGCTTCCCCTTATTGCTGCTGGCCGTCCTGTGTCTGCTGCACCCGCTGGACGACCACCGCCGGATCAAGCGGGCGGCGCGCCGCCTGCGCCCCGAAATCCTCTGGCCGGTCATGCTTTTCCTCTGGATCATGGCCATTACGGTCAGCCAGGGCAGCTCCGCCAAGTTTGTGTATTTCGATTTTTAAAGCGGGTAAGAAGGCACCAGACGCTTGATATGTTTCATTTTTCATAGTAGCAGATAGCCATGCTTGAGACTGCCAGCCATACAGCCACCGCCGCCAGCCGCGTATCCGACCGGTCGGTGGGGCTAACCTTTGCCGCATTGTTCGCGCTAATCGCCTTTTGGCCCGCGCTTTACGGCAATCCGGTGCGGCTCTGGGCGTTGGCCATTGCAGGGATATTCGCGGTACTGGCGTTTCTACGGCCTCAAGCCTTATCCGGCCTCAACCGCCTCTGGATGGCGCTGGGATCCAGACTGCACCGTATCACCTCGCCGCTGATTCTGGGGATCATATTTTTTCTGGTGGTGATGCCGATCGGCCTGCTGATGCGCCTGCTGGGTAAGAACCCGATGGCCCGCGCCCGTGCCGGGCAGCCTTCCTACTGGGTGCCGCGCCAGCCGCCCGGCCCATCACCTTTTCATCAACAGTTCTAGGCATTGTATATGGCGTTTGTGGTCGAGTTCTGGAATTTCATGAGAGTGCGGAAAAAATTCTGGCTGCTGCCGATCATCCTCGTGCTGTTCCTGTTCGGCGGGCTCCTGATGATGGCGCAAAGCACGGCGCTCGGGCCGTTCGTCTACGCATTGTTCTAGGCACGACGTGATTATCCTCGGCATCTCCGCCTTCTATCATGACAGCGCGGCGGCACTAATCAAAGACGGCGTCATCATCGCCGCCGCCCAGGAAGAGCGCTTCACCCGCATCAAGCACGATGCGCGCTTTCCCGCCCATGCCGTGCGTTATTGCCTCACCGAGGCGGGGATTACGCTGGCGGAGGTGGATCACATCGTGTTCCATGAAAAGCCGTTCATCAAGTTCGAGCGGTTGCTGGAGACCTATATCGGCTTCGCGCCGCGCGGTTTCGAGTCGTTCGCCCGCTCCATGCCCATGTGGATCAGGGAAAAGCTGTTTCAGAAAAAACTCATCGGCGACCATCTGCAGGCGATCCTGCCGCAGGAGGATGGCTGGGAGCAGAAACTGCTTTTCTCCGAGCATCATTTCTCCCACGCAGCCAGCGCGTTCTATCCTTCCCCGTTCGAGGAAGCGGTAATCCTGACGCTGGACGGCGTCGGCGAATGGGCGACCGCCAGCGTGGCGATCGGTCGCGGAAACCGCATCACCGTCGAGAAGGAAATCCATTTCCCGCATTCGCTGGGGCTGCTCTACTCGGCTTTTACCTATTACGCCGGCTTCAAGGTCAATTCCGGCGAATACAAGCTGATGGGGCTGGCGCCCTACGGCGAGCCGCGGTTTGCAGGCCTGATACGGGAAAAGCTGATCGACGTGAAGGACGACGGCAGCTTCCGCCTCGACATGGACTATTTCGATTACTGCACCGGCCTGAAAATGACCAACGCAAAGTTCGATGCGCTGTTCGGTCGCAAGGTGCGCGGCAGCGAGGAGCCGCTGGAACAGTTTCACATGGACATCGCCGCTTCCATCCAGGAGGTCACGGAAGACATCATGCTGCGCCTGACGCGGTCGCTGGCGCGCGAATACGGCATTCCCAACCTCTGCCTGGCCGGCGGCGTGGCGCTCAACTGCGTCGCCAACGGCAGGATCCACCGCGACAGGGCGTTCCGGTCGTTATGGATCCAGCCGGCGGCGGGCGATGCCGGCGGCGCGCTGGGCGCGGCGCTGGCGGTGCATTACCACGTGCTGGGGAATGCGCGTACCCCCCATCCCCGGGATGCCATGCGCGGCAGCTATCTCGGTCCCGCCTATGCTGACGGCATGGTGGAGATGGAACTTGCCGCCCTCGGCGCGCAGTATGACAAACATGACGAGGACGGGATGATCCGCGCCACGGCCGACGCCCTGGCGCAGGGCAAGGCGATAGGCTGGATGCAGGGGCGGATGGAGTTCGGCCCGCGCGCGCTCGGAGCCCGTTCCATCCTCGCCGATCCGCGTTCGGAAACCATGCAGAAGATCCTCAACCTGAAAGTCAAGTATCGCGAATCGTTCCGGCCGTTCGCGCCGGCCGTGTTGCATGAGGAAGCCTCCGGCTGGTTCGACCTGGATACGGAAAGCCCCTACATGCTGCTGGTGGCCGACGTCAAAAAAGAACGGCAGCGTGCGATGACCGAGGCGCAGCGGCGGCTGTTCGGCATCGACAAGCTCAACGTGCCGCGCTCGGACATTCCGGCGGTGACGCATGTCGATTATTCCGCCCGCGTGCAGACCGTGCGTAAGGAGACCAATCCGCTGTTTTACAGGCTGCTGCAGGCGTTTTTCGAGCGTACCGGTTGTCCGGTGCTGGTCAACACCAGCTTCAACGTGCGCGGCGAACCGATCGTCTGTTCTCCGGCCGACGCCTTCAAATGCTTCATGGGAACCGAACTTGACAAGCTGGTCATCGGTCATCTTATACTCGACAAGCAGAAGCAGGACGTTTCCCTGAAGCAGGACTACAAACATGCCTTCGAGCTGGACTAGCATGAGCCCTAAACTTCGCGCATGGATGATCAACCTTACGCTTCTTTCCTTCGTGCTCGCGGTGTCGCTGGTCGCCGCGGAAATGGGATTTCGGTATTACAAACATAAGATAGCCCCCAACCCTACCGGCGGGCTGGTCGTGAAAGACTACACCATTACGGGCCCCAATGCGAAAGGCACCATCTACCATTTTGACGACGGCATGGCGCTGAAGTCCAAGGTGAAGGTGCAGTATAACAACTGGGGTGACCGCTTTTATAAGGATTATTCGCCCGTCAAGCTGCCGGGCGAGTTCCGCATTGCGGTCATGGGATCGTCGCTCACCGCCGGAGTGACCAACGATTTTCCCTGGGTACAGGTGATGGACCAGGTGCTCCAGGATAACGCGGCGCTGCGGAAAAATCTGGGCGCCACGAAAATCACTGTCGCCAACTTCGCCGGCGCGGGCTCCAAGGTTCAACATATGGCCGGCAAGCTGAAGAGGATCGGTGAATTGTATAAACCCGATCTCATCATCTTTGCGGTAGCTGACGAGAACTTCACGGCCAGCCCCAATTGGAGGAACGAACTGTCCAATGCACGCACATTCCGTATGGTCGAGGAACTGCAAAAAACGCTCATCGACCGTGAAGATCCCAAGCGCCTGATCGCTATCCCCGCCGCGCCGGAATTCTTTCTGTACCGCAATCCCAACGGCAGCATCTCGCGCCAGATAACCTATCGCGGGCATGACAAGGAGTTTTATCATGACAAGGACGTATTACGCGCATTGCAGGACGCCCAGGTCGAAACCCTGGTCTATGATGGCAGGATATGGCTGAGGGAGGAGCTGAAGAAACTTGTAACGCGAGCTAAGGCTCAGGCCGTGCCGGAACAGCAGGATGCTGCGCAACAAAAGGAGGAAGCGCTGGCCGCCGCCGCCGAAGCGTTCCGCATTGCTCAGGACACCGCCCCCGTCACCCTGTTTATCGTATTGCCGACCTATTACGAAGTGCTGGATCCGCTTAACGGGTTGCGGCCGGGAAAGGCCTTTACCTACTGGCCGGAATTTCTGCAGAAGCATCCGGAAATCCCCGCCATCAGCCTGAAGGATCATCTACCCATAGAGAAAACTTCCTTTGAAGAAAAACTCTCCTGGTTCCTGTTGCCCAACGACGGGCACCTGTCCGACAAAGGAACAACCATGGTAGGCGAACGCATAACGGCCTTGCTGACGCGTTACCTGGAAGGCGACCGGTCGATGCTGGTCACGCCCAAGGTCGTCGCCGGAGAGATCGCGCGTAAGAAAGCAGAGGAGCAGAGGGAGGCCGATGAGAAAATGGCGCATGAGCTGCTGCTTCAAGCCCATAAAGCCCACAAGACGGATCTCGACCAGGCGATTGAGTTGATTTCGCAGGCCATCGAAAAAAGCGATGCCATAGGCACGCCGGGCATCATCTACGTGGAGCGGGCCAATATGTGGATTGAGAAACAGGAGTATGACAAAGCGTTCGCCGATTTATCCAAGGCCAAGGAACAGAATCCAACCCCGCCTGTTTTACAAGCCTATATCCAGACAGCGCTGCAGCTGAAGAAAAACGACGAGGTGGAACAGGCGCTGCAGCTGTTGCAGGAGAAAGGCAAGGACGACGCGTCAGTTCAGGCGTTCATTGAGAGCATTCGAAAGTCGCAGGGTAAGAATGTACATTAATGAACCTGCCAAACGGTTATCGTTGATGATTTTTAGCGTAAGAGTGGCAGGTTATTCATAACTCTCTCCTTGTACAGTTAGGAGCTATCCTCCGGGCAGAAATATTTGCGCTTTGAGCCGCTAGTGTCCCAAATTTGTCCTACTTTATGCGGATAAAGCAACAGTCATCCAAACAGATGAATGAAACGGTACAATTGCTGCCTTTTCAAAATGATAAATGACAGCAAATCACGATTCTGGACAATAAATGGACAGTGCCGAGGAAAATCGCCTCAAAATGCTGCGTTACGAGACAGAGATAGATTAAGCCGTCTTTATGATTTCCATTTCAAATTTCCCCTGCCCAAACACCCCCCGGTTTCCGCGCCGAGCAACCCCAGGAATCTCCAAAATTTTTCAGCCCTCTAAACGGGCATGCTGAGATGCTCAATAAGAATCATGGTGCCAATGGCTATCAGACATACCCCTCCCAGCACTTCAGCAATCTTTCCCGACCTCGCCCCGATATAATGCCCGGTCATAATGCCGATGGTGGACATGAGGAAGGTTGCGCATCCAATGAAAGCGGCCATCAACCAGATATTCACGTCGAGCAGCGCAAATGTCGCGCCTACCGCCATGGCATCTATGCTGGTGCCGATTGCGGTGAGAATAAGGACGCTAAGCCGGTGCGATTCCTTGCGCTCTGCGGACTCATTGTGAAAGCCCTCATACATCATCTTTGCGCCAATAAGTGCCAGAATCGTGAATGCAACCCAATGGTCAATGGCGGCAATAAAACCGCTCGCCATGAGCCCCAGCAACCAGCCGATAATGGGAGTAACCGTTTCCACGCCCCCAAACACAGCGCCTACGCGCATGGCATAGGATAATTTCGGTTTGCGAAGCGCAACCCCCTTGCTCACGGAAGCGGCAAAGGCATCGGCTGACATACTGAAGGCAATCGCGGTGTTGGAGAGAATACTCATAAATTGTGTGACATTGTAATGTCCTGATTTATCCCCACTTGTGGTGGTTTAGTGGGTCTAAATTTGTCCCAAATGGATTTTTGAATCGGCTAAGTTGTTTTGGAATGTGGCGGAAGGGGTGGGATTCGAACCCACGGTGAACTCGCGCTCACGCTGGTTTTCAAGACCAGTTCCTTAAACCACTCGGACACCCTTCCAAAAAAATAATTTGCCTTCCACGACACTGTTTTCAAGACTAGTGCCTTAAACCACTCGGACACCTGTCCTTTATATTTGCACCCCCGGCATCTGTTTTCAGGATTATTGCCGCCGCTCGACCGCCATGCGGGGCAGGCACAACCCCAAACTCAGGCTATACCAGAACAGCATGCCGGGCCAGTTGGAAAACTGGCTCTGCGTGACGATCAGCGGGAACAGCAGCACGGCGAGCTGGGTGCAGGCGCAGGCCGTCAGGATTGAGGTCCACCCCGTGAAGGAAATCTCGCGCAGCAGCTGCCACATCATGATGCCCAGGGCCAGCAGGAACAGGCCAAGCCCGATGATTCCCGTATCCACCAGCCATTCCAGATAAAGGTTGTGCGGGTGCATGTCGCAATAGGCAATGCCGAACCGCTCCATGGCGGTCGGGCATGCCTTGACGAACTGCTGCGCGCCGATGCCGAACCACGGATGTTCCTGCCACAGCCGGTAGGACGCCGTGAAAAGCTGGCCGTAGGTGGAATTCCAGAAGTCGGCCAGCTGCCGCAGCAGGAACTCCCCGCGTGACTGCACGATCGCCTGCGTGGCAGCCAGCAGTGCCAGCAGCGCGGCCGCGGCGAAGCAAAAACCCAGTACATGGCGCCGCAGCGGCGGGGCGTACCAGAACACTATCCCGCCGCCGACGGCCAGCGCCAGCAGCGTCAATAACGCGATCGAGCGTTCGCCGCTGACCAGCACCAGTGCCATCAGCGCAAGCGCCAGTGCGGCGACCCCCCAGCCGTAACGCGCGCGGCCCTGCGTCACCAGCCCGTATAGCGTCAGCCCCAGCACGGGCAATCCTACTTTAAGCAGCAGATTGCCGATATTGGGCGTATTGAGCGGCCCGCTCAAGCGGTCGCCGAGCAACGGCCTGCCCAACGCATCCTCGCCGGTAACGTATTGCCAGGCCGTATCCAGCGCCAACAGCACGATGATCGCCATGCCCGTGGCGGAAAGCAGCGCAAGTTCTTTCGACGTGCGCAGCAGCCAGTAGCGCATTGCTGCGTAAAAAAGAACCAGCCTTCCCCATATCAGCCCGGCCTGGAAACCCGCCGCAGGATCGATGGGAGTAAGCCAGGCAGTTGCCCACAGATACACCCATAACGCCGCCAGCACGCGGATTTCCGGCTGCTGCGTCCAGGCCCAGTCGCGGCCGAGCGCGCTTGCCAGCAGGAACATCGCAGCGATCAGGCACAGCGCTACGTCCGCGCCGGCCCGGGTAAGCGCCAGCAATGCCGGAAACAGGCAGAGCAATGCAAAGGACGCCTGCCATAACCAATGCTGTATCCCACCCTCGCCGACCGGGCTACGCATGATCGTTAACGGGACATGGAGGTTGAACGGTAACTCATCGTTTCCGGAACGGGTTGCGCCGCTATATCGCTGTCGCCGGTCAATCCGTACTCGCTGAGGCTTTTCATCCGCCATTCGCCGTGCATAACGCCTGCCACCGCATGGCGCAAAGGCTCCGGCGCGCCGTAATACGCCAGCAGCAGGCCTACCCCCTTGATCGCCAGGTTGTAATGAACCAGCGCCAGCGGCGTAAGCGCGCAGATAAGGATGTCCATGAACGGCGTCCAGTTGCGGACATACCATATGCCGAGCGCGGCCTTCAGCGGCCGCATGCGGAGGATATAGTCGGCCTCAAGATCGTCGCTGTCGCTGAACAGTTCGGCCAGGCGGCTATAGACGATGGAGGCGAGATCGGTCAGTCCGGGTTTTGCATTGAGCACTTCCCGCTCCTCGGGGGAAAGCACTGCGATATGCGCCGGCGTGTCCGGGCGCGGACCTACCAGGCTCATATCCCCAATGATGATGTTCCAGAACTGCGGCAATTCATCGATTTTGTAGTCCCGCAGGAACCAGCCCAGCCGCGTCACGCGCGGATCGCGCGCGCCTACCACATCGATCCCGGCGCGGTCGGCCCCTACATGCATGCTGCGCAGCTTGACCATGCGGAACGGATGCCCGACTCTGCCCAGCCGCTCCGCCAGGTAAAACGGCGCCTGCCTGTCCTGAGCGAAGACGAGGAGGGCCGCCATCAGGATAACGGGGCCGGTAATCACCAGGCCAATAAATCCGACGACGATATCGAAGAATCGCTTAAGAAAACTGCGCATTTTTTCGTTTATCATCATTGCTGAATGGTGGAGGACTATACCAATTCATATCAGTGCGCAATATATTGCGCTGGAAGCTCAGTACCACTGCCATCCCCACTTCTGAAAATATTTCCACGCGGAGCGGACCATCGCCAGCATCAGCGGAAAGCTGGTATGCGAGCCGCGTCCCCAGTGATGAATGATGGCGGCTTCCGGGCAATAGCGCACCCTCGCCAGCGCCCGGATGCGGCGCGTCAGATCGCTGTCCTCCATATACATGAAGAAACGTTCATCGAATCCGCCGACTGCGTCGAAGACGGCGCGCCTTACCAGCATACAGCATCCCGATGCGTTGGGCACGTCGTAGGGAGTATCGTAGCCATAATCCATCATGACGAAATGCTCCATGCGCCGCCGGATGGGCTGCCATGCCTGCCAGCGGGGCGGCACGAAACGCCGCAGGCCCAAATCCAGCAAGGTCGGATCGCGCCGATTGAGCGGCTGCAGCCTGCCGTCGGGGAAATGGATCTTCGGCACCGTCATGCCGACAGCCGGCTCCTTTTCCATGAGCGCAACCATCGTCTCAAGGCATCCGGGCTGAACAACCACGTCCGGATTCAGGATAAGATGATAAGGCGCCGGTGGCGCCGCCTTGCATGCCAGATTGTGCCCATAACCATAGCCGCCATTGACCGGACTTTTAATGCAACGGATATTTTTAAGTGCCTGCAGCCGGGCAAAATATTCTGTCCCTGGTGTGTTATCGACGATAATCAATTCCACCGGCAGGCGGCAGGCATGCACCGAGGTGATTGCCGCTTCCAGCATGGGAAGCGGCGTATGGAACGTAACGATTCCTGCGGTGATCATGGTCGCCACGGCATTACTTCTCCCTTCTTACGCATTCCTAGAGCAAGATGACGGCTTCATGCAAAGAAAGAATCGGCTGACCGATGGGTGCGGTACGCCCTAGTATTAGCAACCTCCCCACCCCGGCATTCTTTCCGGCCTGCAGGTCACGTTCATGGTCGCCAATCAGCAATGAGCGCGCCATGTCGATACGATGTTCGCGCTGCGCCTGCAGGAACATGCCGGGATTGGGTTTACGGTCCTGGCAGTCCTGCCGGTACGGGCCCTTCCCCTCCTGCGGATGATGCGGGCAGAAATAAACCGCATCGATAAGGATATCCTGTATGGCGAACTGGGCTTTGATCCAGTCCATTACGCTGAGGAAGTCGTCTTCGCTGAAATAGCCGCGTCCGATGCCGGACTGGTTGGTGGCGACGATAATAAGGTATTCCTTAGCTTTTGCCGCCCGGCACAACTCGAATATCCCGTCCATGAAACGGATCTGCTCGGGCCGGTGCGCGAAACCAACATCCACGTTGATGACGCCATCGCGGTCGAGAAAAAGGGCTTTATGGAGCGTTTGCGGCATTGGGTACTGTAGGAAGATCCCATGGCGCTTGTCCAGCTTTGACAGCGGGGTAGCAAAAGGATAACCATGCGGCATGTGGCGCACTTTTTCATATGTCCGGGCATGGCCATGAGTTGGCTGGTCACCGGAGCCGGAGGCTTTATAGGCGGTCATATGGCGCATGGGTTGGCGCGGTCCGGCCGTTCCGTACTGGCGTTATCGCGCTCGGCTGGCGGTCCGGAGGCATCGGTGGGCATCAGGCCCGTGCGGCTGGACATCCGCGATATTTCCGGCTTTACCCCACCCGAATCGGTAGAGGGAGTGATCCATTGCGCAGCGCTATCCTCTGCGGATACAGCCGATACGACGGTGATGAACGACATTAATGCACGTGGGAGCGGCCTGGTAGCGGAATGGTCGGCACGGCATAACGTACCGTTTTTCGCGCAGATATCGTCCGTATCAGTCTATGGGCGGGCGGAGGGCTGCATCGACGAATCAAGTCCCATCACTGATCCGGATGCGTACGGAATCAGCAAATATGAGGCGGAGCAGGCGGTGAAAGCTGCGCGCCGCGAATTGCCCAGCGTCTCGCTCCGCCTGCCCGGCGTATTGGGTAAGGGTGCACATAACATCTGGCTTTCCCGCGTACTGGACACGCTGATGGCTGGAAAACCGCTTTCCTATTATCATCCTACCATGCCGTTCAATAATGCCGTGCATGTAGATGACCTGCTGGCATTCATTCTAACCCTGTCAGCACAGCCCGAGACAGGCCATCGCCAGTTCGTTCTCGGCGCCGGCAGTCGGATGACAGTCGAAAATATGCTGCACTACATGAAGGAATTGCTCTCTTCCGACTCGGTCTTAGCCGAACAGCCTCCGAAAAAACCGGCATTTTACATTGATTCCTCGCTGGCACAAAGAGCCGGTTATACGCCGATGACGCTGGAACATATGCTGAAGCGCTACGTGGACGAATCGACGCAGCCGGCCTGACTGCTATTTTTTGTTTACAGTTGGGTCTTTTCCATTATCTATGACAGGCCTGTTTTACAAAATATCCTAAAGGAGTGCGATGACTTCCCCCTATCTGACCACGGTAATCGACGTCGGCGCCCGTTACGGCATGCACCCCTCATGGAACGGTTTTCGCAGTCCCATCAAATATGTCGCGTTCGAACCGGATGCCGAAGAGGCGGAAAGGCTGCGCCAGACCAATAAAAATGGTGCCTTCGAGGTAATCGAGGCGGCGATCATGGACCAGGCGGGCGAGTTCGACTTCAACCTACTGGTCCATCGCGGCATGAGCTCCTTCTTAAAGCCCGACCTGTCCTCCGAAGCCTTCAAGGACCTGAAGCCGGGACTGGGAGAGATTGAGAAGGTTATAAAAATTAAGACCCAGACGCTCGACCATTTCAACGATGCGGAAGGCTGGGCTGCCGATTTCTTGAAAGTGGACACCGAAGGGACCGAGCACGAGGTCATCATCAGCGGCGAAAAAACCATCGACAGCGGTGTTCTCGGCATCCGCAGCAGCGTGAATTTCAACCCTGCGTTCCATGACCAGACGCTGTTTTCCGCCACGCATGATTACCTGCTGAAGCGCGGCTTCATGCTGCTCAACCTCGATTATTTCGGATTTGGCTATCCCAAGCTTGGACTGTTTAAAAAACCCGATCCCAGCATGCCCGAACCGGGACGCTACGGAGTTTTAAGCAGCTGTGACGCGGTATGGATACGCCGCGAAGACAGTTTGAGCCGGTTGCCGCGCTGCGCGGACCGCCGGGAACACGAAGCAGCCATTCTCAAACTGGCCTATTTCTGCCTGCTCAATCATGCGCCGGACGTAGGCGTCGACATGCTGCACGGCTTCTGCCGTAAAGCCGGCGGCTGGCAGGAGGAAACCCGCAACAGCGTGCTCTACAAGGCGCTGCGGCTGGAAGTACTGCAGTATCTTGGCAAATGGCGTACCGTACCCGATGAAACATGGGAAAAGGCGCGGTCGATTTTCAAAATCATCTTTGGCAGCGACCTGCATGGCGGCAGCGAATACTATCCGCAGCTGCAGCGCATGGCCGTTGAATTGGCGTGAACGACATGCACATTTTCGTCACCGGCGCATGCGGCTACAAGGGAACGGTATTGGTTAGCAAGCTGCTAGCGCGTGGCCACCGCGTCACCGCGTTCGACATCATGTGGTTCGGCAATATGCTGGCACCGCATCCGCAGCTGACCGTCATCGAAGGCGACCTGCGCGATGCCGAAAGCTATGATCTTGCCGGCCATGACGCGGTGATTCATCTGGCCTCGGTCGCCAATGATCCCTGCAGCGACCTCGACCCTACCCTCACCTGGGAAATCAGCTGCCTGGCCACCATGCAGCTGATCGACAAGGCAGCACGTTCCGGCATCAAGCGCTTCATCTACGCCTCATCGGGCAGCGTGTACGGGGTGAAAGAAGAGGAGCAGGTGACGGAAGATTTGGAGCTGAAGCCCATCTCCGAATACAACAAGACCAAGATGGTGGCCGAGCGCGTGCTGCTGTCCTACGGCGACTGCATGCAGGTGCAGATCGTGCGTCCTGCCACCGTGTGCGGCTATTCGCCGCGCATGCGGCTGGACGTATCGGTGAACATGCTGACCATGCAGGCGCTGACCCGCGGCGAGATCACCGTATTCGGCGGCAGGCAGGTGCGCCCCAATATTCACATGGACGACATTACCGATGTTTATCTGCACCTGCTGGACACTCCCTCGGCGCTGGGCATTTACAACGCGGGTTTTGAGAATATCTCGATTCTCGACATCGCGGAAATGGTGCGCGCCTGCGTACCCACCAAAATTACCGTCACCGAATCGAACGACCCGCGCTCCTACCGCATTAATTCCGACCGGCTGCTGGCCACCGGCTTCAAGCCGAAAAAAACCGTCAACGACGCGATCATGGAGCTGGTAGCGCTGTATAACAAGGGAATGCTGAAGGACGAGGAGCGTTTCCACAATCTCAAATGGATGCAGAAGCACGTGGTAAAGCCCGGCAAAAAGGCAGCCTAGACCATGGCGGTTGTCATGGACAAAATCCTCGTCATCGGCAGCAATTCCTTTTCCGGCGCCAGCTTTATCGATTACGCGCTTAAATGCGGCGCGAGCGTGATCGGCACCAGCCGCTCGCCCGAACCCCACAAGGCATTCCTCCCCTACCGCTGGTCCGGGCGCGACAGTAATTTCCGCTTCTACCCGTATGACCTGAACCACCATCTCGAAGAGATCATGGCGCTGGTGCATGGCGAAAAGATCCCCGTCGTCGTTAATTTCGCCGCACAGAGCATGGTCGGGCAGAGCTGGGCGCATCCCGAGCACTGGTTCCAGACCAATGTGGTGTCGACGGTGAAGCTGCACAACGCGCTGCGCCAGTGCGATTTCCTGGAGCGCTACGTGCATATCACCACGCCGGAAGTCTATGGCAGCACCGACGGCTTCATTGACGAGACCACCCCGTTCAACCCCTCCACGCCCTACGCCGTATCACGCGCGGCGGCGGATATGAGCCTGAAAACCTTTTTCGAGGCCTATGGCTTCCCGGTGGTGTCCACGCGCGCGGCCAATGTCTACGGGCCGGGACAACAGCTCTACCGCATCATCCCGCGCGCCATCCTGTTCGCACGTCTGGGCAAGAAGCTCAGCCTGCATGGCGGTGGCCATTCGCGGCGCTCCTTCATTCATATGGATGATGTATCGGACGCCACCTGGCGTGTCATGACCGCTGGCGTGTCCGGCCAGTGCTACCATATTTCAGGGACGGAAATCCTATCGATACGCCAGCTGGTTGAACGGATTTGCGCCAAGACGGGCGTGGCGTTCGATGATCTGATTGAAATTTCCGAGGAAAGGCTGGGCAAAGACGCCGCCTATATGCTAGACAGCAGTAAAATCCGCCGCGAGCTCGGCTGGAGTGATGCGGTCTCGCTGGATGAAGGGCTTGACCAATGCATCGCTTGGATAGACCAATATTTGCCGGATATACGCAACCTGCCCTATGACTATATCCACAAGCCTTAAACCTGCTACCCCCTCTTCCACTGCCGCGCTTGCGGACATTGCGGCTGAACTCCGCGGGAAGATCGTCGCCTATTCGCATCACGCGGGCCTGCCGCATCTGGGCTCGTGCCTGTCCTGTGTCGATATTCTCACCGCTCTTTACTTTTCGGTGCTCAATATCGACCCCGCCCGCCCACGCGATGAAAACCGCGACCGTTTCATCCTGAGCAAGGGACACGCCGCCCCCGCCCTGTTCCAGGTGCTGGCGCGGGCGGGCTTCTATCCCGAAAGCGATCTGTTCCGTCCTGACCATGGCGGCGGGCTGTTCGGCGAGCACCCGCCGACGCCGGAGCATCTGCCCGGCGTCGAGGCGGCGACCGGATCGCTCGGCCACGGTTTCCCGATGGGCACAGGCATGGCGCTTGCGGCCAAAGTCCGGGGGCAGAAGTACCGTGTGATCGCCCTGCTTAGCGACGGCGAGTGCAACGAAGGTTCCATCTGGGAAGCCGCCATGTTCGCCAGCGCGAAACAGCTGCACAATCTCACCGCCATCGTCGATTTCAACAAATGGCAGGCCACCGACCGCAGCGAGGAAGTGCTTAGCTTAAGCCCGCTGGCTGACAAATGGCACGCCTTCGGCTGGGACACGGTCGAAATCGACGGGCATGACATGGACGCTCTGCTGACGCATCTTTCCCCGCAGCGCGGCACCGGGCAGAAGCCGCTGGCGGTGATCGCCCACACGGTCAAAGGCAAGGGCGTATCCTTCATGGAAGACGACAACAACTGGCATTACCGCATTCCCTCTGCGGAGGAAGTGGCGCGCGCCAAAGCGGAACTGGGAGTCGCCTGATGCGTGACGCCTTCGCCGATGAGGTTACCCGCCTTTCCGCGCAAGACGAGCGCGTCGTGCTGCTGTCGGGCGACATCGGCAACCGGATGTTCGACAAATTCAAGGCGCTGGCACCGACGCGCTTCTACAATTGCGGCGTCGCCGAAGCCAACATGATGAGCGTGGCGGCAGGCCTCGGGCTTTCGGGCCTGCGGCCCGTGGTCTACACCATCACCCCCTTCACTACCACCCGCTGCTACGAGCAGATCCGCGTCGATGTCTGCTACCACCGCTCGCCGGTGATCATCGTTGGCACCGGCTCGGGCCTGTCCTATGCTTCGCTCGGTCCGACGCACCATTCGCTGGAGGATATCGCCATCCTGCGGGCCCTGCCGGGCATGACCGTGTTCTGCCCCTGCGACGCGCAGGAAGTCCGCGCCGGGCTGCGCGAAGCGCTGAAGCAGGACGGGCCGGTCTATATCCGCCTGGGCAAGAAAGGCGAGCCGAAGATCCACCCCGACATCCCTTCCCTGGCACTCGGCACATCCATCACGGTGCGCGACGGCAGCGACATCTGCCTGCTCTCCACCGGTAACGCCATGCCGATAGCCCAGGAAGCCGCCAACGCGCTGGCGGTGAAGGGCTATTCGGTGGGCATCGAAAGCATGCATACCGTCAAGCCGCTGGATGAGGCGCTGTTGAATGACATATTCACACGCTGCAAACTGGTCGCTACCATCGAGGAACACGGCATGATCGGCGGGTTTTACGGCGCGGTGGCCGAATGGTATGCGCCGCGACGCTCTCTCTCCGCCGCGCTGCTCGGCTTCGGCATGCAGGATATGTTCTATCACCGCGTCGGCTCACAGGCGCAACTGCGCGAAGAGGGGGGACTCACCGGCAGCCGCATAGCGGATGCCATCGCACAGGCGCTGGCGGCGTAACGCTATGCGCATCGGTCTTGACTTCGACAACACCATCGTCAGTTACGATACGCTGTTTCACGCCGTCGCCGTCGCGCAGGGGCATATTCCGGCTAGCGTGGCAGCAGATAAGAACGCTGTGCGTGACTGGCTCCGCAACGCGGGGAAAGAGGACATCTGGACGCAGCTGCAGGGCTATGTCTACGGCGCGCGCATGCAGGAAGCACAGGCTTATCCCGACGCGGTGGCAGTAATGTCGGCGCTTAAACGCATGGGGCACCAATTGTTCATCGTCAGCCACAAGACACGCCATCCTTATCTCGGCCCGGCCTACGATCTGCACGGCGCGGCGCGCGCCTGGATCGCTTCGCACCTGGAAGAGGATGCCGCTCCGCTGGTGGCGCAAGAAGACGTGCATTTCCACGAGCGCAAGGAAGATAAGATTGCCTCCATCGCCGCACTGGGCTGCGAGGCGTTTCTGGACGATCTGCCGGAAATATTGCTGCATGAGGAGTTTCCCTCCGGTACGAAACGCTTCCTGTTCTCCACCCAACCTGCCAACTCACCGCTGCTGCATGCCGTCGGCAGCTGGCGCGCTTTTGCAATGGCGCTTACCGCATGAATCGTCCCGCCTTACTCCACCATGATGATCTGCACGCAGCGTTAACGCAGTTGCTCGGCGGGAGCCCGGACAGCGTCACTCCCTGCGCCAGCGGCGGCAATAATCGCGTATTCCGCGTTGATTACAATGGATGCTGCTATCTCGCCAAAAGTTATTTCACCGGCCCCGGCGACAGGCGCGACCGGCTGGACAGTGAATGGCGCTTCCTGTCTTACGCATGGCATACGGGCATTGATACCGTGCCGCGTCCTGTGGCCCGCGACGACGGCAGCGCCATCGCCGTATATGGTTTCCTTGAAGGCGTGCGTCCCGCGCAGGCCGATGCCGGGCTGGTACGGCAGGCCGGGCGTTTCATCACCGCGCTCAACGCCCGTCCTGATAACGCCGAAGCGCGCGCCCTGCCCTCCGCTTCGGAGAGCTGCTTGACCGCTAAAGCGCATATCGAGCTGTTACGCGGCCGCATCGAACGCCTGCGCGACGGCCAGGCGCATGCCGATCACGCCGTGCGCTTTCGCGCCGTCTGCGAGCGCATCGAAAACGCCTTCACTCACCACACCGAGGCACTGCTCTCGGGCTACGCCGCGCTGGGATTGCCGCCGGACCGGGAACTGCCGCAGGTGGCGTGCTGCCTGTCGCCGTCCGATTTCGGTTTTCACAATACGCTGCTGCATCCCTCCGGCCGCCTGCAGTTCATCGATTTCGAATATGCCGGCTGGGACGACCCGGCCAAGATGCTGTGCGATTTCTTCCTGCATCCCGGCGTACCGGTCGACCGCGCCTGGAAGGAACTTTTCTGGCAGGAGATCGCCGCCATGCCGGTGGATCTGTCGCAGGCGGCGGAGCGCGCGCGGCTTCTTTTCCCGCTGCTTGGCCTGCGCTGGTGCTGCATCATGCTCAACGTGTTCGTTCCCGACTGGGCGGCGCGCCGACAGTTCGCCGATCCCCGCTGGGACGCGCGGATGGCGCAGGCGCAGCAGCTGGATAAGGCGGAACAAATGCTATACACCGTCAACGAACCCTTCTAAAGTCGCGGCATGGCCTATATCGATTTCCTCTCCGCCATCCATAAAAGCACCGCGCGCGATTACCTGGCGCGCGTCAACGATTCCGAATTCCCGAAGGCCAAAGCCGCCGCGCTCGCCAAGCAATGGGGCTTCGATTACTGGGACGGCGACCGCCGGATCAATTACGGCGGCTACCGTTATATCGAAGGGCGCTGGGAGAAAGTGGCGCGCGCCATGGCGGAGCATTACGGTCTGAAGGCAGGCGACAGAGTGCTCGACGTCGGCTGCGGCAAGGGATTCCTGATGTTCGACTTCACCAAGGTCGTGCCCGGCATTGAAATCTATGGCTTGGACATCTCGGAATATGCAAAGGAGCACGCCAAGGAAGAAATCAAAGACCGCATCCATATCGGCACGGCCGCCTCCCTCCCCTTCCCTGACCACAGTTTCGACTTCGTCTACTCGATCAATACGCTGCACAACCTGTACAATTATGAGCTGGACGCGGCGCTGCGCGAAATCGAGCGCGTCGGCAAAAAACATAAATATGTCTGCGTGGAGTCCTATCGTAACGAGGTGGAGAAAGCTAACCTGCTGTACTGGCAGGTGACCTGCGAAGCCTTCTGCACGCCGAAGGAATGGGAATGGTGGTTCAGCACCACCGGCTACCACGGCGATCATTCATTCATTTACTTTGAATAGTCATGACGCTTCCGAAAACGACCCAAGCAGCGATTCTAGTCGAGCAGCATAAACCGCTGGTGGTGGCGGAAATCGCGCTGCCGGAGACGCTGGCGCGCGGCCAGGTGCTGGTCGAGGTGCTCTATAGCGGCATTTGCGGCTCGCAGCTTGGTGAAATCGACGGCGCCAAGGGTCCCGACAAATTTCTGCCGCACCTGCTCGGCCATGAAGGCTCCGGCAGGGTGCTGGCGGTCGGTCCCGAGGTAACGCAGGTCAGGGTGGGCGATAACGTCGTGCTGCACTGGCGCAAGGGCCCGGGTATCGAAGCGCCTCCCCCGGTCTATGACTGGAACGGCCGTAGGGTCAATGCAGGCTGGGTAACTAGCTTCAACCGCTACGCAGTGATTTCCGAAAACCGCCTCACCACTATCCCCGTAAACAGCGACATGAAAATCGCGCCGCTGTTCGGCTGCGCGGTGACGACGGGACTTGGCGTCATCAACAACGATGCCAGAGTGCAAAAAGGCGAATCGGTGGTAGTCGCCGGCGCTGGCGGCATCGGGCTTAACATCGTGCAGGGCGCAGCGCTGGCCGGCGCTTTCCCCATCATCGCCATTGACCGCTATGGCGACAAGCTGGAACTGGCCCGGTCCCTCGGCGCGACGCATTGCATCAGCGCCCCGGCCAGCGAAGCGGCGGCGGAAATCAAAACCATCCTGGGCAACCACGTGCTCGATGTGTTCATCGATAATACGGGCGTGCCGGCGGTAATTGAAATGGGATATGAAATCACCGGGCCACAGGGACGCGTCATCTTGGTGGGGGTGCCCAAGAAAGGCGACAATATCAGCATCCATACGCTGCCGCTGCATTTCGGAAAGGTACTCAAGGGCTCGCACGGCGGCAGTGCCGCGCCGGAGACGGATATCCCGCGCTACCTGCGCCTGTTCAACGAGGGACGGCTGCAGCTGAAGGAACTGGTCACCGATGAATTTGGCTTATCCGGCATCAACGAAGCCATCCGACGCATGCGCGAAGGGGGCATCCGCGGCCGTTGCCTGATCAACATGTCGTAAGGGAAGCTGTGCCCGCCTGCATCATTTGCGACCATCCTACGCTAACGCCGCATGCCGCGTTCGGCGACCTGCCGCGCGTTACATCGGACGCGCGCATCTGGCGCAGCGGCGGGCGGATCGTGCAATGCGCGCAGTGCGGCATGGTGCAGAAACCCATAGATACCGAATTTTTGGCCGACGCCGACACCATCTACGCCTCCTACCAGCTTTACGAGCAGGCGGCGGGGCATGAGCAGAAGATCTTTTCCGGCGGCACGGCACGGCCGCGTTCGGAGATAGTGATCGATCAGATTGCCAAAGCATTCTCGGGCAAAACAGGCCGCCTGCTGGATGTCGGCTGCGGCGCGGGAAACCTCCTGCAGGCTGCCAGCCGCCACCTCCCCGGCTGGGCGCTGTACGGTGCCGACATCAATGATCGCAAGCGCAAACATATCCTTGCCATCCCCGGCGTGCGGAGGTTCTTTCACGGCGATATTGCAACCGTGGAAGAAACTTTCGATGTGATCTGCATCTCGCATGTGCTGGAACATGTTCCCAACCCACTGGCTTTCCTTATCCAGCTGCGCGCCCGCCTGAAGCCACATGGCCTGCTCGCGGTGCTGGTACCGAACTGGGTGGAGAATTATTTCGACCTGCTGGTGGCGGACCATTGCGCTCATTTTACCCTGGAAACGCTGCGCTTCCTGCTGCAGCGCGGCGGGTATGCGGTACCGGAAGCCAGTGATCGGCTGCTGCCGAAGGAACTTTTTATGCTTGCGAAACCGCAGGATCCTACACAGAATAAATCGTTTCCCATCGGGAAAGGCCCTGCCGTGCAACTGGAGCATGCATTGGAGTGGCTGCGGTCGACGCGTGATTGGGCCATGGACATGAAGAACCGCGGAACGGCATACGGAGTGTTCGGCACCGCCATCGCCGCCACCTGGCTTGTCCACGCGGCAAAGCTGGCTCCCGAATGCTTCGTGGACGAGGACACGGACCGCCAGGATCATCTGTTCATGGGGAGACCGGTAAAGTCACCTGCCTCCGTCGCCGACAATATGCCCCTATTAGTGCCCCTGCCGCCGCCTATCGCAAGCGCGGTGGCACAACGTCTCAACGCCGGGCGTCCGCGTGCAACATTCATCGCCCCGCCTGTATGACCATGACGGAAACGGTGCTGCCGCCTTTTCATTTCACCATCCAGATGTGGGGCAGGAACTATACGCAGCCCTTCACCGAAATAACGCTGCCGATGATATTGTCGCCGGGCAACCTACCCGCCATCGACAATCTGAAGAACTGCGTTTTCGATCTCTACACCACCTCGACCGATGCGCCAGACATCACCGCGTCTGCCGCCTTTAAGCATCTGGAATCGCTGCTGCCGGTGCAGGTGAGTCTCATAGACGATCTGGCGCACCTGCAGGGCCATTACAAAATGAGCGCCTGCAACCGGCGGGCCATTGAAAAATCTGACGCTAACGGCCGCATTATTGTCTTCCTGCAACCCGATACCTGCATGTCCAACGGCACGCTTAAGAACATGGAGCGCGTATTGAAGTCAGGCAAGCGCGTGGTCCAGATCGCCGGGTTCAGGACTCAACTCGAAAAAATGGCTCCGATTCTTAAGTCGCGCTACCGCCCTGAAAGCTGCAGCATACAATATAGCGGCCGCGAACTGATCGAGCTGGCCAAGGACCGGCTGCATCCCATTTCCGAGACCTGCCTGTGGGATTCCGACCATTTCACCAATTACAACGCCCATATCTACTGGCGCATCGGCGACGAAGGGTTTCTGGCGCGCTGCGCCTATTTTCATCCTCTGGCGGTGTATCCCCGCATCCGCACGACCGATTTCAACTTGACGATCGATTATAATTACTTCGACAACGCCGTGCCTGACTTCGACGATTATTATATAGTCACCGACTCCGATGAGATGTGCCTGTGCGAGATGAGCCGCGAGCATTATTTCATGGGCGATTTCGTCCCTAACAAGGCGAGTCCGTTCCAGATCGCCAAGTGGATGGAAGGTTATACCAATACGCAGAAGCCGCGCCTGTCATTCGCCAGAAAAATCTATCTGCACAGCGGGAGAACCGGCAATCCGCAGTGGGAGAAGGCGGAGCGCTTTTCCGATGCGATGCTGGAAGAAGCCTTTGTGACGGTCGGTCAAAGCCTGATGCAGCTACTGCGCCATCCCCATTTCCTGACCATTTTAAAGGAGCGCTCTCGCCTGTATTACCATACCGGCACCACCTTTCACCCGTCGGACCGGTTTTTCATCATTCTCACCAGCCGGTTGATACCGGTGTACAAGCTCATGAAAAATCCACGCCAGACGCTAACCGATGGGTGCGCGCGCTATCCTTTGCTCAGAGCCGTTATTTATCCGCTGTATAAGGGGCTAAAGCGCTTCTTTGCCACACGGACTTGACTGAGCCCCCAATAGCTTTTAAGTAATTGGTTTCCTGTCCTATTAACCATCCGTAAGAATCGCGTGCGCGCCGTCAAACCTTCCCTGGTGAAAAACACAAAAAACGCCGGCATGCGTGAGAAGATCGTCACGATTGAGCAGCTGGCCGGGATCGTGCACGACCTGAAAAAAACCGGCAAGACCGTCATTCAGGCACATGGTACGTTCGACCTTCTTCATCTGGGTCATGTCAAGCATCTGGAAGCGGCTGCCAGCCACGCCGATGTGCTGGTGGTCACGCTGACGGCGGATCGCTTCGTCAATAAGGGGCCCAACCGGCCGGTGTTCAATGAAAACCTGCGCGCCGAGATGATGGCGGCGCTGGAAGTGGTCGATTACGTCGCGCTGAACCACCATCTGGACGCCGTACCGGCGATTCAGCTCATCCACCCGAATTTCTATGCCAAGGGACAGGATTACATCAATCCTGATGGCGACATCACCGGCAAGATCACCGAAGAGCGGGACGCGGTGGAAGCCTGCGGCGGTAAAATCATCTTTACCGAGGAAATGACCTTCAGCTCCACCGAGCTGATCAACCGCAACTTCAACATCTACGAGCCGCACCTGCGCGCGCACCTGGACGGCCTGCGCGAAGTGGACGCCATGCAGTCGCTGGAAGCGATGATTAACAGCATCCAGGACATGAAAGTGCTGATCGTGGGCGACGCCATTATCGATGAATACCATTACGTCATACCGATGGGCAAGGCAGCCAAGGAGAACATGATCGCCACCCGCTATCAGGACCGCGAAATCTTCGCCGGTGGTGTCTTCGCCAGCGCCAATCACCTGGCATCCTTCTGTCGGGAAGTGCATGTCATCACCGCCATCGGCGACCGCGACAACTATTTGCCCTTTCTACGCGAGCATCTGAAGCCGAATGTCAAATTAATCCCCATCAAGCGGCCCGACTGCCCGACCACACGCAAGTGCCGTTATGTTGATCCCAACTACCTGCGTAAGTTGTTCGAAGTGTACTATATGGATGACCAGCCGCTGACACGGGATGTACAGCTGCAGTTCGACAATGTGATCATCCGTAATATCGATGCGTTTGACGTAGTCATCGCCAATGACTTCGGACACGGGCTGATCGGCCCATCGACGGTGGAGATACTGACCAAGCAGGCACCTTTTCTGGCGGTGAATACGCAGAGCAACAGCGCTAATATGGGTTACAACCTGATCCACAAATATCCCCGCGCTGATTATGTCTGTATCGACGCGCCGGAGGCGCGGCTGGCGGTGACTGATAAGATCAGCCCGATCGAGGAGGTGATCAGCACGCTGCTGCCCAAGCGCATCAACTGCTCGAAATTCATCATTACCCATGGCAAGCACGGCTGCATTACCTATGAGCGCGGCGATATTGTGCATACCATTCCTGCGGTTACTAAATCTGTGGTCGATACGGTCGGAGCCGGCGATGCCTTTCTCTCCATTACCGCCCCCTTGGCCGCTACCGGGGCTGCCTTAAGTCAGATCGGCTTTGTCGGCAATATCGTCGGCGCTCTCAAAGTGGCTATCGTCGGCCACCAGCGCGCCGTCGAGAAGGTCGATACCCTCAAGTCCATCAAGGCCTTACTTAAATAATGACTGGTCAGCGCCAATAAAGCATGTTAATAAGCGGTCGCAGTAGCCCAACGCAGCGGTGAACATGAAGGATAAGTTATCAAGATATTTTAATGTGTTAGGTAATTTGCCCACAGCCACACAGGTCACGGACAAGTCCGGCAGGCCGATGGAATTAGCCGATTTTTTCCTCGATCTTACCACCCGCATCCGCGATACGCATGCGGCGGGTAACAAACTGATATTCATTGGCAATGGTGGCAGCGCTGCCATCGCCAGCCATATGGCGATCGACTATTCCAAAAACGGCGGTATCCGCTCCCTCGCCTTTAACGATGGCGCCGCGCTCACTTGCCTGGCCAATGACTTGGGATATGATAATGTGTTCGCTCACCAGGTCAGCCTGCACGCCTGGCCGGGCGACCTGCTGGTGGCCATCAGCTCCTCGGGTCAATCGGCCAGCATCCTGAAGGCAGCAGACATGGCGCACGAAAAAGGCTGTTTCGTTATCACGCTGAGCGGCTTTTCCGCGAACAATCCTCTGCGCAGCTTCGGTGACTGCAACCTATATGTGAATTCGAGGGAATACGGTTTTGTGGAAATCACCCATCTGGCACTGTGCCATGCGGTTCTGGACCTGTCCATGGGCTGGGGCAGCCGCGGGGTCAGTCCTGAAGAAGAGGAATTGGCGCGGCGCAATAGCGAAACGCTGGCGGCCTGATTATACCCTGAACCATCCGCGCAGCCGTTCGCGCAGGCCGCTGCCAAGCAGCCGCCCTGCCAGGCGCAGCGGCTTGTAGCTCAGCAGGCGCCACAGCAGGAGCGGCGTCAGGAAGTCGCGCAGCACCGGTTTCATCAGGAAAAGCCGGAGCGCCTGTATATCGTAGCTGGGCAGCAGGGCAAGCCTTCTACACATGACATATTCCGCCGGATATTCGTTACGCAGCAGCTGCACATAATTCTCTACCACCGTGGATTGCCGCCGCCAGTCGAACAAAGCATTGGAATATTGCTGCGGTGACAGGTGCAGATGCCCGATTACTTCGGGAATGTAAGCAAAGCCATGGCGTGTCGCCAAGAGCATGAACAGGAACCAGTCGGTACTCCACAGCAGCTCCTCGCGGAAACCGCCTGCCGCCAGTGCCTTCCGGCGGTGAACGAATACTGAGCCGCCATAGAAGGAAAAGTGGCGGCGGCGCAGGAGTTCCTGATAGGTTTTCCCGTCATAACACCGTACCACCGCTTCCAGCGGTGCCCGACGCAGGGTTTGCGTGCCATCCTCAGCAATCAGCATGGTGTCGCCGGCGATCAACCCCACCTCCGCGTTACCGATGGCTTGCCGCGCTAGCGTAACAATGCGCTGGCCGAACATATCGTTGGCCGAAGCGAAAAAGACGTAATCCTCAGCGGACGCGCGCAGCGCGATATTCACCGAGGCCATAATACCAAGGTTGGACGGGTTGACAATTATGTCGAGATTTTCCGCCTGTTGCTGTATGCGCTTGAACACTTCGAGGCTGTCGTCGGTCGAGCCGTCATCGACCACGACAATCCGGTCGAACCGCGTTTCCTGCGCAATCAGCGAATGCAACGCTCTCTCACAGACCTGCGCATCGTTGTAATTGGGCAGAATGGCGCAGAATGTCGGCGGGCTCATGGCGCCTAAAAGACACCAAAACGCTCCTCGTGGCAATCGCAAATAGCGCTTCCACAATAGCTTGCATAGCCGGGCCGCCACCGTAGAATACGCCTGATTATGCCGCCCCGTATCTGCGCCATCGTTGTGACCTATAATCCGGACTCGCCGCTGGCCGATCTTTTCGCCGCGCTGGCGGCACAGGTGGAGCGCATCTATGTGGTCGATAACAGCACACGGCCCGCTATCCATAGAACTTTGGAGCAACTGGCAGCGCAACACCGCAGCTTGTATCTAATCATCAACGCGGAAAATGCCGGCCTGGCCAGGGCGCAGAACCAGGGCATCCGCCAGGCCATGAAGGATGGATTTTCCTGGGTACTGCTGATGGACGATGATTCGCTCCCCGAGGCGCATATGGTAGAGCGGATGCTGGCCACGCACGCAGCACAAAGGGACCCCAGGATTGGCATCCTCGCCCCACGCATCGTTGAGCGTAATGTTGCCACCCCCGCCCGCTACCTCGTTCGCGCAGGGCGACTTGGCTTCCGCCGGCACCTTCTCCTGCCTGGCCAGCAGATAACGGAGGCAATGGAAGTCATCGCCTCGGGAAGCCTTATCCGGACCAATCTATTTACCGAGATCGGCCTCATGGCCGAGAATTTCTTCATCGATGGCGTGGATCATGAATTCTGCCTGCGCGCCCGCGCACGCGGCTACCGCATACTGGTATGCGGCGATGCGGTGTTGCAGCATAGCCAGGGGAACAAACGCCTTCATTTCGGCATCATTGTCACCCAGAATCATTCTCCATTGCGGCGTTACTACATCTTTCGCAACCGCATCTTCGTGCTGCGCCTCTACGGCACGCATTTCCCTTTCCTGCTACTGCATGAACCCCTGGCCTGCGGCTGGGACATGCTGCGCATCGTATTTTTGGAAACGGATAAAGCAGCGAAGTTAAAGAGCGCGATACGGGGTGTGAAGGATGGGCTTGCCCAGCCGGTGCCTGTGCCGCCCGCCGTATAACCTTTTTACTGGCAGTTCAGCCGGTACTGGAATAAGAAAGGAACTGCGCCGGTCGTCAGATTGCCTGACCGCTGTGGTAATACGGAAGCCGAGGCATTGTCATATGTTATGTCCATTTACGCGGTCTGCTAACCGCCAATGAGATCCCTGGTTCCCGTCCTCGCGCTGCTGATCAGCTTCGTCATCCTGTGCCTGGGCCATGGGTTGCAGAGTGTGCTGTTGCCGGCTCGCGCCACGCTCGAACAATATTCCGACCCGATGCTGGGCCTCCTCATGTCCACCTACTTCATCGGCTTCATCATCGGCACCTTCACCGCCCCGCAGCTGATTCTGCGCGTCGGCCATATCCATGTTTTTGCCGCCGCCGCCGCCGGGGCCTGCGTCACCGTGCTGGGTTATCCCCTGGCGCCTTACCCTTTCGTCTGGGTGGTGCTGCGCCTGATCTATGGGCTATGCCTCGTGCACATGTACACGGTGATGGAAAGCTGGCTCAATAGCATCAGCGAGCCCGGCACGCGCGGCCGCATCCTGTCCGTCTACATGATCCTGAATTTTATCGCCATGAGCCTCGGGCAGATGATGTTCTTCAGCACCAGTGTCGGCGGTTTCGAGATGTTCTCCATTACCGCCATCCTGCTTGCCTCTTCGCTGATACCGCTCCTCCTGAGCCGCACCGCCAAACCTTCCTTTCGGCATTCGCCAGAGCGCTTCGGTGTCAGCAAGCTCTACGCCTTATCACCGCTGGGAGTCGCCGGTGGACTGGTGGCCGGGCTGGCAGGGGGTACCTACTGGGGCCTGACGGCACCCTATATTCTGAAGCTGGGTTTCTCGCAGGCCCACACCGCCTGGTTCATGGCATCGAGCATGGTCGGCGGGCTTTTGGCGCAGTGGCCGCTTGGGGCACTGTCCGACCGGATGAATCGCCGCTGGGTTATTCTGCTGGCCACGGGGCTGGTGTTTCTCTCGGCGCTGCTGCTGGCAACCATGGCCCTCGTTCCGGATATCACCGCCGAAATCGGCACGCCGGGACTGCTGGCCTGCGCCGTGCTATTCGGCGCCGGATTCCATCCGCTCTATTCGCTGTGCATCGCGCATGCCAACGACTTCGTGCCAGCCGAACAGTTTGTACGCGCCAGCGCCGGGCTGCAGCTGGTGCAGAGCATCGGCGCCGCCACTGGCCCGCTGCTGGTCGGCACGCTGATGCAGTTCTACGGCAATATTGTCCCTTACGGCTTTATCGCCGCACTGACAGGGATCCTGGCGCTTTACACGCTCGAACGCCTGTTTGAGAACCGGATACCCCGCCGGATCCAGCCGTTCCAGCTGCTGACGCGCACAGGGGTGGTGGCATTCCTGCTCGACCCGCGCAATAAGATGCCGCGCAATCAGAAAACTTAGATCAGTTTATAGAAATTTAACAACCCTCCTCTGCTTAACGCGGCGATTCTTTATAAGCCATTGGATAACGTGGGAATATTATTAACCGCCCAGGCGGGAATGGTATTCCAATGCGCCCAAAAACGTACCTTATGGCAATGGCGGCGGTGGCGGCAGCCTGCGTGGTCACCTTCCTGGGCGGCATCAGCTCGGCGCAGACAGATTCAGCTGGCACTCCGGTCGCTAGCCAGCGCGATAATCCCATCTTCGAATATTCCGCCCGCAAAATGCTGGGCTATGTGTCGGAAGCCCGCGTGGCGATCGGCCACCGGCAGAACGAAACAGCGCGAATCTACATCGATAATGCGCTGCACGAATTGCGCGCCATCCGCAATACCCGCGACTACCTGGAGTCAATGGGAGCGACCTTTGGACGCGTCTTATATGGTGAGCGCGGCAGCTACTACATCCCGATCGCTGACGATACCTATGCGGTGCGTACCTATGCGCGTGGACCCTTCTGGTCACGACACAAAGCATCCGCCGTGCGCGACGTGGAACTGGTCAGCGTCGACATCGCCATCAATCCTGAGAGGGCGACGGCGCATTTGGAAGCAGCTAAGAGGCATCTCCATGACGGCGACCACCGCCGCGCCGATACTGAGTTGGAACAGCTGCTGGCGGAATCCATCCATGAAACGACGTCCGTCCGTCAACCATTTACCCGCCTGCGGGACAACATCTATCTGACTCGCATCCTGATCCGGCAGGAGAATTATGACGGAGCGCGCTATACGCTGAAACACGCCAGGAAAGCGCTCGACGAGTATGAGAAGGATGCCCCTGTGGAGCATTATGCCGGCATCACCACGTTGCGCCAGGAGATCAATGTGTTGGATAACACTATTAAACAGCACGATCCCAACATGCTTAAAAAAGCTGGGGACAAGGTGGAGGGATGGTGGGAAGACCTGAAACGCTGGACGCAGAAATAGGATTTATAAAACCCGCCCGGGGAACCAGGAAGAATTTCGAGAGTATCTTTCGATCTATCAAAATTTCCCTGGTTCCGAGCCGTCAAACGTAAAGTTTGACGATAAGGAGAAGGGTAACAGTTCCAGCATAAAAAAGAACGATGGCATAAATTCATTCTTATAAAGGGCGCATATGACTACCTTCCGCAAAGAATCCGGCAAAAACAGGATTAAGCCATGGCACATCATCCTGATCATCGCCATCCCGGTGCTCGGCTTCAGCATCATGTACGGCTTGGCGTATCTGCTCCCGATCGCATCGGATCTGCTTCCTCAACTGCTGTTTACGGTTCTGCTGATCGGGCTTGGGCTGGCGGTGCCTTACTGGTTCCTCAAGCTGGGCGCGCACGAGGCTCACCGCAATAACCCGGAAGAAAAGGAGCTGACCCTTAAAGAAATTCCCAAGGATAAGGATGATCTCGACGCGGAACCCCCGCCGCCCGCTATTCCTCCCGGTCCAGCCTCGCCGACAGAGCGGGTGGAGCGCTTCTGAATCTGCCTATGCAACGGCCCGAGTCGCACCATGCGCACCCGGGCCGTCCTATCACCTTAATTGCGCTTACGCGGCTTTCGCGCCGACGGCCGACTCGACCACCTTGCCGATTTCCTGCAGGCTCGGATCTTTCCGCATGATACAGCCGAAGGTAATGATCCCACACGCCCGGCCGTTCTTGTCTCTGACCATGAGACGGCCGACATTATGCTCGCGCATCTTTTCCGCCGCCTGGGTGAGCGTGTCGTCCTCTTCGCAGTAATAAACTTCGCCAGTCATGTAATCGCGCGCCTTGGCAGTCGCCATGTCGACGCCTTCCGCCACCGCACGGATCACGATATCGCGGTCGGTAATAATGCCTTCCGGGCTCTCCCAGCTCCCGACCGGCAGCACACCGCAATCGATCGCCTTCATGCGCTGCGCGACTTCCTGCAGGCTGGTGTCGGCGGGAATAATGACCGGGTCTTTCTTCATCAGTTCCTTCACTTCGGTTTGCATGATCGCCTCCTTCCACATACTGAAAGATTCAGCCTACACTCGACGGCATAAGGAATAGAGAAGTATTGCCGCGGTGAAACGTAAGAAGTGGATAAAAAAGCTGAAAACTTCCTATCGCTTCTTTATGAGGATTTCGGCCTACTGTTTTCTCTCCCCGCTTTCTTCGCATCTCAACATATGCATGCTCTGAAGGCGATCTTTTCACCCTGTAAAGAGAAAGGAAATCTTATGTCTACCGCTGAAAGAAGAAAATCCCAGGATTGGTTCAGTGATGAGGAACGCTCAACCCCTTCGGCGCGCCAGCGCGGCGCATCGGGCGGCCTGCCATCTCTGTCGTATTTCGGCCCGCTCTCGCGCCTCTTTTCCGACATGGACCGCATGTTCGATACCACGCTTCGCAACTTCGGCACCCCGTTCATGCCGCTGACGCAGGGGCTGGGAATACCCGGCATGTTTCGCCCCAACATCGACATTGCCTCGAACGAAGAGGAATACACCATCACCGCCGAAGTCCCGGGCATGGAAGAAAAAGATATTCGGGTAGAGGTTACTGATGATGGCCTGCTAACTATCCGAGGGGAGAAACGGCAGGAAAATACCAGGAACCGCAAGGATGTGCAGTTCACCGAGTGCTCCTACGGCACTTTCGAGCGCAGCCTGTCGCTGCCGGAGGATGCAAATCCGGAGGAGATTGACGCGCAGTTCAGAAACGGCTTGCTGACTATCACCTGCCCGCGCGCGGAAACGGGAAGGCAGAAGATTCGCCAGATCCAAATCGGCAGCGGGAGCGGCAGAAGGAGCTCGGAAGAGCGCACCCCGGCTAATCAGCCTGGCACGGGCGGTCAGGGCTCGCGCCGGGCGGCTTAACCCGCATCCTGGCTGAACTCCGCAAGGAGTCTAGCAATGGAAGGCAGGCCAGTCCTGCCTTCTTTCGCTCTGAAGAAACTCCACCGCCCTTCCATGTGACCTCTTCGCCAAAAATACGGCTATGGCAGAGGTAAAGAAAAACCACCGGGAAGGCATTAAGAACCGGATTTTTTCTTGACGATGCTGATCTTGCCATTGCCTTCCATGAAGGCGGCTTTAACCTGGCTCAGCTTCTCAATGCCGTCCTTCCTGAGCCAGCTCATCAAGTCGTCCTCGCTGACCAGCTCTTTGCGCATGTTTTTTCGAATCATACGGCCATTTTTCACCAGTGGCAACGGCGGCGGATGGATAAAACGTTCGATGGAGGGATAGCGATATCCCAGCCAGTCAAACATGAAATTCCAGAATACCAGCGTTCCCGCCAGCACCAGACCATCCGGCACTGAGCGGTAATCGGCGCCCATGGCGTTTTGCACCGCGTCCGCGATCAGCACCAGCACCAGCAGATCGGTCATGCCGACCGATCCTGCCTGGCGTTTCAGCACCAGCCGCAGCAGGCAGAATAGCGTAAGATAGACGATACTGCCGCGCACCACGATTTCCAGAAGCGGCGTATCGGGGATGAGCACCCTGCTCCAGTCGACAGGGGAAAACCATTCCATGGCATTCGTTCCGTTATTAATAGGAAATCTTATTAGGAACGGCAACGCATAAAATAGCGATACGACATGCAGAAGGGGTATAAGGAAATGATACTCCCATCGGGATGGCAAGCTAAGGGAAAGAGTTATGTATGGCTGGAGAGCATCCCACATCCATCGCCATCCGCCTGAAAGAGCCGATGGATGCTAGGCACAACCTACAGTGAACAAACGCAAAGGTTGGCGAACGCTCGGAAAGCAATCAAGCTAGCTAGCTCTCTTCAGGGAAATTGCGAACTGTCCGTTCATTCCGCCGGTAAAATAATTATCCGTTGCTTGATGCGCGTGCTTCGGCTGCGGCAAACGCGGCAATGTACTGCGCCATCCTTTTACAAAAGCGTTCACCAGATCGAATTCATCCACCTCTTCCATGATAACCTCCTTCAAATAACGAATGGCTGCATGGTAGCACCGTGCGGATAAACCCGCCGTACGAAGGCAATTGCCGGAACATTAATAACACATGCGATTCCGATCACGCAAAGCAGGCATATAAGCGCCTTACGGCAGTTTTATAAGAAAAGTCGGTTTCCGGATGGCTAACTTAGCCTGAATCGGCCAGCATGGTTCTATTCGTACATGTTTAACCTACTATGGAGATGGTTATGACTATTAAGGGAAAGATTAAGGAAGCCGCAGGCTTCATAAAAGAAGAGTTGTATGAGCATGGCGATTCCGCCAAATCAAAACAGAAAGCTCAGGAAGGACGCGACCTGCGCAACGAAGGCCGGCTGGAAGACGGCAAGTCGCCGAAACTGACCAACCCGGGAACCGGTGAGCGCGACGAGTAATGTCGCGCTACTGGCTGATCCTTTTTTCCATCCTGACTCTGCCCTTCCTGCTGGCCGCTCTGCCCCCGGGCATCAGCGATGCCGGCGCAGCGGGAACACAGGATGCCCGGCAGTTTGTCGACAACACCGGCAAAGCGGTGCTCGCGGTGCTGAACGGATCGGCGCCGCAGCAGGAGAAGCGGCAGCAGTTGAGGAAACTGTTCACCGGGCATGTGGATATGGACTGGATGGGCCGCTTCGTATTGGGACAGGGCTGGACAAAGGCGACGGAGAAGCAACGCGAACAATATCTGCAGGCTTACCGCGATTACATGCTGGCACGCTACACTACGAACTTCTCCGACTACGCCGGCAGTAACTATACGATCACCGATGCGAAGAGTGAGGCGAACGGGCAGTTCACGGTGGGCATGCAGGTCAATTCCCCCAACGCCGCGGAGCAGGAGACGCAGGCCGGCTACCGCGTGCGGGCCGAGAACGGCGGGTTCAAGATTATTGATATCATTATCGAGGGCGTGAGCCTGATTACCACGCAGCGCTCGGAATTCGCCTCCGTGATTCAACGTGAAGGTATCGATGCGCTGATTACGCAGCTGCGGAGCAAAGTGTCGGAAATCCAATAACGCTAATTTAAACGCAGGCAAAAGGAGGACTCCATGCAGACGATTACTTATCAGCAACTGAAAGAAAAGCTGGAACGCAATATCCCGGTTATCAACGTACTGTCCGAAGAAGCCTTCAGGGAAGGCCATATTCCCGGCTCGATCAACCTGCCGCACGAGAAGCCCGACTTCGCCAGGCAGGTGGAGGAAACGATTGGCGGCAAGGACAAACCGGTAATCGTCTATTGCGCCAGTTATTCCTGCGATGCCTCGAAGCGCGCCGCACTGAAACTGGATCAGGCCGGATTTACCGCCGTCATGGCCTATGAAGGCGGCACCAAGGAATGGCGGGAGAAGAATCCCGCGCTGGCGGCTTAAATCTCGACGGTTTTTTCCGGGCTGAGTGTGAGCACCAGCGCCTCGTGATCGGAGTAAGGCTGCGGCACGATCTTCAGATGCGCCCTGCGCGCGATACCATGCGAGCAGATGCATAGATCCAGCGGCAGCTGGATCTTGTGGAAGCGGAAGGTGGGATCCTCCTCCCGGTTCAGCAGGATAAGGTTGTTCTCATGCATCAGCGGTGCCAACTCCTGGAAGCCGCTATGGATGTTGAAATCTCCCATCAGAATGATCTCCCCGGGCGTGTCGCGCAGCAGCTCCCGCACCTGCTGCAGTTGCTGCGTACGCACGATCTTTTTCAGAGAGAAATGGGCGAAGAACAGCGTCACGCCCGGTTCCAGCGTAATTTTATAAATGAGCCGCTTGGTACCGTGGGTGAAATAAATCTTCTCATAGGAAAATTCCCGCCGCGCCAGGAAGCCGTTGCTTTTACCGCGCGTCAGCGGCAGCGAGCGCAGGCGGCTTAGAGGGCCATACTTGTTCTCGATGTCGAAGAAGCGATAGTACTGCGATACCAGCGCTTCCATCTGGTTGAAATTATCCAGATCTGATGACCCCTTATCGATCTCCACGAAGCAGCAGAGATCAGGCCACTCCTGCTCGATGAGCCGGGTTACCTGGCGCAGGCAGGCCTCCTGAACCCCGCGTGAGCAGTAGATATGGCGGTAGGCGTAGCGGAAATGATGCGCCAGGCAGCCATTAATGCCGCGCAGGTAGCCCAGGTTGCTCATCAGTATTATGGTATTGTTCATCGGAACCACACCTCGAACACTCGCCCCGCATGGCCGGCGGCTTTTTTCCACCATGGAACCTGCTGCCAGTTCTCCCAGGTCAGCTCCGTGCTACATTGCAGGTCGGAAATGAACTGCCGCTTCAGCTCGGCGATTGCCTCCCGGTCGGTCGTCACCACGTTGGCCTCACGATTATAAAAGAAGCTTAGGAGGTCGAAGTTGGTACTGCCAACGGTCGCCCAGCGGTCGTCGATAATGGCTGTTTTGCTGTGCATCACGGTTTCCCTATAGTGGAATATGCGCAGGCCCGCGTCAAGGAAGTGCGGTGTATGCGACAACCGCACCCAGTCGGCCAGTCGGATGTCGGAGCGCTCCGGCACCAGCACCCGGACATCGACGCCGCGCGCATGCGCCCGCTTCAGCAGGGCAAGTATCCGCCGCCCGGGAATGAAATAAGCACTCGAGATATAGATATAATGCTCGGCACCGCGGATCGCTCTTGCCATTTCCCTGTACACGTCCCGGCGGCGTCTGGACAGGTTCTGGAAATAGAGGAACCGCCTGTCCTTCGGTAGAAAGGAGGCATGCTTCCATTTTTTCCGCAGGATCCGGTGCTCGATCTCGTCGAATGCCCGGCGTATCTGGGCGATGACCGGCCCCGTCACCCGTACATGCGTATCGCGCCAGTGGTGCATCCGCTCGTCCAGGCACACGCCGCCCGTATAGGCGATGGCGGAGTCGATCAGCAGGGTCTTGGTATGGGTGCGCGGGAACCAGCGCCATGGCATCAAGGCCCAGGCATCCTTGCGGAAATTGTAAAAATGCACATAGCCGCCGTGCCGGCGCAGTTGGCGCACGAGCGGCGAGCGGGACAGCAGCCAACTGCCGAACGTATCGCAGATCAGGAATACCTTCACCCCCGCCTTCGCCTTGTCGATGAACAGTTTGAGGAAACGCTGCCCTACCGCATCGTCCTCCAATATATATTGTTCGAACTCAATGGACTTCCCGGCCCCCTGGCAGTCGCGGTACATGGCTTCCCATGTATCCTGCGGGCGGTAAAAGAACCGCCAGGAATAAGTGGAACTTTCGGGTAAAGATTCCGAATCAGTGTGCATGAATGCATTGTAGCCCAGGCGGCGTAAAAAAAAGAGCGCAAAAACTTTACTCCGCGGGAGCAGCGCTGGCCACCACCAGCACCTTGCGGGCTTTTAAAGCCTTGCCGAACAGTCCGCTATCCACATAGCCGATCACCGTCACTTCCGCACCTTCGGTCAAGGCTGCAGTTTCGGCAGATTCGACATCCACTTTGATGGAACCGGTTACGTCCTTGACGGTGAATTTCTTCTCATTAGCGACATTGGTCACCGTGCCGTTGACCTTGACCAGGCCTTCCTCGGGAAGCTGGCTGATATTGTAGGTGGTGGCGCCTTCAAGGGATAAGGTGGTCTGACCCTCGATAGCGTCGCTGACCGCCTGCGCGACGGGCTTGTTCACTTTGATGGCGCGGGCATTGATGTCCGAAACCAACGGCCCTTTATCCAGCCGGCCGATGACAGTTACATTATCCCCTTGCTTCAGCACCACCGACTGGTTGGATTCAATGTCCACGCGGATAACACCGGTTGCGTCGCGAAGCTTGAACTCCCGCTCATTCTGCACGCTGTCGACTGTACCGGTGAGGTTCACCTGGCTGCCGTCTTCCATGTCCTTGACGCTCTTCACTGTCGCCAGCGCGGCGCTGGATAGCATTATGGCAGCAAGACAGCTTATGCTCAACATAGGATGTTTCATAACAGCTCCCTATTACGGTTATATTAGAAAAATTTTAAAACCGCTGCGTTCAGAATGCCATTGGAAGGGACGGGCAGAATATAAGAAGCAGATAAAAATCGCAGACCCGCTTTATAGTATTTTTACGAAACGCCAGGCGACCGGATATCGTATACTTATGGGGTATCTGCAAAATTTTAAGAGGAACGGGAATGTTCCGAACCATTATCACCAAAGGAGATTTATGATGAACAAGGATACGATTCAAGGCAACTGGGAGCAGATTAAGGGTCAGGCCAAGCAGAAATGGGCTAAGATCGGCGACGATGATTTCGGCCTGCTGGCGGAAGGCAAAACCCAGGAATTCGCCGGGAAGATCCAGGAAGTCTACGGCAAAAGCAAGGAAGAAGCCGAAGAGCAGATTCGGGAGTTCGAACGCAGCTACCGTAATCCATCGAAAGTAGCCTGACCCGGCCTTTCAAACCAAAAAAACGCCTGGGATTTCCCAGGCGTTTTTTTGTGTCCCCATATTATATTATTTCCAGCTGAAATGCACATGGGCAGGCTTGCCTTGCGTCACGCTGATGGTCTGCTTGCGTGTCTGACCGCGGCTGCTGCCTTCGACGATATAACGTCCCGGCGGTAATTGCGCATAAAATAATGGCCCCGCCTCCGTATCGACCAACTCCCTGCCCTGCTGATCCGTGATTCTGACTTCGGTATAACCAACGAAGGCACCGGAATTCTGCGCGCTCATGACCGACAGGTTATATTGATTTTTTACCGCCTGCATGGCATCCCGCTCCTCGTCGCCGATGCCACCGGTGATATAGGCGATGTTTCCCTGTTGCGACGAATAGAGAGCATAGGTATCGCTTAAGGGAATGGCCACGGCTAGAGCCATGACCGCCGCCATGGAAATGCAGCGTGTATGTATAGTCATAGTGACCTCCTGAAAATCTGAAAAGCCAAGGTCAGAGTACGATTCTGGACATAAGAATGCGATAGGAGGGTTTCGGCGCGTTCATAAAGGCCGTATCAAAAGGATAATCTTATAAAATCTTTATGATTCCTCGCGGATTGGCCTATCGTTTTTTCATGCTGCCCTTGCCAAGGTGGTGGAAGAACAGCAAGCCGGTCATAGCCGGATTTATTAACCCGAACTGTAAGGAGAATTTACGATGTATACCGCTAGAGAGGATAAAGGACAGAATTTACGTACGGCCGCGAATGACGCGCTGCAGGAAACCAAGCATGATTTGACGGAAGCAGCTAACCGTGCCGGCCGCAAAGTGCGGCATGTAGTAAACAACGCAAGCGACCAGTTCGTTCATGCGAAGGATACCGTCACCACCCAGATCCGCAACCATCCCGTGCAGTCCAGCGTGATCGCCCTCGGCGTCGGCGTACTGCTGGGAGCCTTACTGCGCCGTTAAGAGTGGGTTATCCATGCGTTCTGGGGAAAAACTTCTGTTTATGGCTGGTGTAGGCTGGGAAATGTACGGCAAATGGCGGTCGCAACAGTTAGTTTCCATCGTGGCGCTGGCAGCCATGCTGGCGGTCGTCGTTTCCGTACTTTTGGGGGCACTGGCAATTGGCGGTATCTATCTCATCTATCTTTTTCTGCTGAATCAGGGTGTGGGATCGTCAGCGGCGGTGCTATTAGTCGCGCTGCTGATCCTGACCCTGATCGGCGGCTTACTGCTTGCCCTGCGGCATTGTGTTCATAAGCTCAAAACGGAACACGGCCCGGTCAAACAGGTGGTGGAAGCTTTTCTCGACGGGCTGCACGCTCGTTAGTTAATGGTTTATCTCCGATTTATCCGGCCATTTCCCGCTCCATACTGATTCCTTATACGCTGTATGATTGCTTAAGAGGCATAACGAGGAGGACAACATGTACGAAGACGCCGGAAGCATCGACAGGACGGCGCGCGAGCGGCAGCAGTTACACGAGGTAACGCTGCTGGTGGCGCAGATCCAGCGGCTGCTGGTACGTCACAGCGCGGTTCTCCAAGATGCAGGGGTATATCGGGAGATGCGGCAGCTGGGCAACTGGCTGGAGGTGGAGCGGCGGGCTTCCACCCAGACCGGTGCCATTTCACCAAGCGGGCTTGTCTGGCTGAGCGAGTTGCGTGACCGCCTCCGGCTCTCGGTCGAAGAAGCACAGTGCCTGGATGACGAGGCCGCTGCCCTGCATAGCATGGATCATATTTCCCGCATTGAAGACATGCTCGGCACCGTCGAGCGTATTGATAAAATCATCGGTGAAAGCACCGTCATCAAACCGCACTAAGGAGCTGAATTATGCATCTCTCTTCTCTTGCTTTTATCCCTTCGGACAGTTTTCCCCTGCTGGATGAGGAATTCGACAGGATAGACATCGACAGCGCATCCCTGCCGGACATGCACGCCAGCGGCGAACCGGCATTGCCCAAGGGCGACCGCGCCTGGGATGATCAGCTGGATGACGGTGAGGAAATGAGCCTGTAACCAGAGGGAGAGATGTATGCGAACTGAATATAAAACCGTTTTTGCGTTGGTTGTCGTCGTACTGGTCGCCATCATACTGTATGGCGTGCTTACCGCTCCCGATCAGCGCACCACGGGGGAAAGAATCGGTGATGCGGTAGAACAGTTGCCGGAGAATCCCGAGGGCGCTGTCGAGCAGCTGGAGCGCCGCACGCCCGGCGAGCGGCTGGGCGATGCGGTGGAGGATATGGGCGAGGACATCAAGCGTAATACGGATAATGAGTAGCCGCTGATTCTAAGGCAAAAAGGGGTTGTGACGCCCCTTTTCTCTTGCCCTGATGCACGGGCTCCTACAACGGTGGATTGGCCCGCCGGCCGCTGATCAGGCTGTAAATCAGACTGGCGATGAAAAGAATAACAAAAACAACCGTTAGAAACTGTGCAATGCTGGCAAAGGTGCCCGCCAGCCCGCCGAATCCGAACAGGGCGGCGATCACGGCAAGAATGAAAAAGGTGATAATCCAGCTTAACATAGAAAAACTCCACAAGGTTAAAAGTGCTTACTGGGGAAAAGGAAACGGCAGCCCGCCGTTAGGTATGAGAAAAGCAACACCGAAGGCGCTTGAACCGGCTACGAATAGCCAGAAGAACGGCACAGGAATTGCCGGTGGCACCGTCAGCCCCACCACTAGGGCCATACAGGCTAGATAGAAGGTGATGTGGCTGACGGCGTATTTTACCAGCAGCATGGCAGAACGAATGATTTCCTTACGCATCCCGCTTGCGGACAATGGCGCTTACCTCCAGACCGGCTTTCCGAGGTTGATATCCTCCTCATCGGTCAGAGCGCCGGCCGCGGCGCCGACACCCCCGCCGATGACGGCCCCGGTCAGAGGATCACCACCGGTGATGGCACTACCCACCACGCCGGCACCGGCGCCGAGGCCGGCTCCGGATAATGCGCGATCAGAGGTCGTCTGACCGCAGGCCGCCACCGTCATAAGCACGACCAGTCCGGTCAAAAGGCCCATGAATTTTCTACATTCCCGTAACATATGATTCCTCACTTTCTTAAAGATCGCGTCTTGTACGCCCTTTCACACTAAACTCGTCTACACAAACTATCCGTATGGAATACGAAAAAAATTCATAAAGCCGGAATAAACCCTTCATCAATCCTAATGGATTTTCATTATGGTTTTTTTATATGCTTGCACAGATAGTGCTCCCTTACGGGTTACTACCATCACCACACAAAAGAGGGGATTGAATGCTCGAGAAGAAGAACACCATCCTGGTCATCGAGGATGAGTTGCCCATACGCAAAGTGCTTGCCATTTCTCTGGAGAATGCGGGCTATAAAATGGTGGAATGCGATAATGGTCGGGAGGGCGTTCGGCTCTCGGTCTCGGTAAAACCCGATCTGATATTGCTCGATCTGGGACTGCCGGACATTGACGGCAAGGAAGTCATCACCAATGTGCGCCAGTGGACGCAGACTCCGATCATCGTCTGCTCGGTGCGCAACCGTGAAGAGGAAATCATCGAGGCGCTGCAGACCGGAGCCGACGATTACGTTACCAAGCCGTTCAGCGCCGACATGCTTCTGGCGCGCATCCATGTCAACCTACGCAAGGCAGTAACCCAGGAAACCGGCGAGCCGGAGTTGACCAACGGCTGTATCCGCATGGACCTGGTGCGGCATGAAGTGTTCCTGAACGGTCGGAAGACCTTGTTCACCCCCAAAGAATACGACCTGCTGCGCTATCTGCTGGTGCACCGCGGCAAGATGCTGACCCACCGCCAGATCCTCAAGAAAGTGTGGGGCGATGCCCATACCGAAGACATGCAGTATCTGCGCGTCTATATCAGCCAGTTGCGTGAGAAGATCGAAGAGGATCCGGCCCATCCGCGCTACATCATCACCGAGCCCGGCATTGGCTATCGCCTGGAGATCATGGATACGCCGAAGCAGCGGGCGCCGGAGGAAATGTTGATGGCAGTAGAGGCCTAAGATCCTCCAGCGTACCGCAGCTCCGCCTGCATGACGTCGGTTCTGCCACTGGCAAATGCGGCCAAACATGAGGCAAGATAGAAGCGCCAGAGGCGCAGAAAGGTTTCGTCGTACCCCAGCGCCTTAATCTCCTCGCGGTGCGCGTGGAACCGGCTTAGCCAGTGCTGAAGGGTGCGGGCATAATCGGCTCCGAAAACATAAAAATCGTGGCATACAAGCCCCGCCTGCGCGGCCGCGGCGCGGAACCGCGACCGGGACGGCAGCATTCCCCCTGGAAAAATGACTTGTTCCACGAATCCGACCTGACCATGCAGGGTCTCGAACAGCTCGTCCTTCAGCGTGATCGTCTGAATGACGGCGCGTCCCTGTGGTCTTAAAATGGCCTTCACCTGCCTGAAATAAACCGGCCAGTAGCGCTCCCCGACATGCTCAAACATGCCAATCGAGACGATATGGTCGAACGAGCCGGACAAATCCCGGTAGTCAGCTACTTGAATGCCGGCGAGAGAATCCAGGCCGGCCAGGCGCAGTCGTTCTTTGGCGTACTCCGCCTGCTCCTGGGACAGCGTAATGCCGGTGACGCGCAGTCCCTGCCTCGCCGCTGCCTCAGCAAACGCTCCCCATCCGCAACCGATATCCAGTATGTGCTCGCCTGGCTGCGCATTCAGCCGGATGAGGATGCGGCGATGCTTGGCCGCCTGCGCCTCTTCCAGGGTCCGGGTGGAATCTCCCTCGAACAGCGCACCGGAATAAGTCATGCCCTCATCGAGCCACAGGCTGTAAAATGCGTTGCCCAGATCGTAATGCGCCACCACGTTCTGGCGGCTGCGCCACAAAGTACCGGCCTGCAACCGGTAACGCAGGCGCGCCATCCAAGCATGCCAGGGGTTGCCGTGAAAGAAGTGCTCCAATAGAGACGCATTCATCAGCACGAGGGTCAGCAGCTCGGGAAGGTTATCGCTGCCCCAACGCTCCTCGACATAGGTTTCCGCCATCCCCATCTCGCCGCGGGCCAGCACCTCGTCCAGCACGCCCAGGTCGTACAGGATGAACTGCGCCTGCGGTCCCGGCTCGTCACCGGTGAATTCCTGTTTCCCACCTTCCGGCAAGGCGACCGTCAGCTTCCCGTAACGTATGTGTTCCAATGCCTCGAGCACCGGGTGCCGCCACAGTTCGGCAAGGGTTGCGGGAGGAGTGTGGCGACTGAATTGCAGCATGAATCATCTCGTCCTTCTTGAAGGGACTGGCGTTAGTGCGTGCTGTCCTCCCCCACCTCCTTTTCGATAAGGGTTCCGTCGATCTGCTTTTCGTATCTTTTTTCCACGTGTCCGTCCTTGTACTGCAGAATTTCTGCCCTGGTGACTTGCAAGACGGAAGGATCAAAAGGAATAGCCTCCGGATGTAGAATATAAATACGTTGCATACAGTTCTCCATCGTGATTGGTCCGCCTGCGCAAGACGCAAGTCTTAACCATTCATACAAAATCTGGCATCAAACCTCGATATGCGGGCAGCCATGGAGATATTGTTTCTGGATAAACAAAAGCATGTCCGGGAAAGCCACGGACATGCTCATGAAATCGCTCCGGCAGCGGCTCTACCGCATATCCGGTGCGACTTTTCCTTTTCTCGAGCGGCAGGCGGCAGGAATGTGCATAATCGGAAAATGGTATACTCCCCGATTATGCACACGCAGAATCACTGCTTAGCGATTCTCGTCCCGATCGCTGCGCGAACCCGACTGCCCCTGCTGGGACTGGCCGGATTGGCCCGACTGCGAACGGCGAGTCTCATCGGAATCCCGGTTCTGACCTTGGGACTGACGCTGATTCTGCCTGTTCTGATTGTTCTGATTGCTTTGATTAGCCATGCTTCAATTACCCCCTTTTCGTCAGACCCACTCTAGACATACTCATCTTAAGAAGCGATGCGAAGCCGAAAGGGAAGTTATAAAACCTAGGTAAATCCTCTAAGCCGCTCTGACAGCCGCTCCCGAGACAGCAAGCGCGTTTCTGGCGGCGGCTTCCTCATCGTCGTCCTCGGCGTGCACAATGACCACCGCCCTGCCCTGCTTGACTTCTTCCTCATAGCGCCGCGCCTCATCGGCCGCGAAACCCAGAGAAATGAGCGCCCCGCTCAATCCTCCCACCGCACCGCCGGCACCCGCACCGGCCAGGGCTGCAACCACAGGGCCAGTCGCCAGAAGGCCGCCGGCCGGAAAGGCAATAGTTCCAACCGCCGCCAGGCCGGCAATCAGTGCTCCCAGCGCTCCGCCCGTGACGGCACCGACAATGCCGCCTTTGGCAGCACGATCATCTTCTTTCCCTGTCGCGGGAAAATAGTCCTCGCGCGTATTGCGCGACATGATGAGGCTGATGTCATCCGTGGTAAAGCCTTCATCGAGCAAGGAGGAAACCGCGCGGCTGGCGGTCATGTCACTATCAAAAATACCTGCAACCGTTGTCATAAATGAGCCCTTTCCGTTATCAGTTAGAGGTTCAGTCTAATGGCCGGTGGCATCAAAAAACCATACGCAACCTTTCCTTTTTCCATAAGGAATTCGCAGAAAGGGCGTGTAACTTACACTCTTTTAATGTGATGTTGCCTCCTCTCCTCTCGTTTCTTGATACATTCCCTGCATTAATAAAGGGGTGTTTCACCCATGCCTGAAGGAGCTTCGGTATGTTCCATTCCAAATTTATCCTCTTCCCGGTTCTTGCTACTTCCCTGCTGGTTGGCTGCGCTCAGCAGCAGCCCGATAGTTACTCTTCCCGCGGCTTCACGCAGGGCGGAGGCCTTAGTAAGGCTGACATCGGTACGGCCGCCGGAGCTATCGGAGGCGGTGTCATCGGCTATCAGTTTGGCGGTGGGGCGGGTAAGGCGCTGGCAACCGTCGGCGGGACATTGCTGGGCGGCATGCTCGGCCGGGAGGTTGGCTCCTCGCTCGATCGCGCTGATTACAGCGCCCATGAAATTGCCTCGCAGCGCGCTCTGGAATCCGGATACCAGGAATCCTGGCGCGGTCCTTATAGCGGGAACTACGGCACGATCAACCCCTACCGCCATTATACGAATGTGCAGGGCCAGCCCTGCCGCGAATACAACCAGACCATCTACATTGATGGCCGGGCGCACTCCGGGCATGGCACCGCCTGCCGCCTACCGGACGGCACTTGGCAGCTCATGAGCTAAAGGAGAGGGAACATGATCGGCGACGTCAATACTGACACCAATCAGAGTCCCCGGACTCTGCATCAGCCCGAAGAATACCGGGGCGTGGAGAATCCCCCGGAAACTCAGCAGGGCGATGATGACCCGAAGCAGGACGAAACCGTTCCGCCGGTGGAAGTGCCGGGCCGCGAGGAAACGCCCGAACATATTCCAGAAAAGAGCAAGTAGTTACCGTCCGCGAGCAAATGCCTGTTCTGCTGTGCCGATAAGCCGGTCGCGTGATCCATTCTCAAAAAATGAGGAATTCCAATGGCTGTGAGCCATGCCATCAGACGCACCGCCGTGATCGGCGCTGGCACGATGGGGCGTCAGATCGCCGCCATGATTGCAGGCAGCAATACGCCGGTGCTGTTGCTGGACATCGTCCCAAAGGGGGCGAATGACCGCGACAAGCTGGCCAAGGAAGCGCTACGGCAGCTGCGCGAGAGCAACACGATTACCAGTGAAGAGAAAGCGGCGCTGATTCAGCCCGGTAACGTCGAAGATGACCTCGACAAACTGGCAGACATGGACTGGGTGATCGAATGCGTGCCAGAAAGAGAAGATACCAAGCGGGAAACGTATGCCAAGGCGGGACAGTATCTCGGTAGGCAGGCGCTGTTATCTTCCAACACCTCCACCATTCCCCTCCGTACTCTGCGGCGCGGCCTGCCTGCCCATCTGCAGAGACGGCTCTGCATCACCCACTTCTTCAACCCACCGGCGAAAATGCCGCTGATGGAACTGGTGACGGACCAGGATAACGCCCCCGAAGCGCTGGCAGCTCTCACCCGTTTCGCCGATGAAAAGCTGGGCCGCAACGTCATTCCGGCCAGCGATTCGCCGGGATTCATCGCCAACCGCATTGGTTTTTTCTGGCTGCTTTGCGCTATGGAAGAATCCCGGAAGGAAAACGTAGAAATGGCTATGGCGGACGCAGTGATGAACGGCGCGTTCGGTTTTCCCAAGACCGGAGTATTCGGGTTGGCTGACCTGATCGGACTCACGCTGATCCCGGAGATTGCCCGCTCCATGCGGCGCCTGTTGCCACCGGACGATGCATTCTGTCAGCTTACGGCCGGGTTGAAGCTGATTGAGGAACGGCTGCAGGAAGGCAGGAAAAAATTCTACGATAAGAAATCCGAGACGCCGGAGCTGGATATCAGGCACTGGCACGGCTTCCTGGCGGAGAATACCGCCGAGAGCCGCTTCGCCCGCCGCACTCTGACGCGCACGCTGGAGTATGCCGCCGCCGTCGCGCCGTCGGTCGCCGACCATATCCTCGATGTGGATGCCGCCATGCGCGACGGTTACGGCTGGGAATACGGCCCGTTCGAAATGATGGACCGGCTAGGTGTCTCCTGGCTGATCGAGCATATGCGAAAGCAGGATATGCATGTGCCCGTTCTGCTCAAGCAGGCGGAAGTGCAGGGTTTTTACCGGACGAAGCCGGGCGGCGGCAGGGAGCATCTCGGGTTCTCCGGCCGCTACCTGCCGCAGCGTCCGGGAAAAAAGAAATGGACGCTGGCGCTTGTTACGGCGGGGAAGAAGCCCCTGCTTCAGAATACTTCGGCCGAACTGCACGATATCGGGGACGGCATCGCCTGCTTTGCTCCGATCAAGGGGAAGATGCATGTCATCGATGAAGAGGCGCTGGCGCTGCTGGTCCAGGCGGTCGAATTAGCTGAGTCCGATTTCAACGGGCTGATCATCGGCCACGACGGCAGGCATTTCTCCGCCGGGGTGGATCTAAGCCAAATCATCATGTATGCTAGGGCACGCCAGTGGAGCAGAATAGAAGCGCTGCTGAAACAGGGCCAGGATTGCATGTTGCGCATCCGGCAGGCGAAAATGCCAGTAGTGGGAGCGATTTCCGGCTACACGCTGGGCGGCGGTTGCGAGTTGGTCCTCCATTGCGCGGCAATACAGGCCCATACGTCCACCCGGATAGGGCTTGTGGAAACCGATATCGGGGTCATCCCCGCCTGGGGCGGCACGAAAGAACACCTGCTGCGGGCGATCGAACAGGGCAGCGGCGATACCGAGGCGATTAGCAAACATCTGCGCGAATCCTTCCGCCGCATTGCCAGGGCGCGCAAAAGCCTTGACGCGGACGATGCCTTTACCCAGGGCTTCCTGCGCGAGCCGTCGCAAACCACCGCCAACCGCGAGCGCCTGCTGCCGGACGCCAAAGCGCTGTGCCTGAATATCGGCCGCAATTATACGCCGGGTACGGAGCGCACCATCGAAGCGCCGGTAGAAACGCTTTCCCGCTGCCTGAAGGAAGAGGTAATGGCGCTGACCGAGCGTGAGCAGCCGGGCATGACCCAGCACCGCCATCGCGTGCTGGAGCAGTTGGCCGAAGTCTTAAGTGGCCGCGCTGCCGTCAAGGCGCAGCAGCAGATGCTGCGGCAGGAGCCTCCGCGTGCCGGCTGGGATACGTTTTCCGAAACAATGGTGCTGCAGGCCGAACGTAAGGCCTTCATGACGCTGGTGCAGGAAAAGGAAGCGCTGGAGAAAATCGAGGCCATACTGGATTAGCCTTCGATACACTCGCTTACTGTCTTTTTAGTTGTTTTTTTATAAGCGTTCATGGATGCAGCATGGAATCATAATGACGGGTGCTGGCATATTGATGGTATAAAACAAAACAGGAGAATGATCTATGGGCAGGAATATGGCGACCATTCCTCCGCGTGGAGAAACCAAGCGGCTGCGGCGTAACCCGATCACCTGGTTTCTGGTGGCAGACGGCACCCGCGCCCGCACCTATGTCCGCAAGCGCGTCAAGGTCAGGATCCCCATGAAGCACCAGCACTATGAGGAACGGGTGGAAAAAGACCTGGCAGCGGTGCCGGGCATGGCATGGGAGGCGGAATCACCGTCGGAATATGAATTCAGCAATGACACGCGAGGGCGCATATTCGAAAGCGCGGTTCCAATGCGCCACGCCGCCGAGCCGCATGTCGACATCCGTGAGGATCTGAAGCTGCGTTTCATGGGAACGCTTGCCGACAAGCTGCTGGCTGCCGAGCAGCGCAAGTCGTTCGACCGGCTGGTGCTGATCGCTCCGCCCAAGCTGCTGGGTGAGCTTAAGAAGCAGCTGGACCAGCGCGTGCTGAGTCGCGTGGTGGCAGAGCTCCCAAAGGAAATGACCGTCTATAGTGGTCGGGAGCTGGCCGGCCGCTTAGAGGGAATACTCTAGACAACTACGCTGCGGCATGGCTGCCGCGGCCCAGCAGGGGTGGATACACCGGCAGCTCGGTCAGCATCTCGCGAAAGCGGTTCCATTCGACGGCGCTCCAAATTTCCGTATGCGCATGCCCCATGCCGCGCACCATAATGCCGACTTTCATTGCCGTTTCGGCGTCGGGAGCATGGAAAATATCGATATAGTCATACGGCCCCATGATGGCGTAATTGCCTACCCACTCCACTTCCAGGCCGGCATCCCTGATCGCCAGCATCACCTTGCTTTCCTTCTCGTTGAGGCGGAAGGTGGGGTTGATCTCTTCGCCTGTCAGGCGCGTCACCATGATGAATAGGGGCATGATTAGGACTCCTTTTCGTTAAGTGAGCCGCCGGCGGCGCTGGAAACACGTGAACACCGTGCGCAGAAAACCGTATTAGCAGCAAAGCTAGCAGTGAGCGTCCGCAGAGCCTACGCTGCCTGTTTGATACGATAGCTTTCTTTCAGACAGGCATGAGCCGTCTCCCGGCATAGCTCGGCCAGCCGCTGCATGGATCCGCTGCCCACCTTATCGCAGGAGTCGGCGCATTGCCGGCAGATACTGGCGGTGATCTCACACAGCTCATCGACCAGGATACCATCCTTCAAAAGCAGCCGCGCGGTGGATTCGCAGATTTCACTGCAGGCCTGCAACCGCTTCAGCTGCAGGTAAGGAAGGTTCATCCCCGCTTCCTTCGGTGTATTGGCGGTAAAAGCCTTCTGGCAAAGATTGTGGCAGTCCTGCAGCAGGCGCACCGTGCGCATATAATCCCCTGCCTGTTCCGCCCGTTCCCGCATATGGCCTCCTACGCCGCAACCGCCCGCAGGTGGTGGCTCTCCTCGAGGCATACCCTGGCCGCTGCCTCGCAGGCGCGTGCGCAGCGCTGCATGTGCGCGTCGTCCATCGCGTTGCAGCTGGCGGCATACTGCTTGCAGGATTCGGCCGTAAGATCACAGAGATCCTGGGTATGCGGCGAGTGCCGCAGCAGGAAATTGGCAGTAAGCTGGCACAACTCGACGCAGGACTCCATACGGCGTATATGCTCTCTAGCCAACTGCTGCCCGCCGGCCTTCATGCAGTGCAAGGAGAAGGTCTCCAGACAAATGTCGCGGCACTCCCGCAGCAGATTCACCGAGTCTATGTGACTGGCACTCGTCATTGTTTTCCTCCGTTATTCTCTGATTCCTTGCTTACCCACCGGTCGCCGCGTTTTTTATATTTCTGTTTCACCGCAGCCCATGCCACACGATAGGCAGTTTCCTCCTGCGATCCTCCTCTGCGGCGCTTGTCCGGGTCGCGGTATTCGTCCCAGGCATGGTTGAACGCTTCGCGGTAGATATCCTGAGCATGCAGCGGCAGGTTGCTCTTCACACTGCCAGGCAAATCCTGGTTGCTTCGATACGGCATGCGCGTTTCTCGTTTTATGAATGAATGCGGCCTGCAGCGCGCCGCGGTTAAGCTGCAGCTGCAGCTGCAGCTGCAGGCTACTAAATCCCTTATCAAAAACAAAGAAGGAGCTAAGCGGTATAGATAAGAAACGGATAAACAGCGACGCTTAACGGTCCTGTAGCGGCAATGGGGGAGTACCGGTGCCTTTGGATAAGGTGTTTTTTCTGACGAGGTTTTTGTCGATGATAGCGTAGAGGATGATCAGGAAGGCTACCAGGCGGATGAAGTAGATAATCGGGTCCTGCTCGTCCCGCGATCGCATAATTCCCTGCAGTATGCGGTTGATGCCTTCGATGAAGAACGCCGCCGAGAAGAACAGGAAGAAGCGGTCGCGGGTGGTTTTCCAGAAACGCAGGAAGAAGAGGGCTGCGCAGAAGCAGGCCATAATAATGGCACCCAGCATCATTAATTGCACATTGTCCATGTTGCTTACTCCATGTCCCAGATAAGCCCGTAGAGAAGTATCGATAACGAAAGCATCGCGCTTGTCATGCGCCAGAGCGACAGATCCATGACGGGCACGTACAGCTTGTCGAATACCAGAATGATTCCATTGAAGGTAAGGCCGACGAAACAGAGTCCGCCCCAGAGCAGCAGTCGGTAGCGCGTGGCAGCATAAGCCTGCAACAGCTGCCAGGAGCATAGCAGGGCCGTCAGCGCACAGAGTCCGTAAATAATTCCAGCCATAGTCAGTCCTTTCGTATGCGGAAGGCGTCGGCAAACGCCTGGATTCGCTTTTTTGCTTTGGAGTGAATGAGGTTGGTAATGGGAATCAGCCGCCGCTTATACAAGTCAGCAGCGCGCGCCACTTCCGTTTCCAGCTTAGGCTGGGCCACCTGATATCGGTAGCGCACGGTTTCTCCAGCGACAGCCAGAAAACCTTTCGCCGCCAGGTTCGTCAGCAGCTGCGCCGCCTCCTGCTCAGTAACGTAGAGGTTTCGGGCAACCGTTTGAGCATCCCATTCCGTTGCCGGATGAGCGCGCAGCAGCAGCAGCCCTTCCCATTCGGCAACCGAATCAATATGCTTAAGGAGAAACTTCTCTACGTCTGCGGGGATGATTTTTTCAGTCATCAGGCTTTCCCGCCATGCCCGCCGTTCCTCGCCGGAAGGGCCGCCAGCGTGCGTCGCAGATTTTCATAATCGACAGGCTTGATCATATGCAGGTCGAAACCCGCCTCCCAGGTCTGGCGCAGATCCTGCTCACGGCCGTAACCGGTAAGTGCAATCATGTATGAGGAGGAAAGCCTTGTGTCCTGACGTATCTGGCGCGCCACCTGATAGCCGTCCATTCCCGGCAGCCCGATATCGCACAGTATCACCTGCGGACGGAAGGTCTTCGCCATTTCGAGACCGCTGGGGCCGCTATGCGCCATATGCACCTCATACCCGTCCATGCTCAGGAGCATCTGCGTGCTTTCGGCAGTCAGCTTGTTATCCTCGATAAGAAGCACGCGGCAGCTTGCTGGGTTGGACGGCGCAATGCCCGGCTGCGGGAGCGCAGCCGGCACGGAGGCCCCCTCAATCGGCAGCCGCAGCGTGAATTTGGTTCCCTTGCCCGGCCCATCGCTGCTGACAAAGACATCGCCTCCATGCAGCTCGATCAATCCTTTGAGCAGGGCGAGACCGAGGCCAAGGCCTCCGCCACCGTGATCCAGCCCCTGTTCGGCCTGCCGGAATACCTCGAAAACGTGAGGGATTAGTGCTGCGTCGATACCGATGCCGGTATCGGTGACGCGGATTTCAGCCGTCTGGCCGCTGGTTTCCAGTGCAATCTTTACCAGGCCGCCCGGGTCGGTGAATTTGTGAGCATTATGCAGCAGGTTGCCGATGGACTGTACCAGCCGGGTCGGATCCCCGGTCATCCAGACCGGCGAATTTGGCAGGCTGGTTTCCAGCCGCAGCTGACGCATGTCGAAAATACTACGGTAATCCTCGACGGTCTGACGGATGATCTGCACCAGGTCGCAACGTTCCTTCCTGAGCAATATCTTGCCATGGGCGAGCCGGGTGGCATCGAGCAGATCGTCGATCAGGCGCGTCATATGCTTGACCTGACGGTCAAGGATACCGCCCACTTCCTGCAAGCGTGCGTCATCGGTGGCGATGCGGCGCAGCAGGTGCGCGGCATTCAGGATAGGACCGAGCGGATTACGGAGCTCATGCGACAACATCCCGAGGAATTCATCCTTTCGGCGGTCTGCCTCTTCGGCCGCCGTGCGACGCGCGCGTTCCTCCGCCTGCAGCGCAGCCTGGCGTCGCATCTGCGACAGCTCGATGAAGACGCGCACCTTGGCCTGCAGGATGCCCGGTACCACCGGCGTCGGCAGATAGTCCACGGCGCCGCTGGCATAGCCCTGCGCCATGCGTACCTCGTCGGTAAAGGCGGTAAGGAATATTATCGGGGTCCGCGCCGAGCCACGGCGGCTGCGGATAAGGGTGGCGATTTCGAACCCATCCATCTCCGGAAGGTTGACGTCCAGCAGTATGACGGCGAACTCGTGCTGCAGCACCAGCTTGAGCGCATCCCTGCCTGAGCCGGCGGTTACTATCTCCTGCCCCAGCTCCTCCAGGATGGCGCAATAAGCCATCCGGTTTTCCGGCAGGTCGTCGACAATGAGAATCTTGACGCGATCCGCGTCTTCAACAGCCGAGGGCGTCGGCTCGGTATCATTCCTGGAGGTTGAGATCGCGAGGGCTTCGTGCATGCCGCCTCCGCTAGCGCATCAGCCAGGCGCGCAGCACTGCCATCATCTGTTCGGGGTTGACCGGCTTGGAAAGATAATCCCAGGCGCCCGCCTCGATGCATTTTTCGCGATCGCCCTTCATGGCTTTGGCGGTGACGGCAACGATCGGAAGATCCTTCAGCGCCGGTAGCTTGCGGATTTCACGTATGGTCTGCATACCATCCATTTCCGGCATCATGATGTCCATCAGCACCATATCCACGTCCGGCTCGTCCTGCAGCAGCTTAATAGCATCGCGCCCATTATCGGAAGAGAGAATAGTCATGCGGTGCTCTTCCAACACGCTGGTCAGGGCGAAAATATTGCGTGCATCATCATCCACGATCAACACCTTCTTGCCCGCCAGTATACGGTCGGACTGATGCATGTCGGTCAGCATGCGGCGCCTGTCCTCGGGCAGCACGGCAATGTTGCGATGCACGGCAGCGCTGACAAAATCCAACAGCCGTTCCGGAGAACGGGCATGGCGGGTCCGGGTGCGGCGGCTCACGCGTTCCCACGCCTCGGGCTTCACTTCTCCCTCTCCATGCACAATGACGGGAATACGGCTTACTGCACCTTCGGTTTCCTCTTCCCGGCGAAGCGCCGTATCGGCAATGTCGAACCAATCGGGACTCACGACTATGCAGTCGATAGGCTGTTTAGCGATCGCCTTGAGCACTGCCGACTTGCTCTTGGCCACCACCGTTTCCATATCGGCGCTCTCAATGACTTCCCGCGCGCTGGTTCTGGCCTGTGCGTCCGGCATCGCCACCAGTACCTTCTTTTTTATCCGCGCAATGTATTCCGACAGACGTGCAAGGAGCCCGTCCAGCACTTCTCCCTGCCTGATCGGCTTGGCAAGGAAACTATGCGCTCCGGCTGCCAGCGCCTGATCGCGCGAATCATCGGTTGAGATGACGCAGACCGGAATATGACGCGTGGCGATATCGTTCTTGAGCCGCTCAAGGATGCGCCAGCCCTGAATATCCGGCAGATGAATGTCCAGCAGGATGGCGTCGATACGGTAATCATGCGTCAGCGTCAGCGCCGCCGCTCCCAGCGATGTCACCAGTCCCTTGAACCCCTTCTCCCGCGCGGTATCGAGGAGGAAGCGGGCAAAGCCCAGATCGTTTTCAACGATGAGCACTACATGGTCATTGAGCTGGATATACTGGCGGTCATCGCCTATCTCGTTCACCAGCTGGCTGTTCTCTGGCTCTATTGGCTCGACCGCCACCGTGTCGCGGCTGACCGGCACAGGCGGAGGTGCTTCGAGCGCTGCCTCCCCTCCGCGGCGCGGCCGGTTGGCGGAATAGGTCACCGGCAAGTACAAGGTAAAGGTGCTGCCCTGGCCGGGGCTGGATACGAGGCGAATCTCACCCCCCAGCAGTTGCGACAGCTCGCGGCTGATGGCAAGGCCCAGTCCGGTACCGCCATATTTGCGGCTGGTGGAACCGTCAGCCTGCTGGAACGCCTCGAAGATAATCATCTGCTTGTCATTCGGAATACCGATGCCGGTATCGGATACCTCGAAGAACAGGACGTCGGAGGCACGGTTCAGTTCTTCATTAAACGTGCTCCAGCCGGAGCGCGCCATGCCGGCCGTCAGGGTTACCCGGCCATGATGAGTGAACTTGAAGGCGTTGGACAGCAGGTTCTTGATGATTTGCTGCAGGCGCTTGGCGTCGGTGACCATCGACTTCGGCAGATCGGACTCGAAGTGGATGGCGAACTCGACGTTCTTCGACTCGGCGACGTGCTTGAAGGTGCGCGAGACGTAGCCGTGGAGATCCTCAAGCCTGAGCTCGCTGCTCTCGACCTGCACCGTGCCCGACTCGATCTTGGAGAGGTCGAGAATATCGTTGATGAGCATCAGCAGGTCGTTGCCGGAACTATGGATGGTCTTGGTGAAATCGATCTGCTTGGGCGTCAGGTTGCCCTCAGCATTCTTGGTTAACTGGTCGGACAGGATGAGCAGGCTGTTGAGCGGCGTGCGCAGTTCATGCGACATATTGGCGAGGAATTCCGATTTATACTTGGAGGTAAGCGCCAGCTGTTTCGCCTTGTCCTCCAGCTCCTGCCGGGCCTGCTCCACTTCCTGGTTCTTGCGCTCCACCTCCTGGTTCTGGCGAGCCAGCAGCCTGGCCTTTTCCTGCAGCTCCTCATTGGTCTGCTGCAGCTGTTCCTGGCGGCTCTGCAGCTGCTGCGCCAGTGACTGCGACTGCTCGAGCAGGCCTTCGGTACGCATGTTGGCCTCGATGGTGTTGAGCACGATGCCGATCGATTCCGTCAACTGGTCCAGGAATGCACGGTGCGAGGTACTGAATCCCTCGAACGAGGCCAGCTCCAGCACACCCTTCACCTTGCCTTCGAAGATGAGCGGCAGCACCAGGATGCTGCGGGGACTTGCTTCGCCAAGGCCCGAGGAGATGCGTATATAATCCTGCGGCAGGTTGTCGAGCGCGATCTTTTCCTTCTCCAGCGCGCACTGGCCGATGACGCCCTGGCCGAGGCGGATCTGCTTGCCGAGCGGTCCCACCCCTTCCGACGCATAGCTGGCGAGCAGGGTCAGGCACGGCTCGCCGTCGCCGTCAGTATCCAGCACGTAGAACTCGGCTTGCTGCGCCGCCACCACCGGGCACAGTTCCGAGAGCACCATGCGCCCGACGTTGGTCAGGTCGCGCTGGCCCTGCAGCATGCGGCTGAACTTGGCGAGGTTGGTTTTAAGCCAGTCCTGCTCGGTATTTTTCTGCGTCGTGTCGCGCAGATTGCTGATCATTTCGTTAATGGTGTCTTTGAGTGCGGCTACTTCGCCCTGCGCCTTCACGGTGATGGAGCGCGTCAGATCGCCCTTGGTCACCGCGGTCGCCACCTCGGCGATGGCGCGCACCTGCGTGGTGAGGTTAGCCGCCAGCTGGTTCACGTTCTCGGTTAGGCCCTTCCAGGTGCCGGAAGCGCCAGGCACCTTGGCCTGCCCGCCGAGCTGCCCCTCAACGCCAACTTCACGCGCGACGGTGGTCACCTGGTCGGCGAAAGTGGCCAGCGTGTCGATCATATTGTTGATGGTATCGGCCAGTTCGGCGATTTCTCCCTTGGCCTCTACCGTCAGCTTGCGCTTGAGTTCGCCGTTAGCGACCGAGGTCACCACCTTGGCGATGCCGCGCACCTGGCTGGTCAGGTTGTCGGCCATGCGGTTCACGGAGTCGGTGAGGTCCTTCCAGGTGCCTGATACGCCTTCCACCCGCGCCTGGCCGCCGAGTTTTCCTTCCGTACCCACCTCGCGCGCCACGCGCGTCACTTCCGCCGCGAAGGAGTTCAATTGGTCCACCATGGTGTTGATGGTGTTCTTGAGCTCCCAGATTTCCCCTTTCACGTCCACCGTGATCTTTTTCGACAGGTCACCCGCCGCCACCGCCTTGGTCACGTCGGCGATGTTACGCACCTGGGCCGTCAGATTGCCCGCCATCATGTTCACCGAGTCGGTGAGGTCCTTCCATGTTCCCGCCACGCCCTTCACGTCGGCCTGTCCGCCCAGCTTGCCTTCGGTGCCCACTTCGCGCGCCACGCGCGTCACTTCGGCGGCAAAGGAGTTCAACTGGTCCACCATGGTGTTGATGGTGTCTTTCAACTCAAGGATTTCCCCTTTCACGTCCACCGTGATCTTGCGCGACAAGTCGCCGCTGGCAATGGCCGTCGCCACTTCCGCGATGTTGCGTACCTGACCGGTCAGGTTGCCGGCCATCATATTCACCGAGTCGGTGAGGTCCTTCCAGGTGCCCGCCACGCCCTTCACGTCGGCCTGGCCGCCGAGTTTGCCTTCCGTACCCACTTCGCGCGCCACGCGCGTCACTTCCGCCGCGAAGGAATTGAGTTGGTCCACCATGGTGTTGATGGTATCTTTCAACTCAAGGATTTCGCCCGCCACATCCACCGTGATCTTGCTGGACAGGTCGCCGTTGGCCACGGCGGTCGCCACCTCGGCGATGTTGCGCACCTGCGCCGTCAGGTTGCCGGCCATCATGTTCACCGAGTCCGTCAGATCCTTCCACGTGCCGGCTACGCCCGGTACTTTGGCCTGCCCGCCCAGCTTGCCTTCGGTGCCTACCTCGCGCGCCACGCGCGTCACTTCGGCCGCGAAGGAGGATAGCTGGTCCACCATCGTATTGATCGTATCTTTCAACTCAAGAATTTCACCCGCCACGTCCACTGTGATCTTTTTCGACAGGTCACCCGCCGCCACCGCCTTGGTCACGTCAGCAATGTTGCGCACCTGGCTGGTCAGGTTGCCGGCCATCGAGTTCACCGAGTCGGTCAGATCCTTCCAGGTCCCCGATACGCCCTCCACCTGCGCCTGCCCGCCGAGCTTGCCTTCCGTGCCCACTTCGCGCGCCACGCGCGTTACTTCCGAAGCGAAAGAACGCAGCTGGTCCACCATCGTGTTGACGGTGTTCTTAAGTTCAAGGATTTCTCCCGCCACGTCCACCGTGATCTTACTCGACAGGTCACCGTTCGCCACGGCGGTCGCCACCTCGGCGATGTTGCGCACCTGCCCGGTCAGATTGCCGGCCATCATGTTGACGGAGTCGGTGAGGTCTTTCCACGTACCAGCTACGCCCGGCACCCTGGCCTGGCCGCCCAGCTTGCCTTCGGTGCCCACTTCGCGCGCCACACGCGTCACCTCTGCCGCGAAGGAAGAAAGCTGGTCCACCATCGTGTTAATCGTGTCTTTCAGTTCAAGGATTTCGCCGGCGACGTCCACCGTGATCTTGCGCGACAGGTCCCCGTTGGCAATGGCGGTCGTCACCTGCGCAATGTTGCGCACCTGGCTGGTCAGGTTGCCGGCCATCGAGTTCACCGAGTCGGTCAGGTCTTTCCAGGTGCCCGACACACCCTCCACCCGCGCCTGCCCGCCGAGCTTGCCTTCGGTGCCCACCTCGCGCGCCACGCGCGTCACTTCAGCAGCAAAGGAGTTGAGCTGGTCCACCATCGTATTGACGGTATTTTTCAGCTCAAGGATTTCGCCTTTGACGTCTACGGTAATCTTGCGCGACAGGTCGCCGCCCGCCACAGCGGTTGCCACTTCGGCGATGTTGCGTACCTGGGCGGTCAAATTGCCTGCCATCATATTCACCGAGTCGGTGAGATCCTCCCACGTACCGGCGACGCCCGGCACTACCGCCTGTCCGCCGAGCTTTCCTTCCGTACCCACTTCGCGCGCCACGCGCGTCACTTCCGAGGCAAAGGAGGAAAGCTGCGCCACCATGGTGTTGATGGTGCGGGCCGTGCGCAGGAATTCGCCCTGCAATGGCCGCCCATCAATTTCGAGCGCCATCATCTGCGAGAGATCGCCTTGGGCTACCGCGCCGATCACGCGCGCCGTCTCGCTGGTCGGATGGACGAGGTCATCGATCAGGTTATTGACCGACTCGACCGACTCTCGCCAAAAACCTCTTGTATCTCCTAGAAAAAGTCGCTGACTGAGCTTACCTTGCTTACCCACCGCCTGGCTCAGGCGGCCGAGTTCTCCCGCCATGCGTTCATTGATCTCCACCACTTCATTAAAGGCGTCGGCCACCTTGCCAGCGATGCCCGTCCATTCCGCGGGCAACCGCACCAGCGGCTCGCCGTTCTTGAGGGCGTTTAAGGCATGCAGCAGATAGGTCATCTCGTTGCCGCGGTCGGCGACGAGCACATCCCCATCCTGCTCCTCCAGGGAGCGTATTGTCTGATTGTACACGCGATGCTTCCCTTGATGATCGAGAAGCCGAACTGCTGATTCGAAATGAAGCGAACTCACATCCTGACGCGGCATTTAATGCCGAGTCAACTCCGGCTTATAATCAACTGACCCTAGAAGGGCATAAGCCGACCATATGGTTTTACCGGAAGAAGTATAAAAATTCCATAAAGGCGTTTACGCGATGTGAATGAAATGATTTTTTGCAGGTGGAGGGGGTTCCAGCGCCGGTGAAAAACCGTGCTGCACCGCCCATAACGCTGCCTGAGTGCGGTTGCTGACCCTTAGCTTGCGCAGGATTGTCTTCAAATGCACTTTGACGGTGGATTCTGTTATGCCGAGATGCCGGGCGATCAGTTTATTGGTCTTGCCGTGCACCAGGCAACGGATAATGTCGGATTCACGTTCCGACAGGCGGCAGTGCTGTGACGCAGGTTCCAGAACTTTCGCTTCTCCTCCCTCTCCTTGCATCACAGGCATTCCCGCTTTCGTGGTGAATCGTAGCCAATTGTTTCCAGTCTTATCGCTTTCCCGATAAATTATCGCTGATTATGCCTGCTGCGCCCTATAAATAATATGTAAGCGCGTGCCACTCACCAACTGTATCGTTTTTTAACGCGTCTTCATGTTCCATATAGCAATGGGCTTTAGAACATGGCTAATGGTAGTGCTGATCGTACTGATAGCAGCTCCGGCGCTGCTGCTGGCGTTCGTCAACACGCCTCCCGGGCGGCAGCTTTTCGCTTCTCTCGCTGAGAAGCGGCTGGAACGGGATGTGCAGTTCGATGGCTACATCTATCCTCTGCTGCTCTCCTGGCTGCCGGGGTTGCATGTCAGTGGGCTCTCCGTGGCCAACATGGAGCATGGCCGCAGCGATCACATGGCAAACATCGGTGTAATGGAAGTCACCTTCAGGCCAAAGGCGCTGCTCAAGGGGAACCTGCGCATCCGCCACCTTTCCCTGATCGACAGCGACATCCACCTGGAACGCAATGCCGAGAAGCAGGCGAACTGGCAGTTCTCTTCCGATCCCTCCGACGATACCTCCTTTCCCTCGCTGGGGCATCTGTATCTGGAAAATTCGACCCTGACCTATCTCGATGTACCTCGCAAAACCGATCTCACATTGAAAGCCAATACGGAGGAGGATCATTTCGCCGTTATGGGTAAGGGCAGGCATCTCGGGCAGGCATTCGCGCTGGAGGGTGATGTCTCGGCCCGCTGCATGGCACACCGGGGCAAATCCTGCCCGGTGCAGTTTACCCTCTCCGTAGGGCAGACGGCGTTGCGCGCCGACGGCACGTTTTCCGGCCTGGCTCCGATAGGGCGCGCCGACTTCATGCTCGATATCAAGGGCGCCGATATGGCGGAGCTCTTTCCGCTGTTCGGCATCGCCCTGCCGATGACACCGCCTTATCACCTGAAAGGCAAGCTGGTATATGAAAATGAGCGCTGGCACTTCATCAATTTCGCCGGCACCACAGGTGAAAGCGACCTGCTGGGCGATATACTGTGGGACACGTCGGAAGAGCGGCCGGTGCTTTCGGGGAAACTTACCTCCGACAAACTGCGCTTCGTCGATCTCGGTCCGCTGATTGGTCTGGCACCTGAGCAGCGCGTCTCGCCGGAACAGAAGGAGCTGGCGGCGCAGCAGGAAGCGAGTCCCTATCTCGTTCCTAACGTTCCGCTCGATATCAGCCGCGTATCGGCAATGGACGCGGATATCGAATTTACTGGCCGGCAGGTGATTTCCCCTACCCTGCCGCTCGACGATTTCTACATGAAGCTTACCCTTGACGATCGACTCATGAAACTAACGCCGGTGCGCTTCGGTACGGCGAAGGGCGATATATCGGCTAACATGGTGATTGACGCCCGCAAGCTGCCGGTCCAGAACCGCGCCGAGATAACCTTTTCAAAGCTCACGCTTTCCGGTCTCTTAAGCAACATGCGGGACAAGGTGGCAGGCGTGGAGATTGAGGAGCCGGAAGGCGAGATCGGCGGGAGAATGACAGTGGTCGGGCCCGGAAAATCCCTGCACGAGATGCTGGCCAATGCCAGCGGCGAGGCGGGCCTCGGCATGCAGGAGGGCCGTATCAGCAACCTGCTGGTCAAGCTGCTCAGCCTCGATATTGCCCGCTCGCTCGGGTTCCTGCTCACCGGCGACCGGCCGCTTGCCATACGCTGCATCATCGCCAGCTTCGATATCGACAAGGGCCTGATGCGCACCAAGCGTTTTGTCATAGACACGGCGGACACCAACATTCAGATCGGCGGCACGGTCGATCTGGAGAACGAACAGCTGTCGTTGCGCGTCCTCCCCGCTCCCAAGGAACCGACCCTGCTGTCGCTGCGTTCCCCTATCGACATCCAGGGAACGCTTAAACATCCCGACCTGTCGATCGAAAAAGGTCCCTTGGCGGCCCGCGGCGCTATCGCCACCGGACTGGCTGCCCTGGCCCCTGCCGCCGCCATCGCCGCTTTCATCGAAGGCGGCTTGGGCAAGGACAGCGATTGCGTTGCGCTGTTTAAGGAGATGAATGCCAAAACAGGTGAAATTGAACGGTAGGCCGTTGGGGCAGTGCGTCATTCCCCTAGAATTTGCGCAGTAAATCCAGGGGATCCATAGTAAGACTGGATCGCCCTGGAATTGCCTTTGGCAAGTCGGACGATGACGGTGCTTTAGGATTTCACATGGGCGATAAATTTCCCGACCGTGCTCCTCAGCCGCTTGAGAATCTTCTCGTCCTTCAGCCTGCCCTGCTCGTCGAAGGCGCTGTAGGCGTTGGGCAATCCCACCTTGTCCGGAAATACATGCACGCTAAGCATCTCGAACGGGATGCGCGAATGCAGCAGGCTGCGGATGCCGCCCAGGGCGCCCGGCGAAGCGGCCAGCAGCAGCAGGTGCTTGCCGGTAAGCGACACCTGCTTCTCGCGCGACAACCAGTCCACTACGTTCTTGAGCACGCCGGGAATGCCGCCGTTATACTCGGGCGTCGAGATGATCAGCGCATCGGCCGTCCGGATTTTCTCCCCGAGCTTTACCGTATTTTCCGGAATGCCTGCGGAGGTCTCGATATCGCCATCATAAACCGGCATCGGGTAATCCTTTAGATCAATGAACTCTGCTTCCGCTCCGGCCTCCTTTGCCAGCCGCAGCGCCTCGCGGGCAAACTTCTTGTTGCAGGAGTCAGCCCGGAGCGAGCCGGCGAAGACGAGCAGTTTCATAAACGCTCCCTGGCAAAGTAAAAGGGATATAGTGTATCCGCGGCCACGGGTAATGTCGAATAAGGAAGTGATAAATATATAGTATCGTACTTCTACAGGGTCGCGCCACGTTCATGAACATTGCCATCATCCTTAAGTCTCTTCACCCAGGTCGATTTTTTTCCCAATTGAAACTGTTCAATGGCTAAACCGGTCTTTCCCAGCAGTCTGAGCGGAAGATCATGTGATTTACAGAAAGCCCCCAAGTATACCAGATCCGGTACCCGCATATCTTTCAGGGAGTATTTCTCCATCAGCGGTGTAGGGTCCTCCAGCGTTCCATGCATCAGCACAGGTATAGGGTCCATAGGCACAACCAGACTTGGCTCCAGTTTCATCTTGCTGCGTGTTTTAACCATCATTGCCGCCTGTACCGCCGCTTCGACCGCGTGCGTTGCCTTGGTAAGGCGCAGGATGAAGTGCCCCTGCTGATGCTCCAGTGCCGCAGGCGGTTTCCATTCCATCACCATTTCCGGATGCTGCTTCTGCAACTGCTGCTGACGCTGCTGCATGACAGGCGCCATAAGAAAGCCATTGACAGCCTCCTCCTGCACATTTTCGTGGCGCCTTTGATACAGCGCCCGCTGAAAGCTGATCGTATCCCCTACAAGGAGACGCGGATTGGTCGCACCGCGCAGCGGAGGATAAGCCTCAACTGCATTGCGAAAGAAACGTTGCGTGATTACCTCGCGTTCCGAACGCGCTATATCTTCCCAGTTCTCCGGCAGCCACGGGAACCTGGATGTCAGCACTTCTTCATTCAGGTAGGGAATTTCGTTTTTGAGAACATATACATGTGCTGTCAGATTATCCGGACCGGGCGACACCATAATCCCTTCGTCGGTGCCCAGCAGCTTGAAGAACGCCCGGTGCTTCCAGCCTTCCGGCAGATCCACCACCATGATCGCCCGCCGGTATACTTTCATTTCACGGCTTTCCTCTCCCTCGTCGCATAACGGCGTGATCGCCGGTCCTCCGCTATGGGCCGCTTCCACTACTTGGCTGGCACGTACAGTGACTCTTTCCTTTCCTTTTTTGCAATAGACTCGGAAATTACCGAACCCGCCGCGGATGCCGTTCTCCCCCGACAATGCGTCTTTCTTCCGCGTTTGCTTCGGGTTCCTATTGCGCGTTTTATACGATGTTACTTCGCATCCAAGCAACAGGGCCAGATTCCCTTTCTTTACTTCCTCTTCCAACGCGAACTGGATCATGGCCAGGTACTTTGGGATATTGAGGCCGCGTTCCTGGCTTTGGAAGCCGCCCACCGCACCCGGGATATCCTCATATTCCTCTAGCGCCAGCGGGGGGCAGAATTTTTCTTTTTCGTACGACCCCAGCAGGCGCTGTTCCGTCTTTTCCGTGCTCCAGTTCATCGCCTTCTGGACGTATTTAAACAACCGTTCATATTCAAGACGCACCTTTTCATAAGACTTGGCATATTCACCCAGCGTCAGCGCCTTTGCCTCCTGCTCCTCGGTAAGTGTTCTGCCCTGTTGCTTGAGTATAAGTTTAAGTTCCCCAAGTTCTTGTGACGTCTTTCCCACTACGGCTCGAATCGGATCCACATTCGAAAATATGTTGTCGGGCATTAATAGCCGCCAGGTAACGGCACTGCGCAGAAGATCGAGCGCTGATTCCTCATGTTTAGGGTATTCCACCCCGGCATGAAACCGCGCCGCGAGACGGCTAGCGCCTTTCAACAATGCATCTTCCTTCTCGATCAGCGTGACATGATACCCCTGCTTGATCAGCATCAGTGCGGTCAGGCAACCGCCGAGACCGCCGCCGATGACCGCAATGGATTCCTTGCCATCCACGCGCGTGGAGGACGCTTGAGTGATTGGATGTATAGCCATAGGGGGCATCATATTAATGAGTTTCTTATAATTCCACATTGCTTTCTTATGCAAATTTCCTATATAGACAACCTCTCGGAAAATAAAGGGAATATAAATGCCCTCCTTCCAACGCATGTCGCTGGGCTCCTTCTTCAGCCTGTTTTCGGTAATCCTTCTGGGGTCGGCGATCCTGCTATCCTTCGGGTTCTGGGTGCAGGTCTACCAGGAAGAGCTGGAGCAGAAACATGCGCAACTCAGAGTCAAGGCCCGCCGGATCGACACCGTGCTCACCGATTCTTTCGACTATGCCGCCAAATATATCGAGTTCGTCGGAGAGAAGATCGCGCAGCAGGGTGCCGGCGATTTGAATTACATCGCCAATTTCATCGGCGGCAATTACATTACGCGGCCGCAGGAGGAGAACCTCTACATCACCACCACTTTCGACTGGGTGACGCCGGACAAAATGCTGCGCGTGAGCAGCAAGTCCGGTGTGTTGAGAACGCCTTTCGACATGTCCGACCGCGACTATCTGGTGCAGACGGAGCTGCATCCATGGACGCTGCAGCTCTCCGATCCGCGCTACGGCGGCTTGAGCAAGCAGTGGATCATTCCCGCCGGTATGGGCATCACCGACAACCAGGGACGGTTCCTCGGCAGCATTACGCTGGGCTTTGCGATCGACGGCCTGACGCGACGTATTCTGCAGGGCATGGACGTGGCAGATGCGCGCTTCCTGATTCTGACCAATGACGGGGAGCTGGTGATCGATTCGGGGCGGGAAAGCACCGAACCACCAACCAAATTCCGGCTGGAGATTCCATCCGATATCTTAACGGTTGGGCCGCATTATCTTCCCCCCATCACCTATGATGATGTTGAGTTTTCCTATGTGCGTCCGGTGAATAAATATCCCTTTATCGTACTAATCGGCTATCCCTCCAGTATGCCTGTGGCGCTGTTCAGCAAGCTGGTGCTGTCGCACCTCGCGGACTTCTCAGGTATTGCCGCGGCCGCGCTCATCATACTGTATCTTCTGCGCCGCCGGCTGGTGCGTCCGGTGATGCAGCTAGCCGCCGCCGCCGATCGCATCAGCAAGGGGCTGCCTGCATCGGTGCCGCATAGCAGCATGCAGGAACTCGCGCTGCTGTCCGAGCAGCTGCAGAAAGTATCGGACTATGTGCAGAACGAGCACCGCATCCGTCAGGAGCTGGCCCATAAAACCCGGCTGCTCGAGATTAGCACCCACAAGCTCGAAACCGCCAATGCGGAAGCGATCGCCGCCGCGGAAGCGGCGCGCAAGGCCGACCAGGCAAAAAGCGAATTCCTCGCCAACATGAGTCATGAGTTGCGCACGCCGATGAACGCAGTCATCGGCCTTACCAACCTGCTGCTGCTGAAGGACCATGCGCCCGCCACGCAGAAGCAGTACCTGCATCTGATGCAGACCAGCGCGCAGCATCTCATGCAGCTCATCAACGACCTGCTCGATATCACCAAGCTGGAGTCGGGCCAGGCGACGCTGGAGTCCATACCGTTTGATCTCATGCATACGATTCAGGATGCCGTCGAGCTGACCCGCGTGCAGGCCAAACAGAAGCATATCGGCCTGACCCTAAACGTGCTGTCCCCGCCGCCGCCCGAACTGGTAGGCGATCCGCATCGCCTGCAGCAGGTGCTGATCAACCTGCTCGGCAACGCCGTCAAGTTCACCGACAAGGGCGGCGTCACCCTCGAGCTGGACTGCCGCGCCAACCCGGTGACGCGCTGCTGGAACATCACCATCGCCATCAGCGATACCGGCATCGGCATTCCCTCGGACAAGATCGGTGCCATCTTCGACAAGTTCAGCCAGGCCGACAGCTCGATCAGCCGCACCCATGGCGGCACCGGTCTCGGCCTTTCCATCAGCCGCATGCTGGTGGAGTTGATGAAAGGGAAAATCTCGGCGGAAAGCACCTATGGACAAGGCTCGCGCTTCGTCATCGAATTTCCCCTCTCTCTTCCGGCTGTGAAAGAACCCGCCCGCGATACTGCCTCACCGGAAGAAGCGTCCGTACCGGTCGAAAAGCCGCAGAGTCCGGGCAAAGCCCATATCCTGCTGGTGGAGGACAACAGCAGCAATATCATCGTGGCCGGCGCCCTGCTGGATATGTGCGGTTACAGCTACGAGGTGGCACGCACCGGCAAGGATGCGCTGGCCATGCTGCAGAAAAAAAGCTTCGATGTGGTGCTGATGGACGTGCAGATGCCGGAGATGAACGGGCTGGATGTCACCCGCTATATCCGGGCGGAGGAGCAGGCACAGGGCCGGCCGCGCATTCCCATCATCGGTATGACCGCTCACGCACTTGCCAAGGACCGGCAGCGCTGCATTGATGCCGGCATGGACGACTATATTGCCAAGCCCTTTAATATCGAGGACCTGGTCGAGATGATCAAACGCTTCCTGGCCCAGCGGAAGAAGGGGAATCTGCATCTTGTCGTTGCCTGAGGCAGAGGTTTGACGAGTGGCGCACCCTGCCCTATGGTAAGACCTGTAACCTGTCGAGGAACCGTCATGCCCATACGATCCATTTTAGCTATCTTCACTGGCGCGGAAGAAGATCTGCCCATGCTGGAAACCGCCTGCCAGCTGGCGGCGGCGCATCAGGCGCAGCTGCGTATTCTGCACGTGCTCCCGGATGCGCACATGTATGAAGGTTATTATGCTGGCGGAACAATCACGGTATCATTGGAAGAGGAAAACCGGCAGCGCCAGGAGAAGGCACTGCGCCTGCTTGAAAATCTGGCTGAACGCCATGCGTTGCCGGTGGTTTCCGAAACGAGCCCGCCACCGCGCCATGCCTCGATCTGCTTCTCGCATCGCAGCGGGGTCATGGAGCAGGTCGTCGCCGAGGAGGGCCGCTTCAATGATCTTATCCTGCTGCGCCGCATGTCGCGGGATCAAGCCACGTCTGCTTATGAAGGTGCGCTTATCGGCGCGCTGTTTGAAGCCGGCCGGCCGCTGCTCCTGCTGCCCGATGTAAAGCCGCGGATGCCGCTTGAGCACACGATCGCCATTGCCTGGAAGAACAGCCGCGAGACCATGGATGCCATTGATCGCGCCATGCCCCTGCTCGCCCGTGCGGAGAAGGTGCATTTGCTGGCGGTACACACCGGGAGGCGGGGCAGGCATTTCGGCGAACAGAGAATCGTTTCCTATCTGCAGCTGCACGGTGTCAACGCCGACATGCATATCATCAATGCCGGGGAAGACGAAGTCGGGAAAGTTCTTCTCGCCCGCGCCGGCAAATTGGAGGCGAGGCTGCTGGTAATGGGCGGCTATGGCCATAGCCGGTTCCGCGAGATCGTCTTCGGCGGCGTGACGGAATATGTACTGAATTACGCCGATACTCCGGTACTCATGGTTCATTAATCCTTGCCGGATTTCGAATAGAATCTTTATTTCCATCCCGCCATGTTAATTGGGAAGACGAATGCCGCCGCCGGCGGAACCTTAATCTATTCCTGAATCTATTCTTGCCATAGATTTCGCATTCCGTTGCGCATTCCCGGATGGGAGGCTTGCGGCGAGATATCCCAAAAGGAAAGATGATATGCTAAAGGATAGCGCATCGCGGAAGAAGGAACCTTCAGGCTTGGAGCAGAAGCTCCGCCAGGGCGGGCAGATTCTCCCGTTCGGGCCGATGCGCCGCCCGGACGAGATCATGACTCCCGCGCAGGTGGCGGAAACCCTTCAGGCCATGCCGCCGCAGGAGCGCCGCGAGACCATGGACCGGCTGATGCACGCGGTGTTCGGCCAACTGACAACCGGATTCTCCCCTGCCGCGCTGGCAGTGGCTTATACCGACTGGCTGGCCCATCTCGCCCTCGCGCCGAGCCGCCAGCGCGAACTCGCCGCCGATGCCGTGGAAATGGTCTGGCAGCTCCTGGCCGATAGCTGGGAATATCTGTGGCTCGATAACGACACGGCCTTCGACACCGAGGATACGCGCTTTGCGCAGCGCTTCCGGCACGCGGGCTGGAAATGCTGGCCCTATAATGCCATGGCGCAGGCTCACCTGCAGGCGGAAGAATGGTGGCAGAATGCCTGCGAGGTGCGCGGGATCGAGCAGCATCACAAGAACCTGCTCTGCTTTATGCGCTACCAGTGGCTGAATGCGCTGTCGCCCGAGAACCATCCCCTGCTGAACCCTGAAATCCTTGAAAAAACCATGGAAATGCGTGGGGCTAATTTCCTGCAAGGCTATGGCTACATGCTGGAAGACGCGCGGCGGTGGCTGGAGGGACAGACCGATGTGGGCGTAGAGCAGTTCGTCATCGGGAAAGACGTAGCCACTATGCCAGGCAAGGTCGTCTACCGCAATGCGCTGTTCGAGCTGATCCAGTATTCCCCGCGTACGAAGGAAGTCTATCCCGATCCGCTGCTGATCGTGCCCGCCTGGATCATGAAATACTATATCCTCGATCTCGAACCGGAGCACTCCATGGTGAAGTACATGGTGGAGCAGGGCCACACCGTCTTCCTGATGTCATGGAAAAACCCGGATGCGCGCTACCGCGACGTGGGATTCACCGATTACCTGCGCTACGGCCTGCTAGAGGCGCTGGAGGCGGTGCAAAAAATTATTCCAGAGCACAAGCCGCACATGGTCGGCTACTGTATCGGGGGCACGCTGCTGTCTATGGCGGCGGCGTATCTGGCGGCGATCGATGAGGACCATTTCCATACCATCACCCTGTTTGCCGCCTTGACCGATTTCGAGGAGCCCGGTCAGCTGACCAATTTCATTGACGAAGCCCAGCTTACCTATCTCGAGGACATTATGTTTTCGCAAGGTTATCTGCGCGGGGATCAGATCGCCTCCGCGTTCGACCTGTTGAAGCCGCGCGAACTGATCTGGTCGAAAATGACGCAGAATTATCTCCTCGGCGAACGCGGGAAACCGTTCGACCTCATGGCGTGGAGCGAGGATACCACGCGCCTGCCCTACCGCATGCACAGCGAATATCTGCGCCAGCTTTACCTGCATAACGCTCTGGCCGAGGGGGAATTCGAGGTGGATGGGGTGACGCTCGATCTCGATGCCATCCGGACGCCGATGTTCGTCGTCACTACCGAGCACGACCATATTGCGCCATGGAAGTCGGTATACAAGATCAATCTGCTGACCGACGCGGAAATTACCTTTGTGCTGGCCAACAAAGGGCATAACGGGGGCATCGTCAGCGAGCCTGGGCGCGAAGGCCGCCGCTACCGGCTGGCCACGCGTCCGGCCGGCGGGAAATATATCCGCCCGGAGAAATGGCGAAAGCAACACGCGCCGAAGGAAGGCTCATGGTGGCCCGCGTGGCACAAATGGCTGGCGGCGCATTCCGGCAAGCAGGGTAAGCCGCCCACCATCGGCGCACCTACGAAAGGCCTGAAGCCACTCGAAGACGCGCCAGGAACGTACGTGCATGAGCACTAGGCGTTTAAACGCCATGCATTACCACATCAGGCGCATCCTGTGGCAAACACTGACCCGTTCGCTCAAGGACCGCATCATCATTTTCGGCGGCTACGCGGCCTATACCTTCCTGCTCGCCTTTTTTCCACTCGTGATTTTCCTGATGGCAGCGGCGGGGTTGCTGGGTAGCCCCGAAGCGTCGCAACGGCTGATGCAGTTCGCCCTGAATTATCTGCCCGGTGAAGTTACCGAAGTGGTTAGTACGGTATTGCAATCCATCATGGAAAATGAATCGCCGGAACTGCTGACGCTGGGCGGCTTGGGTACGATGTGGATCGCCTCTTCCGGCGTCGAGGGCCTGCGCGTTGGCCTTAACCGGGTGTACGCCGTTACGGAGTTTCGCCCGTTCTGGAAACGTCGGCTGCAAAGCATTGGGGTAGTGATTGTCGGTGCCGGAGCGTTTCTGCTCCTGACGTTCGGGGTGATCATCTGGCCGCTGATTGCCGAATTCGCCTTCGGATTCCTGCCCCTGCCACTCGAGAAGTTCATGGCACTGGGTTGCGTGCGTTGGTTGCTGGCGGCGCTGCTGCTGATGCTGCTGTTCTGTGCCCTGTACCGCCTGCTTCCGCACCGGACGCATGGCTGGTACGACGTCTGGCCCGGCGCGGCCGCCGCTATGGTCCTGTGGCTGGCGCTGGCCCAGCTCTTTTCGCTGTATCTGACGCATTTCGGGCGTTACGACGTCACTTACGGCAGTATCGGCGGAGTAATCATTACCCTGATCTTTTTCCATTACTCCGCCACGGTGATTCTGGCCGGCGCCGAATTGAACGCGGTATTGGAGGAACGGCGTGGGGAGAAGCAGTAATGCTGCCGGGATCAGTTACGGGTATGCATCAATGGCCGCAGGCAAGGTAGTCTAAGTTACCTGCGGCCATTACGGCTAGCTGGCGGGTTGATACACGTTGGTGCGGACAAGATAATCGGCATCCAGCTCTCGCTTGCTGAACCAGTTATCATCCATGTCACCATACACCATCACCCGGTCACCTACCTGCAGCAGGCGGTTCGCATCGACATTGAGGGCGCTGGTATCGACCTTGACGGTTCCGGTACCGTACTTCATCTCGAACTCGTCATCGTCGATGACCCGGCTTACCGTGCCGGAAATACTGACATTGTCGTTATACATCTTGTCGTCCCAGCCGTAATAGGGCCAGTAACCGTAATAGGCGGTGTCATACGGCGTCTGCGAGTACACCCTTGAATAAGTTTTTCCCTGATGAGAGATGCTGCTGGCGTCGATTTCCTTGCGGGCAAACAGATTATCATCCACCTTGCCGGTAATCGTCACCCGGTCGCCCGGCTTCAGCATTTCCAGCGCCTCCTTGCGGAACAGGTTGGGCCATGCATCGTTGGTGTCCACTTTGATTGTGCCGCCGCTGTAGTTCACGGTGAACTCATCGGCGTCCAAGACCTCCGCCACCGTTCCCGAAATGGTGACATAGGAGTTATCGGGCAATGCGGCCGGAGGCGTATTCTGCGCGCCCGTCGCCGGAGTAATGGCAAGCGCAAGCGCCGCGGCGGATATGCCTCCGCCAAGCGTCTGAACAAGCGTTTTCATAATCAATCTCCTTTCTTAAAGAATTCCTTTATAACCTGCCGGTAAAAAGGAAATTTTTCGATACGGAATGGGCAACGCAAACATAAAAAACCCGTAATTATAAGGGGTGCGCTAATTACGTGCAGCGGCGGGCAGGAAAACCGCATGTACAGAAGGCATAGCAGTGAATGTTAGGGCGGCGGGATCTGCGGTTTGATGGCATTGAGCAGCGCCAGCAGCTCATAGGCGCTGCTCATGCGTTGCTCCTCCGAACGCGCCAGTTCTACCTCGGCGCGCAGCAGCTCGCGCTCGGCGTCAAGCACGTCGGTCAGCGTGCGCTGCCCGTAATTATATTCCTCACGCATGCCTTCCAGCGCATTTTCCGCCGCCGCCGCCGCCTGGGTATTCGCCTCGTGAATCAGCTCCGCCGCCTGGTACGCTTCCCAGCTGAGGATAGCCTCTTCCCGGATTTCACGGTCGATATCGAGCGCGGCATATTTAGCTTCTTCGGCGGCGTAACGGGCGGCCTGCCAGCGTGCCCAGTTGGCCCCGCCCTGATAAATAGGGATGGTGACGTTCACCATCAGCGCATCTTCATCGAACTCATCGAATCCGGTGATGAAGCGCTCACCCTTGGAGCGCCGGCTCGTTCCAATCAGCGACACCCGAGGCAACAGCGCACCGCGCGCTGAATCGGCTCCTTCCTCGGCAGCCTGCTCTTCCAGTTTTGCCTGCCGCATGCGCGGGTTGCGCGCGTCGAGCATCATAAGCAGTTCTTCCTCGGTATCGGGCAGCGGCTGGATAAGGACGGGCTCAGCAAGCTCCTCCGGCGGCGGCACGCCGATGACGCGGCGGAACATGGCGGCGCTCTGCTTCAGCTGTTCCATGGTATTTTCATAGTCGGCTTCGGCTAGCGCCAGCCTGGCTTTGGCCTGCGCCAGATCAGTAACGGTGACGTCCTGCAGTTCATAACGGGAGCTGGTCAGTTCCAGCTGGCCGCGAAGTGCAGCGCGGTTTTTTTTGATGGAATGCATGATCTGGCGCAACGTATACAGCCGGATATAGGCGCTGGCGGCTTCCGACAGCACCAGCTGTTCGGCCGTAAGATACGAGGATTTGCTGGCCGCAAGCAGTATTTCCGCCCTTTCCAGGCCAGCTACGCTGCTGCCTCCGCGGAACAGGGGCTGTTCTACCCTAAGCTCCCGGACCCGCTGTGTCAGGTCGGCCCAGCGCTGGGTGGATGTCCGGGTACGGTTGCGACCCTGCTGATAGCTATAGTCGACATGCGGAAGAAACTCGCTGAAGGCAACGTCCACCTCCTCCCGGGCCTGCTTTACCACCTGCGCCTGCCGCTTGATCCGGGGATTGGTCGCCAGGGCGCGGTGAATCGCATCGCTGATTGTAAACGGTTCATCCAGACGGGCCGATAAGGAAGAGGATGGCAACGCCATGCTGAAGGCCACCGTTGCCATAAGTAACGGATAAAAACATCCGATCCGGGCTATCGTCACCATAGACCCGTGGTATGCCCATAGCCCGCATCATTTTTCCATTAGATAGTTCCCTACAGAATTTTGACGGAAGACCTGCTTAGCTTTTCGCCATGTATAAACTGTTTGTGCATGGCAAGGCTGCCGACCCGTTGGAAGCAGCGATTGTGGAGTGCCGCCGGGTCTTTTTAAGCCTGGTCGGTTTCAGCCTCATTTATAACCTGTTGATGCTGATGCTCCCGATCTATTCCTTGCAGGTGTTCGACCGGGTGCTGTCCAGCCATAGTCTGGAAACCCTGTTCTTCCTTACCCTGTTGGCTGCCGTCGCTTTTCTGTTTCTCGGGTTGTTCAGCACCATCCGCTCGTTGATTCTGACACGGCTCGGCGAATGGGTGGATGTGACGCTGACGCCGCTGGTGGTACACAATTCCCTGGAGAACGCTGTCACGTCTCCCGGATTGAGCGGCAGCCAGAACAGCCGCGATCTGGCCAAAATCCGCCAGTTCCTCTCCGGCAGCGGCATCGTCAGCCTGCTCGATGCACCTTGGGCGTTGCTGTTTATCGTCGCGGTCTTCTTTATTCATGTATATCTGGGTTTGCTGCTGCTGGTTGGCGGTCTGACCCTGCTGGCACTGACCTACATCAACCAGCTGGCGATCCATGAAAGCTTGACGCAGGCCAGCCGGGAGAGCAACATCAGCCTGCAGAAGCTGGAGCAGGCCGCCCATCACGTGGACACCCTCAAGGCCATGGGCATGGAGAAGGATTTCATCCGCCGCTGGATAGCCCAGAACCAGCCCTCCCTTGCACTGCAATCAACAGCAAGTAGCCGTTCCGCTGTCATCCTGTCAATCAGCCGTGTCGTGCGCATGCTGCTGCAGCTCGGCATCATCGGCGGCGGCGGCTGGCTGGCACTGGCCAACGAAGCAACGGTCGGCGGCATCATCGCCGCCTCCATTCTCTCGGCGCGCGCCCTCGCCCCTTTCGAGCAGTCCATCGGCATCTGGTCCGCGGTGGAGGGCGCCCGCGATGCGTTCGACCGGCTGCAAAAACAATTCGCGCAGGCGCCGCTACCGGCGGATACCATCCTGTTGCCGGAACCCAAGGGATTCCTCCACGTCGAGAATGTCAGCTATCTGATTCGCAGCAAGCAACTGACGATCCTGCGCAACATCAATTTCCATCTGCGGCCGGGCGAGAGCCTCGGCATTATCGGGCCAAGCGCCGCCGGCAAATCGACTCTGGGCAGGCTGATGGTCGGCATTATGGCCCCTACCCTCGGACATGTGCGGCTCGATGGCGCCGACGTCACGCAATGGGATCGGCAGCAGATTGGCCGCTATATCGGCTATATGCCACAGGACGTCGGGCTGTTTGAAGGCACGGTGCGCGACAACATTGCCCGCATGCAGCCGAATGTCTCTGACGAAGCGGTAATCGAAGCGGCGAAAGTGGCGGGGGTGCATGAACTGATCCTGCGCTTGCCCCAGGGATATGAGACGGTGATTGGGCCAAGCGGGACGCTCCTGTCCGCCGGACAACGCCAGCGCATCGGGCTGGCGCGCGCCTTCCTGCATTCGCCCCGGCTCATCGTGCTCGATGAGCCCAACGCCAACCTGGATAATGAAGGGGAAGAAGCGCTGATCCGTGCCTTGGTGCAGGCCAGGCAGGCAGGCTCCACGCTGGCAGTGATCAGCCACCGCCCGCGGCTCCTTACTTCAATCGATCGTATCCTCATATTGAAGGAGGGGATGATGGTCAATTTCGGCCCGGCACAGGATATCATCAGCCAGTTAACCGCTAAAACATCGTCACGCGTATTGCAGACCGCCGTATGAAGAAATTCGATCTATCCCCGCTCCTGATCCGCCTGCAGCTGTTCGTGGCGCAGATGCGAACCCGTTTCCGACAGTTCGCCGACCGCCTGGTACCCACGCTGGATGCGTGGACGACCCGCCTTATCAAGTTCCATGCCGGACACGGAAAGCAAGGAAGGGACGCCTACAGCTATGTGCGCCCCATCGCCCGCGTCGGCACGCTGGCTGCATCGGCGATGTTCGCGGTATTCCTCATCTGGTCTTTCCTGGCCCCGCTGCATAGCGCCGCTGTCGCGCACGGCGTCATTGTGCCGGCGAGCAATAAGAAGACCATCCAGCATCTGGAAGGCGGCATCATCGAGGAGATATTCGTTCGCAACGGCGACTATGTGAAGGCGGGCGAGCCCCTGCTGCGCCTGAGCAAGACTACCGCCGAGGTGTCGCAGGAGATACTGCAGAACCAGCTCTACACCGCCAAGGCGATTGAAGAACGGCTACTCACCGAGCAGACGGGCAAGGAAAAGCTCGCGTTCAGTGAAGAGATACGGCGGGCGGCCAAAACCTATCCCAAGTTAGGGGAGATACTGGAGACGCAGCTTCAGCTGTTCGAATCCCGCCAGCTGAAGAACACCGGGCAGACCGACATCATCCGGCAGCGCATCGCCCAGCTTGAAGAGGAGATTCAGGGATTGGAGGCGCAGCTCACCGCCGCCACTGAGCAGATCGGCTTGATTGCCGAGGAAATGACCGCCGTGGAAAAGCTGGTGGAGAAACGCTACGCGCCGAAGCCGCGTCTGCTGGCGCTGCAGCGTCAGCACACCGAACTGCTCGGCCGCCAGGGAGAGTATCGCGCTGCCATCGCCCGTGCCCGGCAGAGCATCATCGAGAATGAGCTGCAGATCCACACCATCCGCAATGAATTCATGGAAACCGTGGTTGATGAGCTGCGCGAAGCGCAGAACCGGGTCGCCGAGACCGAGGAGAAGATCAAGGCCGCAACGGACACGCTCGAGCGCGTGTTGATTACGGCTCCGCAGTCCGGCGTTGTGACCGGCATGAAGTTCTTCACCCTCGGCGGCGTCGTCCCACCCGGCGAGCCGATCATGGATATCGTGCCGCAGGAGGATCGGCTGGTGATCGACGCGCAGGTACAGCCGCTGGATATCGACGTGGTGCATAAGGGCCTGCCCGCCGACGTGCGGTTGTCCGCTTTTCGCGCCCGCTTCGTTCCGCCGCTGGAAGGAGAAGTGGAATATGTCTCCCCTGACCGCTTCACCGACGAGCAGACCGGGCACAATTATTACGTAGCGAGGGTCACCGTTGACCAGGACGAATTACAGCAGCTGGCGGACAGCATCCGGCTGTATCCCGGCATGCCGGTCGAGGTGCTGATCATCACCGGCAGGCGCAGCTTCATCTCCTACCTGTTCGACCCGTTGACGCGCAGCTTCAACCGCGCCTTCCGGGAGGAGTGAATATTCCTCCCCGCCTGCCGGCGGTGGGTGATTCTTCTCTGCTCTGCTACCGGGGATTCCGCAAAATGAACTGCGCGCGCACCTTGCTGTCCTCCACCGCCGGCTGGGTAAACGGATCCACCTCCAGAAGCTCGGCCATGTAGAGCGTCTCCAGCATGCAATACATCAGCAGCGCGCCAAGATGGTAGGCGTCGATCTCCGGCAGGCGTATCACCCGCACCGGACGCCCGGCTGCCTTGAAGGAACCGATGGTGGCTTCCTGGAATGCCTCCAGCACGTTGCCGATCGGCTGGTCCGCCAGATACTCGAGCCCGCATAGCCGGGCAAGATCGCCGTGGATACGCGCCCCCTTCCCCGCATGCGGTGCAGCGACCACGGTGAAAAATTTATCGTCCGGCCCGTCCAGCATCAGCTGCAGCATGCTGTGCTGGTCCACTGCACCGCGCGCGGTCAGCGGCGTAATACCCTTGCCCTCCTTGCCCAGCGATTCGCTGACCAGCTGCGCATACCAGGGAACAAAATCGAGCCGGTCGCCATACGGCATCATAACGTGGATATGACGGCCGGCGCGATATTGCGACGCGCCGAACAGGGCCCCCTGCAGGATCTGGTTATCGGCAATGTCGGCCGCTAGCGCATGCTGGGCTACAGCATTGGCTCCGGCACGGCATTGGCGGATATCGACGCCGCAGCAGGCGGCCGCCAGCAGTCCGATATTGGAAAAACAGGCCCACCGGCCGCCCAGTTCCTCATGCTGCAGCACCGGCATGCGGTAATGCGCCGCCAGCCTGATCAGGGGCGAATCCTTCAGTTCCGTGATGGCCACGCAACGCTGCGCAACTTCGTTCAGGCCGATATGCTGCTCCAGTCGCTGCAGAATAACGATGATCTGCGACAGGGATTCGATAGTGCCGCCCGATTTGGACACGAACAGCCACGACGTGCCCATCGGGTCGCAATCCGCAAGCAGCGCGTCAATGCTCGTCGGATCGGGATTGTCCAGAATGTGAAACCGCAGGGGGTCGGCCTTGTCGGCAACGGAGGCCAGCGCCCTGGCGCCGAGGCTGGACCCGCCGATCCCCACCAGCACCAGCCGGTCGGACTGACGACGGATCCGCAGCGCATGCGCGTCCATTTCCTCCAGATCCTCCATCCGTTCCGGCAGCTGCAGCAAGGGCGAATGTTCCCGATGCAGCTGCAGCAGCGCCTCGACCGCCTGCTGGAAGTCGAATTCGGCAAATGCGCCCTGCTGCCCTTCGACCGTCAGAGGCAGGCCAATAGTTGATGTCGTCTGGTATGCGGAAGAAAGATAGGCCATGCGCCCCCCTGGCTACGTCGTTAAGGTACACAACAAGCGGCAGCCGATAGCCGCTTGCCGGTATCTATTAGTGCTCAAGCCGTCTGCTGCGGTCGTACCATCCGCATCCCGACATTCGCCGGCGGCACCGCGACGCGGCCATAGATGTCGTCGTAGCGGACGATATCGTCCTCGCCCAGATAATCGCCGTGCTGCACTTCGATGAATTTCAGCGGCTCATGGCCGATATTCTCGATGCAGTGGATATCGCCGAGCGGAATATGCACATATTCGTTATCGGTCATGATGCGCTCCTCGTCGCCGACGCGCACCTTGGCCAAGCCACTGACGATCACCCAGTGCTCGGCCCGGTGATTATGGCTCTGCACCGACAAGCGCGCGCCCGGCTTGACCTCGATATGCTTCACCTGATGGGTGCGCCCCAGCTCGATTGTCTCGTAATGCCCCCACGGCCGGTATACCCGCGCGTGGAACTGCGTCAGCTTGCCTTCGCCATTGGCTTCCGCCTGCTGTATCAGCTTCTTGATGTCCTGCGCGTGTGACTTGTCGGCGACCAGCACGACATCGCTGGTGGCAACCACGATCGTGTCCTCCAGCCCGAGCGCGGCAACCGCGGCATGGCCATCGGAATGGATATGGCTGTTCCTGGTGTCGGAGAGGAAAGTGTGACCGTGCACCACGTTGCCGTTGGTATCCTTGTCGCTGATGCGCCACAGCGCGTCCCAGGCACCGGCATCGCTCCAGCCACACTGGATCGGCACGACGGCGGTGTTGCGGCTGCGCTCCATCAGCGCATAATCGATCGATACGTTGCGAGCCTTGCTAAAATATTTCTCGGACAGCACGATGAAGCGGCCATCGCTGGAGGCATTGAGCAGCGCATCCGAGACGAAGCGCAGCATGAACGGCTCGAGCTCCGAAAATTCCTTGAGTAGGGTTTCGACCGAGAACATGAACATCCCACCGTTCCATAAATACCGGCCCGATGCGATATATTGCTTAGCCGTGTCGTAGTCCGGCTTCTCGACAAAATGTTGAACGGCTTTCGCCCCTTCAACCCCATCCAGCTCCTCGCCGTAATGAATGTAGCCATACCCGGTTTCCGGATATTCCGGTGTAACGCCGAACGTAACCAGAAAGCCTTTTTCCGACGCCTGATAGCCCTGCTCAATCGCTTCCAGCAGTTTTTCCGGATCTTTGACGACGTGGTCGGACGGCAGCACCAGCATATGGGCATTTTTATATTTGCGTTTGATAAACAGTGCCGCCGCGGCGATAGCCGGAGCCGTATTCCGTCCTTCGGGTTCGAGCAGAAGATCCGCCTCACAGCGGATCGCGTCCAGATGATCGGCCACCATGAAACGGTGCTCGTGGTTGGTGACGACGACCGGCGGCAGGGACTCGAGCGCGCAGATACGTGCAATCGTCTCCTGCAGCATGCTTTTACCGGTTTTCCCCAGATCAAGGAACTGCTTGGGACAGGCTTTACGCGACAAGGGCCACAGGCGGGTGCCGGTCCCGCCGCATAGAATCACCGGCACGATGTTCTGGAGTGAAGACATAAGTAATCCTAACGCTAGAGGGTTACACCCAAATGAAGGGTTAGGCGCCCAACCTACCCACCAGGGTATAGGGATTCTAGATTGGTGAAGGCTGATATTTATAAGCATTGGATAAAAAATATTTATGCTAATCAGTTATTTATATTTCTCCTCTGCCACCCTCGCGGTTTTTTTATGTTCGTTCACGGGCCACCTAATGGATTCTTTAGACCAGATGGTATTTTCTCCTCACATCATCCTGGTGATGCATTCTGGCATCACTCCGACTCACATCCCCATGACGAAAAGGACATAGTATGAGACCTCAGCTGGCGATTCCTTTGGCGCCGTTACATCCGGATATTTTTCGCGCCTATGACATACGCGGTATCTGCTGGGACTCGCTGACTCCTGAAATCGCGCTGAACGTGGGACGCGCTTTTGTCGCCAGTGTTGTGGCCGAAACAGGAAAGGAACGGCCAACTATCGTCACCGCGCGCGACGGCCGCAAAAGCTCGCCCGTATTAAGCGAGTCACTCATCCAGGGGATGACGAGCGTCGGTGCCGACATCACGGACCTCGGTATCGGTCCGAGTCCCATGTGCTATTTTGGCTTGCATCACTTGGGGGCGGAGGCGGGCATCATGGTCACCGGTTCACACAATCCTCCCACCCATAACGGCTTCAAGATGCTGCTGAAAGACCGTCCTTTCTACGGCGACGATATCCAGAAACTGTATCAGCGCATTGCCAATCACGATTATGCGGTCGGGCAGGGAACGGTTAAAACATTTGATATCCGGCAGGCATACGTGGACGAGCTGCTGCGCGCCTTTCACCCGGTGCAGGCCAAACCGCTGACGGTGGTCTGGGACCCGGGCAACGGCGCCGCCGGAGAGATTACGCAGATGCTGTGCGAGCACCTGCCTGGCCACCAGATTGCCATCAACGCCGAGATTGACGGTAGATTTCCCAATCACCACCCGGACCCGACAATCCCCGCCAACCTGCAGCAGCTCATCGTCAGGGTGAAGAAAGAGAATGCAGATCTGGGGGTGGCGTTCGACGGCGACGGCGACCGCATTGGCTGCATAGACAACCAAGGCAATATCCTCTGGGGTGACCAGATGCTGGCCATTTTCGCGCGCGAAATCCTGTCGCGCAAGCCGGGCGCCATCGTCATCGCCGACGTCAAGGCGAGCCAGACGTTATTCGACGACGTCGCGGCGCATGGCGGTCAGCCGCTGATGTGGAAAACCGGCCATTCGTTGATCAAGGCGAAGATCAAGGAAACCGGCGCCGCCATCGCCGGGGAGATGAGCGGGCACATATTCTTCTCCGACGGTTACTACGGTTTCGATGACGGGCTGTATGCCGCGATCCGTATGATCGACATCCTGGCGCACAGCGACCAATCGCTGGCCGAGCTGCGGGCGTCTCTGCCTTCCATCATTAATACGCCCGAGATCCGCGTCGACTGCCCGGAAGGCAGGAAATTTAGCGTGATCGAGGAAATACGCCAGCGTTTGCATGATCTGCGCGAGGCAGGCTCGCCAATAAAAATCAATGAGGTGGATGGGGTGCGCGTCACCTGCCGGGACGGCTGGTGGCTGGCCCGCGCCTCCAATACGCAGGATGCCATCATCGTGCGTTGTGAAAGCCAGCACCTGGAGACACTGGAGGAAATGAAATCCATGGTGCGCCTGCAGCTGGAAGCCAGCGACCTGCGCGTTGACCTCGACCAGCTCTCGCAAGGCCACTGACACGCGCAAAAAAAAGCAGGCCCGGAAAGACCGGGCCTGCAGGCGGATAATGCTCCTTTAGTTGCAGATGAACATGCCGGGATCGGAGTCGAACCAGCTGGGGGTAGTCAGGGTAGCCAGCTGCATCGCATCCAGCGCCCCTCCCGAGCCGTCGATATCGACATACACGTGATGGGTCGTGTCGTTGACCTGTCTGAAGTCGAGATACCCATGATCGATCAGGTAATCGATATCGGTCGAGCTGTTCCCCTTGAAGGTGGAGACCAGCACCGTGATATCCAGCTTATCATCGATGCAGAAATCCATGATCGCGTCACCGGCGTCGGTCACGTTCTTATAGACAAAGCTGTCCTTTCCAGAACCGCCCGTCAGCGTATCCTTCCCGCTGCCGCCATAGATGACATCATTTCCGGCGTTGCCGTTGATGATGTCATTCCCGGCACCACCGTTCAGCTTATCGCCGGAGCTGGTACCGTTCAGCGTCAGCGGCGTATTGGTTGGCGGTGGTTCCGTGGCGGGAGGCGGCACTGGTTGAGTCGTGCTCTTCGGCATGATGAAGTTACCCGAAGCAAGCTCGCCGGTCTGCGTGTCGACCAGGGTAGCCAGTAAATATTGCTGGCCCGCCACGCTCACCCGCAGCTCCACATCTTCCCCGACCTGCGTCAAGCGAATAGCACCCGCTTTGACTGCCGCACTGAAATCGGTATAGCCAAGCGGAATGCCCGAAAGGTCGATCTTATCCTGCGACTGCACGTAGTCCAAGATGGTATCACCTGCATCGTTGACGCTCTCGAAGACATAGATATCGTCGCCGGGGCCGCCTTTCAGCGTATCCCTGCCGAGGCCGCCAATCAGCGTATCGTTATGGTTGTTGCCCCAGAGGAGGTCATCGCCGCCCCGGCCCCGCAGGATGTCGTCGCCGTCGTAACCTTTCAGTTCCTCGTCGGCGGCGGTACCGGTCAGCGTGTTGGCGCTGTTATTGCCGCGGATCGTCTCGGAGAAAGTCGGCTCCTGAGGCGTCTCGGTCGGCGGGGTCGGCTCCTCGGCCGGCGGGATGGGGGCCGGCGGAGGTGTCACCACCACCTTGGGCATGATGAAGTTACCCGAAGCAAGCTCGCCGGTCTGCGTGTCGACCAGTGTAGCAAGCAGATACTCCTTGCCCGATACGGTCACGCGCAGCTCGACGCTGCTTCCCACCTGCGTCATCCGGATCGCTCCTGCCTTAACCGCAGCGTCGAAATCGGTATAGCCAAGCGGAATGTCCGAAAGGTCGATCTTATCCTGCGACTGCACGTAGTCCAAGATGGTATCACCTGCATCGTTGACGCTCTCGAAGACATAGATATCGTCGCCGGGGCCGCCTTTCAGCGTATCCCTGCCGAGGCCGCCAATCAGCGTATCGTTATGGTTGTTGCCCCAGAGGAGGTCATCGCCGCCCCGGCCCCGCAGGATGTCGTCGCCGTCGTAACCTTTCAGTTCCTCGTCGGCGGCGGTACCGGTCAGCGTGTTGGCGCTGTTATTGCCGCGGATCGTCTCGGAGAAAGTCGGCTCCTGAGGCGTCTCGGTCGGCGGGGTCGGCTCCTCGGCCGGAGGAGTCGGGTTCTGCGTCGGCGGGGTTCCGGACACGGCCGCGTTCCAGGCATCGTCCCCTTCTCCCGCTTTATGGCCGAAATCCAGACCGTAGAAGGACACCTGGCCATAGCCCGAGCCGTTGGATTCATTGTTGCCCAGATACAGGCCTGCCTTGAAATAAAATTCATCGGACGACCAGACGCTGTTGATCTTGGTTTCGGAGGTATAAACCTGCCCATCGGCATGGATGCTGACGATCAGCGTGTCGCCTTTGGCCGAGATCAGGTAGGAGAATTTCTCTCCGAGCGCCACCTGCGGCTCCTCACCCTTGGCATTCTTGAAGTAGAAGCTCAACTCCGAGTTTTTTGAACCGGCTTGGTCGTTCCGGAAATATAACCTCCCGTTATCATAATACAGGCGCACTAGCTCATCGCTCTTGCCATGAATCTGACCAACTACGATACGGCCCTGATCACCGCTGCTGTTGCTTGGCATGTGATCGATCTTCAGGGTGGCGCTCATCGTGCCGCCCTCGCTCAGTTTCCAAGCCGCCCGGTCGGAGCCGTTCATCTCGCGCAGTTCGCAGCGCGCGTATTTGCTGCCGCTGGTGGTGGCGCCGTCGCAATGCGCCTTGAACACCATGGCACCGTCCGACGCGTCGTAGAAAAATTCGCTTTCATAGCCTTTGAGCGACTTTACCTCCGTCGCCGTTCTGTTATTATTACCGTTACCGTCTACGGGAAGAGTGATTTTCCAGTTTGACAAGTCAAAATAGTCCGAATTCCAAGCCATTTTCCGATGATCCTCATATAAAATTGCGATAGGGTTTCCTAGTTCAGGAAATAAATTTTGTATAAGTGGTTTTTTTGCAACGGTAGGTAACGCGTCGCGGTTTTGCAACTGTTTTATAAGCAAAAATTTTCTTTACTGTTAATGACGGCACGGCCGTACCATCATAAACGCGAACGATTTTAGAAGGATGATTTGTGTTCGCGCAGAAATTCGCGCATCAAGCGTTGGCGGTAAAAAGAAGGAAATTAACCTATTTGGTAAGCAATGCCAGGCGGAATGCGGCGGTTTCGCTGCCGGCCTCCTTCGCCTGTTGCAGCCAGTGAAGCGCTTTTTCTTTATCGGGCGGAATGTCGGCGAAGCCGGAAAGATACAGGTTGGATAGGTAGAGCATGGAAATTGCGGAGCCTGTTTCCGCCTGCCGGGTTAGCATGGCGATGAGCTGTTTCGCATCCGACTGCAGCAAGTGATAGTCGAGCAGTGTCTGCCGGGCATCTTCGTTTCCCGCTTCCGCCATTTCGGTCAGCACTTCCACCGCCTCGCGCTTTTTCTGCGGTTCGCTTCCTTCCCCTTCAAGGTAAAGGATCGTTCGCGCTAGAACTACTGGCTGGCTGTGAGCCCGTATGGGAAGATGCTGCAGGTAGCGCAGCCATGCTGCCGCCTGTTTTTCATCAAGCGGAGCGCCGTTGATGCCGCGCCTATACGCCTGGGCGATGCGCTGAAGTGTTTCGGCTTCGCAGGGATAGTGCCGCGTTGCCTGCTCGAACCAATAGGCGGCCTGTACCGGTTCTTTCAGGTCGCTGTAATAATGCTCCGCCAGACGCAGCATCGCCTCCGCATCGCCGTCGGCGGCGAGCCGCTCCAGGCTCTTCACCGCTTCCGGAACATTGCCCAAATCAACATAGATGTAATACAGCTTGCGGTAGGCCGTATTGTTCTCCTTGGCTGCTTTCTGATAATAGCTGATCGCCTGCGAATACTGCCGCCGCTCGGCATGCATGTCCCCCAGCCGCATCAGCGCGGAAGCGTTCCCGGCCGCCGACGCCCGTTCCAGCAGCTTCAGCCCATATTCTTTTCCGTCCGTAAACCCGATGCCTTCATAGTAAAGTTTCCCCAGCGCATAGTGGCCGGGATATACATCGTTCTCTTCGCTATCGCGGCGCAGGAGCGCCTCCGTCTGCCGGTTGGCAAGATCTTCTTCACCCTGATGAAAATAATAGGCGGCGAGTAGCGCTTTCGCTTCCACCGCTTCCGGCATCGCCGCCATCGATTCCAGTCGCCGGGCCATGGCACGCGTTACCCCCGCGAAGCCACGCTCTGCCGCGCGAAGGAAGGCATCGAGAAACGCCTCGTCACTATGCGTCTCGATCTGCTGCTGCCAGAATGTTGCCTTTTCCCGGTTGAAGCCGGTGCCGATATTGCAGCTGTAGGCGGTCTGCAGCGCCCGCATGGCGGCCACGTGTTTTGCTTCGGCGGCTTTCTGATAATAGGCGATGGCCTTCTCCAGATGGCCTTCGCTGCGCATGTCGTACTGGTACAGGCGTCCCAGTTCATACCAGGCCGCTTCCTGCCCGTGCCCTGCCGCGCGCTCATAGATGGTGATGATATCGGCATACGGAGGAGGAGACAGATGTTTCAGGCTTTCCGCCCACTGCATCAGCGTGGAGATTTTTACATCCTTGCGCAGGCTGGCGAGCTGCAGCCAGTGCCGGGCCTTTTCGGGATCGAAGGCGTGGCCGGAGAGGTAATAATCTCCCAGATGCCGCATGGCCTTGACCGATCCCAGCGTTGCCGCCCCCTCCCACAAGGCGACCACCTCCCGCCAGTCATTTCTCGCCTCCGCCTGCGGCAACAGCAGTTCGGCATACAGCAACTTGCCGGAGATGGTGGGGGTGGAAGCAGCGTGCCGGAACCAGGCGACGCTGTGCTCGTGCGCTCCCTCCATCGGCTCGAGCAGGCGGTAGAACTTCGCCATCTCCACCATAACCTGGCAGTTGCCTTTGGCGATATTCTGCAGGGTGGCGTCATGCAGGTTGGACAGGGCGCGGCGGAACTCCGCCGGCGAGGCTTTCACCTTCTTTTCGTGATACAGGCGCGCCAGGTTGAAATAGGCAGTGATGTTACCGCTGATGATAGCCTTTTTGTACGACTCCATCGCCTGCGGAAAGCGCTGCTCGTCTTCATAGATCTCGCCGTAGCGGCGATGCGCCTTGGCGTGGTTGCGGACAATCAGCGTCTCCAGTATGGCTTTGGCTTCGGCGCGTCTGGGCTCGCCCGCCCTTCCCTTATGCAGGATATCGGCCTTGATGAACAGCGCATCGTCGATGAAAGGTTGGTTTTCTCCCCGGTAGGGAAGCTTCAGGACTTGGTCGACCGCGGTCAGCGCAAACGCATAGTCGGGCGTGATTACATCGCTGTTGTCGCTATAGGCTTCGGCCAGCCGCACCAGTTCCTCGGGCGTGAGCTCTGATAGTGGACGGCGGCGCAGCGCCTCCACTTCCTCCGGATCGAAGCGCTCCGCCGCGGCCTTGCAGATGGTTTGGTAATCATACTGCGGTGGCATGATGAACTGTATCTCTTTCGCATCGGCCGCACCGGACAGCAGCAGCACGAGAACGCCAACAGCGCCGACGAACATTGGAGGGGCCTTTCTCATGGGGTCGCCTCCTCCACCGCTTTTTCCCAGTTAGGCAGTTTCTGCCGCGCCATGAAATGTTTCTGCGTGGCCGCCGCCACGAAATACTCCCTGGCCTTCGCCGGATTTTGCGCCTCGAAATGCAGGCCAAGGTAATACTGAGCGTCGCTGTTGCCGGCTTCGGCCGCACGCTGCATCCAGTGCAGGTACTGAGCCATATTGTGTTCTTCGTATCGGTAAAGATTGGCCAAGTCCCGCATTGCTTCGACGTCGCCCTGCACGATGCTTTTCTCGAACAGTCGTTTGGCCTCATTCGGATCGCGGGTGTAGTAGGTGCCGGTCAGGTAAGCCAGGGCCAGCTGCCGGGTCGCTTCCGCCACTCCCTTGTCGGAGGCTTCCTTATAGTAGGAAAGTGCCTTGCGCGGCTGTATCGAGGCGAACAGGCCGTTGCTGTATACGTTTCCCAGGTGGTACGATGCCATGGCTTTTCCCTTGCTGCGAGCGATCTGAAGGAACCGCACGGTTTTTTCATAGTCCCGCGCGACATACTCCCCCTTGAGGTAGAGCAGCCCCAATATCAGGGCGGAAGAATCGTCCCCTTTGTACGCCGCTTCCTCCATCATATGGATGCTGAGCTTGCAGATCGGATCCGGATATTGCAGCGTGATGAACCCCTGCTTGTGCATCTGGCACAGAGTAAATCCGGCGCGTCCGCTGTCCTGGATAAAGGCATAGCGGTACCAGCGTTCGGCCTCCTTGTGGCTACCCTTTTCCCGCAGCCAGTCGGCCAGCTTGATTTCCGCATTGGCCGAGCCGCGACGCACGCTTGCCACCAGTTCCTTCATCTCTGTCTGATCCTGCGCAGTGAACGCCACCTCCTGCGCATCCACCGGCTGGGCGGAGGCAAGCAGCAGGAGAAATACAATACGTGCATTGCGGATCATGGCATTCCCCAGAAACAGGTGGCGTTACCGCCGGCGAACTCATCAATCAGCGGCAGTTCATCGAACACTTCGTCCTGCATCAGCGCTTCCAGCCGCCGGCGGGACGCGTCGTTTTCCGGCGCGTGCGCCAGATACATATGCGCGAATGCCATGTAATGGCGACCATGGCCGCGCCGGTCCAGCATTCCCATATCCTGCTCCAGGAAGTTCTTTGATGGCCCCGGGATATGGTTCTGGGACGCGCTGGCCAGCACCGTGAACGGATAGCGTACGCCGGTGACGAAGTGATGCATGAGTCGGGCAAGCGTTGCCTCCCTCTGCGTATGGGTATAAAGCGATTCGCCATTGCGGTGATAGATGCTCGCGATCATGGTCAGATTCGCCAGCGACTGCCGTGCATACCAAAGCGCGCGCGCTCCCCGCCTCGCCTCCAGCGGCAGCGCCCCTTCCGCCGTCATGTCGGAAAGCGCTGCTGCGAAGCGCTCCTTTCCCTTTGCATACAGTGCCGGATCGCCGATCACGTCACCCCACAGCGTCAGCACCGCGTCCGCCAGATAGCGGTGATTATTGCGGTCGACCTCCTTGCCGAACATTTTGTCGATACGCCGGACCAGCGGATCGATCCAGGCTTGCGCCGTTGTCCGTTCGGATTCCGTCATCTGCGGGCGCAGGATTTCGTAGGAAACGATCACCGGCAGCAGGCCGCGCTTCAGCGCATAGTAAGTATCGTGACTTTCTTCGGTTTGCTCCAGCGCGTCCGCCTTTGCCCAGCTTAGCAGGGCCGTCTTCACCCGCTGCTGCGACGCATGATCCCCCGCCAGCGCCCGGCCGCTGTGGAACATCAGGTAATAGCTGAAATCCTCCATCGCATCGTCCGTGCCGTATGCCTCTGTTGCCTTCAGTGCCGGAAAGGGCGGCGGCATGGCTTCCGGCGGCGGATCAGCGTCCTGCCCCATGCAGTAGGCGCGCAGCTGTGCATATTCCGGCGTCTGCAGCTGCTGCCGACGCTTTTCGATGTCGAACAGCGCCCCTTCCGGAGCGGCGAGAGCGGCGCCGGCCGGCAGCGCCAGCGCGCACAGAAGTAAGGCGAAAGCGATACGGATCATTGCGTTGTCTCCTTTCTCGCCGTGCGGATGTCGGCCTGAAGGATCTTGCATTGCGGCAGCGACAGCCGCAGCAGCAGCAGGTCCATCCCATCACCGCGCAGCGTGCCGTTCTCGCGGAATATGCAGGAATGTTGTGATGGCACGGTGCGCGTCGTCGGGCAGATGCGGCTGAGCACTGCCCCTTTTGCCTGCCGGTCCATCTGCATGATGTCTGCCACACGGGTGGCGAACCAGTCGCCGCGGAACAGCGACGGTGCCTGATTTATATAGCTGTTTGCCTTGAGAAACATGCCGTCGATATCATCGACGAAGATGCCCGTCCGGTTGCCCTCCAGCTTATTACCCACGGCACTGAAGGTCGTGAGGGTGTAATAAGGGTCCAGCGTGAAATTGCGGTGACGATGATTGGGATCGTCTTCCAACGCCAAGCTATAAGCGGTTATGCCGTGATTGTTGTGCATGATCCGGTTGTAATAGAGCCCTATGTCGTGGCTGTTGCGCAGCCGGACTCCGGAACCCTTATTCTGAAAAAGCAGGTTGGCGGCGATGATGCTGCAGTTGCTCTCGAACAGAGCGATGCCTTCCCCGTCATTCGCAAAGGCGGTGTTGGCGTAAATCAGCGTTTCGTCGCTTTCGCGGTCGAGCATGATGCCCGAGCCGCGGTTATCGAAGGACAAATTGCCCGCGATCAGCGATTTCTTCACCTCGCGCGAGATGATGATGCCATGCTTCTTGGTCGAGCCATAGGCGGTATTGTAGGCAATCACCAGATGGGTGGAGCGGTCATGCGGATCGATGCCGTACACCACGTTGTCGATATATTCGTTCCCCACCAGCACGGCGTTATACGCCTCGTAGGAGTAAAATCCGAACATCATGTTGTGGAAGGAATTATTGACGATGATACCGGTTGGACGATCATGATTGTCGATCTCCCCCAGATTCTCCCAGTTGTTGGGACCGGAAGAGAAGGAGATGCCGTAGGATTTGCCATGATCGTAGCCCAGCGCGATGATCTCCGAGTTGCCGATATAGCTGTAGGAGCGGTTCCATGAGGTGAAAAACGGCCGGAAGCGGTAGCGCTTGTCATAGTCCAGCCACATCGGCTCCTTTTTATCCTCATCCCAGCTCATCAGCGTGACATCGGTGACGTAGAGGGTATTGGCGTTGATGATATAGCTGCGCGCCTGGGCCGATAACCGCAATTCGGAAACAGTGTCCCCGCTCAGGACCAATGTCGCGTCCGTACCGACGATCAGAGGGCAGCGCAGCGTATAGATGTTGGCGTTTTTCTCCATGCAGCGCAGGTTCCCCAGATCGATCAACCCGTCATAGATAGCCATGAGATCGAACACCCCGTTCTCCACCGTGATGGCCAGCGGGGCGGCGGATTGCTGCCCGAGCACGAACCCGCTGTTGCCAAGCAGCCGGGTAAAGGATGAGTTAAAGATGTTGCTCTCGTAATGCGACAGGATGATTCTGCCGCCCTGCGGCAACGGTATCTTCGCCCGCACGACCTTGCCGGAAATTTCTGCCTGCTGCGGTAGCCGCATGAAGTGAATCACCTGGCCGATGGCAGACGGTATGCCCTCATAGGCCATGATATTACTGGCGTTAGCCCCATGATGCTGCCGCAGCGCCGCCTCCTGCATCTTGACCTCGGTGATGCCTGGTGAAGAGATGTCGGATGACGGCCCCAGAACATACGAAACGGAATCGAGGGGATCTTTACCTTCTGTCAGCGGACCGGACGTCAGCATGCGATAGCGGTCCAGCGTGGTGGCCTGCCGCCTAGCGAGATAATGAAATCCGCCGACGCGCAGTTTGGTATCGCTTTCCTCTCTGACCAGGGCCGCTGCCTGCGCCACGCCTTTATTCCTCAAAGCCTGATCGATCCGGCGTTCGAGCTCCTCTTTTTTTTTAGGATCGGCCTGGGTATACTGGCCGTGCTTATCCCTGCCCTCCGCCTGCCTTTCCTCAATGAGACGTACCGCCTGCTGCCGATCGGCAGCATCGTCCATCGCATCAGCGCACTGCATGCCGTGATCCTGCGCCGACTTCGCCTTCAGATCATAGCCGTAATACAGGTATTCGCGCATCAGCCCGCTCCACATATAGACGCAGGCCGAAAGATTGTCCGTCTGCTCGGCGACGCGGCGCGCACGTGAAATCGCGCCCTCTTCCACCAGGGCCTGGTAATACTCCTTCAGCTTCACCGTGCGTATTTTTCCGTCTTTGATCGCGAGAAGGGCATACAAAGCGGCATGGAAATGATCCTTCGCCACCGCATCCCTGTGAATGACAAGCAACTGCTCTGTTTCCGGCTGGCTTTCGGCGAAAGCACGATACAGCGGATGAAATGTCGCAGGATACAATGATGGTGAAAAGACCTTGGACAATGCCCCGAAGCGCCGTATCAGTTCCAGCCGGTGGCCCGGCTGCTCGACACGCATAATCAGCGCGTGGACACGCTGCAGCTCTTTTTCGGAATAGGCCTGCTGGCCGGCCTCGCCAGTCATGATGGTCGCCAGCGTGTAGTAAAGCCGTCCGCGCACCTCCGGCGCCAAGTCTATGGCATCATGATAGATGCTGTCGATGCTGTCCTGTGCGATGGGAAGCAGGTCCGGATGCATGCCTGAACTGCTGCGCTTGGTCATCTGATACAGCAAATGCGCCAATCCCCACAGGCGCATCTCCTTGTCCGGAACCTGGCGGATATAGTCATAGGCCTCGATCGCCGCCTCCTGCTTGCCGGAACGTACATAGGGCTGCACGTAGAGATCAATGATGATGCGCTGAATACTTTCGGCAGTGATGTAAGGAGGGAGATCTGAACGGCCCTTGATCTGCTCCAGCAGTGCCTTCCATTGCTTGCGCGCCGCTCCTTTCTCGGTTTCCCGTTCAGCCTGCAGGAAGGCCTGCTCGATGTCGGCGCTGTCTTTATCCTGAGAGGAGGTGGAGAATATCCAGGCGGAAGTCGAAAGCCATATGCATACGCCGCCCAAGCAGGTGAGAACCAGCCTTCTGATGCCGCCTTTAGCGGAATGTATCGATGGTGACATGGGCTGGCGTCCCCAACAATGAAGAATCGATGGGATCTTTGGTAACGATGCGCAGTTTGTAGAGCCCGTCTCTGGTCGCAGCTACATGGGAGATATAGTCGACCGTTCCGTTCAGCCGGACAGCAGCGCCTCCGACGGCGACCTGCGCCGGCTGGCCTTCATACATATCCCTCGCCACCTCGTAGGGCATGAAGGCCGTCACATACATCAGCGCTCCGTTCTGCACCAGCGACAGTACGGAATCGCCTTCGTTGACGTGGTTGCCGTGCGCCGCCAGCGTCTGATGCATGACGCAGTCGCACGGGCTTTCGAGCGTGGTGATCGTGCCGGTGCGGGACTGGATGAGCGCCAGCGGCGCTCCCTGCTTGACCTGGGCGCCCTGGTCGATATCGGTGTAGAAGACGGTGCCGCCGGCGGGCGTGCTGACCATGAAACTTCCCGCATCCACATAGGCGTTGCTGGCTTCGACGATGAAATTCCTCTCATAAATGCTTAAAACCAGATAGCCGAACAGCAGGAGCGCGACGAGGAAGACGATAAGTTTCCGGAAGAAGAGCTGCAGCCGTCGCTCCCAGGAGACCGCCCCCTCGGACGGTATGGTGCGGGGCTTGACGAAGTTATTGCGCTCCACGACATGGATGATGTCTTCTGCCGAGGTAAGCTCGCCACTGACATAGGCGCTGACCAGCTGCTGCATGACGGAAAGCTGCCTGGGGGACATGTCCTCGAACACGACGCCCATGCGCTTCTTGACGGCATCGACGTGCTTGATCCCCACCTGCATGGGAATGTGCAGGGCGAAGCTGTCCATCTTGAAAATCAGGAACGCATTATGGCTCTGCCCCGGCCGGAAGCCCTGCTCTTTTGCCGCCTCGCCGAGCACCGGTTCGCCGAATTTGACGGTGGCACCCCGTACCGACCAGTCAGGCATGGCATAGGTGTGTCCGCTCAGGTGGATATGTGCCGGCAGCGGCACGCGCACATACTGCCGCTGCGCATCCGCCTCGTGCGTAATGTTTGATGGTGCAGCGTCCGAGGAGGCCGCTATTTTAAGATTGGAAACGATGGTGAATACTCCCGGTGATAAACATCCAATAATGTAGGTTCGGGGGCGATAAAATATCCGTTATGAAGGCAAGGCCCAGGATAAAAACGGCATAGGCGAATGCATGCATGTAGAAGGAGCTGAAGCTGACCAGCCGCTGTGCCCAGACCCCTCTCCCAAGTGACAGCGCGGTGTTCTGCCGCGTCCATCTCTGCTTGTCCAGCCGGAACAGCACGTAGGTCTTGATGAAAGAACCGACGATCTGGTTGTAATAGAGGAAGAACGGATAGGTGGCGCTGACCGTGGGCCGCGAGAACAGGAACGTCAGCACCAGTAGGTAGCGCGTCAGCATCATCCAGTATAGATAAAACACCAGCGCATACTCGATGCCGGCCAGCCACGCCAGCAGCGTTACCGTCAGGCCGGTCAGCGCCGTCCACATGGACAGGCGCTGGTCGATGATGCTGATCCACGGGAACCATCCCATGATCTTCGGTCCGAGTTTGATGGCACGGTCGTTGGTGCGCAGCATGTTGCCGAACCAGCGCCGCATCAGCATGACCGAGCTGCGGAAGAAGCTGGGGTCGGGCGGCGTCTCAATGGTCATCACCTTCACGTCCGGCACATACAGCATCGCATAGCCCCGGCTTAGGATATGGAACCAGGAGGACTTGTCGTCGCCGGTCAGGAATTTGAAGCGTTTGAGCCGCCAGTGATCGATCCAGTCCAACTCCACGCGCTCAATGAAGGCGGGATCGCAGACGATGTCAGTCCGAAACATGGACATGCGGCCGGTGAGCGTCAGCACACGCTTGGAAAGGCTGACCGACGACATGTAGATGTGCCGCTGGGCGAACCGCATGCTGTACCAGTCGCGGAATTTCCAGTTGCCCTCCACCCTGCAGATCTCGTCGGTGGTCAAGGCGCCGAGGTCGGGATGCAGCTTGAACAACGGCACGCATTTCTCGATAAGGTCGGGCTCCAGCATGCTGTCGCCATCAATCACCGCCGCTACCGCATCACCGGGCGGGCATGTCTTGGAGATCGCCCGGAAGCCGTAGGCCAGCGCGTCGCGTTTACCGGTGCCGCCGATGCGGGTGAAGATAAGTTTCACGGTGGGAGATGGCCGGTGCAGCGCGAAGAGCTTCTTGATCAGCACCTCGTCCGACTTCTCGACGATGGAGGCCACGATGGAAACGGGAATATGATGTTTGGAATTGAAATTCACCGCCTCCCGAAGGCAGCTGTCATAGACCAGCCGGGTCGTCTGCGTATCGATGCGGAAGCTGGTCACCAGCAGGTACACGTGCGACGGCATCAGCTCGCTTTGGCGCTGGTTGATGATCGCGCGCCAGCGGGGGAAAACCCTTTTTTCATAGATCAGGAAACGAACGAGGTTGATCCCCCACCAGGAATACCGCCAGAGGGCGATATAACCGATGATCAGGATGAAATTCCTTGATTCCGGGTCCCACAGCGAGGAAGGCAGCGAGACGGTAAATGCCACCAGCGCCAGCAGGTAGGCGGCATGGCCGAGAAGATTCTTATTGAAGCGAATGGCCGGCAAGCGTCTTTCCTCTTGAGAAAGCCACCTCTTAAAGTTCGCCGTATAAAAATTCCATCAAGTTTGAGGCGCCGGAATACTTTGAATATATATTTTTTATACCGGGTTTCCTACATCTTCATCTTAATGTGAATCATGCGCGAGCTGGCAAGATGCAAACGATTGCCCCGGTAGAAAATGCAAAAGGGAAACTGTGGCGCTGCGTCAGCTTGTGCGCGCTGCTCTCACTTTCTGCCTGCGGTGAATACACGCTGATTGCCAAGGAAGGAAGCGAGCAACTGATCGAAGGACAGCGGCTGCGTCATTACCGGCAGTATGACCAGGCGGAGCAGGCGCTGGAGCAGGCCTACGCCTCGCCCGATCGTCAGGTAAAATCGGAAGCCGCCTTCCAGCTGGCGCAGCTGGCGAAAGCCAACGAACGGCACGACGAAACCCTGAAATACCTGGAACAGGCCTATGCGGCCGGTTATGACGGCTCGCCCGTCCGGCTGGCCAAGGCCTATATGGAAGCGAGCCCGGCGCGGCGAGATTACGACAAGGCCGAGAAAATTCTCCTGCGCCACCAGTATGAATCGATCGACGCGGCGCTCAACCTGGCCAAACTGTATATCGCGAAAGAACAGTTCGACAAGGCGCTGCCTCCGGCCCGGCTTGCTGAACGCATGTACTACCGGAGCAACAGCCCGGCACGGGATGCCGTGCAGATTGCACGGATCTATCGTGACATTTATCTACACCCGGCAGCCGCGCATGCCGAAGCAGGACGGAGCGCGAAGCAATGGTACAGCGTGGCGCTCAAGCGTGGCGACCGCCAGGATGCGCCGGTCGAGCTTGCTCAGCTGCTGATGCATGGCGTGCCTGCTAATTCCCCGTCCTATAATGAAGGCATGACGCTGCTTCAGACCGCGGCGGCGCGGAATAACCTGCAGGCGATGGAAGCGCTGGGCAAAGCCTTTTATGATGCCGAGGATAACGAAAAGGCGCTGCGCTGGTTCGCCATGCGGGAAAAGGGTGGCGACCTCGACGGCAGCCAGGCCTATCACCTCGCCAAGATCTACAAGCGCACCAAGGACCAGCCCGGCCATGCGGAACTGATGGAACGCTGGTACGGCAAGGCCATCGCCCGCGGCAATCCGGAGGCCAGGAACTCCTGGCGGCAGTATCAGGAGGAGGAGCGGTTGAAACAGATCGTCCGGCTGGAAAAAGAGCGTGAGAAACAGCTGCGCGAGGCCGAACGCGAACGGTTGCGCCAGCTGGCCACCATGACCCCGGAAGTGGAAAAGGGCTACGCCATGCTGCTCAGTGCCGGTGCAGATAAAGACAAAGCATATCAGCATTTCAAAGCTTTAGCTGACCAGAACCATAATCTGCATGCGATGCTGATGGTGGATAGCTGGGAGGAGAAAGATAAGGAAAATTACCTTTACCAGGCTATTTACCGGCAGGTGGAGCCAAAAAAGCTGTTCGATGCCATTACGGAGAATGCCAGCCAGCTGGGCGATGCGCATAAGGAGCGGATTGTCCGCCAGTGGCGGCTGGCGGCTAGGTATGGTTCTGCGGAAGCCACCTATGAGCTCGGTCAGTATTATAAAAATACCCAACCCGAGCAGGCCGGGCAGTGGATGGCCCGCGCGGCCGAACTGGGCAGCGGCAAAGCCATGCTGCATAAGGCGCGGGAAATGGCGGTGAACGGAGCCGGCGAGCAGACGGACCAGCAGGTATTCGCCTGGTACCGGAAAGCGGCGGAAGCGGGCGAGGTGGAAGGCCAGTACCAGACGGGGCTCATGTACGCCAGCGGCAAAGGTGTGGCGCAAAACCTACAGGAAGCGAAATATTGGTTAAATCAGGCAAAAAACAATGGTTACCATTTGGCATCCGATGCTATTACTATTGCCGAGCAGTAGTAATACCTCGTAAAGGATGCCTATATGCCGTTCAATCATAAGTCCTATGCCTGCGTCGGGTTGGTAGTATGCGGCGCAGGGCTGCCTCTCGCGAGCCATGCCGCCGAAGTCGAGCATCTGTGCGACAATGAGCTGGCCTGTATCGAGGAGCTGTACGAGGAAAAGAAATACGACCCGGTGGATTTCGCTGCGCTCAAGCTGATCGTGGGCGCCGAGGACTCCCTCTCCTTCAACGACAATATCTTCCGCTCACCCACGGGGGAAAAGAGCGACATCATCAACCATTTCTCACCGCGCCTGGCGCTGCAGAGCAATCTCGACCGGCATGCCTGGGGTCTGGAAATCGAGGCCGAGAACGGCACCTATTTCTCCCATAGCGAAAATAACTATACGGACTTCAGCGCCATTACCCAGGGCCGTTACGATATCAGCAACGAAGCTGCCCTGTCAGCCCGGGGTGGGTATGTCCTCGACCATGTGGGCATCGGCTCGTTCGTCGACGATCCCGGCACGGGCAACGTCGAACCCACGCCGTTCCACACCATTCTGGGAGAGGCGGCGCTGAATTACCTGCCGAATGATGTCCCGCTGCATTTCAACGCGGCATTTGGCGCCCATAACATCAATTACGAGAATGTCGGCATGCAGGCCGGCGGGACCGACATCCATGACGACCGCGACCGCATTGAGTATGGCGGCTCGATGCTGGTCGGGTACCGGTTCCATCAGAATAATGAACTTTACCTGAAAACCGCGCATGAGGAATGGGATCACGACAACCGTATCGACTCGAGTACCGCCTCCACCCGCGATTCCTCGCAGCATCGCTACCTGGTCGGGTTCCGCAACGAGCCGCAGCAGGTCGCCGGCCTGCGCTACGATGTGGCGGTCGGGCATCTGGAACAAAATTACGAGGCCGCGCGCCTGCCGGATGTGGATGCAGTGGATCTGTATGCCGACGCCGAATGGAAAATGGACCCGATGAACAGCCTGCGCGTTCGGGTAGCGCGCGATGTGCGCGATGCCTATTCCAATAATTACTCGGCGTATCTGCGCACCCGCGCCCGCATCAATTACGAACATGATTACAGCGAGCAGCTCCGGCTCGGCACGGGCTACAGCTATACCAACCACGATTTTGAAACCACCTCATCGGCTACCATCAGCCGGGAAGACCATGTGCACGGGCTGCATCTCTGGAGCGCCTATGAGTTCTATGAGGATGTCGAAGCCAACCTGTATTACACCTTTACGGACCGCAATTCCAACGATCCGGCCGCCGATTACCGCGCCAACGTGATTGGCATCGCGCTTTCTTACAAGCACTGAGGGCCCCCGTCATCGCGAAGCTCAAACATCGTCATTACCCGATTGCGAAGCAATTCTAGGGTGATCCAGTTTAAAGAGTGGATTCCCCTAGGATTTGCTACGCAAATCCGGGGAATGACGACATACGCTTACAGGCCTGGGAATTAATTCACCGCCTCGGGCACCGTGGTCAGATCGACATACGGCTTGCCGGAGCTGGCACAGGCCTGCTTGTATTCCGGCAGCCCGTGCATCAGCACCAGCACGTCGGAATCGCTCAGCACCCGGTTCAGTTCGGCGATGGGGAGCTTGCGATCCGTGCGCGGCAGCGGCAGCTCCACCCCAGCCATATAGGCCATATCGTGGGCAATGAGCTTCCTGTTATTGGTAAGGAGCTTCGACGCCACCATCAGCGCCGGGCTTTCGCGCAGATCGTCCACATGCTCCTTGAAGGCGCAGCCCAGAAGCCCGACCGTGACCGGCTGGTGTTTCTCCACGTTGGCAACGCCGCGGTCGATGTGCTCTTCATTGCTATCGAGTACGCCGCCTATCATCGGCACCTCCACCCCGTGCTGGCGTGCCAGCGCCAGGATGCCGCGCGTATCCTTGGGCAGGCAGGAGCCGCCGAAAGCAAAGCCGGGACGCAGATAATAAGGGGAGATGTTGAGCTGGTCGTCGGCCAGGAACACATCCGCCGTTTCCTGCGGGTTGCCGCCGAAACTCTGGCAGACGCGGGCGATCTCGTTGGCGAAGGTGACCTTCACCGCGTGCCAGGTATTATCGACGTATTTGGCGAATTCCGCCGTCTCGATCGCCACCCGCTTGCGCTTGCCCTCCACGTCACGGTATAGCGCCTCGATGGCGTCCGCCGCCTCTGGGATATCGGTGCCGATGACGACGCGGCCGGTATGGAAAAAGTCTTTGATTGCCCTGCCTTCGCGCAGGAATTCGGGATTGGAGGCGATATGGAAGTCCCAGCCTGCCTTTTTGCCCGAAGCCTTCTCGATAATCGGCGCCAGGCGGTTCCGCATCGTCCCCGGCGGCACCGTCGAACGCACGACCACGATGGGAACATGCTTCACCTGCGCGATCGCCTCCCCGATGGTGTGGGCCACCTTTTCCAGCTGCGACAGGTCCGGCACGCCGGTTTCCTCGGGCGTCGGGGTGCCGACCGCGATCATAATCAGCCGGGCATTCGCAATGCTCTCCTGCGCACGATCGGTCGCGGTGAAAGAGTTTTTCTCCAGGCATTCCTTCAGCAGGTCGTTGACCCCCGGCTCGACGAAAGGCGCTAGCCCACGCGAAAACGCCGCCACGCGCTCGGGGTTGATATCGACCCCGACCACGCGGAATCCCTGCTTGGCAAAGCACAGCCCGGATACGGTTCCCACCGGGCCGAGCCCCAGCATGCAGACATCATGGAGCGTATCGTTCTTCATAGAATTCTCCTTGGATAATCAATTTGAGTATGGGTTAGGTGAACAGGAAATCGGCGTCGCTCAACTGGCCCCGGTAATCCCCTTGCAGGTAAAACTCGAAGTCCGACTGGTCGGAACGCACATAGGTGCGGTCGGTCGTAGCGCTGTAAGCCAGGCGCAGCTCGCCTGCCGCCGTTTGGCTGTTTGTGGTCAAGTGCGTGAACTCCTCGAGCAGGCTGAGATCGATCAGATCCTGCCCGGGAGTGAAATCCGTGATGGCGTCGGGAGAGAACTGCGTTGAATGGGTCAGGTTGGAGAATTGGAAAATATCGTCGCCCGCCCCGCCGGTGAGCTTATCCTTGCCCGCCAGCCCGTCGATGATATCGTTGCCGCTGGTTCCCACCAGCACGTCGTTGCCGCTGGTGCCGTTAATCGCACCATTGGAGGGGCCGGATGAGCCGAAATTGAAATCCGCGTTGGTAAGCACGCCCCGGTAGTCCCCTTGCAGGTAAAACTCGAAGTCCGACTGGTCGGAACGCACATAGGTGCGGTTCGAGGTCGCGCTGTAGGCCAGCCGCAGCTGACCGGCCGCGGTGGTGCCGCCGCCGACCAGCGTATGGAACCCGAGCCCGCTGAGATTGATGATGTCCTCGCCCACTGTGAAATCGGTAATAGCATCCGGCGCGGTGTGCGTAGAATGAGTCGCATTCGAGAATACGAACTCATCCTCCCCTTCCCCGCCGGTCAGCTTGTCCCGTCCGGCGCGGCCGTCCAGCACGTCATCGAATGGCCCGCCGGTCAGCGTGTCATTGCCGCTGGTGCCGGTCAGCGTCACCGGTCCCTGGCTCGGGAACCCTTCGAGATTATTATCCACCAGCGTGATTTCATTCTCGATGTTGTTGGCGAAGTCGAAGGCGGGATTGCTGTGATTATCCCCCTGCGTGATGTCGTTGCCTTCAATCCGGATGGATTCCACCTCGAAGACCATGCCGGACGGCCCGTTGGTGTCGTCATAGTTCAGAGCCTGTATCTCCGCGTAATAATTCGGCTTGGACTCGGAGTTCGATTCGATCGTATTGTCTTCTATCGTTACGTTGCTCGATCCGTAAATCTTGATCCCCTCGCGTCCGTTATGAGCGATTATGTTCCCCTCGAGCAGAATGTGGTCGGACATTTTCAGCTCGACGCCGGCGCGCTCGTTATAGGCAAACACGTTATCGGTGATGGTGAGGGAATGCGGTGAGGGAATATCTTCGCTGCCGCGCTGCACAGTCAGGCCGGTCGCGCCGTTATGATGGGCTTGGTTGCCGGTCATGACGAAATTGTTGGTCGAGGTGCAGACATTGAAGCCGTGCCGGTCGTTGTTATAGGCAACGTTATTCTCAAACCGGCTGTCGATCAGGAAATCGGCGACGAAGCCGTCCAGGCCATTATGGTGGGCTACAGAGTCGCGAATGATTAGGTTAGTGGTGCGCTCATGAGGATCGAACCCGTAGCCAGACATGTTGCGCACTTCCACGCCCGACACAGTGATATCCCGGTCCGAGCCGGTATCGCCCGGTTTCACGCCGCAGAAAAAACCATCCACCTTGCCGGTCGTATTGGCGCGGTTGCCGTCGATCGAAAGATCGCGCAGCTGGATATTCTCATTCTCTTCGCCATAGGCGGTGCGTATCATGCCGGTGATCTTCTGGTCCGAGCCGTCGACCAGCTTGAGGACCGTATGGCCCATGCCGTCGCCGAACACCTCCACATTGTCGCGCAGCATGATGCAGCCGTCGGAAGCCTCTTCGCCGCCGCTTACCCGGTAAAGGCCCGTCGGAATATAGACGCTGCCGCCGCCGGCGGCATGCGCCGCGTCGATCGCCGCTTGGATCGCTGCCGTGTCATCCGTGTTGTCGCCCGCCGTCGCCCCGAAATTCAGTACGTTATACACAGCCATAAGCGTCTCCTCGCCTGTTGCGTTTCAGTCAAGGAAACGGATAGGACAAAGAGGGTTTGTTCTCTATTGGGGAGGGGCGGCGATTTTATAATAAGAGAGTAAATGTGCGGATGAGTGAAGCTCTTTATCATGGATTTATTCCCTGCCTCCGCTTCGGCACGCTCGCTGTCAGCTACAGCGCAGGCACCGACCGCACCTATGTCAATAACCGCGTTGAGGATGACGACGGTTACCGTTTCGAATTCTACATCGAAGGCGACCAGACGGCTTCTTTAAGCGAAAGCGATTTCGTATTTGCTTGAGGGAAATTCAGGAGATTTTACGGCAGAATCAGCTAGCCGTCTTTGCCATCGACTCTCGGGCGCATCAGGATGGACGCATACACTGTTATGAAGAGCATGAAGGCCAGTAGCCAGAAAGCCGCCGCCGCCTGAACCCATTGCCATAGGAAAGCGGGCAGCAGCCAGACGCCAAACACCCGGCAAACCGCGGCGAGATTGATGCAGGCAAAGGCGATTGTCATTGCCTTGCCGACTTTCAATTCACGGCCGCTGTGCCCCAGCGATACCCTGGCCATCATGCCCAGCGTCAGCACGCCGATGCCGCCGGCCGTGAAGGCATGCGTGCCGATGGAAGGAGAACCAATCAATTCGAAATAATGCAGTGCGCGCGTGGCAAAACCGATGACCAGCCAGAGATAGCCCGCATGCAATACCCAGAGCAGTGGCACTTTCAGCGTCTTAAGGCTTTGCCATTGCGAAAGACGCCAGCCATTGGCGACTGCTGCCAGCAGAAATGCCATGCCCAGCCATGTTTGGCCCGCCTCCGCTGCATCGAGGATCAACGCGGCTAGCGTGGAAGCCAATGCGAACCGCTCGATACGGCCATCACGCCTGATATGGATGCCCAGCGGCCGCTCGGTGAAAAAGGGAATGACCCGGCCGCCGACAATGACCATCATCAGGATCACGATGTCGAGCCCCAGCCAGATGCCGATGCCTGTTTCGTCCCAATGCGCCAGCCCGTTGGCAGCCGCCAGCAACAGCAAAAGCAAAAGGAAAAAGTAATTGCGGCGGTTTTCCGATTTCACCAGCGCCGGAAGAATGCCCGCCATGCAGGCCAGGAAAAAGGATGCATCCACCGCCGCCACCAGCCACGCCGGAAAATGCGCGGAGAAAAAAACCATGACGCGCCCCGCCAGCCACAACAGCACGAGCAACGACAGCTCCCGGCCTCTTAAGGTCGGATGCCCCGTCCAGTTCGGCACGGCGGTAAGCAGAAACCCGGCGATAATCGCCGCCGTGTAGCCAAACAGCATCTCGTGCTTATGCCAGACCAGCATCTCCCACCGGCTGGGCAGGAACGTGACTGTCCCAGATGTCAGCAGGACGAAGTACCCGAGCGCGAATGCGCCAAATATCGCGCCTAGGAGAAAAAATGGCCTAAAACCGAGACGAAACAGCGCAAAACCCGGCCGGCCGCCGCCCGTAGGACTTACAGGCTCACTGATCGTACTGATTATCCGGCTCAATGGGCATTCCATGTTACTGCTTTCTCTTTATTTATTAATACCTCTGCAAGCAGCACTTGAGCAAGATCAAATCCAGACCCTCTTTTTATCGATATAAGTGAATTCATGACAGGCATGCATAAACTACTGATCTGCGGTATGGCGGGCCTGATCGCCGCTTCAGCTCACGCAGCCGAGCCGGCGAACGATTTCGCAAAGGCGCTTATGGAGGGCAGACCCCTGCTCAACGCGCGGTATCGCTACGAGTTCGTGGATCAGGATGGGCTGGCGCATAAGGCACACGCCCATACGGTTCGCACCAGGCTGGGTTATGAAACCGGGAAATTTCACGATGTCAGCCTGCTGGTGGAGGGTGAGAACATTACCGGACTTGGCGGCGAGCATTACAACGACACCATCAACGGCAAAACCGCCTACCCGACAGTCGCCGACCCGGAAGATACCAATCTCAACCGGCTGCAACTCACCTATACCGGCCTGCCGGAGACGACGCTGGTGTTAGGAAGGCAGGTCGTCAGTCTTGACAATCAGCGTTTCGTAGGGCCTGTCGGCTGGCGGCAAAACGACCAAACCTTCGATGCAGTTACCATCAAAAACCAGTCCGTCGAAGACATCACCGCCTTTTACGCCTACGCCAATCAGGTCAACCGGGTTTTCGGGACGGATTCTCCGGCCGGCACATGGAACGGCAGCCATATTCATCTTCTCAATGTTTCCTATGCCGGGCTGCCCTTCGGCAGGATGACCGGCTATGGCTACTGGCTCGATATTCCCGATTCCCTGGCGCTTTCCAGCGCCACGTTCGGTGCGCGCTTCGAGGGAAAGCATCCGGTTCAGGAAGGCTTATTTGGGCTTCTAAACTTGGAATACGCGCATCAGTCCGATTATTCCGACAATCCCGCAAATTTCAGCTTTCATTATTATTCTGTCGAGCCGGGCATTACCTTCGGCCAGTGGACGCTGAAAGGGCAATACGAATCCATCGAAGGAAACGGCGCTGCCGCCATGCAGTTCGCGCTGGGCACCAATCATGCCTTTGACGGCTGGGCCGATAAATTCCTGACCACACCCGCAGGCGGCCTGGTCGATGCCAATATCGGCATCACCTATGTAGCGAAATCAGAAAATTCCTATCTGAATGGCGCCAAAGCCATGCTGGTCTATCACGATTTCTCGGCCGAGCGCGGCGGCATGGATTACGGAACGGAATGGGACGCGCTGCTGGAGCAGACGTTTGAAGAACACTATACGGCAGGCATTAAGCTGGCGCGCTACAATGCGGACAGGCTGTTTACAGATACGCTGAAGATTATGCCGTACCTACAAGTCAAATTCTGACCGATTCCGGCCTGGGTTCAGGATAGACGCGGCCATGACTGTCTTCCCATAGGCGACACCAGTAGCGCTGTATATTACCATCATAATAGAAATTGCGTGGCTCAAAATAGCGGCACGGGCTGCTTGCAATGGCGCCGGTATCGCTGATTTTTACCGAATTTATCCTGAAATGCCTGCATCCCGGACATATGCTCGGTGCCAGAGCGCCTGAGAGGACATCTATTCCTTCGGCCGGCATGGGTAGCCTCCATATTAATAAATATTTGTTTAGCACGGAATCCAATCGGCTGCTTTGATTGAAGTCAAGGAACACACGCGCATTATGCTATAGAATGCGCCGCATTATTGAACCAGCGGGCTGTCCGCGACTTCCAGGCGGAGCCCGGCGATTTTGGCCTTTCCTGCCAGAATCTTAATGAATTGCTTCACCGCCGTTTGCCAGGACACATCCCCTAAATAAGCAGCGATGGCCGGTTTTACCTGCTCGAAAGGCATCGTGCGGCCTTCGGCATCATGAAATATTTTACGATTCTGGTCGTAATAGCGCTGGCAGGACGCATCATCCGGCGCCGGCGTGATTACTTCCTGTTCCAGAAGACGGTTGATCCGGAACTCGTCCTGAATCTCCTGGGAGGAATGCTTATCAGGCGCTTCTATGCCCAGGCGCGCGGCTTCCTGAAGCAGCAGCTCGCGGATGGCAAGCGCGACGGCCGCTTTGTACTGCGCTTCCTCGGCCGACGACGCGGGATGGTACTGCATTTCGGCAAAGACCGCCTCGTCCGTGATTTCCATGTGGTTGACAAAGACCGGCACTATCTTCTTGCCTCCCGCGAACGCACCACCTGGTAGGGCCGCCAGAGATACTTGACCGGCGCGCTCAGGATATGCACCAGGCGGGTAAAGGGAAATATCAGGAAGATAGTGAGCCCCAGGATGAGATGCACCTGGAACACCCATTCGACGCCGACGATGAGGTCGGACGCGCCGCTGCGGAAGGTCAGGATGCGCTGTGCCCATTCGGAGAGCCGTAGCATCAGCGTTGCATCGTGGTGCGCCAGCGAGAATGGAATGGTAAGAAGCCCCAGCGTGATTTGTACCCAGAAGATGACGACGACGGCGATGTCCAGCGGCGCGCTGGTGGCGCGAATCCTCGCCACGAACAGCCGCCGGTATACCAGTATGGTCAGGCCGATAAAGCCGAGTACGCCCGCGATGCCGCCGACGATGATCGCCAATAGTTGCTTCTGCTCCGCCGTGACGAAATGTTCATAGAGCCAGTGCGGGGTGAGCAGGCCGAAAAGATGGCCGAAGAAGATGACGATGATGCCGATATGGAAGAGGATGTTGCCGATACGAAGCCCCTTGTCGGCCAGCAGCTGGCTCGACGAGGCACGCCAGCTATATTGCTCGCGGTCGTAGCGGATCAGGTTGCCGATTACGAAAATAGAAAGGCATATGTAAGGATAGATCCCGAAGAAGAACGTATAGTAATAGTCAATCATGGTCTGGCTCCCTGCGCCGTTGCAACGGGACTCGATTTAGCGCCGCCGCAGCTGCCGCAGCCACCGCCGCCGCAACCGCCGGTTTTGGCTTCGGGCGATTCAGCGCCCAGGAAATCCACCGGCCTGTCCTCCCATTCCTTGTCGAGCTGAATGAAGTTCACCGGCGGCGGCGCGGTTTTGCGCTCCACTTTTTCCGGCTGACGGCCGGTCAGGCGAACAAGGCTATCGAAAATGACATGATAAGGGCTGCCACGCTCAGCAAGCCTTTTGCCGATGGCGGCCAGGATGTGCGCCGGGTCGCCGAGCATGTCCAGCGCTTCGTCGACGGGAAGGGCGGAGAGATACTCAAGAAACACCGGCAGGTAGTCCGGCAGTTCGCTTTTGCCCAACGCGAAGCCTTGCTCCTTATACATGTCGGCCAGATCAACCATTGCCTGTCCGCGGTCGCGCGACTCGCCGTGCACATGTTCGAACAAATGCAACGAAAGCGAGCGCGTGCGGTCGAAGGTCTCGACGTAAGTTTCCTGTATCTCGTAAAGATCACGCGCGAGCAGATTAGCCGTGAAAGTGCGTATCGCCTGCGCGTCGTGCGGATTCAGCAGCCCTTCCCGCTCGATGAGATCACACAGATCGCCCGTGCCTTGCAGCCATTCCTCGCCGGGATACCACAGCAGGATGCCCAGCGCTTTAAAGGTCTTATAAGATTTAGGATGCATGCGTGCCCCCGAACAGGTTTTTACGTTTCGGCCGGCTGAACATATTATGTTCGCTGTTGCCGCCGCCGCAGCCGTTGCCGAAGGAAAAGCCGCAAGAAGAGCGCATGTCGAAAGCCTGTTCCGCATATTCCCGGTGCGAGGTCGGAATGACGAAACGGTCTTCGTAATTGGCGATGGCCATATAGCGGTACATCTCCTCGACCATCGCTTCCGTCAGGCCCGCCGTTGCCAGCAGCTCCGGATACAGCATACCATCCACATGCTTGCCGCGCATGTAGGCGCGCATGGCAAGCATTCGTTCCAACGCGATTCTCACCGGCTTTTCCTCGCCGGCGGTGAGCAGGTTGGCAAGGTATTTAAGCGGGATGCGGAGGCTCCCCACGTCGGGAATCATGCCGTTCATGCCCATTTCTCCGCTTTCCGCCGCGTTCTGGATCGGCGAGAGCGGCGGAATATACCACACCATCGGTAGCGTGCGGTATTCGGGATGCAGCGGGAAGGCAACCTTCCATTCCATCGCCATCTTATAGACGGGCGATTTGCGCGCCGCTTCCATCCAGCTGTCGGGGATGCCCTCGGCGCGGGCCGCCTCGATCACTTCCGGGTCGTTGGGATCGAGGAAAATATCGAGCTGCGCGTGGTAGAGATTCTGCTCGTCCTCGACCGATGCCGCGGCCTCAATGCGGTCGGCATCGTAGAGCAGCACGCCCAGGTAGCGGATGCGACCGACGCAGGTTTCCGAGCAGACGGTCGGCTCGCCGTTCTCGATACGGGGGTAGCAGAAGGTACATTTCTCCGACTTGCCCGATTCCCAGTTGAAATAGATTTTCTTGTACGGGCAGGCCGAAACGCACATGCGCCAGCCGCGGCACTTGTCCTGATCGATCAGCACGATGCCGTCCTCTTCGCGCTTGTAGATAGCCCCGGACGGGCAGGCCGCCACGCAGGCCGGATTCAGGCAGTGCTCGCACAGGCGCGGCAGATACATCATGAAAGTGTTTTCGAACTGGCCGTAAATGTCCTTCTGCACGTTCTCGAAATTATAGTCCTTGCTGCGATGCTCGAATTCGCCGCCCAAAATTTCCTCCCAGTTGGGACCCCATTCCACCTTGTCCATTTTCTTACCCGTGATGACGGACACCGCCTGCGCGGTGGGCATGGTCTTGGCTTCAGGGGAATTGTGCAAATGCTGGTAGTCGAAAGTGAATGGCTCGTAATAATCGTCGATCGAGGGCATGTTCGGGTTGGCGAAGATATTGGCAAGCGTGCGCCACCTGCCGCCTTGCTTGGGCTGGATCTTGCCGTTTTTCTTCCGCTCCCAGCCGCCTTTCCAGCGATCCTGGTTCTCCCAGTCCTTCGGATAGCCAATGCCGGGCTTGGTCTCCACGTTGTTGAACCAGGCGTATTCCATGCCCCGCCGCGATGTCCACACGTTCTTGCAGGTCACCGAGCAGGTATGGCAGCCGATGCATTTATCAAGGTTGAGGACTTTTCCGATCTGCGCGCGTACTCTCATAAGTCTCTTCTCCCTTATACTGCACCCTGAGCCTGCTGGACGGGCGGCGTGTTTTCTTCGTCAAGCCTTTCAGCGTAGCCTTCCTCGTTCATCCAGTCCACTTTCTCCATCTTGCGAAGGATGATGAATTCATCGCGGTTGGAGCCCACGGTCCCGTAATAGTTGAAGCCGTAAGCCAGCTGCGCATAACCGCCGATCATGTGGGTAGGTTTCAGAACGGCGCGGGTGACGGAGTTGTGAATGCCGCCGCGCGCTCCGGTGATCTCGCTGCCCGGCACGTTGGTAATCTTCTCCTGCGCATGATACATGAGTACCATTCCTTCCGGCACGCGCTGGCTGACCACAGCGCGGGCGGTGAGCGCCCCATTGACGTTGTAGGCCTCGATCCAGTCATTATCCACTATCCCGATTTTTTGGGCATCCTTTTCGCTGACCCAGACAATCGGCCCGCCGCGCGAGAGGGTCAGCATCAGCAGGTTGTCCGTGTAGGTGGAATGGATGCCCCATTTCTGGTGCGGCGTGATGAAATTGAGCACCACCTGTTTTCTGCCCTTGCCGAATTTATCAAAGACCGGCGCAATGGCCTTCAGATCGACCGGCGGCTTGTAGACGCATAAGCTTTCGCCGAACGCGCGCATCCAGGCATGGTCCTGGTAAAGCTGCTGGCGACCGGTGAGGGTGCGCCAGGGAATCAGCTCGTGCACGTTGGTGTAGCCGGCATTGTAGCTGACATGCTCGGACTCAATACCGCTCCAGGTCGGCGAGGAGATGATCTTCCTCGGCTGCGCCTGGATGTCGCGGAAGCGGATTTTTTCGTCCTCGCGCGTCTCGGCCAGATGCGTGTGGTCGCGGCCGGTGAATTCGCCGAGCGCCTTCCATGCCTTGAGCGCGACATGGCCGTTGGTTTCCGGCGCCAGCGTCATGATGACTTCCGCCGCATCGATGGCTGATTCGATTTTCGGAAATCCCTTGCTGATGCCATCCTCAGTGACGGTATAATTGAGTTCGCCCAGCAGCTTCATTTCATCGTCGGTATTCCAGCCGATACCCTTGCCGCCGTTGCCGAGCTTGCTCATCAGCGGCCCGAGCGAGGTGAATTTTTTGTAGGTATTGGGGTAATCGCGCTCGACCAGCGCCACCTGCGGCATGGTTTTTCCCGGCACCGGATCGCACTCACCCTTCTTCCAGTCGCGCACCTCGATTCCCTGCGCCAGCTCATTCGCGGTATCGTGCTGGATGGGATTCAGTACCACGTCCTTCTCGACGCCCAGATGGCCGGCGCAGACTTCGGAGAATTTTTTGGCGATGCCCTTGTAAATCTCCCAGTCGCTGCGTGATTCCCATGCCGGATCGACCGCCGCCGACAGCGGATGAATGAAGGGGTGCATGTCGGAGGTGTTGAGATCGTTCTTCTCATACCAGGTGGCGGTCGGCAGCACGATGTCGGAATACATGCAGGTAGTGGACATGCGAAAATCGAGTGTCACCAGAAGGTCGAGCTTGCCTTCCGGCCCTTGTTCGTGCCAGGCGACTTCCTTCGGCAGCAAACCGCCCTCTTCGCCTAAGTCTTTGCCCTGCACGCCGTGCTGCGTGCCAAGCAGATGCTTGAGGAAATATTCATGCCCCTTGCCGCTCGAACCCAGGATGTTTGAGCGCCAGACGAACATGTTACGCGGCCAGTTGATGGGACTGTCCGGGTCTTCGCAGGAAAGCTTCAACCTGCCTGATTTCAGGCCCTCTGCGACATACTCGCCTGGCTGCATGCCGGAAGCGGCGATATCTTGCCCCAGCTGCAACGGGTTGGTCTCAAGCTGCGGCGCGGAGGGCAGCCAGCCCATGCGCTCAGCGCGCACGTTGCAGTCAATAAAGGAGAGATTTTTCCACTGCGTGTCATCCTCCAGCGGCGAAAGGATCTCGTCCATTGCCAGCTTCTCGTAGCGCCACTGGTCGGTGTGCGCGTAAAAGAACGAGGTCGAGTTCTGCTGGCGCGGCGGCCGATTCCAGTCGGTGGCAAAGGCCAGCGGCACCCAGCCCGTCTGCGGCCTGAGCTTCTCCTGACCCACATAATGGCTCCAGCCGCCGCCGGACTTGCCGACGCAGCCGCACATCACCAGCATGTTGATGATCGAGCGGTAGGTCATGTCCATGTGGTACCAGTGGTTAAGGCCCGCGCCGACGATGACCATCGATCGGCCATGCGTCTTGTGTGCATTTTCGGCAAACTGCCGCGCCACGCTGATAGCGTGCTCGCGCTTCACGCCCGTGATGCGCTCCTGCCAGGCGGGCGTATAAGGGACATCGTCGTCAAAGGACTTGGCGACATTGCCGCCGCCAAGACCCCGATCCACGCCGTAATTGGCAACAAAAAGATCATAGACGGTGGTCACGAAACACTCACCGTCTTTCAGCTTGAGAGAGATCAGCGGGACATTGCGCTCCAGCACGCTCGCATGGTCGGTATTCTGGAAGTGATCGTGCTCAAGATTGCCGAAATAGGGGAAAGCCACGGACTTCACATCCCGCTTGCTGTGATCGAGCAAAGAGAGTAGCGGCCAGATTTCCTCTCCGGTTGTTTCATCCCTCGGCTCCAGGTTCCACTTGCCTTTCTGGCCCCAGCGTGCGCCGATAGTCCCGTTGGGCACCCGGATTTTTTCCTGCTTGCCGCAGACAACCACCGGCTTCCATTCGGGATTGTTCTGAGCGCTTAAGCCGCCTTCGAAATCCGACGCGCGTACCATGCGTTCCGGCACCAGCATATCGCCTTTCTTCACCAGGCGGACGAGGAACGGCATGTCGGTATAGGTGCGGCAGTAATCGTCGAAATAGTCGCTGCGGCCTTTCGTATGCCACTCGGTAAGGATCACGTGGCCCATGGCCAGCGCCAGTGCCGAATCGGTGCCCTGCTTGGCGTGCAGCCACAGGTCGCACAGCTTGGCCACCTCGCTGTAATCAGGTGTAACGGCAACGGTCTTGGTCCCCTTGTAGCGCACCTCGGTGAAAAAGTGCGCGTCCGGCGTGCGCGTCTGCGGCACATTGGAACCCCAGGCGATAATGAAATTGGAGTTGTACCAGTCGGCGCTTTCCGGCACGTCGGTCTGTTCGCCCCAGGTCTGCGGACTCGATGGCGGGAGGTCGCAGTACCAGTCGTAAAAACTCATGCACACGCCCCCGATCAGGGAAAGATAGCGGCTGCCCGCCGCATAGGAGACCATTGACATGGCAGGGATCGGTGAGAAGCCGATGATGCGGTCGGGGCCGTGCGCCTTGGCGGTATAGACGTTGGCGGCCGCGATAATCTCGTTCACCTCGTCCCAGTTTGAGCGCACGAATCCACCGAGGCCGCGCACCTGCTGATAGGATTTGCGCGTCTGCTCGTTGGTGACGATGGATTCCCATGCCGCCACCGGGTCCTTGGCGATGGCTCTTGCCGCGCGCCAGGCTTTGAGCAGGCGGCTTCTGACCAGCGGGTACTTGAGCCGGTTGGCGCTGTAAAGATACCAGGAATAACTCGCCCCGCGCGAGCAACCGCGCGGCTCGTGGTTGGGCATATCGGGGCGCGTACGCGGATAGTCGGTCTGCTGCGTTTCCCATGTCACGAGTCCGTTCTTCACATAGATTTTCCAGCTACACGAGCCGGTGCAGTTGACGCCGTGCGTCGAGCGCACCACCTTGTCGTGCTGCCAGCGGTCGCGGTAGCCCTTTTCCCAGGCACGCGATTCGTCGGTCATCACCCCGTGGCCGCTTGCGAAATTTTCACGCTCGCGGGTGAAGTAGGTCAGCTTATCGATAAAGTGGCTCACATGATTCTCCTTAGCATTTCACTTCCGCGCCGCGGCGGAAATACCAGTAATAGGTAACGAATAGGCAGGTGACGTAATAGACAATGAAAGCATAAAATGCCGTGTCGAAAGCGCCAGTCGCTTCCACCGACCACCCGAAGCATTTGGGAATGTAGAATGCGCCAAAGGCGGCGATGGCGGCGGAGAAGCCGAGCACGGGGCCTTTCTCCTTCGGAGGAAAAATGACGCCGATCATGCGGAACACCGAGCCGTTGGCGATGCCGGTGGTGGTGAACAGCGCCAGGAAGCAGGCGAAAAATCCCCAGAAATCCTTGCTTTCCGGCTGGATGAAGTGAATGACACCGAGCACGGCGGTGATCATGACGATGAGGTTCCAGAAGGTGACGGAAGCGCCGCTGGTCTTGTCGGAGATGTAACCGCCCACAGGGCGGATCAACGCCCCCAGAAGAGGGCCGAGGAAAGCGTATTGCAGCGGGTTGACTTCGGGAAACTGCGTCTTGATTAAAAGCGGAAAAGCCGAAGCATAGCCGATGAACGAGCCGAAGGACATGATGTAAAGCCAGGTGGTCAGGTACATGTGCTTGCGGCGGAAAATGACCAGTTGCTCGCTCACGTTGGCCTTGGCGGTGGGCAGGTTATGCATGCCCAGCGCCGCAGCAAGCATGGCGATGACGATCAGCGGAACCCATACGAAGGCGGCGTTCTGCAGCCACACCAGTTTCGTGGTGCCATCGGCCAGCGTCATATTTTGCGGGTCGCCACCCAGGCTCCCGAACAGCGACATGCCTATAACGATGGGCGCTGCGAACTGCACCGCGCTGACGCCGAGATTCCCCAGACCGGCATTGAGGCCGAGTGCCGTGCCCTGCCGGCTTTTGGGAAAGAAATGGCTGATGTTGGCCATGGACGAGGAAAAGCTGCCACCGCCGAAACCGCAGGCCAGCGCCAGCAGCAGCATGGTCTCATAGGAAGTCGCGGGATCCTGCACGGCGACGCCGATGCCGATGGCGGGAACAAGCAGCAGCGCCGTGCTGATGACCGTCCAGTTCTTCCCGCCCACGACCGGCGGCATGAAGGAATAAATGATCCGCATGGCAGCACCGGTGAGGCCCGGCATCGCCGCCAGGGTGAAGAGCTGTTCCTTGTTGAAATTGAACCCCACGCTATTGAGGTTCACCGCCACCGCCGACCAGATCATCCAGGTGGCGAAGCCGAGGAACAGGCACAGCACGGAAATCCATAAATTCTGCTGCGCGATGGCCTTTCCGTTGCCGTTCCAGAAATGATCGTCTTCCGGGTTCCACCGAAGCAGCACCTCCCGGCGCGTCATGGTGATGCTAATATACTCCATGCCCTTCTCCATCAGGATTTTACCCGCACCGGCGTCATATCCAATTCCGGCAGGAATTTCGGCCCGCGCAGTTCGGGATACTTTCTCTTCTCCATTAGCATGATGGCGAAATGCATCCAGACCAGCGCCACCGATACCAGCGCGAAGAGCAGCATGAAGCAGCTTGTCCAGACGTTGGTGAAGTCATTGAGCACGCCGAAGCAAATTGGCAGAATGAAACCGCCCAGCCCTCCGATCAGGCCGACGATGCCCGCCACTGAGCCAACATTGTCCGGGTAATAGACCGGGATGTGCTTGTAGACTGCCGCCTTGCCGAAGGACATGAACAGCCCCAGCACGAAAACGATGACAGTAAAGGGTATGACGCCGATACCGAAGCTGAAAGCAATGTCGCCCTTGATGCCATGCACGACGTAATCGGTGGATGGATAGCTAAGGACGAAGCAGCAGGCAACGCAGGCAGAGAACGTCCAGTACATCACTTTGCGCGCGCCGTAAGTATCGGAGAGCCAGCCACCGACGGCGCGGAAAGCCGAACCCGCCACCGAAAAACTCGCGGCCAGCACGCCGGCCATCTTGATATCCAGCCCGTAGGCGCCGACATAGTAGCGCGGCAGCCACAATGCCAGCGCCACGAAGGCCCCGAAGACGAAGAAATAATAAAGAGAGAAGCGCCAGACCTGAAGTCGTGCCAATGGGGCCAGCGCCTCGGTCATGGACTTGGCCTTGCGACCCGACTGCCGGCGGGCGACCAGCTCTGGCTCGTCTTTGGTGAGCAGCCAGTAAAGAATGGCGGCAGCGAATAGCACGCCCGCCCAGATCTGTGCCACCATATGCCAGCCATAGGCGACCATAACGAAGGGCGCGGCGAATTTGGTCACCGCCGCACCGATATTGCCCATGCCGTAAATGCCGAGCGCCGTGCCCTGGCGCTCTTTGCCGTACCATTTGGAAAGATAGGAGATACCAACGACGAAGCTGCCGCCGGCAATGCCGACCCCGAGCGCCGCCAGCAGCAGCAGCATATAGGTGTCGGCATAGGTCAGCAGCCAAGTGCAGATGGCGGAGGAGATCATCACCATCAGCAGGATCGGCCGGCCGCCATACTGGTCCGCCCAGATGCCGAGGATCAGGCGGATCAGCGAGCCGGTCAGGATCGGCGTGCCGATGAGCAGGCTGAACTCGGTTTCGTTAAGCCCCATCTCTTCCTTGATCTGTACGCCGATGATGGCGAAGATCGTCCACACGGCGAAGCACAGGGTGAAGGCAAAAGTCGTCAGCGACAGCGCCCTCACTTGCTCGCCTTTGGGAATGCTCCGTAAATCGGTCAGATGCTTATCCATGCACCACAACTTTCCATATTTTGCGGGTGCAGGGATTGATCTGGATCAATCCCCCCGTTTTTTCACGCCGGTAGAATATATTTGCATCAAATGACCAAGAAGCGAGACATTTTGGGGAATCTATGCTGGCTCGGGCTGGAAGCGCCGCGCTACACCAGCTATCCTTCCGCGCACCATTTTTCCTCCACCATCAATGAGACAACCTATCGTGGCTGGCTTTCCGAACTGAAGCCGGATGCCACGATTTCCATCTACGTCCATATTCCCTTCTGCCGCGAACTGTGCTGGTTCTGCGGCTGCCATACCAAAATGACACGTCACTATGAGCCGGTGGGGAAATACGTGCGGGTGCTGCTCGACGAAATCGCGCTGGTTAAGCAGGCGCTCGGCGGAAAAGGCAGGCTCGCCGACATTCATTTCGGCGGCGGCTCGCCCAGCCTGCTTGAGCCGAATGACCTCCAGGACATTCTCTCTGCTCTTGCCTCGGCCTTTACCGTGCAGCCGGGCGGCGAGCTGGCCATCGAACTCGACCCGCGCACGACGACGCCCGCCAACATCGCGCTGTACGCCGAACTGGGATTCAACCGCGTCAGCATCGGCGTCCAGGATTTTGATCCGGAAGTGCAGCGTGCCGTCAACCGTATTCAGCCTTACCCTATGGTCGCCGCGGTCATACAGCAATTGCGAAAAGCCGGCCTTAACCGCATCAATTGCGACCTGATGTATGGGCTGCCGCATCAAACCCCAGCGCGCTTCCGCGCCACGCTCGAAAAAACCGTCGCCCTTAATCCTTCGCGCATCGCCCTGTTCTCCTACGCGCACGTGCCGCACATGAAGAAACACCAGCAGCTGATCGATGCGGCAGCGCTTCCTTCCGATGCCGATAAGCTGGCACTATTCGCGCTGGCAAGCGATGTGTTGCTGGCAAATGGTTACACGCCCATCGGCATCGATCATTTTGCCAGGCCCGATGACACGTTGACGCTGGCGATGCGGAACCGCGCGCTGAAACGCAACTTCCAGGGCTATGTCAGCGATGCAGCCGATGCGCTGATTGGCGTCGGCAGCTCGGCCATCAGCCGGTTGCCGCAGGGTTACGCCCAGAACAATTCCGGCGCTCTCGATTACCGTAATATGATTACGGATGGCCGGCTGCCCATCGCACGCGGCTACGGGCTGACCGACGAGGACCATCTGCGCAAGCAGGTGATCGACGCGCTGATGTGTTACCTTTCCATAGACTTGGCAGCGATACGCCAGCAGCATCGGCTGCCGGACAATTATTTTGATCAGGAAATCAATATATTGAAGCAACCTGAATATCGCGGCATCGCTGCTTGCGATAAGGATTCCGTCCACCTTACCACGCCACACCGTATGGCCGCGCGCGTGGTGGCCGCCGTTTTCGACCAATACCGCACTGTTGCGGCCGGGCGGTATTCCAGGGTCGCTTGAGCTTGCCCATCGTCTTACTATGGGACAACCAAAGGAATAAGGTTGCCTTACGGCAATTAAGTTGAAAAAACTGGAGTAAGAGGCTACCGTAACGGGAAAAGCGAGTGAGCACGCCCGCAATGCCCAATTATTTGACTAACCTTTACGATTTTATCCACGAGGCACAGAAGGAACGTGGCACGGCCTCTCTCTATCTTTGCAGCAAAAAATCGCCGGAAGATATGGAAAGTCAATTTGCACAGGTAGACCGCCAGATCAAAACATTAGGCAGCCTGCCCAGGAAACAAAGCTCGCATATCGAGCCGTTCCTTGATGCGGTGCATGCGTTGCCCGGCAAGCGAAAATACGTCGTGGCGCGCATGATAGAGCCGGCGGAGGCAATGACGTTTTATACGAGAAATATCATCGCGCCCGCAATCGAGATCGCGCAGGAACTGGCCGTTTTCAACCCCGCGTATCAACCCGGAAAAGTATCGGCATTTGCCAGTTTCCTGCAATGGAAGGAGCGCGTGGGGCTGGAACGGGCGCTGGGAACGCAGCTGACGGACTCCGACTGGTCGAACACTATCGAATTCAAAAACCGCCTCAACTATATTCTTTCCAAGCAAGAGGCATATGAACGGATGTTCCTGGCCCTGGCCGACGAGGAAAGCAGAAAAACCGTCGAGGATTTGAAGAAAAGCAACCCGGTTTTCCAGAAAATTGAGGCGATGCATCGAAGCCTGCTCCATGACTCGGCCCTGACGCCGTCGCAGGCCATTACCGCGGAGGAATGGTTTGAATTATTTACCTCCAAGATGGACGTGCTGCATCAGATGGGAAAAATCATGGTGGGCAATCTGGGGATAACGACTAAAAAAGCGGTTGCCAAAGCCGATCCATCCGTGGAAAGCGGCGTGCGCGCTTATATGGATACCATCCGGAAGCTGCCGCTGTTTACCGGGCTGAATGCGGAAACGCTGCAGGACCTCCTCAAACACGCCCGTATCGTCAGCCACAATCGCGGGGCCATGATTTTCATGCAAAACGAACAGGCCTCACGTTTTTACATCATCCTGCAAGGCTGGGTGAAACTGTTCAAGGGCAATGCCGACGGGCAGGAATCCGTTCTCCAGGTCATGAGCGTCGGCGACGGGCTCCTGGAGACGGCAATCTTCAATAATACCCCTTATCCCGCCAATGCGCAGGCGGTGGACAACGTAAAACTTCTATCTATCCCGGCTTCCATCATCCGCGAGAAGCTGCGGCATAATCAGGAGCTGGCGATCAACATGCTCTCCGCGGTTTCGGGACGATCACAGGCCATGATCAGCCAGTTCGAGCAGCTGACACTTAAAACAGTGACGCAACGCGTCGGCTGGTTTCTGCTCAAGCTGTTCCTGGAAAGCGGCGAGCGCACCCGGAATCTCAAGCTTCCTTACGATAAATCTCTCATTGCCGCCTATCTTGGCATGAAGCCGGAGACCTTTTCGCGCACGCTGCAGGCGCTCAAGGAACAAGGCATCGATATCGAGCGCAACTCGGTCAGCCTGCCGGATGTGTTCGCCCTGTGCGATTACTGCGACACGGATCTGGCGGCCAAATGCAGCCGGGCCGGTACCGCCGAATGCCCGGACCCGACCTGCGTGAATTAAATTTCTGCCATTTGATCCACGTCAAGTCGCTTTGCCGGATTCGGCGCTAGCCTGAAAATATCCGAAGCTTCAGCGCCTACGTGCCGGATGGCATAGGGTGCCGGGGCCGCTGCTTGAGAAAGCAGCCGGGTAGTGGTGGAAACGCCTCTGCCTCCCGTGTTTGGAAAGGATAACATGAAGGAACTCGAGGATTCGTTCGGGAGAAAATTTCCCTATCTGCGGTTATCCGTCACGGATGTCTGTAACTTCCGTTGCCAGTACTGCCTGCCGAACGGTTATGAAAAAACCGGCGACTTTCACTTCCTTTCTCAGGCAGAGATTATTCGCCTCGCATCGGCTTTCGCCGAGCTTGGCGTCGAAAAGGTACGCCTTACCGGCGGCGAGCCGACCGTAAGGCGCGACCTCGCCCCCATCGCTGCGTCCCTCCATAGCATACCCGGCATCCGCACCATCGCCCTTACCACCAATGGCTATTGCCTCAAGGAGAGGGCGGAATCTTTCTTTAATGCCGGCATCAACGCGCTAAACGTCAGCGTCGACAGTCTTCAGCCCGAAAAATTTCACGCCATCACCGGCCACGACAAGCTCGCTGCCGTGCTGGCGGGCATCGAAGCTGCACGGAAAGCGGGTTTCAAGAAGATCAAGATCAACACGGTATTGCTGAGAGACATCAACGACAACGGCCTACCCGAGTTTTTGGACTGGATAAGGAGAGAAGAACTCTCGGTGCGCTTCATTGAGCTGATGCAAACCGGCGATAATCTGGTGTATTTCCGCAAGCACCACCTAAGCGCCGATATCATCAAATCGGCGCTGCTTGAGCGCGGGTTCAGCCTTGTGCCGCGCGCGCGGGACGGTGGCCCGGCGGTGGAGTTCGCGCATCCGGATTATAAAGGAACCATCGGGCTGATAGCCCCCTACTCCAAGGATTTCTGCAAGACCTGCAACCGTCTGCGTGTCACGGCGCGCGGGAGGCTGATGCTCTGCCTGTTCGGCGAGGGCGGCTACGACCTGCGCCCCCTCCTGCAGCATGACGCGCAGCAGGAAGCATTGCGGGATGCCATTCTCTCTGCGCTGCATTTCAAGCGCGAGAGCCATTACCTGCTCCAGGGCAATACCGGCATCACGCCGCACCTGGCTTCGCTCGGAGGATAAATGCAGAATAGTTTTCATATGATCGATGTGGGACGAAAGCCGGTGACACGCCGGCTGGCGGTGGCGTCGGGAGAGATTCATGTCGGCGGAGAGTCCTTTGCACTGATTCGCGACCGCAAGCTGCCCAAGGGCGACGTGCTGGCGCTGGCAGAGATTGCAGGCATCACGGGCGCCAAGAAGGCGCATGAAATGATCCCGCTCTGTCACCCGATGGGGCTGGATCAGGTCAAAATTGTCACGGAGCTGCGGGAGGGGTCTTCTTCCATCACCGTGTTCTGCCTTGCCTCGACCCATGCCCGGACCGGTGTCGAGATGGAAGCGCTGGCGGGGGTCAATGCCGCACTGCTTACGATCTGGGACCTGACCAAGATGGTGGAGCCGGATCTGCGTGTGAGCAATATTCAACTGCTGGCCAAGCTCGGCGGCAAGAAGGGGCTGTGGCTGAACCCCGGCGGCGTACCTGCGTGGGTGATGGAAATCGTCCAGCCGCCGCCGAAGCCGGTGCTTCAGGGAAGAACCGCCGCCGTCATCACCGTAAGCGACCGCGCCCATAAGGGCGAGTACGAGGATAAATCGGGCGCTTTGCTTAAAGATATTTTATCGGGACATGGGGCGAAGGTCGTGGATTACCGCGTCATTCCCGATGAAGCCACCGAAATCCGCGCCGCCGTGAAAGACATCATGGCCGCGCATAACCCCCCTCTTGTCGTCTGCACCGGCGGTACCGGCGTGGCCAGCCGCGACGTCACTCCTGACACCCTGGCCGGGCTTTTCGACCGCGAAGTGCCGGGCGTGGGCGAGTTGCTCAGGAGCGACGGCGCAAATTATACGCCGCTTTCCTGGAGCAGCCGCGCCGTGGCGGGGATCATCGACCGGATGCTGGTCATCACGCTGCCAGGCAATCCTAAAGCGGTAAAGGAAGGCATGGATGCATTGCTGCCCGACCTGATCCCGCACCTGATCCGCATCATCCGTGGAGAAAAACCATGATCGGCTACTCGGAGGCTCTCCAGATCGTATTGCAAAACGCAGGCACGCCGCGAACGGAAACGCTGCCGCTGATGCACGCCCTGGGCAGAATCGCTGCCGCCAAGGTCAAGAGCGCCGTGGACGTTCCTTCCTTCCGCAACTCGGCGATGGACGGGTTCGCCGTGCGCCTTGCCGATATCGCCGCCGCCACGGCCGAACATCCCGTGACGCTTCCTGTCGCGCGCGCCCTGGCAGCAGGCGATAGCGGTGCTTTCCATAGCGATGACGCCTGCGCCGTATCCATCATGACCGGAGCCGTGGTGCCGGAGCCTTTCGAAGCGGTGATTCCCGTCGAGGAAGCAACCACTGCCGATGGCGCCGCCTCCTTCATGCGCGCCGCAAAACCGGGAGAAAATATCCGCCTGCCGGGAGAAGACGTGCGCCTTGGACAGACCGTGATTCGCTACGGCGACATGCTTACACCAGAGCGTATTATGCTACTGGCCGCGCTGGGGGTAGCGGAAGTGGAAGCGCAAGCGCGGCCGGCGCTCCATATCCTAAGTACGGGAAAGGAAATCACCGACGAGAGAACCGTACCGCTGCCGGGAGGAAAAATTCATAATTCCAACGCGCCATACCTGCTGGCGCGTTGCAGGGAGGAAGGACTCACGGCGCATTATGGAGGCATTATCGCCGACGACCCGACGGCATTCGGGCAACGACTGCATGACATCCCCGCCGGCTCGGTGATCATCACCACCGGCGCGGTATCCAAGGGCACATGGGATTTCATACCCGAAAGCCTGAAGAAGCTCGGCGCAAAGACACATTTCCACCGCGTCAACATCCGTCCGGGGAAGCCGGTGCTGTTCGCTACCCTGCCGAATGGCAACCGGTTCTTCGGACTTCCCGGCAACCCGATCTCCGCCGCCGTCGGTTTTCGTTTCTTCGTCCTGCCGCTGATGCGCGCCCTGCAAGGGCTTGCACCGGAGCAATCCATCATGGCCAGACTGGAAAATAGCTTTACGAAAAAAGGGAATTTCCGCCAGTTCCTGAAAGCATCCCTGAACATAATCCCGAACGGCGAGTTCGCCGTTTTCATTGCGTCCGGCCAGGAATCCTTCAAGATCAGCCCGCTGGCCAGTAGCAATGCGTTCGTTGTGCTGGCGGAGGAGATATTGGAATGCCCAGCCGGCTCGCTCATCCCTGTATTTCCCTTTAGCGTCCGCACCGGCGCCGCGTTTATGCAACCCATGAAGGAGCCGCACGCATGCCAGGCAGCATAAATGTGGAAGTCAGCCTGTACGGCGCTTTTCGGCACATGGCCCCCGGCGATACCATCACTCTCACGGTGCCGTCCGGCGCAACCCTTGGACAGATTCGCGCCGTGCTGCGCGAGGAGATCGCCAGGCGCTATCCCGCATTTTCGCAGATGAAACTGCTCGATTCTTCGGCGCTGGCTGACGAGACTGCCATCCGACGCAACCAGGAGGTGCTGTCGCGCGATACGAAGCTCGCCATCATCCCGCCGATCAGCGGAGGATAGCGGATGCCGGGGAAAAATATATGCGTCGGCATCAGCGAAAGTGCTTTATCGATTCAGCGCGCCGTCGATTTTGTCCATGCGCGGGAAAACGGCGCGATGGATATGTTCATCGGCCGGGTGCGCGACCATAATCTCGGGCGGGCGGTAAGAGCGGTCAGCTACGACGCGTTCGAGCCGCTGGCCTGCAATGTGTTCGGGCAGATCTGCGAGGAGGCCGTCGACCTGTTCGACAGGCGCTTGCGTCTTTACATCGAGCACCACAAAGGCCGGCTGGAGGTCGGCGGACTTAGCGTTGTCATCGCCGCCGGATCGCCGCACCGCGACGAAGCTTTCAAAGCCTGCCGCTACCTGATCGAACAGCTCAAAATCCGCGCGCCCGTCTGGAAGCAGGAACATTACGTGGATGGCGACAGCGAGTGGGTGCAGGGCCATGCGCTGTGCTCGCACGGGGATCACGGGGAGGATGGGCATGAGCAGTCAGCGGTCGCAGGTTGAGCCGTTCGGCGGAGCTGTGCTGGCCGGGGGAAAATCCTCACGCATGGGACGCGACAAGGCGCAGCTTCCCTATGGCGAGGCGCGCCTGGTCGACCACATGGTGCGCCTGCTTGCCGCCCATGGCTGCGCGCCGGTGCTGGTCAGCGGCAAGGTGGACGGCTATTGCTGCATCGAGGACCGGATTACCGATACCGGTCCGTTGGGTGGCATCCACGCGGTGGCGGAGATGGCGGCACGGCAGGGCCAGCCGCAGGCATGGCTGTTCGTCCCCGTCGATATGCCGCTGCTTTCCGACGAGTTGCTGGCGCGCCTGACGACCTGCGCCTGTGAATATAACGTGGACGGCGCCTGCTTCATCGATAAGCCGTTGCCGCTCTTCCTGCGCCTGCACGCACCGGTGCGTATGGCGCTGCATCATACCGCCAGCGAAATGCGGTCGAGCAGGAATATGTCGGTGCGCCGCTTTCTTGCAGGATTGCGCATCTGCCAGAAGGAATTTTCGGAAGCCGAGGCGGCGCTGCTCGAGGGTGCCAATACGCCGGAAGAATGGCAGAGGATCAAAGCCGGATGAATCTGCGCATCAGTCACGGGGAGTTGCGGTTCCGCATTGCCAGGGAAGAGCTGGAGCGGCTGCTTTCGGGAGAAACGCTGACGCTGGATGTCCCTCCGTTTCTTACTGCCGTTATAAGAACTGGCGAGGTAAGCGGTACGCCGCTGCACCTCTCCTGCGAGGACAGAACCCTGGCGCTGACGGTCAGCGCTCCCTCGGCGCAGACACTGCTTTCGGTGCTTCCCAGCCGGGAGGGGCTTAAAGCGCAACAGGAGCAGCTAGGATGTCCGCCGCTGGCGCTTCTCCTGGAGGTGGATATCCGCAGCCAGAAGCGGAAAAGCGCCTGATGGTGCTGGGGCTGTTATTCCTCCTGGTGGCAGCCTTCTACGCCAGCGTCGGGTTCGGCGGCGGTTCCTCCTATCTGGCGCTGCTGGTGGTGTGGGAACTTCCCTACATGGCGATTCCGGCGATCGCGCTCATCTGCAACATCGTAGTCGTCATCGGCAACAGCCTCCATTATGCGCGGGCGGGCTATGCCAATCCGCGCCTGCTGCTGCCTTTCGCCGTGCCGTCCGTTCCCGCGGCCTATCTGGGCGGACGGCTGGTGATAGAGAAAGACCTCTTTCTGATCATCCTTTTTATCAGCCTGCTCGCGGCCGGGCTGCGCCTGCTGATCCAGCACCGGCGCTACGATGACGATCCCGGCCGCTATCGGACCATTCCTCTCTGGCGCGGCGCGCTGACCGGGTCGGTTCTGGGGCTTCTTGCTGGCATCACCGGTATCGGCGGCGGCATTTTTCTGGCGCCGGTGTTATATTACCTGCGCGCCGGATCGCCCAAGCAAATCGCCGCCGCGGCTTCATTGTTCATCCTGCTCAACTCCGTCGCCGGACTGCTGGGGCAACTTCATAAGGGCGTCTTGTCGGATGCGATGCTGGAATACTGGCATCTGCCGCTGCTGGTATTCATCGGCGGACAGATAAGCAATCTGATCGTGATAAGGCTCGTGCCGCCGCGCATTGTCGCTTTGCTCACCGCCCTGCTGATACTCTTCATCGCACTCCGGCTGGGAACGCATATTGCCTTTCCATAGGCGTTACACTCTTTTCGCCGCATAAGAAGCACCTTCCTCTCCGGAAATGAGCATATACACTGCAGCTATCTCCTTTTGGAATGTCCTATGAAATAATGGTGGGGGGAGAGGGATTTGAACCCCCGGCCAAGGCGTTATGAGCGCTTTGGTCGGATTTACTAGCCGCCTCTAGCTGCCCCTTACTGCACTGAATTCAATAGTATTTTTGTCTCTGTTCGTAAAGGCCGATTTCTATCGGTCACGACAAACTTCGAGCTTTTTCTGCACACGAACCTTATTATAGCCTTCTTACAGATTTGGGATAACCTTATTACAGGAGGTCGGCTATGCCCGTAGTAAAGCTAACGAAAACGGTGGTGGAGAAACTGCCCCACCCGGAAAAAGGACAGATTTATTATTTCGACGAGAAGCTACGCGGCTTCGGCGTGTCGGTCGCCCGTCTTAGCAAAACCTACTTCGCCCAGCGCGACATAAACGGTAAGACCGTGCGCTCTACCATCGGCAAGCACGGCGTCTTTACCTGCGAGGAAGCCAGAGAGGAAGCAAGGCAACGCCTCGCCAGCATGGCGCTCGGCGAAAACGTAAACAAGACCAAGCAGCAAAAGAAGGAAGAAGAAAAGCTGAATATAACCTTTAGCGAGGCGATTGAAGCCTACCGTGTCGGCAGGAAACACCTAACCAAGACCACCAAATACCGGCTGGACTGCTTAAAGAAAATGTACCTCCCCGGCTGGGTAAACCTTCCTCTTGGCGAAATTACGCGGGAAATGGTGTTTGAGAAACACCGCGACATAGGCGAAAACCACGGCAGGATTACAGCAAACAATGTGATGGAGGCGGTACGCGCCGTATACAATTTTAACAAGCACACCAACGATCTGCTCCCGCCGAACCCTGTTAGCGCCCTGTCTTCGGCGAAAGCCTGGTACAAGCAGAAGCGCCGCCGTACCGTTATAAAACCCACCGAGTTAAAGCGCTGGTACGATACGGTGACGCTGCTGGAAAACACCACCATCCGCGACTTCCTGCTGCTCCTGCTGTTTACGGGTATGCGAAGAAGCGAAGGGCTGGCGCTACGCTGGGAGAACGTGGATTTTAAGGAGCGTACCCTTACCGTCCCCCATACCAAGAACAGCGAACCGCTGGAGCTACCCCTAAGCGATTATGTGCACGACCTGCTGGTAGCCCGTAAGAAGCGCACCGGCAAAAGCGAGTGGGTGTTTCCCGGTACGGGTAAAACAGGCCACCTCGCCGAACCGAAAAACAGCATGAAAAATATAGCCAGAGATTCAGGCGTTCCCTTTATGCTCCACGATTTACGCCGTACCTTCGTAACTATAGCCGAAAGTATTGACGTTCCCGCCTACGCGATAAAAGGGTTGGTAACCCGTTAAAACCCTAGTTTTTAGTACGCCGCCCGCTTGGGGACGCCGTGCAGCGCCGTTTAGGGTTACAGGTATAAACGCCCTTGGGCTAGGCGTAACACCACTGTGGGAGTAACTGCGGAGGTAGGTTTTAGCTTTACTACGGTTAAAACGACTGCACTGGCTAAACCAGCAGAAAACGCCTTATTATAACCTTATTACAGACCCGAAAAGTAGCCGATTTCGCCTTATTACAGCGTAGCGACGAAACAAACGAATTCTGATTTTTAAGAAGAAAAATGGTGGGGGGAGAGGGATTTGAACCCCCGGCCAAGGCGTTATGAGCGCCCTGCTCTAACCGCTGAGCTATCCCCCCGCGTAGGTGTGAAAGATAAAAATCTTTTCGAGCGACTTCTACCTCTTTTTGGCTACACACCTTATTATAGCCTTATTATTCAAATTTCTATCCCGCTTCCTCGGACTCGAAAATTCTCCGAACCCAAAGGCAGCAGGGCATCCTGTGAATCTACCCCAGCGAGGCGACCAACCCGTTATGAGCGCCCTGCTCTAACCGCTGAGCTATCCCCCCATTACGCAAAGCAATGGCTCGTTGTTAATGACTAGTGGCTTGGTTTTCAATCGTTTTTACGCGGCCCTGGCCTAAAGCCCGCATTTCCCTTGCTTTTCCATAAGATTTACGCTACCAAACACCCCCTGACGAAATTGGGCTCAAAACCTCATAGAAACTCTAGTTTATGCGAGCCGGATGCTAGGAAGCGCCGCACGCAGAACCGGAGTGTACAATAAGGTACATGAGGATTCGAGTACGGCGCTGACAACGCAGCCGGCCGCAGAAATGAGTTTATAGAGGTTTTTTTATGAAAGAAGGCATCCATCCTGATTACCATACCATCACCATCCAGATGACGGATGGTACGAAGTACCAGACGCGCTCGACCTGGGGCAAGGAAGGCGATGTGCTGCAGCTCGACGTCGATCCGAAGACGCACCCGGCCTGGGTCGGCGGCGTCAACCTGCGCAAGACTGGCCAGCTCGAGAAGTTCGAAAACAAATTCAAGAATTTCGCTGTCGCCGCCAAGGGCAAAAAGAAAGACGCCGCCGCGCCTGAGAAAAAAGCCGAGAAAAAGGCTGAAAAGAAGGCTGAGAAAAAAGACGGCGAATAACCGTACTATCTCTGTACGGAGTCTCCCGACCGGTTTCTACCCTCCTCCACTCTGCCGCGCACATCAGGGGCATCTGCAAGCAATGCACTCATGCGTTGATGCAACGGGGAATTGAACGCACGATGTTCTTCCTCGAATTCGCGATACTGTTCCCATGTCCCGTCGGGTTTCACCCAGCGGCTTAAAGAAGGGTTGGGAAGGCCTGCCGATGGCGGCTCAGCAGTTTCCACGATGCCGTCGCCATCGAGATAATACGGCGTGCCGGTATCGGAACGCCCGATATTGCGGAATACATCGTCGGAAACCTTATACCGCTTCCTGTCTTCCGCCACGTAATGGGCAACGCCGTTCTTGACCAGGCCCAAATCTTCCGCCGTTGCCGATCTGCTGTCGAGTTTCGGCGATACCTCGACATGGATGTCCCCGGCATGGAAGGCATGCAGAAGCTGCAAATGCTGCGGAACGGGGCAGCGCTGCACCTCCGCCATCTTGTCCGCCATGCGCAGCATGACCGCCACTTTCTTTCCCCTCGCCGTTTCCGCCTCCAGGCAGACGCCGGTCTTCCCCCACCCCAGGTAACGGAACCGATCGATCCCGCCTTTGGCCAATTCATCCGTGATCTTCTTCAGTACGCCCGGCTGTTGTTCAAGCACATCGGCAAAATCGCCGCAGCGGGGAACTTGGGCAGGATCCTTTGGTCCCTTACTATCAATGACCTCACCGGCAAGGCGAAGCGTTGATACGAGATCCTGCGGTGGAAGCGTATTGAGAATATCGGCTTTGGCATTGGTCGCCTGGTACCTGGGCATATAATCGGTATCGGCAGCGTATCGGAATTGTATCTCACGCGCCGCTTCACGCATCGGGTGGTCATCGAAAGAACTCACGCCTTTCAGGTCGATGCCGTCAATGCGATAGGTCCAGCAGCCTTTCTGCGCATCCACATGACAAGGTGGGTGCCCTACCCTGTGGTCCATGCGCGCCGCGAAATGGGTAAAGAACGCATCCCTGAATTCCGCTTCGCTGAGCCCCGAAGCTTGCAACCAACGGGGTTCCACCTTCGGGGGCTGCTGCTCGATGTGCAGATAACATGCACCATCGTCATCCTTGCAGACCACGACCAGCGACCGGCTTTTATCCTCCGAGAGAAAGGCATCAGGAAGTGTAAATGCTTCAAGCCCTGAGGGTAAGGTTGGCGACCACATGACCATTCCCTTAATGGTGTTAAGGATTCATTTTACTATAGATATATTAAGGCTTTATGACAAAAAAGCGGGCTACCTCCCCGCTTTTTATGGTAGCTACGCCGGGCTGCTGTCGCACATCTCCCCGCGCAGATCTTCCAAGGCGATCTTATGCTGCAAAAAACTGCGGATTGCGTATTCGATCTGCGGCCAGGAAATGCCGGTCTCGCCGTCGAACCGCCGGTTGGCGATCTGAAATACCTCCATCGCCTCCTCATCGCTGAGCCTGGGCAGCGCATGCTGCTCGCAGATGAAATGCACGTCGTCCACGTGCCAGAGGTTATCGACGAAATAGCCGAAGGCCTTGAGCAGTTCCCTTGTGGCTTCGATGACTTTGCTGGTGTGTGGTTCCATGGTGTTTATGCCTATGCTTATTACTGAATTAACCTTATGAATAAGAATAACTGCGTTTATTAATAATAGTTAATTATTAACCATTGGTTAAAATAGGGGAATTATAGGCACCGAAAATTCTCCTGTTAGTTGTATCAGGCATATTTTACAGCGCAAAAAAGGGGTTTTATCTATTTACTCTACTAATCGAATGCTTCCGCCGGAAGAGGTTAACATACGCTTTGTAAAAAATACGGTGGGGGATATTGTCATTGGCGATATTCTCCTTATATCTCTCTCAATCAGATGCTAAATCACCATTCCGCCCATGTGGGCGACCTTAGGAGGGAGAACCTGTAATATGAGTAAGATCATAGGCATAGACCTGGGCACCACCAACAGCTGCGTTGCCATCATGGAAGGCGGAAACGTCAAGGTCATCCATAGTCCGGAGGGACGCAACGTCGTGCCGTCGATCGTCGCCTTCACCGATAACGGCGAACGGCTGGTCGGCGATTCGGCCAAGCGCCAGGCGGTAACCAATCCGGAAAACACGCTGTTTGCCATCAAGCGGCTCATCGGCCGCAATTTCACCGACCCGATGGTGAAGAAGGACATGGGCCTCGTTCCTTATAAAATTATCAAAGCCGACAACGGCGACGCCTGGGTGGAAGCGCGCGGCGAAAAATATTCTCCCAGCCAAATTTCCGCCTTCATCCTGATGAAGATGAAGGAGGTCGCCGAACAGTATCTCGGCGAGAAGGTCTCGCAGGCGGTGATCACCGTACCCGCCTACTTCAACGACGCGCAGCGCCAGGCCACCAAAGACGCCGGCCGCATCGCGGGGCTGGAAGTTTTGCGCATCATCAACGAGCCGACAGCGGCGGCGCTGGCGTACGGCTTGGACAAGGAAAAGAAGACCGGAAGCACCATCGCGGTCTATGACCTGGGCGGCGGCACGTTCGACGTGTCGGTGCTCGAAATCGATGACGGGGTGTTCGAAGTGAAGGCCACCAACGGCGATACCTTCCTCGGCGGTGAAGATTTCGACAAGCGCATCATCGATTTCCTGGCCGATGAGTTTAAAAAGGATCAGGGCATCGACCTGCGTAACGACAAGCTGGCGCTGCAGCGACTCAAGGAAGCGGCGGAGAAGGCCAAGATCGAACTGTCGAACTCGCTGCAGACCGACGTCAACCTGCCCTTCATCACTGCCGACCAGACCGGGCCGAAGCATTTGAATATCAAGCTGACGCGCGCCAAGCTCGAGTCGCTGGTCGATGACCTCATCCAGAAAACCATCGAGCCGTGCAAGAACGCGCTGAAAGACGCCGGCCTCAAGGCGTCCGACATCGACGAGGTGATCCTGGTTGGCGGCATGACGCGCATGCCCAAGGTCATCGAGACGGTCAAGAAATTCTTCGGCAAGGAGCCACATAAGGGCGTCAATCCCGACGAGGTGGTCGCGATGGGCGCCGCCATCCAGGGCGCCGTGCTGAAGGGGGACGTCAAGGACGTGCTGCTTCTCGACGTGACGCCGCTGTCGCTCGGCATCGAGACGCTGGGCGGCGTGTTCACGCGGCTGATCGACCGCAACACCAC
>CAYXYU010000001.1:363966-365183 GCA_964469525.1 uncultured Rickettsiales bacterium | reverse complement strand
CAGCAACTTTTGAATTGCGATATGGCGACCGTTTTCATTGATGTGCTGCCGGCATAACGGGGAAAAGAAAACCGGGAGGGGTTTTGCTTCCCTCCCGGCGATTCATACAGGGCAATGCTTTGGTGACAAATGTCAACCCGTCACCGGATTTGCTGCTCGATGAAGGCGGCAAGTTCGCTTTCCCATTCCCCGCGCTTGAAGCCCAGTACCTCGAAATCACCCGGCTCATCCCATTCGATATTGACCACCTTCTTGCCGTGATGCCAAACGTCGAGGGAATAGCCCAGGTTCGGCGCAACCTGCCCGGCGAAAGCGGTGTTATAGCTTCCTTGCGGTGTCGGGATGGCGGTGAAGGGCGTCCTATGCACAAACATCCAGGGCGGCGTTTCCAATGCCAGGGCTTTCATGCCCGGCACATTACTCGGCGACATCATCACGCCCTTTGCCCGGATAATAGGCAAAAGGCTATCACGCATCTGGCGCAGATATTCCGTGCGCGGGGTGCTGTTGGCGGCAGTTTTGGCAGTTGCTTTTCTCATAAATACTCCTTTGTTGAATTAATCACGTTGTATGGTCAGTTTACTTTCTTTCACGGCTTCGCGCGCCATCCATATACCCAGCAGCAGTCCGGCACCGGCGCATAGTAGCATGGTGGCGGTCATGCTCAACCAGCCGAAATAAGGCAGCAGCCAGCCGGGGAAGCTGTAAAGTGTGATTGTCCCGCCCACGAAGCCGCAGAAAAAATCCGCGACCGGCGTGGGCTGCTCATCGGCATAGCTGCGATATTTCCAGCCGCGGCGCGTCATGCGTCATCCCGGTCGGCGAGGCTTCGCACCAGGTCGCAGATTTGTTTCTGCACCGCCGGCGACCGGATGCGCTCGAAATTATTGACCAGGTGGATTGTCCTGCCGGTGGGCATGGGAACGCCGGCGGCATGGCCGGGCGGTGACGCATCAAGGAACAATTCTCCCACGCCGCAGCCGAAAATCTTACCCAGTTGCACCAGCCTTTCCGGGGAAACGCTGTTGGTGCCTTTCTCATATTTCTGCACCTGCTGGAAGGTGATGCCCAGGCGCGCGCCCAGCCGTTCCTGGCTCAAGCCCAGCAGCGATCGACGCAGGCGGATATTCCTGCCGATGATGACGTTGATGTTTTTCCCGCGCATGACGCTTCCCGCAAGCCTGCAAAGCCATCGGTATGGCCTTGCAGGATCCTGA
>CAYXYU010000001.1:27129-363866 GCA_964469525.1 uncultured Rickettsiales bacterium | reverse complement strand
GTGTTAAGTTCCTCGCGCTGCTTTTCGCTGCTGTGGCAGGATTTGCAGAGCGATTGCAGGTTTTTCCTGTCGAAAAAGAGCGTCTTGTCGCCCTTGTGCGGGATGACATGATCGACCGTATCGGCGGCGACCAGCTTCCCGTCCCTTTTGCAGAACCGGCAAAGCGGCTCCCGTTGCAGTTGCCACCGGCGCAAGCGCAGCCAGGCAGCGGTTTTGTAGAGTGCGATCCACGCCGGTCGGTCATCGTATGATTGAGGCATCGCAATAACACCCCTTTCCGGCGAGTTTCGCCTGCGCCGGCGCGCCGATGCTGGCGGCGACCAGTTGCGCGTCTGTGGCCGTGGTTTCCGTTGGATTGCAGCGGTGTTTCCGCATGAAGGCTCCTTTTTGGGGATAAAAAAATGGTATTAGCGTTGAAAGAAAGCTGGGGGCGGCGTTCCTAAGCAAAAAAGCAAAAACTTTTCGCATACCCCCCCCCTCCCAGGTCACTCGCAGCGGCCTAAAAATCCTAAAATGCCGACAAATTGCTCACGCGCTTCCGCGAGGTCGGGCGATGCGGCAATGCGTTTGCCTGGCGGGACGAAATCAGCCGTGACTATCGTGCCATCCGAAAACCGGCAATGTGCAATCACGGCGCCGCGCTGACCTGGTGCGGTGGTGATGCTGGAAATTCTGGTGCCGGAAGGTGCGCGACTGCGGATAGATACGGCGGCTTGGTAAATGGTGCCGGGTCGATTCAGGATCATAATTTCGCTCCCTTAAGTTCACGCTGCAAATCCTCAATGTATGCAGCATCCTTAATCGCAAATGCCGGTATGGGATGATCGCTTTGAAAAATGATGGGCGGCAAATCCTCGCCAGTGTCGGGTGTCATCAGGTCGGACAGGCAGACAACACAAGGGCGCAATGTGCCATCGCTATGCCGGCGCACCCCAGCCCAGATAGTTTTCAATGCTGCCCCTCCACCATTTTGGGACATATCGCGCATCTGTTTCTCGATATTGCGCTTATGCTCGGCAACGCTGTTCATGGTTTGCGCTCCAGATCGGCCAAACGCGCATTGATTAAGTCATCGCGGCGCTGAATGTCAGCGCGGATTTCCTTGAATTTTTCGCGCATCACGTTGGCGATTTCAGCGGCCATTACCTTTGCCATTTTTTCGGCTTGTTCTTTCGTCATGGTTTCCCCCTTTAGCTTTGCGGCAGCGCAGGCGTCAGGCCGGTCAGCATGGCGACCGTATCGGGCTGCACCTTTTCATAGGCAAAGAAAATCTCGCAGAGCAACGCGACGGAATCGGTTTGCCACAGCGAAACCTGCTCCCGCGCGCCGGTGGCGGGATCGGTGTCAAACTCAAGGGCTGCCTCATTGCTTGAGCGCAAATCGGCATCCTCCAGGTCGCCGGTGATGCCGCCGGCGTTGATAAGCAACAGGGAATCAGGCGGCAACTGGTCACAGACCAGCAGCGGAGAATTGAGCAAATCACCGCCTTGCAGCCCCACGCTCGGAAAGGCGAGCTCGCCGGTGACGGTCTGCGCGGTCGCCAGGGCTTTCACCGCATCCGTGCCGGCGATGAAATAAATCTGCCCGCCGGCGATATTGATGGCGGCGGTCAGTTGCGCCAGGTCGCTCACAATGTCGGGCGCGCTGGAGCCGGATGACGGGATGACGGTGGTGTTGCTGTCCACGATGCCGGCGACAAAATCCGCGTCCACGGCGGAAGCGGCGGCAGCTTTGGTTTCGTTCGTCACGAAATTGATCGCCTGCGCGCTTTCATCCATTGCCACCAGTTCCTCGCTGACAACGATAATGGCAATCGCCTTTTTCGGCTCAAGCTGCCCATCACCGAGCGTGAATTTCATGACGGGCTTGGGCATGGTTTCAGCGATTGTTCTGCCCACGCCGGCATAGGTTGAGGCGGCGATGCGCGTTCTGAGCGGGATACGCTTGAGCGCGCGGTCGGCGACCAGTCGGGCAAAAACGCTTTCGGTGCGGAGACTTTCAAAAAATGCGGTGGTCATGCGCCGCTTGGCTGCCAGGGCTTCGCTATCAATCATGTTGACAGCAGACTTTGCCACGAAAGCCTGCGCCAGCGGCGCCTGCAAGTATTTCGGCGCGTTTTTCAGCCGGCGTTCAACGGCTTCCATATCGCCTTTTTTAGCGGCGATGGCGGTGGCGAGATTGAAGAATTGAGCGGCATCCGTAAGCATAAAATTTCCTTGTTTGAGGTTGAAACTGTCCTGATTTTATGGTTTTCAGGCGCGCAAGGAATGACGGGGTTTCCTTATTTTCCGCGTTTCTCAAATAGTCTCCTGACAAGATTCAAGAAAATCGGCAACGGCTTGTATTTTCGTATAGCGTTTTCCACTCACATTCCGATATTTGATGCGATTGCGTTTTTCGGTTACTTGCCGCTGGCGCGTGTTCAATTTTTGATCCACCAGCTTCGCCACAACTTCCTCGCTGATTTCGTCAAAGCCATTCATGCCATTGCCGCATCTAACACCCATGTCGTGCAATTTGAGGCGCAGCCGGTCAACGCCCGAAAGATTCTCTGCTTCGGCAACTGGCGATATTTTCTCCATAGCCGGATCAGGCACAGCAGCATCACCGGCGAGGCGAATGAGGTCAGCACGCGCGCTGCGGCGCAATTCAGCGGCAAGGAATTCATATTCTTCCGCACGGCGCAATTTCTCCAGGATGAAAGCGATGGCCTGGCGGTCGGGCGTCATGATGCACCCCCATGCGGCGCGAACAGGTCAGGCTGCGCGGTCGGCAGCGGTGCCGGTGCGATAGGATCCTGCGCCTGGGCCTGGGTCGGTGCAGGGGCGGTGACGGCTTGCGCCGGCGGTGCGTCGGTCGGCGGCAAATACTGCGCGAAATCGACAATCTCAATGACAAGATGGCGATAGCGCGTTTTGCTGACTTTCACCATGCCATAGCCTTCCAGTTTTTTGAGAAAATACCGGACGCGGTTATCGTTCCATCGCCATTCGCGGGCGAGATCGCGGATGCTGGTGGGAATGGTGCCGTTGCGCCGGATCGCCTGCTCAATCAGGAACAGCCAGGCTTCCCGGCGACTATGGCGGTAACGGCTCAACGGGGTGCAAAAGACAGGATGCGTCCACCAGCCGCGGCGTAACAGGTAAATCTTTTCTTCCATCAACCCCCTCCGTTCAAAATCCGGGCATGGCTGCGCCCTTTCCGCCCTGCAAGATGCCCAGCGCATCCCCACAGGTTGCTGACTAAGCAAAGGCCAAACCTGGCCCGCGTACTCGCACCCCTTCGCGGCTGATGCCGCCGCTTGCGTATCCAACGCAAACGCCCCCGCCGCTTTTTTTAGGCTGCGGCACACGCGGTTTCAGGCGGGTGGTCATCCCGTTGGCACACCGCGCGTTGTATGCCTTTCCCGGTTTTGCCGGGCTTGCAGGTCGCGGGTCGCAATGGGCACAGCGTAGCCCGCGTTTTTGTTTCGGCTTTTAATCGTCGGGAAGCCGCAACCGTGGGGGAAATATCTGGCATTGACGCGCGGCGCAATTTCTGGCAATTTTGCCTTGCAATTTCGGTCAATGCTGATCGGGAATTTCCCCAAAAACCGATCCACACCCCGCCGCTCGAAACGGCGGGGTTTTCTTTTGCGCGCTATACGCCGGCAGCAGCTTCCAAAGGCTGCGATTTCACTGGCGGCGCGGCGTGATTTTCTGAATCAGGATTTTCGCCGGCATCATCATTTTTTGCGGCGGTTTTTTCACCAGCATCGCGCTTGCGCGCGCCGACTTTCTTTGCGGCTTCCCGTACTCGCTTTGTGATGCTTTGATCCTGGCTGGTATTCGCCAGTTTTGGCGTCATCCTGGCGCGCATCCACTCATCCAGGTCAGAGGGGAAATATACCACGCGCCGGCCATATTTATGATACTTCGGGCCGCCGCCCACGCTGGCATATTTGCCCAGGGTTTTGGGCGTGATGGATGCGCCGCTGCCGCCGTTCTTTTTGATGTATTCTGCCGCCTCCTCGCGTGTCAGCGGAATTTGGTTTTGTGATTCGCTCATGGTCAACCTCCATATAGTGACTGGAGGTAAACGTGAGGGAAAACGGATGGGCGCGCAGTAAAAAACGAAAAAAATCTTGTGAATTACTGGCTGGTGATTCCTATTTTTTGCGAATCACTGGCCTGGTTATTCTCAATCTCGCTTTTTGCAGCGGCAATAATCGGCGAAATTTTGCTGTCCATCGTCGAGCGTGTATAGCCGCAATTCAGCCCATTTTTATAAAGCCAGTTCACGATCAATTTTTTGCTCCATCCATCTGCCTCGCCTGTTTTGAGCAAGCCCTTTACCGCTTCTTTGAGATAATCCGCTTTATCCTCGGCGGTTTTTATCTTCTTCGCGTTTCCTAGTTTACGGCCATAGTCAAGGCCGCCGGTTATGTTAAGCGATACATCTTCCGTTTGCTGTAATGTAGCCTCTATCTCTTGGCGCGCGCGCGATTCATGCCCAAGAGATTTCAATGCTGTTTTTACCGTGCTGGCATGTATGCTTTTCAGTTTCAGGAATTGAAACGCGCCGTAAAGATGCAGGCGCACCAGGTCGCTTTTCTTCATCGCCTTAATCTCGGCGTGAAGCTGGGGGTTATCCGCCAGCCATTGCTCAAAGGTCTGCGTATGCAGCTTTTCTTCTTCCGGCGTCATTTCTTACCTCCACGGCGTTTCTGCGGCAGCGTAACGACCTTTTCCGCTGCTTGGCCGGTTTTCTTGCCTTCCAGCAGCGCGTCGATGTGGCCAGCAATCTGGTCAACGACCGAAACCAATGTGCGGTCGGCGAAATGCATATAGCGACCTGTCACCGTGCCGCTGGATTGACCTAACGCCGCGCCGACAATTATCTCGCTGAAACCCAGCAGCCCGCCCATACTGGCGAAAGAATGGCGAAGTGTATGCAGCGATACGTTCTCAATCGCCGGTTTCGCCTTCGCGCAAAGCCGTTCCAGGACGCGAGGCGCGCCGACAAAATGACCGCTATTGCCGCTGATGCCCGGAAACACCCAGGCGGCGCGTTCATCGCGTTCATCCAGCCTGGGCTGGGCTGCGATATGCCGCACGGCGGCGGCGCCAATGACGCGCACCTGCGGGCCGGTTTTGGAATCGACGAGGCGCAGGCAGCTTTCAGCCTCATCAAACTCTTTCCATGTCAGGCGCAGGATTTCGTTTTTACGGCAGCCGGTGAGTATCAATGCGCGGAGGGCGGCAATGGCAACCGCGCTTTCGGATTTGTCGGCCAGTCCCGCGCGCATGGCAGCGCCCAGCGCCTTGTATTCCGCCTCATTCAGGAAGCGTTCGCGCTTTTTCGCCTCGAATTTCTTAACGTCTCCCGCCGGATTGGTGACGATGATGGTATTCTGCCGGGCAATTTCGAGAATGGTATGCAACTGCCCCACAGTCCGGCCGGCAACCCCATAACCGCCAGTTTGCAGTCCCGACTTTCCGCCTTTCTTTTCCCGTTTCTTTGCCGTTTTGCCGGATGCGATGTCGATTTGAAACTGCTCAATGTCGCCTGGGGTGAGGGAGGCGACCTTACGGTTGCCCAGCAGCGGGACGATATGGCAGCGGATGCGGCTCTCATCCATTTTGAGGGTGCTGGGCTTCATCATGCCCCGCTTCCGTTCAGTGCCGGGCTTCCATAGCCTGGCCTTGCATCTTTTCAGGTAAACATCGCACAGTTCCTCTACCGTAGTTCCCTGGCGCAGTTTGTTACGGTCGGCGACCGGATCGGCACCGCCGGCTACCGCGCGCAGCTTGTCCAATGCCATTTTACGGGCATCGTCAGGGGTGAGGATGCCTACCTTGTCCAGCGTGAGGCGGCGGCTGCGCCCCTCGGCATTGCGGTACTGAATCAGCCAGGACATGACGCCGCTCTTTTTGATGCGGATGCCAAGCCCCTTGACGGAATCATCCCATACTATAATGTCGCCCTTGTCGGCCAGATCGGGGCTTAGTGTATCAACAAAGCGTTTGGTCAGTTTCGGCATGGTTTCACTCCTTATCTGCTTACCCGAAAGCCTTTCCGCTACCTGGGTAAGCACTGGGTAAGCAGGCGGAAGGGAATCAGGGTAAATTTTGGTATCTATATTAACCTAACAGTAAGCAGTAAAACAAAGGCGGGTCAAGGATAAGAGCAAAACGTCAATCTTGGGGTAAGCAGGGTAAATGCCTTATTTTGATATTGCCAAGGTTGAAGTCGAGGGTTCGAATCCCTTCGCCCGCTCCAGTTTTTTAAAGCCCCGTTTTCGGGGTTTTAAAAACTGGAACATGCGATGAGAACCCGAGAAGAGGGTTCGTAAAATCGGCAGCAGGCGATTTTGACGGCGAAGCCGCCCGAAGGGCGAGGGTCAGCAGACCCGAGTCAATCCCTTCGCCCGCTCCAGTTTTTTAAGGTTCCTAATTTTAATTTTGAGCGGTTTTCCGAAGCAGTGAGCGTATCGATTCAGTTGCTTGATCCGCAGAGTTTCTGTTCGCAGCCCAATACGTCGAAAGCGGAATTAGCTGGCCGTTGCTCATCTCGAGATTAAGTTGATAACCGGTTCCTTCTGAACCCTCGCTTTCCAGAACGGCGGCATCCCGCACTTCGCTCAGGGGAAACATTATTTTCTCTCTCCTCAACACCCCCCGTCGCTGAATGAATATAGTCCCTTCATCACGGTTAATCCTGACTGTGGTAAAAGGGGTCATTATCAGCCCGGTCAAAGCGCAGGCAAGCCCTAGTGCGATGATGGCATAATCCTCGCCTAGGAGCGGGAAGCGGGCATCGGCGCAAAGCCCAAGCCGGCAGGCGGCGGCGAGCAGACCGCCCACCACAAGACCATAAAAGAGCCATACCCCGGTAAGGGAATCCCTGATGATCAGCAGCGGAGGCTTATCCAACACCATCATATGCTTATACATACAAGAAAAGGGAGCCTTTCGGCTCCCTTTTCTTTTTGCATTCCAAAAAGCTTACTGGCCTTCCGACGGCGGAACCACATCGGTGGTATTGTCCGCCGGAGCGGCTGCATCAGGCGTCGCTGCGGGCGCAGTGGCATCCGGAGCCGGCGTGGTACCAGCATCCGGCGCAGGCGCCATCGTATCCGGAGCAGCGGCCGGGGCGTTCGGATCCAGTGGCGCAGTATCCGTCGGAGCCGCCGGCGTTTCCATCGTCGTGCCATCCATCGGAGCGGTAGCATCCGGGGTCATCGGCGCTTCTTCCGCCGGGGCGGGAGTTTCTGCCGGTGCCATCATATCGTCATCGGCCGTGCCTTCATCCATCATGCCGTTGGTGGGCGAAGCGGTCGGACTGGCCTCTTCCATGGCCTCCTGCGGAGCCCAGATCAGGGCGATCAGGATCAGGGCGATGATCGTGATAATCAGGTAAGTTACATTTTTACTCATAGTATCGGACTCCTTATTGTGAAAAGTAAAATATTGGGGTAGGCAAGCACGCTTATACCGGCAAACATACGATAAACCAAACTTTTTTTTGTAAAAATGTGAAAAAAGCGGCTGGACGCCAAATAATGATTGAAAACCCCATGACGGTATATATACTCACACGACTAAAGGTGGGCCGTTTGCCCGCCTTTTTTGTTACCCGCCTTCGCGGGTAACATCGCGCCGAAGCATTAGCGAAGGCAGATTGCTCCAGCGCGGTAACCTAAGACAAGAGTTAGATATTTGGACATTATACGGAAAATAACCCAATCGCTTGAGCCGTCGCTGGAAGCGCTGGGCTATACCCTCGTGCTGGTCAGACTCACGGATGCCGGCCGGCGCAAAACCTTGTCGGTGATGGCCGAGCGAAGGGACGGCAGGCCAATGGGAGTCGATGACTGCACCGAGATCAGCCGCACGGCGTCGGCGCTACTCGATGTCGAGGACCCAATCGCGGGACCGTATGACCTGGAGGTCAGCTCACCGGGCCTCGACCGGCCGCTGACAAAGCTGTCGGATTTCGAGCGCTTCGCCGGTCATGAGGCCAAATGCGAAACGCTGCTGCCACTCGATGGCCGCAGGCGTTTCCGCGGGGTGCTGCAGGGGGTGGACAAGGACAATATCCTGCTGGCGATGCCGGAAGGTAAGGCGAGAATCCCGTTTTCCGCCATCCGCACCGCCAAGTTGGTGCTGACAGATGAGCTGGCGGCACAGGCGTTAAAAAAGAAACAACACAGTTAATATCGATAGAAGGAACATACCAATGAGTGCACAACAAGCGATTTACGGAAGCACGGAACTGCTGCAGATTGCCGACGCGGTAGCCCGCGAGAAGGGGCTATCGAAAGATTCAGTGCTGGAAGCCATGGAGCAGGCGATCCAGGTTGCCGGCCGTCGCAAATACGGCCATGAGCATGACATCCGCGCCGAGATCGACAAGAAGAACGGTGAGATCAGGCTGTATCGCGTGCGCACCGTGGTAAGCGATGACATGCCCGAAGCCCAGGAGGAGGAAGGCGAAGAGGGCACGGAAGGATTTAACGGTCATATCCATATCCGCCTGTCCGACGCCCACAGGAAAGATCCGGGGTTGAATATCGGTGACGAAATCAGGGATCTGTTGCCCCCGATCGATTTCGGCCGCGTCGCTGCCCAGACCGCCAAGCAGGTGGTGCTGCAGAAGGTACGCGACGCCGAGCGCGAGAAACAGTTCGAGGAATTCAAGGACAAGACCGGCGAGATCGTCTCCGGCACCGTCAAACGTGTCGAATACGGCAATGTTATCGTCGATTTCGGCCGCACCGAAGCCATGATCCGCCGCGATGAATTGATTCCGCGCGAGGTGTTCCGCCCCGGCGACCGCATCCGTGCTTATATCGCCGATGTGCGCCGCGAAAAAACCGGCCCGCAGATTTTCCTGTCGCGTACACACCCGGATTTCCTCGCCAGGCTGTTTGCGCAGGAAGTGCCGGAAATCTACGATGGCATTATTCAGATCAAGGCTGTCGCCCGCGATCCCGGCTCGCGTGCCAAAATCGCGGTCATGTCGAAGGATTCGTCGGTCAACCCGGTGTTGTCCTGCGTCGGCGTGCGCGGCTCGCGCGTGCAGGCGGTAGTGAACGAACTGCAGGGCGAGAAGATCGACATCATCGAATGGTCGCCGGATCCGGCTACCTTTGTCGTCAATGCGCTGTCTTCGGCGGAAGTGTCGAAGGTTGTCATCGATGAGAATAAGAACCGCATCGAAGTGGTGGTACCGGACGATCAGCTATCACTGGCCATCGGACGGCGCGGCCAGAACGTGCGGTTGGCCTCGCAGCTGGTCGGCTGGTCGATCGATATCCTGACCGAGGCTGTGGAAAGCGAACGCCGCGCCGAGGAGTTCAACACACTCTCTGCATTGTTCGTTGAGGCCCTTGATGTGGAAGAAGTGATTGCCCATTTATTGGTCACGGAGGGCTTTACCTCCATCGAGGAAGTCGCCTTCATCCCGGTTGAAGACCTGACCGCTATTGAAGGTTTTGACGAAAACGTGGCGCAGGAGCTGCATAACCGTGCCGTCGCCTGGCTGGAAACCAAACAGCAGGAGAAACAACAGAAACTCAGCGCGCTCGGCATGGACAATTCGCTGATCACTTTCCCCGGTCTGAAAGAGGAATGGCTGGAGAAGCTGGGCGAGGCCAAAGTGCTTACACTTGACGACTTCGCCGATCTCTCCACCTCGGAACTATTGGAAATCCTGCCCGAAAGTGGTCTGACTTCGGAAGAGGCCGGCCAACTTATCATGAACGCGCGAGCGTCGTGGTTTGAGGGTGAGGGAAAATAGTGCGAGTGTGGATGCCGGTGCGGGTGTAGAGCAACTTATTTTTCACTCACACCCGCCCTCGCACCCGCACAACCACTATACAAACAGGCAAAAAGGACTATATATACCCGACATGAATGACAAAAAAGATACGGTAAAGAAAGACACGCTCACGGTTGCCAAACCAGGACGGTTGCAACTCACCAAGACCGTCGAGAGCGGCAAGGTGAAGCAAACCTTCACGCATGGCCGTTCCAAGACGGTGACGGTGGAAGTGCGCAAGACCCGTACCTTCGCGCAGGGTGCGTCGGGCGGCATGGTCGAAGTCAAGCCGCAGCAGGGGGCATTCACCCCGGGAGCCATGGGGTCGTTCGATGACGAGGCAATGCGCCATCTGACAGCGGAGGAAAAACAGGCCCGGCTGAAAGCGCTGAAAATTGCCGAAGAGGAGATGAAGAAGGTCACAGAGCGTGGGGAAACGCCTTCTGAACCCCGCCGCAAGGTAGCCAAACCAGAAGTGCAGGAACCGGCAGCGGTTACCGCTCCCGAAGTGATGCCCGAACCCCGCAAGCCTGGCGCGGTACCTGCCAAAACCGGCAAGGCGCATCACCCGGCAGAAGACGAAGCCGAACGCCCCGAGCAAAAAAAGGGCGGTAAACTGAAGCTGCGCGGCGGTGAAGAGCGCCGTTCTTCCGGCAAAATCACTGTGCATCAAGCATTATCGAATATCGAAGAGCAGCGCATGCGTTCTCTGGCTTCCGTGCGCCGTCAACGTGAAAAAGCCATGCGCAAGGCGCAGGGCCATAGCGACGCGGCAGAGAAAGTCATCCGCGACGTGGTCATCCCCGAGGCCATTACCGTGCAGGAGCTCGCCAACCGCATGGCCGAGCGCACCGTTGACGTCATCAAGGTGCTGATGAAGCTCGGCATGATGGTTACCGCCACGCAATCCATTGACGCCGATACCGCCGAGTTGGTAGTCAGCGAGTTCGGCCATAAATTCAAGCGCGTCACCGAGGGCGACGTCGAGAACGTGCTCAAGGAGGACGAACAGGAAGATGCCGCACTGCTGAAACCGCGCCCACCGGTCGTTACCGTCATGGGCCATGTCGACCATGGCAAAACGTCGCTGCTCGACGCACTGCGTAAAACCGACGTCGCCGCCAAGGAAGCTGGCGGCATCACGCAGCATATCGGCGCCTACCAGGTAGAACTGGCCGGTGGGCAGAAAGTCACCTTCCTCGATACGCCGGGTCATGAGGCCTTTACCGCCATGCGCGCCCGCGGCGCCAGGATCACCGATATCGTCGTGCTGGTCGTCGCCGCCGATGACGGCATCATGGAGCAGACCAAGGAAGCCATCGCCCACGCCAAGGCGGCGGAAGTGCCCATCGTCGTCGCCGTCAACAAGATCGATAAGCCCGGCGCCGACATCACGCGCGTCAAAAACGACCTGATGAGCCACGGGCTGGTGCCCGAGGAATTTGGCGGCGATACTATCGTGCTCGGCGTGTCGGCCAAGACCGGTGAAAATCTCGACCAGCTGGTCGAATCGCTGCTGCTCCAGGCGGAAGTTCTCGAACTCAGGGCCAACCCCAACCGCGCCGGTGCCGGGGTCGTGGTCGAAGCCAAGCTCGACCAGGGCAAGGGAGTCGTCACCACCATATTGATGCAGAAAGGCACGCTGAAGACCGGCGACATCGTGGTCGCCGGCCCGGCTTACGGGCGCGTGCGCACCATCTCCGATGACAAGGGCCAGGCGCTCTCCGAAGCCGTGCCGGGCATGCCGGTGGTCATCCTCGGCCTATCGCAGGCACCGGAAGCGGGCGATACCTTTTCTGTCGTCGAGAATGAAAAGACCGCGCGCGACATCGCTGAATACCGCGCCCGCCGCATCCGTGAGCAGCAGGTCGTGGCGTCGGCGCGCACCATGGAATCGCTGTTCGGCGAAGCGGCGGGCACCAATGCCAAGGAGCTGCCCGTCATCATCAAAGGCGACGTGCAGGGTTCAGTAGAGGCCATTGCCGGTTCGATCGCTAAATATTCCGGCGATGAAGTGGCGGTGAAGATTCTGCATAGCGGCGTCGGCGGCATTACTGAATCTGACATTACACTGGCAAAAGCAACGGGCGCCATGATCATTGCTTTCAACGTGCGCGCTGCGCCGAAAGCCAAGGAACTCGCAGCCAAGGACAAGGTCAATATCCGCTATTACTCGGTGATTTACGACGTGGTGGATGATGTGAAGGCCGCGCTCTCGGGCATGCTGTCGCCGACACTGAAGGAGAATTTCCTCGGTTACGCCGAGATCCGCGAGGTGTTCAACATCAGCAAGGTCGGCAAGGTGGCGGGCTGCATGGTCACCGACGGCGTCATCAAGCGCGGCTGCAAGGTGCGCCTGCTGCGCGACAACGTGGTCATCCACGAAGGTACGCTGAAGACCCTCAAGCGCTTCAAGGACGAAGTCAAGGAAGTCAAGGCCGGCATGGAATGCGGCATGGCCTTCGAGAATTACGAGGACATCCGCCAGGGCGACCAGATTGAGTGCTTCGAGGTCGAGCAGGTAGCGAGGACGGTGTAACGGAATCCAGAAACCAGAGTCAGGAGCCTGAAAAGGATCTGCTTCTGGTTTCTGATTCTGGATTCAGGTTTCAGATATGGCAAAACTTCACGATCTGTTCACCGGCAAAGGCCAATCTGGCCAACGTCACCTGCGCGTCGGGGAAGAAATCCGCCACGCATTGTCGGAGATTTTCATGCGCGGCGAGTCGAACGCGCCGGAGCTGTTCGGCGCCGCCATCACCGTCTCGGAAGTGCGAGTGAGTCCCGACCTCAAGAACGCCACCGCCTATGTCATGCCGCTCGGCGGCGAGCATAAGGAAGAGCTGCTCGAAGTGCTGAAAGAGGCCGCGCCCGAACTGCGCCACCTGGTCTCCAAGCGCATTAAGCTGCGCCACACCCCGCGCATCCATTTCGCCCTCGATCAATCCTTCGACGCCGCGCAGCGGATCGAGAGCATCCTGAGAAAACCCGAAGTGGCCCGCGATCTGGAAAAGCCCGTCACCGAAGACTGATGCACGGCTGGATCATCCTCGACAAACCCTCCGGCATCACCTCGGCGCATGTGGTGGCTAAAGTAAAACGGCTGCTTCACCCCAAAAAAATCGGTCATGCGGGGACGCTCGACCCGCTGGCGTCAGGGGTGCTACCGCTGGCGCTGGGTGAGGCTACCAAGACCGTTCCTTATATGATGGATGCGGGTAAAGCCTATTGCTTTACCGTTACCTGGGGCGAGGAGCGCGATACGGACGATATTCAGGGTCGGGTAACCCAAACCAACTCCAAACACCCCTCCAAAGCCGAAATAGAAGCTATTCTCGACCAATTTAGGGGAACTATCCTCCAAACCCCGCCCAGCTATTCGGCGATCAAGGTGAATGGAGAGCGGGCCTACGCCATGGCAAGGCAGGGGCAGGAGGTAGAACTGAAGGCAAGGGAGGTCATTGTTAAATCACTAGAATTTGTCATCCCGAGCGAAGCCGAGGGATCTCCCTTTGGTGCAGCGAAGAAAGATCCTTCGACTCCGCTTCGCTTCGCTCAGGATGACCAACAATCTGACTCCTCTAGCTTTATCTGCCATTGCGGCAAGGGTACCTATATTCGCTCCATCGCCCGCGATATGGGGCGGGTCCTGGGCTGTTTCGGGCATGTTTCGGCGCTGCGCCGCCTGCGGGTGGGAAAATTCGATGAAAGCACGGCGATTTCGCTGGAAACCCTCGAAGAAATCGTGCATAAAGGCGGCCTTGGTTTTCTGCACCCGGTCGAATCCGCGCTGGACGACATCTTGGCGCTGGACGTAGACACAAACCAGGCGGCGCGGCTCACCCGCGGCCAGCCAGTGATGCTTCCCCAAGGGGATTGGAAGAACGGGTCCATCATGGCCCGGCATAACGGCAGGCTGGTGGCTATTTGTGAGCAGTCGCAGGACGCTATAAGACCGGTGCGTGTGTTTAACATAGACTAGAAGGAGAAGCTGCGATGTCGAGTAAGGCAACAAAGAAGAAAGAAACGACGAAACAGGATATTATTAAAAAATATGCGACCGAGAAGAACGATACCGGGTCGCCGGAAGTGCAGGTCGCACTGCTGACCGACCGTATCAACCACCTGACCGATCATTTCGCTCAGCACAAAAAGGATCACCATTCCCGCCGCGGTCTGCTGATCATGGTCGGCCGCCGCCGCCGCCTGCTTGATTATCTCAAGAAGACCGACAGCGAACGCTACGAGAGCCTTATCAAGAAACTCAATATTCGTAAGTAACCGAAAGGGTGCCAGGCTCTAGGAGCTAGGTACTAGTAAAGGAGCGGCGCGAAGCGCTTTTTTACTAGGCCCTAGAACCTTTCCCTGGCACCTTCACATTTAAAGAAAGGACTAGAGACATGTTCAATATTACCAGAAAATCTATCGAATGGGGCGGCCGCACGCTGACCCTGGAATCCGGGCGCATCGCCCGCCAGGCCGACGGCGCCGTGCTCGCCACCTACGGCAACACCGTCGTGCTCTGCACCGTGGTCGGGGCTAAGACTCCGAAGCCGGATGTGGATTTTTTCCCGCTGACCGTCAACTATCAGGAAAAAGCCTTTGCTGCCGGCAAAATTCCTGGTGGATTTTTCAAGCGTGAAGGCCGCCCAACCGAAAAGGAAGTGCTGACCTCGCGCCTGATCGACCGGCCGATCCGCCCGCTGTTCCCAAACGGCTTCTATAACGAAACGCAGGTCATCTGCACGCTGCTGTCGCACGATCTGCAGAACAACCCCGATATTGTCGCCATGGTCGGCGCCTCGGCGGCGCTCACCATCTCCGGTATTCCCTTCACGGGCCCGATTGGCGGCGCCCGCGTCGGCTACGTCAATGGCGAATATTTGCTGAATCCCACGCAGATGGAAATGCTCGACAGCAAGCTCGACCTCGTCGTCGCCGGCACCAAGAAGTCGGTGCTGATGGTGGAATCGGAAGCGCATGAGCTGTCGGAAGACGTTATGCTTGGCGCCGTCATGTATGGCCATAAGGAAATGCAGCCGGTGATCGACATGATCATCGATCTGGCTGAAACCTGCGCCAAGGACGCCTGGAGTTTCGAAGCCCCAAAGGACGAGGCGCTCAAGCGGCGCGTCGCCGAGCTGGCGGAAGCCGACCTGCGTGCTGCCTACAAGTTAACCGGCAAGCAGGAGCGCTCGAACCGCCTCGATGAAATCAAGGCTAAAGTCGGAGCCGCATTCGAGGGCCAGGAAATCGATAGCAAGCAGATCATGAACCAGGTCAAGAAGCTGGAGCAGGACATCGTCCGCACCGGTTATGTGCAGAGCAAGCAACGCATCGACGGCCGCGGCCCGACTGATATCCGCCAGATCACCACCGAGGTCGGCGTGCTGCCGATGACGCATGGCTCCGCGCTGTTCACGCGCGGCGAGACGCAGGCGATCGTCGTCGCTACCCTTGGCACCAGCCAGGATGAACAGATCATCGACGCGCTGGAAGGCGAATATAAGGAAGACTTCCTGCTGCATTATAACTTCCCGCCTTTCTCGACCGGTGAAACCGGCCGCATGGGCAGCCCCGGCCGCCGCGAAATCGGCCACGGCAAGCTGGCCTGGCGCGCTGTGCATCCGCTGCTGCCCGAGAAGGATGCATTTCCTTATACGCTGCGCTGCGTATCGGAAATCACCGAATCCAACGGTTCGTCGTCAATGGCCACCGTCTGCGGCACCTCGATGGCGCTGATGGATGCGGGCGTACCGCTGAAGAACCCGGTGGCGGGAATAGCCATGGGCCTGATAAAGGAAAAGGACGGCTTCATCGTCCTGTCCGACATCCTTGGCGATGAAGACCACCTGGGCGACATGGATTTCAAGGTGGCAGGCACGCAAAACGGCATCACCGCGCTGCAGATGGACATCAAGATCGACGGCATCACCGAGGAGATCATGCATGTGGCGCTGAAGCAGGCGCATCAGGGCCGCAAGCACATCCTGGGCGAAATGGCCAAGACCTTGTCGGCACCGCGCGATTCTGTCGGCTCAACCGCGCCGCGCATCACTACCATGCACATCGCCAAGGATAAGATCCGCGAAGTGATCGGTTCCGGAGGCAAGGTGATCCGCGAGATCTGCGAAGTCACCGGCGCCAAGATCGACATTGACGATGACGGCACCGTCCGCATCGCCGCCGTCGGCGAGGAGCAGGGCAAGAAAGCCTACGACTGGATTTACTCCATCGTCGCCGAGCCGGAGATCGGCAAGATCTATACCGGCAAGGTCGTGCGCATCGTCGATTTCGGCGCCTTCGTCAACTTCATGGGCCCGAAGGACGGGCTGGTGCATATCAGCGAAATGGCCAACAAGCGCGTGGCCAAGGTCGAGGACGTGGTCAAGGAAGGCGATACCGTGAAAGTCAAGGTGCTGGAGATGGACAACCGGGGCAAGATCCGCCTCTCCATGCGCGTTGTCGACCAGGAAACCGGCGAGGATATCTCCGACCAGGTCGGTACCCGCGAGCGCAAGCCGGCATAATTTCTTATAGTGTCATGCCCGGGCTTGACCCGGGCATCCATTGCTCAATAATGGGTCCTCGGCTTTAATGCCGGGGATGACAAGGACTATCATGCCGAATGTATTCGTCGTAGGAGCAACACTGCCCATGGGAGGGGCCTATATGGCCTATCATCTGGGGCGCCTGCTGCATCTGCATTTCGGCTATGATCTCTATACCGTTGCCACGCAGAAAACGACAAAACTCGTCTTCACCTACGACATCAAACCGCAGGCCGTCACCATCAGGCAGATGGAGAATATGATCGGACAGGAGGATCTGCTGGTCGTCAACCCGTCTTTCTCGCGCTTCCTGTTCGGGCTGCGCCTGCCAGGACGGAAAATCATGTATGTGCAGGATTTCCGCACTTTTGCGTTCCTGGACGCCCATTGCGACCTGTATGTGGCGGTAAGTTCGGTGGTGCAACGCTTCCTGCAGGGGGTATATAACATCCCGGCATCGGTTATTCCCCCTTTTATCGATTTGGACAGCATGCCGCCAGCAATGCCGTGGGATGAACGACCGGCCGGCTCCGCGCTCATCTATGTAAAGAATAACACGCCAGAACATAAGCAGCTCTTGCAGGCAGTGGATATCATTCTTAAAAATGAAACTCCGCATATCCGCTCCCGGCTGCTGCAGGGACGCGGTATGCCGCATCGCCGGTTCCTGAAAACCATTGGCACGGTGCGCTATTTCATCAACCTGTCGCTGGCCGAGGGATTCGGGCTGGTGCCACTGGAAGCGATGGCCATGGGCAGCATGGTCACCGGCACCGATGGTCTGGCCGGGGTGGATTACATGCAGAACGGAAAGAACTGCTTGGTCGGCTCGATCCGTAATCTGCGGCCGCTTGCCGACATCCTCCACAATGCCCTGAGCGACCACAGCTTGGCAATGCGCTGTGTCGAAGGCGGGTTGGCCACCGCGCAGCATTACGGCTATACTCCCTTCAAGGAAGCTTGGCTGAACACGCTGTCCGAATTCCTACGCTGCGAGCCCTCCTATGGCTGACGCCTCGCGCAATCTTCTCCTCACCGGCATTCCACGCTCCGGTACCACGCTGCTTACCGCGCTGGTCGACAGCATGCCGCAGGCGGTAGCGCTCAATGAGCCGAAATGGCAGTATAACTGGGCAAACCGCAATCAGTCGACCTCGAAGGCACGTGATTTTTCCCGCTGGCTGGTCGGCGACTTCGCCGACATCCGCCGCAAGCTGCTGACCGGTACTCCCATTCCCGAACGCCGCAGCCCGGAAGGTGAAGCGGTCACCAACTATTACCGCATGAACAGCGACGAACCGCGTTTGGGAAAAAACTTTGACCTCGTACCGTTCACCCGCCCAGGGCTGGAGAAAGACTTTTTGCTGGCCGTCAAGCATAACGGGCTGTACCTGGGTGCGCTGCCGCAACTGGTCGATATCGGAGCATTCCGAATCATTGCCATTATTCGCAATCCGGTAGGCGTCATCGCGTCATGGAATAATGTTCCCATTCCCCTAAAGACCGGGCAGATGCCTGGCGCAATGCTTTACTGGCGGCAAATGGCGGAAGTAACTTCTGCGAAAATGAATATGCTGGAAAAGCAGGTGCGCATGTATGACCTTGTATGCAAAAGGCTGCATGCATTGCGGCAGCATATCCATATTCTTCGTTATGAGGATCTGACCGATAATCCCGGCCTGCTTGTCCCGCTGACCGAGCGTTCGCCCGCATTGTCGCCAGACGTCATCAAAAAGCGTGACAACCGCTTTTATGCCGCCGATACCGATGCCATTCGCAACATGCTGAAGCGCGTAGGGCATCACTATCGCGAATTCTATGAGGTGAAATAAAAAAGGGCCCCTTAGAGTCAAGGGGCCCTTATTTTTAGCCAATAGCTATTGACTAGTGAGGATCCGGCTTAGAGACGGATCGGGGTCACCTTCCGGCCACCGGCACGGGCCATCAGACCGGCGCGAGCCTTAGGACGGGAAGAGCGAACCGATTTTCTCTTAGCGGTCTTCCTCTTGGCAGAAGACTTTTTGGCAACCTTGCGTTTCGCAGGTTTCCGCTTCTTCGCCTTCTTCTTCTTGGCGGTCGTCTTCTTCTTAGCAGTCTTCTTCTTCGCTTTCTTCTTAACCATAACCATTACTCCATTTTGGTTTTACGATATGCATCCACACCACGTGAATGAATATCGTTACTCGTTATAACCTCTAAATGATAAATTTTTTGTTAATGCTAAAAGCAATATGGCTCTTTCCTCGGAGCTTGCATGGTACAGCTATACCAATTCATAACGCATCCGGTATGAATGTTGGCGAGCGGAAAGTCTTGCTGAGTCTTGATTGCAACGTTTTGAGAAGCGCGAGATGCTTCCTATGAGAGTAGATAAAATGCAATGCAATTCCCACGCAAAATTTTTTTCACGTGCTGGCGTTTCATTCCGACTGTGATATAAAAACCACGCTTCATACACGATGTCGTTGCGAATTTAAAAAAGCACGTTACGCTTTGCATCATATGTTGTGGCACTACAGGTTTCTTTTTTTGCTGGCGTTCGCCGTATTATTATCTGCGAGCACGATTTCCTTCTCCGCCCTGGCCACGCGTACTTCCTACTTCGACATGACGGAATCAGAATCACCTAACCTGAAACCGTTTCCGAAATGGACCGGCATGATCACCCGCTACGACGACGCAAAAACCATCCCCGACAGCGAATGCGGAAAAAACCGCTTTCACCCCTGTTCGATTGGTGAATGGAAAGCCTGGCTGGAAACGCTGCATGATAAACCGCAACGCCGCCAGGTGGACCTGATCAACCAGTGGAGCAACGAGCATCCCTATATAGAAGACTTCATCAACTGGGGCTTGGAGGATTTCTGGGCAACTCCGTACGAGTTCATGGAAATCAGCGGCGACTGCGAGGATTACGCCATCAGCAAATATTATTCGCTGCGCGCCCTCGGTGTCCCGGCGGAGAAGCTGCGCATTATCATCGTGCAGGATTTAAATCTCGGCGGCATCATCCATGCCATTCTCGGCATCTATAACGAGGGGGAGATGCTGATCCTCGACAACCAGAGTAAGCAGGTGCTGCCCGCAATGAAGATATACCACTACCGACCCATCTACGGTATCAACGAGGAAGCATGGTGGGCCTATTATCCCAAGTGACATTGCTATTGCAGTCGCCCCAATTTTTGTTACATCTTAGGGCCTATATATAAGGAGAAAAACATGGCCAGCCGACTCCAGTCCGCCGAGCCGCCCGCAGCGCCCAATTTTGCTCCTCGCCTATATGGCATCGGCCTGCTGGTGGCAGCCATCATTCTGACCGGTTTCTGGCTGATCTCCCGCTACACCACTATCGATCTCGAACGCGACATGCGCGGCTGGCAGGAAAAACTGAACCTGATCGCCGAAAGCCGCGCCGCTGACGTCGGGCACTGGGTGGGGAACCATTTCAAGGAACTGCGCACGCTTGCCGATAATCCCTCGCTGCAGCTGTACATGACCGAGCTGCAGATGATGAAGGGACCAGACCAGGCGGGCAGGGGGCCGGACAGCGAGCCAGGGCAGAAATCCTACCTGCGCAATCTGCTGGTCTTTACCGCGCAGCGTTCCGGCTTCGCGCCTGGAAGCAGCGTCGCCACCATCCCCGCCAATGTGCAGCCGGAAAGCAAGAGCGGGCTGGCCATCGTCAACAGCAGGGGCGAAATCGTCGTCTCCACGGTGATGCAGCCGGCTACGCGCAGTATAATGCTGGAAAGAATCCGGCAAGCCCCGAAGGCAAAGGAGACGCTGGTCGACATACGGCGGGACCAGAGCGGTGAGCCGGTCATCGGCTTCATCGTGCCGGTATTTTCCATCCAGGGCGATCGCAGCGGCAATTCGCAGATCGGCTGGGTGATTGGCATCAAGACAGTAGACACAAACTTGTTCCGGCTGCTGAAGCATCCGGGCACGACGGAGCAGACATTGGAGGCGCTGCTGGTGCGGCGCCAGCTGGACAAGCTGGAATATCTTTCGCCGCTGCAGGATGGCTCAGCAGCACTGGCCAAGGAAACCGCTTTCGACCCGGAGACGCTGGCAACGGCGGCTCTCGTGGAGAATACGGGCGATTTCGTGTCCGATCTGAGCGATTACCGCGGCAAGGCCGTACTCGCCACTTCCCGCCCCATTTCCGGCACACCCTGGTCCCTGGTGGTCAAGATTGACCGGCAGGAAGCGCTGTCGCAAAGCAGCCAGCGCCGCGCCAGCATGGCGGTATTCTTCTTTCTTATCATTGCCATCATCGTCCTTATCATTATTGCCATCTGGTGGCTGGCGCACTCCAAACGCGCCATGCTGATGTCGAGCTACTTCCGGCACCTGGCGGCGCAGGCAGTGGCGCAGGAGCGCCTGCTGCGCGTGGTGGCCGACAACCAACCCGAATCGGTCTATATCGTGGATAGCAAGCTGACCATTCATTTCGCCAACGGCCAGTCCGCCGCCGAGGCGCACATGTCCCTGGACAGCATGACGGGGAAGAAGCTGGCTGACGTACGCGGGGCTGCCAATGCCACCCATATAGGAGAGTGGTGCGCCAAAGCGCAGAAGCAGCGTCAGGTATTCTTCGACGTGCGCCGCCAGCCGCATGACGGCAAAGAGCGCGTCATCCGCAGCGCCTATGTGCCGCTGGAGCATATCCCGGTGGTGACGCTGCCCGACCCGACGCCCGGCGTGCTGGTGGTGGAGCAGAATATCACCGAGGCTGTGCGCGAGCGGGAAGGACGGCTGCAGACCCACCGCCAGTTGGTCGAAACGCTGGTGCGGCTGGTCGACAAGCGCGACCCGTTCGCCGCCAATCATTCGCAGCTAGTGTCACATATTGCATATGAAGTGGCGCTCGATATGGAGTTGGACAACGTGACGGTGGAGACCACGCATACCGCCGGCAGCTTGATGAATATCGGCAAGATTGTAGTGCCCGCCGAGCTGTTGACCAAGAGTGAAAAACTAAGCGCCGACGAGAAACGCGCCATCCGCGACTCGATGAACGCCGCCTCCGATATCCTGGCCGGCATCAGTTTCGAGGGTCCGGTGGCCGAAACGCTACGCCAATGGCAGGAGAAGTGGGACGGCAGCGGCCCGCTGGGCCTGGAAGGCGAAGACATCCTGATATCCGCCCGCATCATCGCTGTGGCCAACGCCTTCATCGGCATGATCAGTCCCCGGTCCTGGCGCAACGCCATGCCGATCGATGCCGCTACTCAGCAGCTCCTCGACCAGGCCGACAAGGCCTTCGACAAGCGGGTGGTTATCTCGCTGATAAACTATGTCGAGAACCACCACGGCAAGGCTTGGATAAAGAAGATTCTCGACGCACAAAAGGATGTGGCTTAACCCGTACTTGTTGCGTGGTCTGGTCGATTACACCCAAAATGAATAATTACCGCCCTCAACACGTACGGGGATAGATCACGAAAACTTATTCGTCCTCGGGAAACCCGCCGGTGGCAGGCGACCGGCATCCGCACGGTTACCGAGCCAAGCTTTGAGGTCTCTCTCGACGCGTACTTTCCCGCCCACCTGCCAGGTCAGGCCTTCGCTTAAATTGAATACCTGCAGGTCGGAGAGCTTGCCGTCCTTGTATTTCTGCAGGGTAACGCCCTGGCCCTTTTTCATCATTGGCACCTGGCTGAGCGGGAAGAGCAGCATCTTGCGGTTTTCTCCGATGACGGCCACATGGTCACCCGAGACGGGGTAGCAGATGGCTGCCTTATGGCCCGGCGGCGGATTTAGTATCTGCTTGCCCTGCCGCGTCTGCGCCAGCACTTCGCTTGCTTCGACGACGAAACCCTTGCCCGCCGTGGAAGCGACCAGCCACTTAACGCCTTCCGTGTATATACTGATGGCAACAATATCTTCTTCCGGTGCCAGGTCGATCATCAGCCGCACCGGCTCGCCTTGACCCTTGCCGCGGGGGATACGATCGCAGGAGATGGTGTAGAAGCGCCCGTCAGTAGCGAACAACAGCAGCTTGTCGGTAGTCTGCGCCATCAGCTGGAAGCGGCCTTCGTCACCTTCCTTGTATTTAATCTCGTCGGCCTCGATCGAATGGCCTTTCACAGCGCGAATCCAACCCATCTTCGAGCAGAAGATGGTGATCGGTTCCTTCTCGACAAAAGCCTCGATATCGAGCACCTGGCTGGCGACTGGCGCCTCGGCGAATTGCGTGCGGCGACGGCCCTGCGGCGTCTTACCCCCGAAGCGCTGCTTGATGTCCATGATTTCGTTGCCGATCTTCTGCCAACGTTTTTCCTCCGACTTGAGCAGGGCGTTCAGCTCCTTCTGCTCCTTAAGCAGTGCGTCGTTCTCGCTCTTGATTTGCATTTCCTCCAGCTTACGCAAGGAGCGCAGGCGCGTATTCAGGATAGCCTCGGCCTGGATGTCGGTCAGCTTCCATCTCTTCATCATCACCGGTTTCGGTTCGTCCTCAGTGCGGATGATGCGGATCACCTCATCGAGATTGAGATAAGCGATCAGCAGCCCGCCCAGTACCTCCAGCCGGTGCGCGATTTTATCCAGCCGAAACTTCGTGCGCCGCTCCAACACCTCCATGCGGTGCGCGAGAAATGCCTGCAATATATCCTTCAGGTTCATCACCTGCGGTGCGCCTTCGGCGTTCAATACGTTGAGATTCATGTTGAAGCGCGACTCCAGGTCGGTTGTCTTAAACAGCGATTCCATCAGCATCACCGGGTCGACCGCGCGGCTTTTAGGCTCCAGCACGATGCGGATCTCCTCCGCCGATTCGTCACGGATATTGCCCAGAAGCGGGAGCTTCTTTTCCTTGAACAGTTCGGCGATGCGCTCGATCAGCTTCGACTTGGCCACCTGGTAGGGGATTTCCGTCACTACCAGCTGGTACATGCCGTGACTCAATTCTTCTTTCTCCCAAGTCGCGCGCATGCGGATGGCGCCGCGGCCGGTCTCATAGGCGCTCAGAATATTTTCTTTCGGCTCGACGATGACGCCGCCGGTTGGGAAGTCCGGGCCAGGCATGCGCGTCACCAGGTTGCGAACCGTGCAATCCGGCTTTTCGATTAGGTACAGCGCAGCGTCGCAGATTTCGCCGACATTGTGCGGCGGAATGGAAGTCGCCATGCCGACGGCGATGCCTTCCGAGCCGTTGGCAAGTAGGTTTGGAAAAGCGGCGGGCAGCACCACCGGCTCATCCTCCGAGCCGTCATAAGTCGGGCGGAAATTAACCGTATCTTCGTCAATGCCGTCAAGCAGCGCCATCGCTACGTCAGTCAGGCGTGCCTCGGTGTAACGCATGGCCGCCGCGTTGTCGCCGTCGACCGAGCCGAAATTGCCCTGGCCTTCAACGAGCGTGTAGCGCACGGCAAATGTCTGCGCCAGGCGCACCATCGCCTCATACACCGCCACGTCGCCGTGCGGATGGTATTTACCGATCACATCACCCACCACGCGCGCGCATTTTTTAAAGCCCGACTTGGGATCGAGGCGAAGCTGCAACATGGCATAAAGCAGCCGGCGGTGAACCGGTTTCAGCCCGTCACGCACATCGGGCAGCGACCGCGCCGTGATGGTGGAAAGCGCGTAAGCGAGGTACTTCTCCTCCAGCGTCGTCCGGAAGGAGACGGGGGTAATGACGTCTTCGCGCTTGGGTTTCTGGGGTTTAGCCACGTGCGCTCACCGCCCGCCCGTTACCGTTGCGTACAACCCGTGCCGCGTGGTTGAGTTGCTGATCGTGCCCAACCAACTCTTTTACCGAATCAACTACATATTGTGCCGGATCCACAAGGATTCCGTCCGGAAGCTCAAACGTGCTTCCCCCAACCTTCTTTCTCTCAAGCTGCCGGTTAACCGCGTGGCTGAATGCCGCCGCTGCCGCACGCAGTTCAGCATCTTTATAACGAGGAGGATTATTCATTTGGTCAATAACGGCAGGTTGTTCAGATCGTGAAAACCAACCTTTTCTCTCCGGCAATAACGGCTCGATTTCAAATCCATCCCTGCTTCTCGCAGGATTCATAGCGACCACGCAAGCCGTAGCAATAAGCCGATTCTCAGCTTCAATCAATTGCTGCGCAAAATGCCCTTGTTGCTCAGTGTTTTCTATCCTGATCACCCCATCGGTTCTTACTTGCGCCTGCTCCACCAATGGCCCATTAATACGCATCCATTCCGCTACAGGTTCTTTATTGAGTATACTCGCCGCGCGGGCAATCTCTTCCAGCGTTTTCATATCACTGTTTCCTTTCCCCTGATCATCTCCATCAGCCGCGCACGTGCCGCCGGGAGCTTTTTTCGGTGCGGCTCGAGCAGCCAAGAAGCCAAGAAATACCCGGTTAATTCCATTCCGGCAAGGATTTCTGCGGGGTTGACACTCACTCTGTCACTCTCGGGATTAACCCGATGATCCATTTTTTTTAATGAATGGATTCCCGTTTTCGCGGGAATGACAAGGAAAGAAGGAAGTTTTAACAGCTTCTCCCTATACGGCTCGCCTGCCTCCGCGGAAACGGCCCGCCCCGATTTGGGCGACACATAGACCAGATTATCCGTCACTCCCGTAGCCGCGCAGGCGCTTAAATCCAACCCAAACCCGGCCTCGGTCAGCACGTCCAGCTCGAGCCGGACATAGTTTTCCGACCAGTTTTCATCCTCTTGAAGCCGTATCAGGAAATCCTTCAGCGCCATAAAGAGGCGGGGGTAGGGGTGGCGTTCGGGGAGGGCCGACTCGACGATGGCACAGGCGGAGGAAAGCGCCGCCAACCTCGCTGCATCCTGCATTAGATGCGCCGCATGCGCCTCCAGCAGCTCGCATCTGAGCGTGCCCAGATGCTCGGGCAGCCGTGCCTGCCAAGTGGCGGTGATGATGTTCCCCGGCTGAATCACTCCCCGGTTGGTCTTCGATTGGATGCCCCGCACCACCCCGGCGGAAACACCATGTTGGCGCGCAAATACCCGCACCACGGCACTGGTTTCGCCGTGTTTGCGGGTGGAAAGGACAATGGCGGCATCGGTCCAGTGCACCTCTTGAAATCCTCTAAAACCTTCCTATATCCTTATTGTTCAGTGCTATAACGGGCTGAACGAAGACAAACCTGGCTATATTAGGAGGTTATTATGAACGCTTACGATTTGTCACCTTTATTCCGGTCCACCGTTGGCTTCGACCATCTGTCGCAGCTGATCGACAGCGCTTTCAAGATGGATGAGCGCGCGGCTTCGTACCCGCCGTACAACATTGCCAAGCTGTCGGAGGACGATTACGAAATCACCATGGCCGTCGCTGGCTTCAAACAGGATGAACTCAATATCACGGTGGAGCAGAACACGCTCACCGTTTCGGGTTCGACCAGCGAGAAGGAGGAGAAATCCGGTAAAAGCTACTTGCACCGGGGTATAGCCACGCGCAGCTTTGAGCGCAAATTCTCGCTGGCCGATCATGTCAGAGTAGTCGATGCGCAACTGGCCGACGGCCTGCTAACGCTGAAACTGGTGCGCGAGATACCGGAGGAAAGCAAGCCCCGCCGGATCGCCATCAATACCGTCGGCAGCTTCATCGACAATAAGACAGAAGGCAAAAACCCCAAGAAAGCGGCTTAGGGACACTCCCTGTTACTAAGCGCGCAAAGCCCCGCGGGCAACCGCGGGGCTTTTTGTATTCCGTCATTCCCTTAAGATCGCTACAGGCGATGACGAATATAACTAAATCGTCCGCTTGGTGCGGCGCATCTTGATGTGCGGGATACCCTCGAGGTCGTAGACGTCGGAGATGGCCTTGAAACCGAGGTCCTCGTAGAATTCCTTCCGCTGCTCCTGCGCCTCGAGTACAATGGGCTTTTTGCCGAAGGCCTTATGCGATTCCCGAATGGCACGTCTGGTCAGGTTCTTACCCACTGATTTACCGCGATAGCGCGGCGACACTACGATGCGGCCGATCGACGGCTCGTCGAACTTGGTCTTGGGCGGCAGGATGCGCGCATAGGCGATCAACCGCTTGCCGTCGAACAGGCAGAGATGCCGCGCCCGACGGTCATATCCGTCGAGGTCGAGGTAGATGATATGCTGCTCGACCACGAACACTTTCGCGCGCAGCCGCAGGATGTCGTAGAGCAACCCGCCCGTCAACTTGTCGAATTTGAATATCTTATAACGCCGTGCCATACACGAATATTATAGCAGACCGCCGGTTAAAATGCTGATAATGGGATGGCTTTTTCTAATTTATAAAGACATAATAATAACTTATGGTGTCGGCTCGGAACGTCCGGAATTCCGATGAAGCTGCCCCACATATTTTCCCAGTCGGGCAACCGCCTCTCCGCTGACACGGTCATGCGCAAAATCCTCTGCTGTTTCCTGAATCAGGGTTTCCCGCCCCTTCGGGGAACGATCTCTATATAACTCCTGCGCGCGGTCTACGAGTTCCACCATTTTCGGATTGGGATCTTTGACCTGTATCTGCTCAGGGAGCGATTTTTCAGGAAAAGTTAGCGCCCCACTTTACGCCGCTACCACTATTCGTTCGACAGTCTCTTTCAAATTCTCTGAACGGCAATGACTATTGACCATGCCCATGCGCTCCGCCTCCGTAACATAAAACCGCTCGCCGGAGGAGAAATGTCGAATGGCGTTCTCCCTGCCGATCCGCGCCACCACATAGGGCGCACTGACCGAAGGCTTCATTCCCATCCTGACTTCCGGGTAAGCAAAGGCGGCATTGTCACTGGCTACGACATAATCGCACAGGCAAACCAGCGTCGCCCCGGCGCCGATGGCAGGCCCATCCACGATGCCGATGATTGGCTTCCCGCAGCTGGCCACCGCATCGAGCATGCGGGCGAAACATTCAGATACCCCTTGGTTGGATTCCAGTCTCTCCTTATCTGGAAGCTCAAACGTCATGACGCTGTACAGATCCTCGACATCCATCCCGGCGCAGAACGCATGATCATCCCAGCCGCTGTCCAGCACCACCTGCTTAACGGCTGGATCAGTTTTAATTTTTTGGAAGATTTTGGTCAGCGCAATCTGCATCTCGAGATCGAGCGCGTCTTTTTTCTCTGGCCGGTCAAGGGTGATGAAGGCCGTGCCGTTCTCATTGACGCTAAATTGGATGTGATTGCTCATAAGTGTATCGTTTAACCCATACACAATCAAATTCAATGGCATGCTCTATCAACAAGAGGTGGAATTAATATAATTTGATCTCAAATATTCTCTATTGCAACTAATTCCATGTGCTGTTATGGTGCGGCCATGAAAACAGAACCCCTTCGACTTACCGGGGAGCCGGTTTTCCGCTCTCCCGTCCCAGCCGATGGAAAGATCCTGCATCAGCTGGCCACCGCGGCAGGCACACTGGACGTCAATTCCGATTACGCCTATCTGCTACCCGGCCTGCACCATCCGGACAGTTCCATCCTGGCTGAGATCGACGGACGCCCGGCGGGCTTCGTCATCGGCTATCTGATTCCGGAGCGGCAGGGCGGCAGCATGCAGCCGGTGGGCAAGCGGCTGTTCGTTTGGCAGGTGGCCGTGCATCCCGATTTCCGCAAGCGCGGGCTGGCCAATGCCATGCTGCTGGCCCTGGCGACGCGTGCGGCGCACCCTAACCTGCGCTTTATCGAAACCACCGTGACCTCGTCCAACACCGCCTCGAAGCGCATGTTCCAGTCGCTGGCGGGAACGCTGGGTACTGAAATGAAAGAAGTCGGAACGCTGGGCCAGGAGCTTTTCCAGCACCCGCACGAAGCGGAAACGATTTACCGCATCGGGCCGTTCAATGTTGTCAAGCTCATCAAATAGCTAGGAGTTTAGAATGTTACGCACACAGAAACGCAACGATCCGTCCCACCCGCTCGAATCGGAAGTGCGCAGCTATGTTCGCAGCTTCCCGGTGGAAATCGTCAAGGCGCAGGGCGCCACGCTCACCGACGCCGAGGGCAACGAGTATATCGACTTTCTGGCCGGGGCAGGGACGCTGAACTACGGCCACAACAACCCGGAGATCAAAAAAGCGGTCATTGCCTACCTGGAGTCCGATGGCATCGTGCACGCGCTCGACATGGCGACCAAAGCCAAGCGCGAGTTCATCGAGACTTTCAACCACCTTATCCTCAAGCCGCGCGGCCTCGATTACCGCTTCCAGTTCTGCGGCCCGACCGGCACCAACGCCGTCGAGGCGGCGCTGAAGCTGGCGCGCAAGGTGACCGGCCGCAGCAACGTCATCTCCTTCACCAACGGCTTCCACGGCATGACGCTCGGCGCGCTCGCCGTCACCGGCAACAACTATCACAAGCAGGGCATCCCCGGCATTGAGAGCAGCTACACTACTTTCATGCCCTACTGCAATTACCTCGACGAAGGCAGTTCCATCGCCTTCCTGCGCAAGCATCTGGAGGACGGATCAAGCGGCGTCGAAATCCCGGCGGCGGTCATCGTCGAGACCATCCAGGGCGAGGGCGGCATCAACGTGGCCAGCGTCAAATGGCTGAAAGACCTGCGCGCGCTGTGCGACCGCTTCGGCATCATCTTGATCGTGGACGACATCCAGATGGGCTGCGGCCGCACCGGCAGCTTCTTCAGCTTCGAGCGGGCAGGCATCGAGCCGGACATCGTGCTGCTGTCGAAGTCGATCGGTGCTTACGGCCTGCCGATGGCACTGATCCTGCTCAAACCCGAGCTAGACATGCACTGGGTACCCGGCCAGCATAACGGCACCTTTCGCGGCCACAACCTGGCCTTCGCGGCCGCCACCGCCGCCGTCGAGCGCTACTGGCAAGACCAGACCCTCTCCAGGGATGTGGCTCGCAAGGCGGAAATGATCCGTACCGCTTTCAATGACATCGCCAAGCGTTACCCCGAAAAGGGCTTCGATGTGCGCGGCATGGGGCTGGTATTCGGGCTCGAGTCCCGCGAGGACGCCGAGCTGGCCGCACGCGTGCGCGCCACCTGCTTCGCGAAACGCCTCATCGTCGAGACCTGCGGCAGCAACGACCAGGTGCTGAAGCTGCTGCCACCCCTGACCATCGAGGACAGCATGCTCGAAGCCGGTCTCACCATCATCCGCGACGCTGTCGATGCGGTAATCCGCGCCGGGAAGAAATCCTCTAACGTCATCAAGATCGCGTGAGGCAGCCATGATCGTACGCAGTATCAAGGACACCAACGGCACCGAACGTGAAGTAGTCACTCCCGGTTGGACCAGCCGCCGGCTGCTGCTGGCGCATGAGGGCATGGGATTTTCCCTGCATGAAACAATCATCAACGCCGGTGCCGAGCTGACCATGCATTACAAGCATCATCTCGAAGCGGTGCTGTGCATCGCCGGCGAGGGGATGCTGACCAACCTGGAGACCGGGGAGGAACATATCATCCGCCCGGGGGTGATGTACGCCCTGTCCGGTCATGAGCGGCATATTCTCCGGGCAGAGAGCGAGATTCGCACCGTGTGCGTGTTTAATCCGCCGCTGACCGGCCGGGAAACCCACCGCAAAGACGGTGCCTACCCGCCGGCGGAGGAGATGAAACAGGCATCGTAACACGTCATCACCCGAATCGCGTCAGCGATTCCAGGGTGATCCAGTCTGGATTCCCTTAGAATTTGCATAGCAAATTCAGGGAATGACGAGAACAAGTAAATGGAAAGGAAATACCATGAACGCAGCCAATGCCGCCGCCGTCGTTGTCCCCGAAAACATCGATTTTTATCCGTCCCGCATTGCCGCCAAACCGTCGGTCGAGAAACGCTACGACCCGGTCGTCCATGGCAGCGCCGAAGGCGGCCCGCTCGATCAGAAGCAACTCGATTTCTACGAGGAGAACGGCTACCTGCATTTCCCGGCGCTGTTTTCGCCCGAAGAGGTGAAGGTATTGCTGAAACAGGTCGAGCTGCTGAAAAAACAGCGTGGCGGGATCGATCCCGATTTCATCATCCAGGAACCGGGCGGTGGCGACATCCGTTCCTTCTTCCACGTGCATGAATATAATCTGAAATTCAAGGCGCTGGCCAGCAACCCGAAGATTGCCCGCAGCGCCGAGCAGATACTGGGGAGCAAGGTCTATATCCACCAGTCGCGCATCAACCTGAAGCCCGGCTTTACCGGTAAGGAGTTCTACTGGCATTCGGACTTCGAGACATGGCACGTCGAAGACGGCATGCCGCAGATGCGCGCCTTGTCCTGCACCATTAACCTGACCGAGAATACCGAGCAGAACGGCCCGCTGCTGGTTATCCCCGGCTCGCATAAATCCTTCGTCGCCTGCGTCGGGGAAACGCCGGAGAATCATTACAAGCAATCCCTGCGGAAACAAGAATATGGCGTGCCCGACATGGCCATCGTCACCGAGATGGCGGCGAAAAACGGCATCGTCTCCTTCACCGGCCCGCCGGGCTCGGTGGTGCTGTTCGACTGCAACATCCTGCACGGCTCCAACAGCAACATCACCCCCTGGCCGAGAAGCAATATCTTTATGGTTTACAATAGCATATTGAACATGCTGCGCGAGCCGTACTGCGGCCTGGCGCCGCGCCCGGAACATATCGCCACGCGGCTGCGCTGCGAGACGGTATAAGAATAACCGTCATCGCCCGAATCGCGAAGCGATTCTAGGGCGATCCAGATTGGATTCCCCTAGGATTCGCTACACGAATCCGGGGAATGACGGAAAGCAAATTCCCTTCCCTTGGAAACGCCTATGGTATACGGAAATACAATAATAACAGTATCCGCTGTGTCATCCCAGGACAACACACCCGCCGTATCTCCCGCCATGCCCGACGAACGGTATGATCTGAAGATACTGCACTCCATCCGGCGCATTATCCGCGCCAGCGACATGCATTCCAAGGAGCTGGCATCGGATTACAACATTACCGCGCCGCAGCTCGTAACGCTGCATTCCATCGCCGTGCGCCAGAAAACCTCGATCAACGAGCTGTCGAAAATGGTATCGCTCGATGCCAGCACACTGGTCGGCATCATCGACCGGCTCGAGGCCAAGGGTTATGTGCGCCGCGAACGCAGTGCCGAGGACCGGCGGCAAGTCGCCATCCATATTACCGATGCAGGAAAATCCTTCATCGCCAGCGCGCCGTCGCCCCTGCAATCCTCGCTGGCCAAGTCGCTTACACGTCTGACACCGCTCGAACAGTCGATTATCGCCCAGTCGCTGGAGCGCATCGTGCAGATGATCGACGCGGAAGAATAAGAGTCTTTATTCTAATTTTATCTTTTCCTCCCCGCTTGCCTTTAGCTTTCTTATTCCCTCTGGTTTAACCCTTTAGAGGTATGGCGCGAATGCCATAAAGCATAACCATAGAAAGGACAGACTCATGAATTTCTTTACCATGCTGATGGCAACTGCCGCCGTAGGAGCCGCCAATCCGACCCATGCCGCCGATGAAAAGAAAGTTGATGCACAGGTGGAATACAAGAAAGATGGCGGCTATGAATCCACCCGCACCACCAAACAGACCACCGACGATGGCACAACCTATAAGACCAAGAGCGAAGTGGATGTCGATGTTGATGCGGCAGGCCGCGTGGATAAAAAAATTACCACGGAAACCGTTGCCGATCCGAAAGGCCTCATGAATAAGGAGAAGGCGGTTTCGGAAACGGAGTTCGAGGAAAAGGAGCGCGGCGGCTATACCCAGACCACCATCCGTAAATATAAAGATGCCAATGGCACCGATGTCAGCCTGAAAACGGTGACCGACGTCGAGATCGACAAGGACGGTAACGTCATCACTACCGCCACCACTGAGCGGACGGTCAACCCGGAAGGGTTGATGAACCAGACGACCACCAAGAGCAAGACGAAAAGCGTCAACGGCAAGGTGATCGAACAGAGCAAGAAGACTGACTGATTACTTCTGGCCCCTCCTGCAAAGAAGGCCCCTTCATGGGGCCTTCTTTGTTAGGAGCTTAATGCCATGAGGAATATTCTTCACTGCGACGGCTGCGGGAGCGTCTGCTGCTTCCGCGCCGCGAAGGCTCTTCGCCCCAGCCCTTACGAGCCGCCTGGGAATGGCCTTCATAGTCACCGAACCAGCCACTCTCGCCATGGTCGGGATTTTGCCAGCCCCTGCGGGCGGCCTGCGAATGCCCTTCATAGTCGCCGTACCAGCCGCTCGGGCCATGATTGGGGTTCTCCCAGCCTTTCCGAGAGGCTTCTGAGTGACCTTCCGAATCACCAAACCAGCCGCTCTCGCCATGGTCGGGATTCTCCCAGCCTCTCCGAGAGGCTTCTGAGTGACCTTCCGAATCACCAAACCAGCCGCCTACTCTCCTGCGCCCGGAGCTTTGCTGACTGCGACGCCGCCCACCACGCGAACTGCCGTAATCCTCGTCGTCCTCGTATGACCGGCTGGAACGGCGCGAGCCCGAACGGCTGGAGCGGGGGTAATCATCATCTTCTTCATAACGCGACCGGCTGCTGCCACGCCTGGAGCTGCTGCGGCTGCGGTCATCATCATAATCATATTCGCGAGAACTTCTTGGCATAACTTCCTCCTGATTCTTATGAGTACATATCCAAGGACAGTGGCACGCCGTCATCGAACTGCGAAACCGTAAAACCTGTCTGGAAGGTTCTCACCTTAGAAAAGAGAAAATAAAATCTCCATGGCACGTATCAGAGAAGATATAAAGAGCCAGCTTTGAGAAACACAGCATTTTCCTTCCCGCAATCTTAACGCTGCATGGCGCGCAGATCTCCCATGCGCGGCGTCATTTCCTGCCGTTGCTGCCGGACAGGCTGGAACCTGGCTATCGGATGCACGCAGGTATCTTCGGCGACGGGCATGAGCACCGGTTGCAATTCCCGCAGCGCTTTCAGCTGCTCAAGGCTGATGGTAACCGGCTCCGGCAGGTGAATCACCCGCACACCGCGGTAAAATACATCGCTCTTATTTTCCTTCAGCCTCACCTCATCAGGAGAATTAATCTTCAGGCCGCCCAACTGCAGGCTCATGAACGGCGCTTCCGGCACGCCATCCGCATCAAATCGCCCTGTGTAGCAGGCAAGGGGACGAAATGCGAGACCGCTTGCCGAAACCTTTTCATCGATGCCCAGTGGTTGGTTTTCTTTTTCCGCTTTCAGGAAATCGATATAATTTCCTATCTCTTTATTCGGCTCTCCGAGTATCACATCCGCGCCGAGCAGCAGCGCGCGCTTGCCCGGTGCGGTGAAGATCGCATGCAGTTGCCCGACCACCTCGTCATTGGCCGCACTCGGATAGCGCACGAACTCCGGCTTGGCATCCGCCTGCTTTTTGGTATTTCTGGGAGGTGTCGCATCAGCATTTTTCAGCGGATGGAAATGGAGGTTGCTGGAGGTGAAGTCATCGCCCTGGAACCGCAGCTTCGGGCCGTTTACGCTGCGAATCATGAGGGTGCGGCCGTTATTGATGATATCGTCGCATTGGCCCGTGCGGTTATCCGTTATCACCAGCCGGTTGATATCCGCCTCCGCCAGGGGAGCGAAAAAGCGCTTATCCTCTCCGGCGGCACATAACGCATCTGCCATGGCGCGCACCGCCTGACTGCGCGACGCCTCAGCCAGCGCTGCGAACAGCATGGGGAGAATCACCGCCGCCGCTTCCATGCTGACGCCGTTGAACAGCAGGTCATCGCCCTGCGGCGAAACCTGAACATCACTGCCGGGTCGGGTAAGCTTCCGGAAATAGGGCCGCGGGTGCTTCGGATCGAATCCCTGATCCAGCAACTGCGGGCGCGTCTGCGCCATCTCCTGCCACACCTCCGATGCGATGCGCGATAGCGGCGCGCCGAACAGCCGCGCCCGTTCTTCCATGCCCATGTGCTCCAGCATTTTGGGAAGGATACGCACCAGCTCGATGGTATCGGCATGCAGCAGCCGGTTATGCAGGGCAGGGGCCAGCGCCTCCGCCGGGATAAAATCCGTGATACGCTGACAGTCGGTCGGCTTACTTATCCATTTGCTTATTTCTGTGCATTGAGGCTTGAGCAGCAGCGTGCCCGTTTTCGGGCTGCCTTTGGTATAGACCGCCACCTGATGCCGCGCCCCGAACCCGAGACCGAAACCGCGCCTGGCGGGGGGGATGTGAATTTGGTCATCCATGGAACATTCCGTGTTGCCCTTTTATAGTACCCGGCGCATGCGTAAATAGTCATTTTTTAGGGAGAAGCAAATGAAAGTCATGCTAATTGTAAAGGCGACGGCAGACTCCGAAGCCGGCACCATGCCCAGCACCGAACTTCCTTCTACGGCGCGACTCGATATCCCCACCCTCCGGCCATTAAAAAAGGCCTGCCGGCCCTATTTTAATGGCGGTGTACCACGTTTATAGCGAACCTAGCTCTGTTATCATTCCGAAACACTGGAAGAAGAGTGATTTGGTCAGGGAGATAAAAAAGCCTCCCTGACCAAAGCGTCCTAGTGTTTTTTATGCTGCAGCGTACCGGTTTCAGCGTCCACCATCACTTCCATGCTTTCGCCGCCCGCCTGTAACTCGATTTCATAAACGTACTGGCCGTCCTCACGTTCGAATTCCGCTTCCAGCGCCTTAGCCTTGGTTTCTTCCTCCGCCTTCGCAATGGCATCGGATAAAGATAGTTTGGCCGCTTTCAACGCATCGATCTTCTTTCTGGAAGTGAGGAACGCCTTGACGCGGTTTTCAAGATCGTCCTTTTCGTCCTCGATCACTTTACCGGTAGCGGCATCTATTTCCACCTCAGTGATCTTGCTGTCATGTACGATGTCCACTTCGTAAATCAGCTTCCCGTCTTCACGCTCGCGTTCTGCCTCCAGCACGTGACCGGAAGTGTGCGCCAATGCCGCTTGTACTGCTGTGCGTAAATCCATTTCAGCGCCGGAGGTATTATCTGGCGCAGCAAAAACAGGTGCAGAAAAGGAAAGCAAAATGCAGGATATGGCGGTGCTAGCCGTTAGATTGTAACGCATGATTTATCTCCTAATGGTGATTGTTGAAGAAGCCGCTGTTGCTGGCAGTCCCCATAAATCATGCTTCTGAGAAAAATCATTTGATCGCAGTCAAAGCCTACGCGGATATGCTGCCGCAAGCGACCGGAACTGCGGGAGATTAACTGCTGCCCAGAGACTGGTCTCTCCAGAGCAAACTAAATGGCGGAGGGGATGAGATTACTCGCTCCGCGAGTTGCCACTGGCGCGGCTACGCCGCTGGTGGTCGAACAACCATTTCCCACCGTGCTAACTTCCATCAATCTCATTCCCGCAGCCAGCAGAAACATTCAGTTTTTTACGAGCGATGCAACCGGCTTGGGAGGAACTGCCTGAACCACTACATCCGGTTGAATTTTTCATATAACCATCTGATATTTAATGGTATATAGAATTCGCTGTCACATAAGTGTAACGAGCATATCTCTACAAATATGCTATAATCATCTGATATAAATCAGAAAGCGTCGTTATGTGGATCAGCGGTCAGAGTGCAGATGGAACGCTAGATGAAATTATCGCCAGCCTCCAATCCGTCGGAACGGGATTTTCTGAACGCACGGAATACACAGGCAAGTATTTCAGCCGTGGCGAATCGGAGCGGCTGCGCGCGCAACTCGAAAAAATCATCGACGATGATATCCAAAATGGCAGGGCTAATCCTTTAAGTCTCAATCTGAGGCCTGTTGTTGCTGAAGCGCATCGTGTTGAAGGGGGCGAAGTAGGATTCTCCGCAACCGATCCCATCGGCACCGACAATACGCATGATTGCGTTACTGTCATGCTGCGCGATCCCATGACAAAGAAAACCGCGTTGGCGCATGTTGGCGGTGATACGACGGAAGAATCGCTGCAAATTTTATGGGAAGGTATGACGCAATCCGGCAGACTGATTGAAATGCGTTTGCTGGGCGGCAGGCAATTGCCGATTACGGTGTCGCAGGATCATCCGGAATATCCTTATCAGGCAAAGAATAACCAAATCGCTCAATGGAACGTGGAGAAGGTCGTTCGGTTTTTTCAGGACAAGCCGGTGAATGTGCTTTCAGCGGATATTTTCACCGCCGATCAACCTGCTGCTGTTGTCGTTCATCCCCAAACATTCAATCTCGCTGAAAAAGTACCAGGACGGCATAACCCGAATGCCTTCGTAAATGGTTTGAACGTGCTTTACACAGGCAATTTTCTAGAGAAGGCCCGGAAGGTCATAACCCACTCATGAAAGCATTCGATTTGACGGCATCGCCTGAGCGTAACGCCGTACAATTAACCCCACAGCAACGTGAGCGACTCACCACATTCATGGCAGCCGATCATCAGCAAATTGAAGATTACTTCAAAGGCAAAGGCAGAACAGGATTCGCACTGGATCAGGCAGTAGAACGTGTCGAGGCGCTATGTGCTGCATGTGGTGTTGCATCAGAAGGTACAAACGCTGCGCAAGGCACAGGACTATTCACCGGCAATCCCCGCAATCGTCCCGGTGTTGTGCGTGGACGGGGTCGCTGACTTCTCTCCAAGCCTCTATACACGGTTCTCTCGCAGTATTTCAATTGGCTACTCACCAATCAAATCCTCTCCATCGCGATTATGTCCTGATGTACATCGAATCATGACATAAAAATTTCTGTTTCGGCATTCTCCGTGTTACGGGTTTTTACCTCAATATGTAATTCAATATGTTGCCCGATGACGAAAATTTTTGAGGGCTCGCAACCATTCCGGCACCATTTCGGTTTTACGAACTAACGTAACATATTAATTTTATTTTATAAAAATAATGGCGGAGACGAGAGGATTCGAACCTCCGATACGGTGTTACCCGTATAACGGTTTAGCAAACCGCCGCCTTCAGCCACTCGGCCACGTCTCCGGAAGGGGTATGAAAAGTCAGATAATGTGCGGTTTGTCAATACGCTTTGGCCTAGCGTATCGCTGCCAGGATGCCGGATGCTGTTTCGCAGTCGCTTAAAATGGTCGCACAACGGCGGATTTCAGCACAGGCAGAGGGATATTTCGCGGCATACTGACCCTCGATACGGCCCAATTCAGCCAGCGCCAGCTGGGCGATCGACAGGAAATTGGCTACCCCTGCGCTGCCAATGATAGCCAGCGCCAGCGGGTGATCTTTCGGTATTTGATCGCGCCCGCCCGCGTTTTCCACCCCTTCGCCGGCCGCGATGCGCTCCATGGCCTTGCGCCAGGCCGCCAGCTTGCGCCGCGTGCCTTCGATAAAATCGTCGCTTTCGTCCATCAGGAGGGTGCGCGCCTCGGAAGCCCGCATTTTTCCGGTCAACAGGCTGTTTTTACGTAACTTATCGAAAGCCTGCCGAATTTTTGGCTGCTGCGCTGCCTCGGCCAGGATGCGCTCGGCCGTATCCAGCGCCAATTCCGCGCCCTTAAGCGCCGCGCAGGCGCGGGCGGTCAGCTTCAGCCCTTCGTAGCGCTCCCGCAGCTGGCCGAAATCCTCGAGCTTGATCGCCATCACGCTGGGACCAATCGACATCGCACTCCTTCATTCGGAACGAAAGGTTTCAGTATAAGGTGGTTTTGACTAAAAAAGGCTTAATTGCCATTGCATAAGCCGGTCAGGATGACTAAGTATATCCGGTCGTTTGCCACCCCTAAAACGCAGGAATCATGACCAAAACCTCCCCGAATCCCGCCGGCCAGCCCGAAAAACACCATTCCTGGGACGAAACTATCAAAACCATCATCATCGCGCTGCTGATCGCGGTGGTATTCAGGAGCCTCGCCTTCGAGCCCTTTCATATCCCCTCAGGGTCGATGAAAGGCACGCTGCTGGTCAAGGACTACATCTTCGTCTCCAAATACGCCTACGGCTACAGCCGCTATTCCTTCCCGTTCGGCTTCCCGCTGTTCGAAGGACGCATCCTGCAGCCGGGCAAGCCGGAGCGCGGCGATGTCGTCGTGTTCCGCGAGCCGGCCAACCCTCGCATCGACTTCATCAAGCGCGTCATCGGCCTGCCGGGTGAAAGCATCCAGGTGCAGGACGGCATCGTCTATATCAACGGCACGCCGGTCCCGCGCCGCCGCATCGACGACTTCGTAGACATGGAAAACCCCAACGATATTCAAACCATTCCCCGCTATGTTGAAACCCTGCCGAACGGGCGCAACATCACTGTGCTGGACGAAAAGCGCTACGGCAACGCCGACAACACGCCGGTATTCCATATTCCGGAGGGGCATTATTTCATGATGGGCGACAATCGCGACCGCTCACGCGACAGCCGTTTCCCCGATATCGGTTACGTACCGGAGGAAAACCTGGTCGGCCGCGCCGAGATTATCTTCTTCTCGACGGACGGCACGGCTTCATGGGGGAACATCATCAGCTGGTTCACCGCCATGCGCTTTGGCCGTTTCTTCCAATCCTTGAAATGACGCTCGAGGAACGCATAGGTTACCGATTCCGCGACGGAAAGCTGCTGACCCTGGCGCTGACCCATCCAAGCGTCGTAAAATCCCCGAGCAACCAGCGGCTGGAATTCCTGGGCGACGCCGTGCTCGGCGCCATCGTGGCACGGCTGCTCTATGACCTGTATCCGAACGAGCAGGAAGGCGAGCTGGCGCGCCGGCTGGCCGGGCTGGTGCGCCGCGAGACGCTGGCGCAGGTGGCGCGCGGGATTCAGTTGGGCGAGGCGCTGCATATGGGCGCCAGTGAGAAGGGTGGGCGCGACAATCCCTCCAACCTCGAGGATGCGCTGGAAGCACTGATCGGCGCCATGCTGCTCGATGGCGGCATGGAAGCCGTTGAGGCCTTCATCGTGCCGCGCTGGAAGGAACTGGCAGGCCGCATTGAGGCCCCACCCAAGGATGCCAAAACCGCCCTGCAGGAATGGGCGCAGGCGAGGGGCCTACCGATTCCAAATTACCGCATCGCCGCCACCGGCGGCGTCGCCCATGCCCCACGCTTCACCATCGAAGTTACCGTAGAGGGTCATCCTCCCGCCCAAGCCGAAGCCGCCTCCAAACGCGCCGCCGAACAGGAAGCGGCACGGCTGCTGCTGGAGAGGCTCACCGATGACTAACCCGCAACGCTGCGGCTTTGTCGCTATCGTCGGTGAGCCAAATGCCGGCAAGTCGACGCTGTTGAATGCGCTGGCCGGCAATAAGCTCTCCATCGTCACCCCAAAAGTGCAGACAACGCGCTTCAATATCCGCGCCATCTGCAACTACGCATCTACCCAGATAATCTTCGTCGATACGCCGGGCATCTTCGACGCGCCGAAGCGGTTCGAGCAGGCGATGGTGCTGGCGGCATGGGCCGGTATCGCCGATGCCGACGCCGTGCTGCTGGTGGTCGATGCGAAAGCGGGATTGCGGGAAAGTACGAGGCAACTGATCAGGCGGCTGAAGGAACATTCCAAACCCGTATTCCTCGCCCTCAATAAGATCGATGCCATCGGAAAAGAAAAACTATTCGATCTGGCGAAGCAATGCGATACAGAAGGTATCTTCACCCGTATCTTCATGATTTCGGCGCTGAAGGGAGACGGGGTGGAGGATATCAAGAAGCACCTCGCCGCCGCCATGCCGGAAGGGCCGTTTCTCTATCCCGAAGACCAGATGAGCGATATCCCGATGCGCCTGCTCGCCGCCGAGATCACCCGCGAGAAGATTTTCCTGAAGCTGAAGCAAGAACTGCCTTACGCCATCTTCGTCGATACCGAGACATGGGAGGAAAAGGAGAACGGCATCCGTATCGCGCAAGTTATTATCGTGCAGAGCGAGGGTCAGAAGAAAATCGCCATCGGGACGAAGGGTGCGATGATCAAATCGATTGGCATCAGCGCCCGCAAGGAGCTGGAGTCACTGACGGAAAAAAAAGTGCATCTCGAGCTGTTCGTCAAAGTCCGCCCCGGCTGGAAAGAGGATATCGAGAGCTACCGCACGCTGGGGCTGGAGTATAAAAAGTAAATTCGCCTCTCCCTCATTGAGGGAGAGGCCGGTTTCCTTAGGCTTGCGCAGCAAGTCTTAGGAAACCGGGTGAGGGCGCTTTCTCGCACTATAAACCAAGTGCCCTCACCCTCACCCTAACCCTCTCCCGCAATGCGGGAGAGGGGATAGTAGCCTACGCCACCTTCTCCGCCTCGATCAGCGCCGTTTCCTCTGCCTCGCCAACCGGCAGCGACTTAGAACTTTTCACGCCGAGCGCTTTCAGCTTCTCGACACTGGTGATGAGATTGCCGCGGCCCGAGGAAAGTTTATTCATCGCCTGATCGTAACTCTCATGCAGACGCTTGATATGGCGGTCGATGCCCTGCATGTCCTCGATGAAGCCGGCGAATTTATCGTACAACGCCCCGGCCTGCCGGGCGATCTCCTGCGCGTGGCGATTCTGCCGCTCGATACTCCACAGCGAGGCGATGGTGCGCAGGTTGGAAAACAGGGTGGTAGGGCTGACGATATTGATTTTCTTATTCCATGCGAACGTATGCAGTTCTGGATCATGCTGCATGGCGAATGAGAAGGAACCTTCCGTCGGCATGAACAACAGCACCAAATCAGGCGTGCCCAACGAGTCGATATTCTGGTATTTCTTCTGCTCCAGCCCGGTAACATGGTTGCGCACGGATTTGAGAAAATTTTTTATATGCAGCGCCCGTGCTGTGTCGTCGATTTCGCCGCAGAAACGCTCATAGTCGACCAGCGACACTTTGGAATCGACAATGATGTGCTTCTTGTCCGGCAGGCGCACGATAACGTCGGGCTGCAACCGGTTGCCGTCAGTGCCGGTCAGCTTCATGTCCGCGCCCTGCACGATATAATCCTCCCCGGCGCGCAACCCCGATTCCTCGAGGATGCGCTCCAGCATGATCTCGCCCCAGTTGCCCTGTGCCTTGACGTCGCCGCGCAGCGCCCTGGTCAGACTGTCGGCCTGCAGCACGATTTTTTCGATCTCGGCTTTCAGCGTGTGCTGTTCCTTGCCATGATCGATGAAAGATTTGGTCACCAGCTCCTTGAACTCGTTCAGCCGCTGCTGCACCGGGTGCAAGAGCATGCCAAGCTTTTCCTCCGACTGGGTAGAAAATTTCTTGCCCATATTTTCCAGCATGGCATTGGCCATATTGCTGAACTCCAGCCGCAGCTGCTCCTGCTGCTCGGAGAGGCGCGTGCTGAGCGCCTTATTCTCCGCCTCCGCCGTCACCGCCCGCTCGCGGTAGGCGGTCAGCTCGCGCTGCACGTTCTCCAGCGTCTCCTGCGCCGATTCTAACCGGGTGGCTATGGCCACGCGCTCTTTCACCACCTCGTCATACTGGGAACGGCTGACGGTATGCATGGACCGGTTCCTGAATGCCGTCCAGGCCAGCCCGCCGCCAAGCATCGCCCCGAACAGCGCGAACAGCGCCTCCATAAAATCCCCTATGTTTTGCTCTTATTTTGCAGTATGCAGTCCCTAAACGGGGATTCTAGACCGATGGGACACGATCACAAGCATAAATTCGCCGCCGTGGTGCTGGCGGCAGGCAAGGGCAAGCGCATGCAGTCCGACCTGCCGAAGGTGATGCACCGCCTGGCTGGCTGGCCCTTGATCGCGCATGTGCTTTCGGCGCTTTCGACGCTGGAGCCGCAAAAGACCGTGGTGGTGATCGCCCCGCATATGGACGAAGTACGGCAGGCGGCGCACAATATCATGCCCGATTGCCGCTTCGCCATGCAGCAGGAGCAGCTGGGTACCGGCCACGCCGTGCAGGCGGCGGAAAAAGAACTGGCCGGCTACGACGGCACCGTGCTGGTGCTCTACGGTGACACGCCGCTGATTTCGCCGCATACGCTGCACCACATGCAGCATGCCGCCGAGCAGTCGGATATCGTGGTGCTCGGCATGCGGATTGATGACCCCACCGGCTACGGGAGGTTGGAGATCGACGGCGAGGGGCAGCTTCGCGCCATCGTCGAGGAAAAGGACGCCACACCAAAGCAGCGGGAAAACACGCTGTGCAACTCCGGCGTTATGGCTATCAGCGGGAAGCATCTGTTCTCCCTGCTGCGCCGCCTGAAGAACACCAATGCGGCGCAGGAATATTACCTGACCGACCTGATCGCCATTGCCTGCGCTGAAGGGCTGCGCTGCGCTGCGCTTGAAGCCGATCCGCTAGAGCTTTCCGGCATCAATTCGCGCGCCCAGCTAGCGGAGGCAGAAGCGCTGGTGCAGCACTGGCTGCGCCGGCAGGCGATGGAGCAAGGAGTAACGCTGATCGATCCGGAAAGCGTCTATTTCAGCATCGATACGCAGCTAGGGCGCGACATCACCATCCATCCGCAGGTAGTGCTGGGGCTGGGCGTCAGCATCGCCGACCATGCGGAAATCCGCTCCTTCTCGCATATCGAAGGCGCCGCCATCGGGCAGGATGCCGTCATCGGCCCGTTCGCGCGGCTGCGGCCCGGCAGCGTCATCGGCGAGGGCGCGCATGTCGGTAATTTTGTCGAACTCAAGAAATCGACGCTAGGCAAGGGGGCAAAAGCCAATCATCTGAGCTATGTCGGCGATGCGGAAGTAGGCGAGGACGCCAATATCGGCGCCGGCACCATCACCTGCAATTACGACGGCAAAAATAAATACCGCACCATCATCGGCAGCAACGCCTTCATCGGCTCGAACACGGCGCTGGTCGCCCCGGTCACGGTGGGCGAAGGGGCCGTTGTCGGTGCCGGAAGCGTGATTACCGAGGACGTTCCGGCCAAGTCGCTCGCCATCGCGCGCGGCCGGCAGGTGAATAAGAAGAAGCGCAAAAAATCATCACAGGCTAAAAAAACCCTACCAAAAAAGAAAAGTACAAAAGCGGTTAAAGGCCAACGTAGATAAGTTTGTCATTCCCATGTAGGCGGGAATCCATGCTTTTCCGCTTGCGAATGGGTATGGGCATGGATCCCGGCCTTCGCCGGGATGACAGTTATTTAGCAATTACGTCTTTTAACATCTCCACCGCCTTGGCGACGCTCGCCATGCGGACAGCGTTGCGGTCGCCCTGGAAGAGGTTTTTCTCCACCACCGTTTCCTTATCGGTCGCCACCGCGATATAGACCAATCCCACCGGCTTTTCCTTACTGCCGCCACCCGGCCCGGCGATGCCGGTCACCGACAGGCCAATGTCGGTTTTTGCCTTGCCGCGCGCACCCTTTGCCATCGCCTCGGCCACTTCTTTGCTCACCGCGCCATGTTTTGCAATCAGCGCCTTGTCGACGCCCAGCACCTCGGTTTTCGCCTCATTGGAATAGGTGATGAAACCGCGATCCATCACGTCGGACGCACCCGGCACTTCCGTCAGCAGCACGCCGATCAGCCCGCCCGTGCAGGACTCGGCGATGGCCAGCCTGAAGCCCTTGTCGGCATAGGCCGCCAGCAGTTCGGAAGCTTCTTTCACCAGCGCTTTACTGAACATAACTTCCACCCAGGAAATTCATCACCGGCAGCAGTATTTCCTGCGAACCGAAAAGCTGCGCCTCAAGCAGGATACATAGGTAGATCAGCACCGGATACAACCCCGCCAGCATGTCATCGAACATTACGCCGAGACCGCCTTTGATTTTTTCATCAGCGAGCGATACTGGCCATGGCTTCACGATATCGAACAGACGGAACAACAGAAACGCCACGAGATACGACTGCCAGGTCGGAAACAGCACCGACAGCACCAGCCACTGGCCCGCCACCTCATCCGCCACAATTTGCCCGGGGTCGTCGCCGCCATAGCGTTTCAGGTATTCGTTCGACGCCCACCAGCCGAGCAGGAACATCAGCACCGAAGCGGCAAGCAATCCAAAGCCGCCGAGCGTCACATGGATGACATACCCGACCGGCAGCGCGCCGAGCGAGCCCACCGTCCCCGGCACCTTCGGCGATAGCCCGCAACCGAACCAGGTGGCGATGTACCACCACCACTTATTTACCCTCTCCCCTTGATGGAGAGGAAAGGGTGGGGGGGTATCTTTTATTCCGTTTTGTTCCATTTATTCCTCACTAATCTTCCTGTCATCCCGGCGCAGGCCGGTATCCATGCCACGCAAATGGAGAAGCATGGATTCCCGCCTTCGCGGGAATGACGATATTATACCACCGCAGGCAACCTCACCGTTGCCACTGCCTGCGCCGCGATGCCTTCGCCGCGGCCGGTGAAGCCGAGTTTTTCCGTCGTTGTCGCTTTGACACTGATACGCTCCACCGGCAGCTTCAGCAGCTGCGCGATATGGTTTCGCATCTGCTCCCGGTAGGTAGCGATTTTCGGGCGCTCGCAGATCAGCGTCACATCGAGATGCACCAGTTCACCACCTTTGCGGTGCAACAGTTGATAGGCGTGCAGGAGAAATCGCTCCGAATCGGCGCCCTGCCACTTGGGGTCCTCCGGCGGAAAATGCATGCCGATATCGCCGGCGCCGATCGCCCCCAATATGGCATCGACCAGCGCGTGCAATCCGACATCAGCGTCGGAGTGCCCCTCCAGGTAATGTGTGAAGGGAATCCGCACGCCGCACAACTTGATCTGCTGCTGCGAGCCGCCATCATGCAGCTTCAAGGCATGCACGTCAAAGCCGAAGCCGGTGCGCGTTTCCATCTGCTGGCTGAGCATCGACTGCATGGCTTTCCAATCCGCTTCCGTGGTGATTTTGATGTTTCCACGTTCACCCCCGACCAGTGTAACTACGTTCCCCGCTTTTTCAAGCAGCGCTGCGTCATCGGTCAGCTGTTCGCCCCTGAAGCGCTGATGTGCCGCATACAGCGCGTCGAAATGGAACCCCTGCGGCGTCTGCACGGCATACAAGCCTTCCCGCGCGACGGTCGCGCTGATCCGCCCGTTCTCAACACGCTTCACCGTATCGGCCACCGGCAGCCCCGGAATGACGGCGGGATGCGTTTTCAAACCCTCCAGCACGCGCGAGATCAGCGCCTGGCTGACCATAGGCCGGGCTACATCATGAACCAATACGTAGCGGGGTTTACGGTCGACAATGCTTTCCAGCCCCAGCCGTACTGATTCCTGCCTGGAATCGCCGCCCACGACGCAGGGGAACAGCGTCAACCCGTCCATGGCCTTCTTGTAAAGTCCATGATGCTCGCGGCGAATGACCACCCGCACGCCGTCAATGCCGGGGTGATTAAGGAATGCCGCCGCCGCCCGCCGCATTATGGGCTCACCGGCGAGCGGCAGGTAGGGCTTGGGTATATCCGCCTGCATGCGCTCGCTTTTCCCGCCCGCTACCAGCAGGGCTATGGTCGTTTCGCTCATATTTTGTCATCCTGTGGCCAGCGCGCAAGCATTGGAGTGCGGGAACCCTTGAAAAACGTGATAATTTAAGGTAGTTATCATCCTCTCAAATTTGAGATAGTCAAAGAGAAAATGGTTGCGGCAAGAGATCCTGTGCTCCTGCTTCGCAGGCCACAGGATTGTATTATGGGCATCACCATCGGTACACTTACCGTAAAAGACCCGGTCTGGCTGGCGCCGATGACCGGCGTGTCCGACCTGCCGTTCCGCCGGCTGGCCAAGCGCTTCGGCGTCGGGATGGTCGTATCCGAAATGATTGCCTCGCGGGCAGCGCTGATCGACAATAAAAACTTCAAGCGCATGAGCAGTTTCTGCCCGAGCGAGTACCCCTTCGCCATTCAGCTGGCGGGCTGCGACCCGGAAGTGATGGCCGAGGCGGCGAAGCTCAACGAGGACCGCGGCGCGCACATCATCGACATCAATTTCGGTTGCCCGGTGAAAAAGGTTGTCGGTGGCCATGCCGGATCGGCCCTGATGCGCGACGAAGTACTGGCAGGAAAAATTCTCGAAGCTACCGTCAAAGCGGTGAAGATTCCCGTGACGCTCAAGATGCGCACCGGTTGGGACGACAACAGTCGCAATGCCCCCCGCATGGCAAAAATCGCGGAAGCGGCTGGCATCCAAATGCTAACCGTCCACGGCCGCACGCGCTGCCAGATGTATAAAGGTCACGCCGACTGGAAGTTCATCCGCTCGGTAAAAGGAGCAACCAAGCTGCCGGTGATCGTCAATGGCGACATTACCAGTTTCGAAGAGGTCGATCGCGCGCTGTTCGAATCCGGTGCCGACGGGGTGATGATCGGGCGCGGTTCTTATGGCCGCCCATGGTTCCCGGCGCAGGTGGGCCATTACCTGCGCACCGGGAAAAGACCGCCCGCGCCGCCGCTCGATGAACAGCGCGACATCGTGCTGAACCATTATGACGAAATGCTGTCGCATTACGGCGTCGAGAACGGCGTCATGGTGGCACGCAAGCATATCGGCTGGTATTCCTCGGGCTTGAACGGCTCAGCTTCCTACCGCCAACGTATCAATACTCTCACCGACCCGGCACAAGTGAAAGACGAAATCCGCCGGTTCTATGACGGGCTGGACAATAGTGTCCTCCCCCTGGAAGGGGGAGGATCAAGGTGGGGGTCAATTACCGTTGCTTCTACCGAGGCCATGATGTGAACTCTGCGTCACGCTCATCCTGCCCCCCCGCCCCCCCTCCCTTACAGGGGGAGGAGTTTAACGCTTACCTCACTGCACTGCCCTCCGCCGTGCTTGCTATTGATACGTCGCTGGCGGTGCGTTTCCTGAACCCGGCAGCGGAGCGGCTGCTTGGCATCGGCGCCCCACAGTCCATGGATAAGCCCATCACCGATTTATCAGGCTGCACGGAGCTGGCGCCACTGTGCGAACGGGTATTCGCCTCCGGCGAAAGCCTGAACCTGTATGATTGGACGCTGCGCCTGCCGCTGAACCATCGCACGGTGAACCTGCACCTGACGCCGGTGGCGGGCGCAGAACAACTCCTCATCACCATCGACAAAGCCAGCCACGAACCGATGAGCGCCAGCGAGCGGGCGCAGGAGGCCACGCGCGCCGCTGGCGTCATGGCGGCCATGCTGGCCCACGAGGTGAAGAATCCGCTGTCCGGCATACGCGGCGCGGCGCAGCTGTTGAAGGAAGACGTGATACCCGAGCAGCAGGCACTGACAGACCTCATCTGCATGGAGACGGATCGCATCCGCGACTTGCTGGCGCAGGTGGAGATTTTTGCGGAAGGCGCGCCGGGAGCTCGCCAGCCGGTCAATATCCATGAGGTACTGCGCTATGTCCTCTCGATAGCCCAAAACGGTTTTGCTACCCATATCGCCTTCCATGAACGCTACGACCCCTCGCTGCCTGAGGTGATCGGACACCGCGACCTGCTGGTACAGCTGTTTCTGAATCTGGTCAAGAATGCCGCTGAAGCGCTGAAAGACCGACTCGACGGCACCATTACCTTCACCACTGTCTACCGCAGCGGCTACCGCTCGCATCGGGAGGAGAGGGTAAAGCTGTCGGTCGGTGTTTCCATCGAGGATAACGGCCCCGGCATTCCTGAGGATGTCCGGCCGCATTTGTTTGAACCCTTTGTTTCATCGAAGGAACAAGGGCGCGGATTGGGGCTGGCCATCGTCGCCAAGATCGCCGCAGACCTCGGCGCGGTGGTCGAGCTCGACCCGGAACTCGACGGCGGAACCCGCTTTACGGTGTGGCTCCCAGTGACAAGTTAAGGTTGCAGCCCCAACGCGGCTGACTATACTGGCTGCCTAATTTATAGGCAATCTACTCTGACATGACCTCCACCATTCTTATTGCCGATGACGACAAGGCCATCTGCACTGTGCTGTCGCATGCCGTCAAGCGGCGCGGCTGGGAGCCGGTCATCACGCATCGGGGCGACACATTGCTTGATTGGGTGAGGGAAGGCAGGGGTGATGTGGTCATCACCGACGTGCGCATGCCGGTAGGGGAAGGACATCAGACCGGGCTCGACTTGCTACCCTACATTAGAAAGGCGCGGCCCGACCTGCCGGTTATCGTCATCAGCGCCCAGAACACGCTGACTACGGCCGTGCGCGCCGGAGAGCTGGGAGCCTATGAGTACCTGCCCAAGCCGTTCGACCTCAACGTACTGATCGAGACAGTCGAAAAGTCCCTTGAACAAAACAGCAAAATATCCGCCAACGCAGAGGAAGAGGCGCGCGATGCCGAGCACCTGATCGGCACCTCGCCCGCCATGCAGGATATTTACCGGACGCTGGCCCGTATGGTGAACAATGACCTGACCGTCACCATCATCGGCGAGTCGGGTACCGGCAAGGAACTGGTGGCCCGCGCCCTGCACCAACTGGGTAAGCGCAAAACCGCACCGTTCGTTGCCATCAACATGGCGGCCATCCCACGCGAGCTGGTAGAGGCGGAGCTGTTCGGCTACGAGAAGGGCGCCTTCACTGGCGCCACCCAGCGCAAGAGCGGGAAGTTCGAACAGGCCGAAGGCGGCACGCTGTTCCTCGACGAGATCGGCGACATGCCGATGGACGCGCAGACCAAGCTGCTGCGCGTCCTGCAGCAGGGCGAATACCTGACCGTCGGCGGCACCAGGCTGCTGAAAGCCAATGTGCGCATTGTCTGCGCCACGCACCGCGACCTGATGCAGCTGGTGAAGAACGGCGAGTTCCGCGAAGACCTCTATTACCGGCTTAACGTAGTGCCCATCCGCATTCCGCCGCTGCGACAGCGCCGCGAGGATATCGCTCCGCTGGCGCAGTATTTCCTGCGTAAGGCGAGTGAAAAGGGATTATCGCCGAAAATCTTGGAAGCCGACACCCTGGAAGCCATGCAGGCCTATGATTGGCCAGGCAATGTGCGCGAGCTCGAAAACATGATGTATCGCCTAAGCGCACTTTATTCGGAAAGTTTCATCGGCAAAGCGGCTTTTCTTGCCGCAATCAAAAACCATGCAAAAGAAATGCCGGGTGAACGAGACACAACCCTGGCCAAAACGGTGGAAGCGCATCTGCGGGAATATTTTGCCGCCCACGGCGGTGAGGAGCTGCCGCCGCCTGGCCTCTATGACCGCCTCCTGCCGCTGATTGAGAAGCCGCTGATCGAGATGACGCTGCGCGCCACCGGCGGCAACCAGCTGAAAGCAGCCTTTGTCCTTGGCATTAACCGCAACACGCTGCGTAAAAAAATCACCGATCTCGGCATCAATATCGAATCGCTTTCCGCTGGATAGTCCATGTCTGCTTATCTCATCCAGCTGCGGGACTACATCAACTACAAATGGATTACTCGCCATCTCGCCGTTATCCTTATCATAGCGGCAATTATATCCGCCATCGGCACCTATATCGTGATCACCGGCAGCGACGCACCGCTGGGCATGAAACCGCGGCGAGTGCTGACCCTGCTGCTGATCAATCTCGGACTGCTGGCTATCCTCATCGCTATCATTGGGCGGCGCATTTGGCGCCTGTGGGGGGCCTTACGCGCCGGTTCCGCCGGATCACGCATGCAGAAGCGCATCCTGGTGCTGTTTTCTCTGGTCACCATCACGCCGACCATCATTGTTTCGGTGTTCTCGACATTATTTTTCAATCTCGGCATCCAAACCTGGTTCAATGACCGGGTGCAGACGGCGGTGCAGGAGTCGTTGGCGGTAGCCGAAGCCTATCTCAAGGAACATGCAGAGAACATCCGCGGCGATGCGCTGGCCATGGCCAGCGACGTCAGCCAGTTCTCCAGCCTGTCATTGCGTGACGCGGAAGAATTCCAGCGTCTTGTCGCCACGCAGGCGGCCCTGCGCGAGTTGACTGAAACCATTGTCTTCAAAGGCAACTCTGGGCAGGTAATCGCACAGGGAACGCTTTCCTTCGCCCTGGCCTTCGAGCGCATGCCCCCCGATGCCATGGCACGCGCCGACCGTGGCGAAGTAGTGTTGATGACGGCGGAGAACGACAAGGTGCGGGCGCTGATCAAGCTTGATGCATTGAATGACGTTTATCTGCTGGTAGGAAGGTTGATCGACAGCAAAGTGCTCAATCACATGGATAATGCACGTGGCGCAGTCAGCGAATATAATGCTCTCAAAAGTCAATTAAGGCAGCTGCAATTCACCTTCTCGCTGGTATTCGTGACGCTGGCTCTGCTTCTGCTGCTGGCCTCGGTCTGGTACGGCATGGTGTTTGCCTCACGGCTGACCACCCCGATTTCCAAGTTGGTCATGGCTGCCGAACGTGTACGGGGCGGTGATCTTTCCGCCCGCGTAGACGATGTGCCTCATAAAGATGAGATCGGCATGCTGGCGCGCGCCTTCAACCGGATGACTGAACAGCTTGATGCCCAGAGGGGAGAACTGATCGATGCTAACCGGCGGCTGGATGAGCGGCGCCGCTTTTCAGAGGCAGTACTGTCCGGTGTGTCGGCAGGAGTCATCGCGCTGGACGGAGATAAAAATATCACCCTTTCCAACCGCTCCGCCATGGCCATCCTGAGTAAGATTGACCGGCCGATAACCCAGGAAACCAGCATCGAATCGGTATTGCCAGGCATTCAGGAGGTACTGGCACAGGCCGAGCAATTGCCAGGTGAAGTGGCACAAACCACCCTGACGCTCAACAACAACGGCAAAACCATTACGCTGCATGTGCGCATTACCGCCGAACGGTTCGATGCCGCCATCGAGGGTTTCATTGTCACCTTCGACGATATTACGCTACTGGTGGCAGCACAGCGGGGTGCCGCCTGGGCTGACGTCGCACGGCGCGTGGCGCATGAGATTAAGAACCCGCTGACTCCCATCCAGCTATCAGCCGAACGGCTAAAGCGCAAATACCTTAAGTTTATCACCGAAGATCAGGATAACTTTATTAAATACACCGACACGATCGGCAAACATGTCGGCGATATCGGACGCATGGTCGAGGAATTCGTTTCCTTTGCACGCATGCCACAACCGAAGTTCGCTACGGAAGATTTGACCGCCATCATCCGCAAGGCGGTGTTTTCGGCGCAGGTGGCCAATCCTGCCATCGACTATCAGACCGATGTGCCTGACCAGCCGCTTACTTTCTATTGCGACGAGCGACAAATCAGCCAGATTATGACCAATCTGCTCAAGAATGCTGCCGAGGCAATAGAGGCGAAATTTATTTCTTCAGGAGGTGAATCTTCGCAAGGGGGAAGAGGAATCATAAATGTTCGCCTCTTCTGCAAAAACGATACCATAGAAATTTGCATCGAGGATAACGGTATAGGGCTGCCGACGGTCGAGGCGCAACAGCTGCTGGAGCCCTATGTGACAACCCGTAGCAAAGGCACAGGGCTGGGGCTGGCTATCGTTAAGAAAATCGTCGAGGATCACAAAGGACGGATAAGTCTGGAAAATATTCCCACCGGTGGTGCGCGAGTTGTGCTTTCTTTTTTGCAACAGTGTGATATATATGCCGCAAGTTAGTGCTGGAATCCGTGTCGGTAATTCGTGATTTTATTCGAAATTACATACCGACCCTAGCATGATCTATTAACCGCAAAGGTTACTATGAACGCCGACATCCTTATCGTAGATGACGAAGCCGATATCCGGGATCTCATTTCGGATATTTTAAAAGACGCTAACTATTCTACCCGCACTGCCCACAACAGCGATAGCGCCTTCAAAGCGCTGGCCGAACGTGTCCCTTCAGTCCTCGTCCTCGACATCTGGCTGCAGGGGAGCGAGTTGGACGGGCTCGGCATCCTGGAGATGGTCAAGAAGAAATATCCGCATATGCCGGTCATCATGATCAGTGGGCACGGCAATATCGAAACGGCTGTCGCCTCCATCAAAGCCGGCGCCTACGATTTCATCGAAAAACCTTTCAAGGAAGACCGCCTATTGCTGCTGGTGGCACGCGCGCTGGAGCATGCCCGCCTGCGCAGCGAGAACCAGGAGCTGAAGCTGCGGGGCAAGCTGGAGATGCAGCTCAATGGAAATTCCCAAGCCATCCAGCAAATCCGCGCCAGCCTGGAAAAAATTGCCCCCACAGCGAGCCGCGTGCTGATCACCGGCGCTCAAGGGACGGGAAAGGAGATGATTGCCCGCCTGATCCACGCCAAGTCGCAGCGTTCCAATGGCAATTTTGTGGTGATGAACACAGCGGGGCTGACGCCGGACCGCGTCGAGGCAGAATTGTTCGGCATTGAGGACAGCAACCCGAACGGCGGCGCTGAAAAGCTGGGCCTGTTCGAGCGGGCGCATAATGGCACGCTGTTTATCGACGAGGTGGCTGACATGCCGCTGGAGACACAGGGCAAAGTGCTGCGCGCCCTGCAGGAGCAGGCGTTCACCCGCGTGCGTGGTAATCGCCGGGTTGAGGTCGATGTGCGCGTGATCGCCGCCAGCAATCACCATCTGGAGCAGGAAATTGCCAATGGCCGCGTGCGTGAGGATCTATATTACCGTCTCAACGTTGTGCCCATCCGCATGCCGGCGCTGAAGGATCGCCGCGAGGACATTCCCGACCTGTGCCGCTATTTCCTGCTGCGCGCCGGCGAGATGGCTGGCCTGCCCGTACGCGAGCTGTCCAACGAGGCAGTCGCCATGCTGCAGGCCTATCATTGGCCGGGCAATGTACGCCAGCTGCGTAATATGATGGAATGGCTACTCATCATGGCCTCCGACAAGAGCGAGCCGATCGCGGCCGGCGAACTGCCGCCGGAAATCCTGACCTCCAACCCCGTACTGGCACGGCCTGAGACCAATGCCGATATCATGTCGATGGCGCTGCGCGACGCCCGCGAGCTGTTCGAAAAACAATACCTCGCCGCCCAGATCGAGCGCTTCGGCGGTAACATTTCCCGTACCTCCTCCTTCGTCGGCATGGAACGCTCGGCCCTCCACCGCAAGCTCAAGATGCTTGGTATCAACGCGGTGGAAGAAAAAGTCGGATAAACATGCCGATGCCTTCGCAACAGCGCGAGGTTATGCAGGTGCTGAACGCACGCTGGACCTTACACAAGATATGGTTAACCTGCTGAACGCTTTTTACCTGGCGCAAAAGGAACAGCAGCACTCTCTTTAATAACCTCACTGACATATCGCTATTTTATGCGGGAATCACCATAATCGGTCATCCCACAACAAGGAGGCCGTTATGAATATCTATACCAAAATCAAACGTGATCATGACGAAGCTCGTTCCATGATGGATGAGATCCTCGAAGGCCGGAACGATGAACAGGTTTGCCTAGAGGTGCTCGAAGAGTTGAAGGTGGCAATATTGTCGCATGCCAAATCGGAAGAAAAAACTTTCTATGAAGCGCTGAAGGAAAGCGGTGACGAACAGCTCAGCGAGAAAGTGCCGAACTTTAAGAAAGAGCACAAGGAAGTGGAAACTATGTTCGAGGAAATCGAGAGCATGCACCCGCGGGAACAGCTATGGTGGGAAAAATTCGGGGCCATCCGCCAGGCACTGCTGCACCATATGGAAGAAGAGGAAAAACAGGTTTTCAAGGCTGCCAAGCAGGAGATCGAATCACATGAAGCTTCGGAACTAGGTGAAGAAATGGAAGTTCTGGAAGAAAAGATGAAGCAGCGGCTTGAGCAGCGGGCTGCCTGACTATCATTCCTGTGAAAGCAGGAAATGCGTCATCATCCGAATCGCATAGCGATTCTAGGGTTATCCAGTTTGAATATAAGGACTGGATTCCCCTAGGATTTGCTGCGCAAATCCGGGGAATGACGGATGACTAAATATCCGCAAACACGTGCGTTTCGGCCTTTGCCCCCGGGTGGGTGACAGCGCCTTTTTCAGCGGAGCCAACGGCCTGGGCGTATTTCCACAGCGCTCCCGACTGGTAATCGGTTTGGCGGGATTTCCAGACAGCGCGGCGCTTTTCAAGCTCGGCGTCGCTGAGTTCGACATGGATAAGCTGTTTGGTAGCATCGATGATGATGAGATCACCGTCTTTCAATAGCCCGATCGGGCCGCCTATCGCCGCCTCGGGCCCGACATGGCCGATGCAGAAGCCGCGTGTGCCGCCAGAGAAACGCCCGTCGGTGATCAATGCCACTTTGTCACCCATCCCCTGACCGTAGAGCGCGGCGGTGGTGGCCAGCATCTCACGCATGCCAGGCCCCCCCTTCGGGCCTTCATAACGAATCACCAGCACCTCGCCTTCTTTGTAGTTCTTCTTGTCGACCGCTTCAAAACAGGCTTCTTCAGAATCGAAGCAGCGCGCTGGGCCCTTGAACACCAGGTTCTTCATGCCCGCCACTTTGACGATGGCGCCTTCAGGTGCAAGGTTGCCTTTAAGTACGACCACACCACCTTCCGGCCGAAGCGGTTTATTGTGTGGGTAAATTACATCCTGTTCCGGATTCAGCTTCACATCTTTCAGATTCTCCTTAATGGTCTTACTGGTGACCGTTAGGCAATCACCGTGCAGGTAGCCGCCGTCGAGCAGCGTCCTCATCACCGCCTGCACGCCACCAGCCTCATAGAGATCCTTGGCGGTGTATTTACCGCCGGGCATGAGATCGGCCAGATAGGGCGTGCGCTTGAAGATTTCACCTACCGCATGAATATCAAAATCGATGCCCGCCTCATGCGCGATAGCGGGCAGATGTAACGCTCCGTTGGTCGAGCCACCGGTGGCAGCGACAACGGCGGCGGCATTCTCCAGCGCTTTTTTCGTCACGATATCGCGCGGGCGGATTTTATTCTTAAGCAGCATCATCACCGCTTCGCCGGATTCGAAGGCGAACGCATCGCGCGATTCGTACGGCGCCGGCGCGCCCGCCGAGCCGGGCAGTGCGAGGCCGATTGCTTCCGATACGCAGGCCATGGTATTGGCCGTGAACTGGCCGCCGCAGCTTCCAGCCGACGGACAGGCCACCTGCTCCAGCGCATGCAACTCTTCGTCGTTCATCACCCCGGCGCTGTGCTTGCCGACGCCTTCAAAGACATCGACCACCGTGACCTGCTTACCCTGAAATTTGCCCGGCAGAATCGAGCCGCCATACATGAAGACGCTCGGCACGTTGAGCCGCACCATCGCCATCATCAGCCCCGGCAGGGATTTATCGCACCCGGCCAGCCCGACCAGCGCATCGTAGCAATGCCCGCGCATGGTCAGTTCCACCGAGTCAGCGATGACTTCACGCGAAACCAGCGACGATTTCATGCCCTGATGCCCCATGGCGATGCCGTCGGTAACGGTGATGGTGGTAAATTCGCGCGGCGTGCCTCCGGCAGCGGCGACGCCTTTTTTCACCACCTGCGCCTGCCGCCCCAAAGTAATATTGCAAGGCGCTGCCTCATTCCAGGTGGTCGCCACCCCGACCAGCGGCGCATGGATGCCCTTTTCCGGAATCCCCATGGCATAGAGATACGACCGGTGCGGCGCGCGCTCCGGCCCCTCCGTCACATGACGGCTGGGAAGCCGTGACTTTCCATAGGTTTTGGTCATTGCTTTTAGTGTCGCGTGATCTTCCGCACTTCGCGTTCGACGATATGCTCGACGATGGCGGGAAGGTTGGCGTCCAGCCAGGCCTTCATCATCGGCTTTAGCATGTCCATCACCATGGTTTCCACCGTCAGACCGGAACTGAAAGCGGGGGAGGGGGTGGTGACGACCGGCGGCAGCGGTGGCTCGGCGGCAGCCTGCAGGCGCTTGAACTCGGCGGCGCTGGCTTCTGCGGCGGCTTTCGACAGCAGCGCATCGGCCTCCGCCTGAGCCATTGATGGCGCCGACTGGGCAGGAGCAACGGGTTTGGCTGGTTCAGCAGCAGCGGCAGCAACGGACACGGCTTCCACCGGCTTCTCAGGCGGTTTCTCTGGTGGCGCGGCGGGCTTTTCCTCCGGCTGGGCGGCAACCGGCTCGGCCGGTTTTCCCGGCGGCTTTTCCTGAGCTTTCTCTGCAGGCTTTTCAATCGGTTTTTCCGGTTTCAGCGCCTCGTCGATCTTGCCTAGCACATCAGCAGGCTTGGCTTCTTTTGCAGCCTCCGGTTTTACCACCACCTCGGGTTTCAGACTTTCAACAGTGCCATCTTCTTTAAGCATTTCGGTAAGCTCAAGGACATCCGACCCCGGCACGTCGTCGTCGGCCTTATTGCCGTTAGCTTTCTTATCCCCCGGTTTCTTGTCCGGGTCGTCATCCTCAGCGATAATCTTGCGAATCGATTGCAGGATTTCCTCCATGGATAAATCCTGATCGTCGCCTTTCTTGGCTTCCTTTTTAGCCTCCATGCTGCATCCCTATGCTGCCCCCAAGGGGAATAATCCACCCGTATTAGAAATACTATTATCAGAGACCAATCAACTGATATTTCACATCGTCATAATGCTTTTTGGGATCGTGAAGGTCAACCGGCAGTTGCAGTTCGCGTGCCGTTAAGCGGCCTACCGCTGCCAATAAACGGTACGCCTGTTGCTTTTCCGCCACCCTTGCACGGACGAGTTCGAGTTGGGCATTGAACACTTCCTGCTCCGTATCCAGCAGGTCGAGGATGGTGCGTGTGCCGTACAGCGCTTCCTGATGGATGCCTTCCAACGCTTCCTCCGCCGCTTTTACCGCTTCCTCGTTGGAAGCGATGACCGCCTTCGCCGTCTGGTAATCCTGCCAGGCACGGGTAGCGTTTTCCACCACGCTGTCGCGCGTGTCGAACATAGTAAACTTGGCCTGTTGTGCCAGATATCTTGCTTCGCGCAACCGCGACCACTCGGCGCCCGACTGGTAAAGGGGGATGGAAATGTTAAGACGAAGGCTGTCGTTATGCCCGCGGCCAAGGCCGGGAATCGGATCGTTGCCACGCGAGGCCGTTGCCTGCACGGACGCACTGGGAAGCAGGGTAGAGACCTGCTGGTTGATGGCGCTATCCGCCGCTTCCTCCAGATAACGCGCTGCCAGCAGGGTCGGCTCATTCACCTGCGACCATTCCACCGCCTGCTCCACATGCTGAGGCAGCAGCGACTCCGGCTCGGGCGGCAGTGCCACCTGCTGCGGCGCATCGTAACCGACGACACGGCGGAAGGTGGCGCGCGAGGATTCGAGGTCGCCCAGCGCCTGCCGCTCGCCGGTCATGGCGATGGCCAGCCGTGCCTGCGACTGGGCAACATCAGTCCTGGTTAGCTCACCTACCTCGTAACGCGCCTGCGTTGCTTCGAGTTGCTTCCTCAGCACGTCGACATTGTTCTGGTTGACTTCGAGCACCGACTGTTTTTCCACCACGTCCGTATAGGCCACCACGGCGGCGAACAGCACCTGCTGCTCGACAGCCGTCAGCTGCGCCCGCCCGGCGCGTATGCGCTCTCTAGCCGTCTGAAAATTGGCAAATGTGCCGCCGCCGGAAAACAGGGGCTGCTCGACGGTCAGCGTCTTCTGATGCGAATTCTCATACTCCCAGCGGTCGTCGTCGCCGGTGGTACGGTCGCGGCTGACGTCATAACCGGCGATGATCTCCGGGCGGAAACCGGAAATCGCCTGCGCCACCGTTTCGTCCAGCGCCTTCTGCGCTTCCCGCTGCGCCTTCAGTTGCGGTTGCGTAGCATAGACATGCGAAAGCGCTGCGATAAATTCATCCTTCTGCTCGGGCGGCGGTCCCGTATCGGCGTCGGGTACCGGAAGCGGCGGCGCAAGCGTAGGCGACACAGGGGCCGACGGCGGAATCACCTCCACCACCGGCGCGTGTGGCGGCACTTTGGGAGTGAGGGGAGGGGAAGGAGACGATACGCGGTCCGGCGGAACATAGCGGATGACGGCATCCGGCGGGGGCAGGCCGCTATCCGGTGTCTGCGCCTGCGCGTCAATCACACCGCCGAAGAACATCGGCCATATCAGCCACGTTATCGGACGCGTCATACCTTCGGTTATAAATGGTTTGTGCGAATGCGACAAGCGGCTTTAGAACCGAAAGGTATCGAGCCGCTCGAAACCGGGCAACACCGTCGCCCCCGCATCGAAATATTCACGGTACTGTAGCCGGTCGGCGAGCCGCATCACCAGCAGTCCCTTGCCCAGTCCGCCCCGCCCGCCGGGACGATCGGACGCATGGCGCACGGTGGCCAGCTGTCCGCCTGGCTTCATCTGCATGGCGAGTTTCTCCGGCAGCAGTACCACCGAGCCGTGGATGAAAATGATGTCGTAAGGCGGTGTCGTGCCGCCGTCGGGCAGCGACGAAACCTGCTGCAGCGTGACGTTGGTGATGCCAAGCTGTTTCAGAAGCTCGCGCGCCTGTGTAATCAACGCCGCGTCGGTTTCGGTGGCGACGACTTCTCCCGCCAGTTTGGCAATTACCGCCGCCGGGTAGCCGCTTAAGCACCCTATCAGCAGCACCCGGCTTTCAGACGAAATATTTGCCAGGTGCAGCAGTCGCGCGAAGGTCAGCGGGTCCATCAAATAGCGCCCCGGCACCACCTCCAGTTCACCATCAACATAGGCGGCGGCGCGTAGCTTTTCCGGTAGGAACTTGTCGCGCGGCACTTCCTGCATGGCCTGCAGGATGGCGGGATCGAGCACTTCGTTGGTCATCAGCTGACCGAGGATCATGTGCTGCTGCTGAGTCGCGGCGGAAGCGGGCATAAAAAAAAGACCGTAAGGTTACGGTCTTTTTTGTAATCAACCTGCCATTAACTGGCAAGGGGTTTGGCGCCGGTTAGGCAATCCCTTTATCGGGGGAAAGATTGCTGCGGCTGTCGATCACCATTTTCTGGAACTTGTTTTCCGTTTTCAGTTCCGCATGCTGTTCCCGGGCAGCGGAGGCATTGGATACACCGGCATACAGTCCATGCGCGCCGCCAACTGCCACACCGGTAGCGCCGGCGATGACGCCGCCTCCTAAGGCTGCGGCACCATTCAAGATTATCTTTGCATCTTTCTTATCAAGGTGTCCTTTGCTAACACCGTGCATAACAAAATCTATAGTTTCCTTCGTTACCGAAGAAGGCAATTTTTTCCTGACGAAGAATCCAACCACCGCTCCGCCAATCGCCGCCAGCGTACCGAGTACGGCGGCTTCCGTAATGCCTCTGCCGACGGCGGCGGTAAATCCGCCGGGACCTTTGTATTTTTCGTCTTTCTTATCCGACATGGCCGTCCTCCTTCTTATGCCGCACGTCCGGGGGTTTTCGGCTGGCTGCGTTCCGCCAGCAGCTTCTGGACGAACTGGCCTTTCTGCTCCAGCTCGACATTCGCCTCATCGAGCGCGGCCTGCGTATCCGTCAGCTGTTCTTTCGCGGCGCCGACATTCGACATACCGGCATAGGCGCCATGCGCGCCGCCGGCGGCTGCACCAATTCCGGCACCCCACTTGGCGCCCGCTTTGGCATTACCGAACTTCCAGCCGATCAGTCCACCGATGGCAGCGCCGATACCGGCAAGAATACCGCCCTCGGCGGCACCTCTGCCAACCGCGCCGGTAATTTTACCAGGACCTTTATATTCGCGACCTTCCGCCATGTGATTGCTCCTCTAATGGCTGTATTTTCTTAATATTACTCCAAAGAGGGGATCGGCAAAAGCCGCGTTATATGAAGTTTTTGTTACAGAAACAAAAACTTGGCTTGCCAGTACGGTTTAACAATCAATACCTTAGGCCGCAATGGCAAAGGAAATAATCACCTTCTGGTCGTCGAGCGTGTTCTCGGTAGAGAAGATGGCCGGCTCCGGTTTTTTCTCGGAAAGCTCGACCGACAGCGTCTGCTCCATGACATATGATTTATGCGCCGCCACCGCTTTGGCGATCGGCTCCGGCGCGCCGATGTGCAGCCGGATCCTGTCCGATACATCCAGCGCCGCATCCTTGCGCGCCTGCTGGACCATGCGCACCAGGTCGCGCGCGATGCCCTCGGCCTCAAGCTCGGGCGTGATGGTGGTATCGAGGATCACCAGCGCATCGTTGGTAGAGAGTGCCTGCGCCCGGTCCTTGTATTCGGGCTTGGGTTCGAGTTGCAACGTGAATTCACCAGGCAGCAGCTTCTCACCGCAAATTTCCACCGTGCCGTCCACCTGTTTCCACTCACCCTTCTTGGAAGCAGGAATAATCTGCTTCATCAGGGCAGGAAGGCGCTTGCCGAGGACGGGGTTGTTGATGGAGAGTTTGAGAGTGGCGTATTGTTTAAGATCTTTTGAATTAGAAAAATTCTTTATGTTTATTTCATCTGCTATTATTGCTCCCAAACCAAGTGGAAACTGCCGATTACCAACCAAGGTCATTTTACCAAGCGGTTGCCTCACACGAATATTAGCAGCATTGCGTACTGCAAGTGCAGCATTGCAAATGTCTCTTGCGAAATCCATTTCTCTTGCCAGGTTTTCATCCACATTGAGACTTTTTACATCTGGGAAATCCATCAAATGAACACTCTCTTCACCAGTAAGGCCACGGTGGATTTCTTCTAATGTCATGGGCAAAAGAGGGGCAGCTGCGCGACAAATTATTACAAGTACTGTATACAGCGTGTCATAAGCTTCTTGCTTGCTTTGGGTTTTTTCTTCAGCCCAGAAACGTGTTTTACTGCGACGAATGTACCAGTTGTTAAGCACCTCGAAAAAGACAGATACGGCATCACAAGCACTGGGCGTATCGTACACATCAAGCGATTGTTCAATGCTTTCCACTGTTTGCTTACACTTGGCTAAAATATGCCGATCCATTCCATTCTCTGAATCAATTAAGAATTTCGCCTTGATGCCATCCGCATTCGCGTACAAGCAGAAGAAATTATACGCGTTCCAGATCGGCTTGATGGCCAGGCGCACCACGTCGCGGATAAATTTGCCTTCAGGATCAACCGAGAGGTCCATGCCGCGCATCACGGGCGAGGAAATCATCAGCCAGCGCAGCGCGTCGGCCCCGAACTTGTCCATCACTTCCATCGGGTCCTTGTAATTCTTCAGGCGCTTGGAATATTTCAGGCCGGTTTCCGAATCGAGCACCACGCCGTGGCACACGCAATTCTGAAAGGGTGGCTTGTCGAATAGCGCCGTCGACAGCATGATGAGCGTATTGAACCAGCCGCGCGTCTGGCCGACATATTCGGTGATGAAATCGGCCGGGAAATGCGCCTCGAACCAGTCCTTGTTCTCGAACGGATAATGCACCTGCGCGAACGGCATGCTGCCCGATTCGAACCAGCAATCGAACACGTCCTCGACGCGGCGGTATTCCTCACCGCCCTCGTGGATGACGATCTCGTCGATATACGGGCGGTGCAGGTCTTTGACTTTCTGGCCGCTGGCTTTTTCGATTTCGGCGATGCTGCCGAACACTTTTATCTTACCGGATTTGGAGCGCCACACCGGTATCGGCGTGCCCCAGAAGCGGTTACGCGAAATCGACCAGTCAGGCGCGGTGGCCAGCATATGCCCCATCTGCCCGTCGCGGATGTGCGCGGGAATCCAGTTGATCTGCTTGTTCATCTCCACCGCACGGTCGCGGAATTTAGTCACCTCGACATACCAGCTCGGCATGGCGCGGTAAATCAGCGGCGTGTCGGTGCGCCAGCAATGCGGGTAGTTGTGCTTGATCTGCTCCTGCTTGATAAGCTGGCCGGTGGCCTTGAGGTAATCAATGATTCTGTCATTGGCCAAACCGAACTTGCTGCCGCCCGGCTCGGCGATGACGTTGAGGCCTTTGAGACTCAATACTTCGTCACCCCCGCGCAGGCGGGGGTCCATAACCACCGTCTCAGAGTATGGATTCCCGCCTTCGCGGGAATGACGAGGATAGGGAATATCGTATATCTTGTCGGTGAATTTGCCCTGCCCATCGACCGGCACGACGATTTCGATACCGTTCGCCTCGCACACCTTCTGGTCGTCCTCACCGAACCCCGGCGCCATATGCACGATGCCGGTACCGTCGGCATCGCTAACGAACGACGAGCCATCCAGAATCTTGAACGAATGCTTATGCGAGGCAAAGTACGGGAAGAGGGGGTGGTAGCTTAATCCTACCACGTCATTCCCGCGAAAGCGGGAATCCACACTTACTTTTCCTTCGGCATCACCAAATTCTTTTGCATATCTAGCTACAGCGTTAGCACCTATAATATAACAAACTGGATTCCCGCTTTCGCGGGAATGACGAATGCACACATACTCATTTTCTGCATTCACCGCCAAGGCCAGGTTACTCGGAAGTGTCCATGGCGTGGTCGTCCATGCCAGCACATAATATTTATCGGCTTTCGGTGCACCGTGCGGCGGCGTGTTGAGTTCAAACGCCACGGTGATGGCTTTGTCCTCGCGTTCGCGGTACGAATTATCGAGCTTGGTTTCAAAATTCGAAAGCGGCGTTTCGGCGGCCCAGGAATAGGGCATCACGCGATAGGCTTCAAACACCAGGCCTTTATCATAAAGCTGCTTGAACGCCCACAGCACGGACTCCATGAAGTTGATGTCCATGGTTTTGTAGTCGTTCTTGAAATCCACCCAGCGCGCCTGGCGCGTCACGTATTCTTCCCATTCCTGCGTGTATTTCATCACCGAGGTACGGCAATGCTCGTTGAATTTGCCGATGCCGAAATTGGTGATGGCGGCGCGACCGGAAATGCCCAGCTCTTTTTCGCTACCCATTTCCGCCGGCAGGCCGTGGCAGTCCCAGCCGAAGCGGCGCTCGACGCGCTTGCCCTTCATGGTCTGGTAGCGGGCGAATAAATCCTTTACATAGCCGGTGAGCAGGTGGCCGTAATGCGGCAGGCCGTTGGCAAAGGGCGGACCATCGTAAAAAATGAACTCATTGAGCTCGCTATTCTTGCAAGCAGGACGGGCATCCACTGATTTTTCAAATAGTTTTTCCTTTTTCCAGTAGGCCAGCACTGCCTTTTCAATGACAGAGAAATCGGGGTTGGGATCGACCTCAGGGTAATAGTGTTTAGCCATATTAACGATTCATTATCGGTGAAAGAGTAAGATTTCTAACGTCTTTACCCGCCGCTTGCAATATAGGATCGTGATGCAACAAGACCAACGGCTGGCCGCGCGCATGCTGCATTACTGGAATCGCCTGCGCGGCGACAAGCCAATGCCCGAAATCCAGCACCTTAATACGTCTGTGATTGAGGATTTATGGCCCAACTGCTTCAGGATCGGCATCAAGGGCAGCCTCTACAAGTTCGATTATATGGGCGCCCCGATCATCGCCATCTGCGGGCAGGATATGACAGGCCGCGAAATCAATACACAAGTCAAGCACTTCCCTTCCACGCTTACCAAAGAACTGCCGGACGTCATTAAGACCCAGAGCGCCATCGAGGGCGAGGGGCATTTTCTCACGTCTGACGGCAAGATGGTCAAGTACCGCTCCTGCTTTCTTCCCTTCGGCAATGAGAAACGGGGTGTCACCGATGTTGTGGTCGGCTTGTCCTACCGCATGTTTATCTGAAAGCGGCAGGACAAGGGCTTAGCGGTTGACAAGACCTTCTGTCGCAGTGATTATCGGGTGATGTTTCCGCAACCTGCCCTTTCAACCATTGCCTGATTCATGAAAACCGAAACGCTTCTCGCTACCCTCGGCTGCGCCCCCGATATTCACCGCGGCGCTGTCAATACCCCACCTTACCGTGCCTCGACCATCCTGTTCCCGACGCTGGCCGCCTTCGAGGCCGCCGAACGCGGCGACTGCCCTTATGCCACCTACGGGCGCTACGGTACCGTATCCAGCGATACGCTGGAACGCAGCCTCGCCGAGCTGGAAGGAGCCGACCAGGCCATCGTGCTGTCGTCGGGGCTGGCGGCCATCGTGCTGTCCCTGCTGGCTTTCCTTAAAAACGGCGACCACCTGCTGATGGTCGACAGCGTTTATGGCCCGGCGCGGCGCTTTTGTGATTATGAGATGAAACGCTTCGGCGTCGAGGTCACTTATTACGATCCGCTGATTGGAAGGGACATCGCTTCGCTGATCAAGAGCAATACCCGTGTGGTTTATGTTGAAAGTCCGGGATCGCTTACCTTTGAGGTGCAGGACATTCCCGCCATTGCCAAGGCGGCGCATGAGAAGAACTGCATCGTCATCGGCGACAACACCTGGGGTACTCCGCTTTACATGAAATCTTTCGAACTCGGCGTCGATATTTCCATCCACTCTGCCACCAAATACATTTCCGGCCATTCCGACCTGGTAATGGGCGTCGTTTCCTGCAAGAACGAGCATTATCCGCCGCTGCTGCGTACCTTCCGAAACACTGGCGGCAATCCCAGCGCGGATAACTGCTACCTCGCACAGCGAGGGCTGCGCACCATGGCCGTGCGGCTGAAACAGCAGTACGAGCAGGGGCTCACCGTGGCCCGTTGGCTGCGCGGTCGGCCGGAGGTCGAGGCGGTACTGCACCCGGCGCTGGAAGGCGCGCCCGGCCATGAGCTGTGGAAGCGCGACTTCACGGGCGCCTGCAGCCTGTTTGCCTTCGTGCTGAAGGAACCTGCCAGCACGGCGCAGCTCGCCGCCATGCTGGACAACATGGAACTCTTCGGCATGGGTTACAGCTGGGGCGGGTTCGAAAGCCTGATGATCCCCTTCTACCCCACCAAGATTCGCTCGGTCAGCAAGTGGCCCTATAAGGGGCAGGCGCTGCGCATCCATATCGGCCTTGAGCATCCCGATGATCTGATCCGTGATCTTGAAGCGGGACTGGCGCGGCTGAAGAAGGGGTAAAATTGTCACCCCTGCGAAAGCAGGGGGCTTGCTTATTTAAGGCAATCAGCAAAACTCCTGCTTACGCAGGAGTGACAAGATAAGAATAAAGAGACCGGCATGTTACATAAAGTCCTTCTCTCCATCCTCTTCCTCGCCTCTCTCCTCAACATTCTTCCCATCGCCCTGTTCGACCTCGGCGGTGACATCGATCTGCATATGATGCTGATCGACTGCTTCGCCGGCCAGTTCTGGCAGGGCGACCTGTACCCGCGCTGGTGCATGAAAGCCAATGCCGGGCTGGGTTCGCCAGTATTCTTCTTTTACTTTCCCCTGCCATATTACATCGCTTCATTGCTGTATCCGCTGACGCATCTGGGCATCTCGCTCTACGGTCTGTACGGCATCAGCATGGGACTGGCCACCTTCGTTACCGGCCTCGCCTGCTACAGCTGGCTGAAGGATATTGTCACCCCTGGGCGGGCGCTGCTGGCCGCGCTGCTCTTCATCTTCATGCCCTACCGCATGGAAGCCATGCTGTTCCGCACCGCACATGCGGAGATATGGCTCCTGGCGCCGCTGCCGCTGGTGCTGAAATATACCCGCCGGATCGCTCTCGACAATCATCGTGCGCTGTTACCGCTATCCGTTACCTTCGGCCTGACGTTTCTCACCCATATGCCTGGTGCAGTAGTAGCCATCGTGGCCAGCGGAACCTATCTCCTTATTGTGGCGTGGGGAGGGTGGCTGTCGAAATGGCGCTACGACGCAGCACTGATATGGGGAGCTGCGTTGGCCGCCTTTTACCTCGTGCCAGCCATCTACTATCGGCAGTTCATGGCGCCGCCTGATCTGGTGGCCGGACCGCGAGGCTGGCCGAACACATTCCTCTCGCATTATAACCTTACCGAGCTGGCGCAGGGGCGCATCGTGCTCGCCATCGCCATCACGCTGCTCGCACTGCTGGTGTTTTCCATCTACATGCTGGCAAAACGGCAGCACATTCGTGACATCTTCGTGCGCCGCGAAGTCATCGCATGGATCGGGGCATCGCTGGTTGCCATGCTGCTGCTTTTCCCGGTCAGCAAGCCGTTGTATGAATTGCTCGGCCCACTGCAGCAGGTTTTCTTTCCCTGGCGGATGCAAGCCATATTCATGGTTACGCTGACCTTCCTGGCAGCAGTATGGATGCAGCACTTCGCAGGTGAAAAGAAATTAAAAACCTGGAAGGCCGATTTTATTCTGCTGCTCGGACTGATGGTGCTTTTATCGTACCTGGTCGTCGGAGTACGCGCAGAGGAATCAAAGGAGCGGAGGCAATGGGTACTGGGAGCGAATATCGCAACGCAGCCCGAATACCGCACGCGGTGGATCGCGCAGCAGGACTTCACCATTAGGCATATGCTCCAGCGGCAAGACCAAATGCCGGAGCGCGTGCGCATCGCGGAAGGCACTGGTGAACTGGCCCTGCAACAATTCGACCAAAACGCCATCGTATTTGATACGAAGTCGAAAGAAAATCTGACGGTGCACATTGACCATTATCATTTTCCGGCGTGGGAAGCGCACACTGGCGAGTTACCGCTGGCACTTTATCCGCAGGAGCAGACAGGGCAGATGCTGCTGGACATTCCTGCAGGTGAACATCGCGTTACTCTGTATTACGCCGCCACTCATGGAAACCCTTTGCTGATTTGGATTGCTTATGGAGTGAGCACCGTTGCGCTGCTGGGATGGATTATATTAGTCATTCCCCGGATTCGCGCAGCGAATCTTAAGGGAATCTAGCTGGGTTACCGTAGAATCGCTGACGTGATTCGGGTGATGACGAGTTCTTTTGACATTACCTCCCTCGCATGTTAAGCGGAGGCACATAAAAAATAACTAATACAATTTTCGCAGGGCGTTTTTTATCAACCCCTTGACTTGGGTATTCGATGAAGAACGCTTTTTATTCCTTCTCCCTTCTTGCCCTTGTGGCTTTTCTTTCCTGTACTGTTCCCATCCCGGCACTCGCACAGGACCCTGCGCTGGATTCAGGCAACACTGCCTGGATGCTGGTCGCCACGCTGCTGGTGCTCATGATGACCATCCCCGGCCTGGCGCTGTTCTACGGCGGCATGGTGCACAAGGAAAGCGTGCTCGCCACGCTGATGCAGAGCTTCGTCGCCGTCACGCTGGTGAGCATCCTCTGGGTCGTCTACGGCTATTCGCTGATCTTCACCGAGGGCAGCAGCTTCATCGGGGGTTTAAGCAAATCCATGCTGTCGGGGGTCGAACTTGCCTCCTTGAGCGGTACCATTCCGGAAACCGTGTTCGTGATGTTCCAGATGACGTTCGGCATCATCGCCTGTGCGCTGATCTTCGGCTCGATCGCCACCCGCATCAAGTTCTCGGCGGCGTTGCTGTTTATCGCTGCATGGTTCACGCTGGTTTATGCGCCGATCGCACACTGGGTATGGGGGCCGGGCGGCATGCTCGGTGGCCTCGGCATCGAAGGCTATAAAGGGCTGTTCGGCTTCGGGCCAACGCTCGACTTCGCAGGCGGCACCGTCGTCCATATCAACGCCGGCATCGCCGGCTTGGTCGCCGCGATCGTGCTCGGCCATCGCAAAGGTTTCGGCCGCGACGAGATGGCGCCACCCTATAACATTGTATTTTCGGTCATCGGCGCCAGCCTGCTGTGGGTCGGCTGGTTCGGCTTCAACGCCGGTTCCGCCGTCGCCGCCAATGCCAATGCCGGCATGGCCATGCTGGTCACGCATGTCGCCACCGCCGCCGCCTCTCTGGCCTGGATGACGGCGGAATGGCTGACGCGGGGCAAGCCCAGCGTCATCGGCATCATCTCCGGTGCCGTCGCCGGGCTGGTCGCCATCACCCCGGCCTCCGGTTTCGTAGACTTAAACGGCGCGCTGATCATCGGCGTCGCGGCGGGCGCGGTCTGCTTCTATGCCTGCAGCCTGAAGTTCAAGTTCGGTTATGACGACTCGCTCGACGTGTTCGGGGTGCACTGCATCGGCGGCATCGTCGGCGCGCTGCTCACCGGCTTCCTGGCGACCAGCGCCGGCGGCGGCGTGGACGGCAGCTTCATGCAGTTCCTCGCCCAGTGCGAGGGCGTGCTGGTGACCATCGTCTACTGCGCCGTGATGTCGTGGCTGATCCTCAAGGTCATCGACCTGCTGATTGGCCTGCGCGTTGACGAAGCGACCGAACATGCCGGCCTCGATCTGGCCATCCATGGGGAGAAGCTACACTAACTTCAATTAATACAATGGGGAAAGGGCGGCCTTCAGGTCGCCCTTTTTTATTTCTTCAGCAAACGCAGCCTCAGCGCGTTCAACTTGATAAACCCCGCTGCATCCTTCTGGTCGTAGGCGCCGCGGTCGTCCTCGAAGGTCACCATCTTTTCGCTGTAGAGCGACTTGGGCGATTTGCGGCCGACTATTGAGACGCTGCCTTTGTATAGCTTCAGCTTGACGGTGCCGGTCACGTTCTGCTGCGACTTGTCGATCAGCGCCTGGAGCATTTCGCGCTCCGGGCTCCACCAGTACCCGTTATAAATCAGCTCGGCATAGCGCGGCATCAGCTCGTCCTTCAGATGCGCCGCGCCGCGATCGAGCGTGATCGATTCGATGCCGCGATGCGCCGCCAGCAGAATAGTGCCGCCCGGCGTCTCATAAATGCCGCGCGATTTCATACCGACATAGCGGTTTTCCACCAGATCCAGCCTGCCGATGCCGTTTTTGCCGCCCAGTTCGTTCAGTCTGGTCAACAATGTCGCCGGCGACATTTTCTTGCCGTCGATGGCCACCGGGTCACCTTTTTCAAACTCGACTTCGATATAGGTCGGCTCGTCAGGCGCTTTTTCCGGGTTAACGGTGCGCAGGAACATATCCTCATGCGGCGCTATCCATGGGTCCTCCAGCACTTTGCCCTCGTAGGAAATATGCAGCAGGTTGGCATCGGTGGAGTAGGGGGCTTCGCCACGCTTGTCCTTGGCAATGGGAATCTGGTGCTTCTCGGCATATTCGATCAGCTTCGTGCGCGAGGTCAGGTCCCATTCGCGCCACGGGGCGATGACCCTGATGTCCGGCTTCAGCGCGTAATAGCCGAGCTCGAAGCGCACCTGGTCGTTGCCCTTGCCGGTCGCCCCATGCGCCACCGCGTCGGCGCCGGTCTGAATCGCGATTTCGATCTGCCGCTTGGCGATCAGCGGGCGGGCGATCGACGTGCCGAGCAGGTAGACGCCTTCATACACCGTGTTGGCGCGGAACATCGGGAACACGAAATCGCGCACGAATTCCTCGCGCAGATCCTCGATGAAGATTTCCTTCACGCCCATCATCTGCGCTTTTTTGCGCGCCGGTTCAATCTCCTCGCCCTGTCCGAGGTCGGCAGTGAAGGTCACCACTTCACAGCCATAGGTCTCCTGCAGCCAGCGCAGGATGATCGACGTATCCAGCCCGCCGGAATAGGCGAGCACAACTTTTTTGATTTTATTTTTCATAGCGCATCCTTGTGGGCGCTTCATATCTCAACTATTGCCCCAACACAAGTCTGTGCTTATATATCCGCCATGACCACCCAGGCCGCCCGCACATTCGCCCATAAGCCCAGCCTCGGCCATCTGCGCCGCCGCACGGTGGTAGGGTTGCTGCGCACCTGGCGCGAGATCAAGGGCACGGCGCGGCAAGCCCTTGGCGCCCAGCTGCGGCCCGACCTTCCCAAAGAGGATATCGAGGCGCTCAGCGAAAAAATGCAGCAGTGCCTCGACAGTCACGGTGGCGAAATCACCGCCCGCGCCCACACCGCGGATCTTGGCCGCATTTATCTCAATCTTAACGAAACGGGGCAGGCACGCTTCCTGCAGGTGTTGGCCAAGGAATTCGACGTCGATCAGAAGAAAATCAGCGAGCTGGCGAAGGCCTACGCCACGGCCTCCCCCTCCGAACGCCTGAAGCTGGAAATCGAGCTGCGGCAGGCGCTGGTGACGCCGCGCAGCGTCATCCTGCGCCAGTTCACGGCACTGCCTGACAGTTTCAAATTCCTGGTCAACATGCGCGAGGATCTGCTGCCGCTGGTCGGCAAGGACCCGAAACTTAAGGGCCTGGAATACGACCTCAAGCACATTCTATCGTCATGGTTCGATGTCGGGTTGCTGGACCTCATGGAGATCACCTGGAACTCCCCGGCGGCACTCCTGGAAAAGTTGATCGAATACGAAGCGGTACACAAAATCGACTCATGGGACGATCTCAAGAATCGCCTCGATGCTGACCGCCGCGTCTTCGCCTTTTTCCACAATAAGATGCCGCTCGAGCCGCTGATCTTCGTGCATGTGGCGCTGGTTCAGGGCATGACCGACAATATCCAGCACCTGCTGGACGAAACCAGCCCGGTTGCTGACATTGATCGTGCCGACACCGCCATTTTCTATTCCATCTCCAACGCCCAGAAGGGATTGGCGGGCATCAGCTTCGGCAACTTTCTGATAAAGCGCGTGGTCAGTGTTCTGACTAACGAATTCCCGAACATCAAAACATTTGCTACCCTTTCCCCTATTCCGGGATTCCGCACCTGGCTTGACCCGCTGCTGCTGAAAGGCGACACCACTGTCTTTACGACCGCCGAGCAGGCCTCCCTCAAACGCCTGACCCGGCAGGATAACCCGGCCTACGCGCTGCATGGACTGCTGGACAGTGATTACTGGACCAAGGACAAAGCCATTCGTGAAGCCCTGAAACCGATCCTGATGCGTTTATGCGCCCATTATTTAGTCGTGGAGAAAAAGAATGGTAAATGCATCGACCCGGTGGCAAACTTTCATCTGTTCAACGGCGCCCGGCTGGAGCGGCTCAATTGGCTGGGCGATACCTCACCGAAAGGATTGAAGCAATCAGCCGGCATCATGGTGAATTATCACTATAAACTGGATGATATTGATGATAATCATGAGGAATTTGCCACGCATGGAAAAATAGTTGCGGGGCGGCAGGTGAAGGCGTATCTTAGGTGACCCTTCATCTTGCGCCGACGCTGACGCGTTCCGCAGGACGCAGAAACAACAATAATAATAAAAAACGGAGGCCCTATGGCCGAGAAATCACAGAATATTCAGGATGTGTTCTTAAACACCCTGCGCAAAAAGAAAATCCCGGTAACCATCTTCCTTTCCAACGGCGTGAAGTTACAGGGCAACATCACCGGGTTCGATAACTTCTCCCTCCTGCTGCGCCGCGGCCCGCAGGTGCAGCTGGTGTACAAGCACACCATTGCCACCGTGGTACCTTCGGCGCCGGTGACGCTGTACGAAGAAGAGGGCGTCGACACCGCGCAGCAAGCACAGCAGGCGGCGACCGCTCCTGCGGAGGGGTAATCCCTCAAACCGGAGGAAGCGGTCCAGCAACGCCATTTCTGTGGTGACGGATAGACTATGCGCACCCTCATCCTCCACCCCTATTTCAAGCAGCAGCCCTCCAGCCGCAACCCTGAGGCCAGCCTCGAGGAAGCGATCGACCTGGCGCATGCCATCGATCTCGATGTGACGGAGAGCGCCATCGTGGCGCTGGAGCATGCCCGCCCTTCGACTTTCCTCGGCAAGGGCAAGGTCGAGGAAATCAAAGCCCAGGTCAACGGGAACGAGATGGGATTGGTCATCGTCAACGGCCATCTGTCGCCGGTGCAGCAGCGCAACCTGGAGAAAGCCTGGGGCTGCAAGGTCATTGACCGCACGGCGCTGATCCTCGAAATCTTCGGTGCCCGCGCCCGCACGCATGAGGGCAAGCTGCAGGTCGAGCTGGCGGCGCTGGAATATCAGAAGAGCCGGCTGGTGCGATCATGGACCCACCTGGAACGCCAGCGCGGTGGCTTCGGTTTCCTAGGCGGCCCCGGCGAATCGCAGATCGAGATCGACCGCCGCCTGATTCGCGACCGCATCGCCAAGATCAAAAAACAGCTCACCCAGGTCACCCGCACGCGCGAACTGCACCGCAAGACGCGGCGCGATGTGCCGTATCCGGTAGTAGCGCTGGTCGGCTACACCAACGCCGGCAAATCGACGCTGTTCAACCGTCTGACCGGCGCCAAGGTGCTCTCCATGGACAAGCTGTTCGCCACACTCGATCCGACCATGCGCGGGCTCAAGCTGCCCGGCGGCACCAAAATCATCCTTTCCGATACGGTGGGATTCGTTTCTGACCTGCCGACCGAGTTGGTCGCCGCCTTCCGCGCTACACTGGAGGAAGTGCTGGAAGCCGACCTGCTGCTGCATGTGCGCGATATCTCCCATCCCGATGCCAAGGCACAGAAACGCGATGTCGAAAAGGTGCTGAAAAGCCTGTTCGGTAAAATGCCGGACCACATCATAGAGGTAGGAAACAAGGCGGATAAACTCTTAGCTCCTTATGAAGGAGAAGGCATTCCGGTCTCTGCTATCAGCGGTGCTGGTCTTGACACGCTGCTTACGGTGATCAAATGCGAGATCGAGCAGCGTTTTTTCACTCCCGCCGAATACCGTCTGCCGGTAGAGGACGGCAAGGCACTGGCCTGGCTGCATGCGCACGGCAAAGTGATAGGGCAAGAGGTTGAGGATGGACATATCCACATCAGCGTGCAATTATCGCCGGAAAATATCCGCCGCTTCGAACAGTTGCATAATGCCGCCATGCCGTAATAAAAGGAGCCGTCATTCCCGCGAAGGCGGGAATCCATATGCCAGAGCATGGAAGTTTGAGTACAACGCCAAGGTCAATAAACGTAAAAAATTACTTTGCTTGTGGTTATGGATTCCCGCCTTCGCGGGAATGACAATTATCTTATCTTCTCCCGCCCACACCCTCATGTCGGTACATACCATCACTCTCATGGCCGACCACAGCATGGGTATCGCGATCGCCGAGATCGCCCGCAGCTACACGCGTGACCGGCATGTAGCCGTCAATATCTCCTTTGCGCCCAGCGCAATGCAAGCGACGCAGATCATGGAAGGCGCTGCCGCCGACGTATTGATCACGCCGAAGCTGGCATGGATCGAGCAACTGAAGGCACAGGGGCTGACCGATGTCTATTCGCAGACACCGATAGCAAGGGGCCGGCTGGCGCTGGCCGGTCCGGGAGACAGCCCGCTGACGGTGAACCTGAAGGAACGTTTTCCCCGAGCGGCGCTGATCAACCAGATGGAGGGCGAGCAGCGCTTCGTGGTCGGCCATCCGGAAACTCTGATGGAAGGCGTGTATGGCAGGGAGGCACTGCGCAACCTGCGCGTTTCCGGCGATCTCGAAGCCTATACCCTTTATATCAAGCGGCTGGATGAGATGATCGAGATGGTCGCGCAGCATCACGCCTACGGCGTGTTCTTCCACTCCACGGTCATCGGCCGCAGCGATGTGCGCGTGCTCGACCTGCTACCGGAAAAATCACATAAACCGATCGAGTATCACGCGGTGGTTATCGCTGGCGAAAACATGGACGAGGCGCGGAAATTTCTCGAATACCTGAAGTCTTATGAAGCAAAAAGTATTTTGCAAAGAAACGGCTTCGTACTGAAGTAGCGGTTTATTCCAGCGGCCATCTTGCCTTTGGCTCGAAATCGAGTTCGTCCACCATCCCGAGCATGAGACGCTCGAGGCCCGCCCAGGCAATCATGGCTGCGTTGTCGGTGCAGAGCCTGATGGGCGGCGCGGTCAGTGTCATACCGTATTCCCGTACCACCGATTCCAATCGCCCACGCAGATACTGGTTGGCCGCCACTCCGCCCGCCAGCACAAAATGCGCTGCCTGCGGATGCATTTCCCGGAACATGGCGACGGCATGCCGCGCGCGGTCGGTGACGGCCTCGCCGACGGTATATTGGAACGAGGCGCAGAGGTCGGCTTTTTGTTGTTCAGTGGGCATACCGATTTCCTGCGTTTTGAACCGCACCGCCGTTTTCAGTCCGGAGAAGGAAAAATCGCAGCCCTTACGGCCCCTCATCGGAACCGGAAAATCATAAGCCTGCTCATTTCCCCCACGTGCCAATTTTTCCACCGCTGGACCGCCGGGATACTCAAGGCCAAGCATCTTGGCGATCTTGTCGAACGCCTCGCCGAGCGCATCATCCACCGTTCCCCCCAGTTTTCGATAACGCCCGACACCTTCAACGGAAAGAAACTGACAATGCCCTCCCGATACCAGCAGCAAAAGGTAGGGAAAGGGTACGTTGCCCGTCAATCGCGCTGTCAGCGCATGGGCTTCGAGGTGATTGACCGCAAGGAACGGCTTCTTCTGCACCGAGGCAATGGCCTTGCCAATCATGACCCCGACAATGACGCCGCCGATCAGCCCTGGCCCGCCAGTGGCGGCAACCGCATCGATATCGGGAAGCCGTATGCCAGCATCCGTCAGTGCCTTGTCAATGACTGCATCAATGTGGTCGAGATGCGCGCGCGCCGCGATTTCAGGCACCACGCCGCCATAGGGAAGATGCTCGGCCGTCTGCGACAGTATCACATTGGAACGAATTTCCTTAGCATCGGAAACCACTGCCGCCGCCGTTTCATCACAGCTGGTCTCGATTCCCAGCATCAGCATAAAAAAACCTTTGAATTTTATTCCTCATAGCCTAGTACACTAAGCATGCCTACCGTAGCAAAAAGAATCCGTATCGGCACAAGGAAAAGCGCGCTGGCCCTGAAGCAGGCACAGGAACTTCGCCTCAAGCTGCTGGGCGCATGGCCGAAGCTGGGCGAACAGGGATATCTCGAAATCCTCAGCATGGTCACCACCGCCGATCGCTTCCAGGAGCAGCGGCTGGCGGACGTCGGCATGGGCAAAGGCATGTTCACCAAGGAAATCGACGAGGCGCTGCTGGCCGGTACCATCGATCTCGCAGTGCATTCGGCCAAGGACATGGAAACCACGCTGCCGGAAGGACTTACCATTGGCTGCATGCTGAAACGCGAGGATCCGCGCGACATGCTGGTCGGGCAGGGGATTCATGCCCTCAAGGATATTCCGCAGGGCGCCACCTTCGGCACCTCGTCGCTGCGCCGCACGGCGCAGATGCTGATGCACCGCCCCGACCTGCATGTCGTTACACTACGCGGCAATGTGCAGACGCGGCTGCATAAAATCGAGCGCGGCGAGATACGCACCACCATGCTGGCCCGGGCGGGGGTCAACCGCCTGCATCTCACCGCTGTGCCCGGAATCGTGCTGTCACTTGATACTTTCCTGCCCGCCGTGGGTCAGGGAGCGCTTGCCATCGTCTGCCGCAGGAACGACCCGCTGGCGCTCGGGCTGCTGAAGCCGCTGTCGCACCTGCCGACGGAGCAGGCGGTCGCCTGCGAGAGGGCATTCCTGCGCGTGCTGGACGGCTCCTGCAGCACGCCGATCGCCGGCCATGCCGCGGTGGATGGGGGAAAAATCCACTTCCGGGGGCTGATCGCCAAGCCGGACGGCAGCGCCCATCACCTTGTCGATGTGCAGGGAGATGCCAGGGACGCTGAAAAAATCGGTACCGAGTCGGGGCACAAGCTAATGGAAAAGGCGGGTAAGGAATTCCTGCAGCAATAGATTTTCGCTTATTGCCTGGTGTTAGACGCTTCCATTTCCGGATATATCACACGATTTTCCGTTGCCGCCATCATGAGATAGGAAGCTGCTAGCGCCTCATCTTTCGCAATGCGGCCATACAGATCGAGTATCTTGCCGAGTTTCTCACCCGTATAATATTTCTTTGCGGTTTCTCCCGCCTCATCCATCTTGCCGCTGCTGGCCAGCACCAGTGCTTTGTTAAGCTCGATGCGCCGCCGCCGGGGCGTTTCTCCAGCCAGTTCCGTGGCGCGCTGCATGCAGGCACTCGCATCGTCAAAATGACGATCGAGTGCCTGCGACATTCCCATGTTATTGTAAATAACTGCATTATCGGCACTATGTTTGAGTGCTTCCGTAAAATATTGTTGCGCTTCCGGCTGCATGCTGCGCGTGATGAACAGGATACCCAGTGCGTTCAGGGTTTTCCAACGCTTGGGGTCTTCCTTCATTATCGCCTCGAACAGCGGTACGGGCGCATCGATGTCGCCGCGCGCGAGCAGGGTCAGCCCTTTGCCTTCCAGCGCATCAAGCGAGCCGGGCTCCTTTTCCAGCAGCATGTCATACACGGTCAGCGCCCCGGTATAGTCACCTGAACGGCGATAGCTCTCCGCCATGGCTAGCAAAATCTGAGGGTTTTTCTCATACATTTTTCCATACAGCTGCGCTGCCTGCGAGAAATCGCCTTTTTGTTCAGCATTTTTAGCGGCTTCAGCTATCATTTCGCCGTTGGTCGGCGGCGGCGTTAGCTCCACCGGCGTCGTGGGAACCGCCTGCTGCCAGTCATTGATAACCCCCATGCCTTCAGCACAAGCGGTAAGGACGAACAGCAGTAGCGGGGCGATTGAACGCTTCATAGCGTTTCCACCATAGGCACATACCGGTTAAACATCGGTTAATCCGTGCATTTTATACATTGCCTCAAGGCAGGAACTGTGGTTATCTCTGGGCCTTGATGAAAGCCAAGCCTGCCGAAGTTACGCCTCCGCCTTTCAACCACCGGCACTTGCTGGGTATCGACGGGCTTTCGGAAGCCGACGTTTATACCATCCTCGACCGCGCCCGCTACTACATCGCCAAGAACCGCGAACCCGATAAGAAGCACGCTATCCTGAAAGGCCGCACGCTGGTCAACCTGTTCTTCGAGAACTCGACCCGTACCCGCACCAGCTTTGAATTGGCTGGCAAGCGGCTCGGGGCCGATGTCATCAATATGTCAGTCGCATCCTCTTCGGTGAAGAAGGGCGAGACGCTGATCGACACGGCGATGACCATCAATGCCATGCATCCTGATTTCATCGCCGTGCGGCACCAGGAATCCGGCGCCGTGCATCTGCTGGCGCGGAAAGTGAACTGCTCGGTCATCAATGGCGGCGATGGCTGCCACGAACACCCGACCCAGGCACTGCTCGACGCGCTGACCATCATGGAGCATAAGGGCAAAATCAAGGGCCTGCGCGTGGCTATCTGCGGCGACGTGCTGCACAGCCGCGTCGCCCGTTCCAACATCAAGCTCCTGAACCTGCTCGGCGCGAAGGTGCGCATCATCGCCCCGCCGACGCTGATGCTGCCCTATCCGGAGTCCTTCGGCGTCGAGCCATTCACCGACATGCGAAAGGGCCTGGAGAACTGCGACATCATCATGATGCTCAGGCTGCAGACCGAGCGCATGGAAGGCAATTTCATCCCCTCGTTCCGTGAATACTTCCACTTCTGGGGGCTGGACGCGGAAAAACTGTCGCACGCCAAGCCCGACGCGCTGATCATGCATCCCGGTCCGATCAACCGCGGCGTCGAAATCGACAGCCAGCTGGCCGACGACATCAACCGCAGCATCATCTTGCATCAGGTCGAAATGGGCGTGGCCGTCAGGCAGGCCGTGCTGGAGCTGTTAGCCGGCAATACAGGTTAAATGAGCCATGCCTCCTCAATCATTAACAAATCTTGCCGCTACCTTGGATAAGCGAGGATTCCTCCCACCACAGGATTTTGAGTCTTACGATTTTGCTTATCCAAGGAGGCAAGAGGAAGCGGGCAGCATCCGTACTTTTTCTGATCTGTTGGCGCATATACAAACGCAGATCAATGATGCCAGATGGGAAGAAGATGAACGATGGCAGTTTTTGGAGAATACTTGGCAGAGCCTTGCCAAACTCAAATCCCCTGACTTGTGGAATGCTTTTGTGAAGCTACATGGACATTTTGTTGCGGATAGAGATCAAGCAAGTATAGGTGATACCATATCTGCAGGGGGCTCTTATAGATCGAGGACGCAAACTGAAAATAACATTTTTAGCTTCACCCCGATTATCACAGTATTGAGTCCTGACGATGTCCTAATAACTCATGAGCTTTTGCATTTCATTGATGATCAATCGCCACTGACATTTAAAATCCCGGGAAAAGACCAGGCCGCGATGCTGGCTAAGAAAGACATGCAATTGCGTGTCTCTCAGGAATCAGGATTGCATTCGCAAAATCCCCTATGGAACCTAATTTTCTCGGTTGAAAGCCAGCGGAATCTTCCTGAATTAGCTAATGCACGCGCATATCAGTCGGAAAAAGATCCTTTTGAATCTTTCAATTATGTTCTAGAGCAGCTGATGGTGCATCCCCGGAAATGTAAATCTGCTCTATTCAAACAATATGCAAAATCGATTATACCGCTCGACATTGCTTTGTGCCTGCAAGATAAACCTCCGGAAGATATAATGAAAGATAGGAAGCTGCTAAAGAATATTATTGTCAGAAGCATTGACAAGGATTTCAAGAATAAAGTGAACCAGTTGTCACCTGAGGACGATCAAAACGCGATACAATCACTCATTTCAAAGAAAATCGATGAAATCGTCAACACGGCTGAAAAGGAAATCAGTATTAAATGCAAAAAGCAGGGGAAGGGCAAATGAAACAGCATTTCACCCTCCCCACGCACAAAAACGACCCGAACAAAAACGTCATCTATACCGACGCCCGCCTGTTCGATCCCGAGTCGGGTCTGGATAAGAAAGGCGACTTGCTTACTATTGGGGATTCCATCGCTGATTTCGGTCCCGCGCTGGCGAAGAACGCGCCGGAAGGGGCGGAGGTCGTTGACTGCAAGGGGCATCTGCTGACGCCGGGGCTGCTCGACATCCAGGTGCATTTCCGCGAGCCGGGGCAGGAATACAAGGAAACCATCGCTACCGGCAGCAAGTCGGCGGCGGCCGGTGGCATCACCACCGTGGCCTGCATGCCCAACACCAAGCCGGTGATCGACGATATCGCGCTGGTCGCCTTCATCCACAAGCGGGCGCGCGAGACGGCGTATGTCAACGTCCGCACCTACGCCGCCATCACCAAGGGCCAGAAGGGCGAGGAAATCACCGAGATGGGCCTGCTGCGCGAAGCCGGCGCGGTCGGCTTCACCGACGACGGGTTGCCGGTAATGAACGCCGGCGTCATGCGCAAGGCGCTGGCCTACGCGCGCGACCTCGGCGTGCCGGTGGCGCAGCATGCGGAAGATTTGCACCTGTCGCGCGGCAGTTGCATGAACGAGGGTATCGTCTCAGCGCAGCTTGGCTTGGCGGGCGTGCCGAACGCCGCCGAAGCAGTGATGGTTGAGCGCGACATCATTCTTGCTGAACTGACCGGCGCCCAGTACCATGTGCTGCATATCTCCACCGCCGAGGCGATCGACGCCGTTCGACGTGCGAAGAAGAAAGGCCTGCGCGTCACTGCCGAGGCAGCGCCACACCACTTCAGCCTGACCGACGAGGCAGTGCGCGAATACCGCACTTTCAGCAAGATGAATCCTCCCTTGCGCGCCGAGCGCGATCGGCTGGCGGTGATCGAAGGCCTGAAGGACGGCACCATCGACGCCATCGCCACCGACCACGCGCCGCACGACCAGGAAAGCAAGCGCGTACCGCTCTCTTCAGCTTCCTATGGGATCGTCGGGCTGGAAACCATGCTACCGCTGTCCCTGTCGCTGTATCATAACAAGATCATGCCACTGCGCGATATCATCGCAGCGATGACCTATAAGCCCGCGGATATCATTGGCGTCCCGGCAGGACGTTTGAAAAAAGGCGCGCGCGCTGACTTGACGCTGATCGACCTCGACCGGGAATGGGTGATGGACCCCAAGCAGTTTGTCAGCAAGTCGCTCAACTCACCTTTTGACGAATGGAAAACCAGGGGCAGGGCGGTGCGCACCGTGGTCGGCGGCGATACAGTTTACAGCCTGGAATAACTTACTTTCGGGATTTTTTAATCAGCGTATCCAGATTGCCTAGTATTTCCTGTCCCATGATTCCGCCATCGCCTTTGACTTGATCTCGGATGATGATGTTCAATACGGCGATGTGCTTGCACACAATCAGCAACGTGTCCTGGCTGGAGGCAAGAGCGCCGCATAGATAGTCACAGAGCGATTGCGCAACCCGGAAACCGAACGCAAAATCGAGCGACTCCATGCGATGCTTGATGCTGCCCGCCACCGCTGCGACTTTCTCCAGGGCCTTTGCAGCCTGTGCCCGGTCATCCACACAGATGATATAAGCATTACCGGCACCGGCCAGCTCGGTTTCCATTTCTCGGAGCAGGTCTGCCAGCGCCTGATCGATGATGTCCTGGCACTCATGGATTTTATCCGCTGTGAAAATATCGCTCAATTTGACATGCGCTCCAATCTTCCGGCGCAGGATATTTTCGGGAATTGTCAGGTACGGTTCAGTTTTTTTCTTCGGATGCAGAACTGGCACCTTTTACTCCTTTACTTACCATGCTTAAAGACTTTGACATCCTTGCGCCGCCGCTCCTTTCCCTTGAAGCAGGGGTCGGGGTTTCTCCGCCGGCACGGCCCCTGATAGGCCGTGGCGGTGACGAAGGGACGAGGAGCGTCGATGATGGCCGTGATACGCTGGCATAGGCGCTCCATCGACAATGGCTTGAGCATGATTTCGTTGACGCCGCAATCGCGCGCGTATTCAATATGGTCGCGCAGGCCAAGGCCGGTCAGCATGATGACCGGTACATACGGATTCGGGGAATATTTCGACGCGCGGATATACTTGACCAGGCAGGCGCCGTCCTCCGGCGGCACCGGCGTCCACAGCTCGGAATAAATCACCGGGTTCGGAGGCAGGTCGAGGGGATGCTCTTCTTCAAACGGCCGCAGTTCCCAGTCGGTGATAATTAGGTCAATATCGTGCCCACGCATGGTCTGCACGGCCCTAAAGCCATCCCTGGCTCCGAAGATGTCCCTGAACCCGAGATGCTGCAGCACATTGACCATCAGATCGATGATCCGCTGGTCGCTGTCGACGACCAATACCTTAATTTTTCGTAGGTAATCGGTGGAGGTTCTGGATATATGAATGGGCATCATGATGCATATCTCTCTATTTTTGCACCAGAATATGCCACCTAAAATAGCATATATATTTATATTATCAACTAATAATTGGGTGGGGAATAACCACATTTTTGGTGACTTGCCGAATCCGGCGGATTACTTACATCTCTATGAGCACTCACAATCCCATCATATGCGCCATCGATACCACCGATATCGACAAAGCCAAGCGGCTGGCTCGACAGATCAAACCCCATATTGGCGCTATCAAGCTGGGACTGGAGTTTTTTACTTATAATGGGGTGAGGGGAGTAAAAGAGCTGGAGGCGTCAGGCATTCCGATCTTTCTCGATCTCAAGTTTCATGACATTCCCAATACCGTTGTCGGCGCAATGCGGGCGCTGTCAGATTTAAACATTTTCATGACGACGGTTCATATATCCGGCGGCAAGAAGATGATGGAAGATGCCTCCAAAACCATTAGTGACATTTTTAAATTCGAGAATGCTCCAAAGGTAGTGGGGGTGACTGTGCTGACCAGCTTGGAACGCGATGATCTACGCGCCATCGGCATTGAAAGAGATATGAAAGAACAGGTCAAATCAATGGCCCAACTGGCAAAGAATGCCGGTCTGGGTGGGATTGTCTGTTCAGCCCTAGAATTGGATATATTGAAGGCCGCCGTGCCAAAAAGTTTTTTACGTATTGTTCCCGGCATTCGCCCGGAAGGCAGCGCGAAAGACGACCAGAAGCGCACCATGACGCCGAAGGAAGCGCTTAAGCAGGGGGCAGATTATCTGGTCATCGGTCGGCCTATTACCGAAGCCGAAAACCCGGGGGAAGCAGCGGCGGAGATTTATCAAAATCTTTAAATCGTCATTCCCCGAATTTTGCGCAAGCAAAATTATAGGGGGATCCAGTCCAAGCGCCATGGGTGGTATAGAACCTATTCGTGCCGTAGACGCAGCACTACTGGATTCCTGCTTTCCGGGAATGATGATAACTTCCCGTTTACAACATCCGGCCGTTATGCTTTGACATTACAGCAAAAAAAGAGCGAGCCATGACCGATAACATCACCGTCAGCTATATCGTCACCGTGTACAATAAGGAGCCGTATATCGGGCATACGGCGACGTCGCTGCTGAAGCAGGACGGCAATATTCCATCCGAATATATCTTCGTTGACGACGTATCGACCGACCGCTCGCTGGCAGTCATCGAGGAGGTCACCCGCGGCGTTCTCAATGTTACCATCGTGAAAAACAGTACCAACGCCGGCCCAAGCGTGCGCGTCAACCAGGGAGCGCGGCTGGCGCGCGGAAAGTACCTGCAGTTTATCGACTCCGATGACATACTGGCCGCCAACGCCACCTCGCTGATGCTGGCGTTGATGGAGGCGCATGACGCTGACGTGGTGCATGGCGGGTGGACAAAAACCGAGACTGAGAGTGAAAAGCTGATTGGACGGCGCGTGCCCGAGAATGCCGAATACATCGTCAGCGACAATCCCATGGCATTCGTGTTCCAGCAGCGTATCCACCGCATGTCGCAGCTGGTACGGCGCGAGACCTTCATGCAGGCAGGCGGCTGCGACGAGCGCGTCTTTATCCAGGACGAATCGCTGGGCCTTCGCCTGTCGCGCGTCGCGCGGCGCTTCATCGTGCTCAAAGCACCCATTTTACTGATTCCCAAGGTCGAAGGTGAACTGTCGCGCAACGTATCGCAGCTCAACCATGACCGCTTCCTGGCCCACCGCGACATGCTGGTGGATTTCCCCGATCTTGACGAAACGGCGCGCCGCCACCTGTACCGTCGCTGCCTATCGGCCATGTGGAAGCAGCACCGCCTCATGCGCGGCAAGCTCCGCGCTACCTTGTCACCGGATTTCCTGCGTTATGTGCGCTCAAAATGGACGCTGGAACCCGTCAACGACAATGAATTGGCGCAAATGACTGAATTTTTTGCCTCACTGCAGGGAGTGCGCCGTGTTGCAGGCAGTGCTGCCTGAGCCGCGCCTGTTTTTCCGTTCGACGCAGCATGCGGCATTCACTCTACTATGCGCGCTGCCGTTGCTGCTTGCGGTCAGCCGTGCAGGGGCGGACATCGCCGCCAGTCTGATCGGGCTACTGTTCGTTATGCACTGCGCCATCACCCGCGACTGGGGCTGGATACGTGAACCTGAGATACGGACGCTTGCGGCCCTCTGGGTGCTCATGATGCTGATGAGCCCGCTTACGCCCTACGATGCGCGGCAGAGCTTCATCGTTGCATTGATCTGGGGACGCTTCGTACTGTTTTACGCGGCGCTGCGCTACTGGCTGCTCATCTCGCCCAGCGCACTTGGCATCGCTGCCACAGCAGGGATGGCCGCTGTGCTGATGGTGGCGATCGATGGCGGCTGGCAGTACCTGACCGGCACCTCCCTGTCGGGACACGACATCACGCAAACGGGAAATATCGTCAACCGGTGGACGCGACTGACCGGCATGCTGGGGCATCCCAACGTAGGCAATTACCTGCTAAAGGTAGGGCTGCCCCTGACAGGCGTTCTATTCTACTACTTCGTTGCGCACCGGAATTACCGTCGCCTCTGCTGGGCTATCGGTGCCGCCATGCTGATACTGGTGGTGATCATGGTCAGTTCCGAACGCTCGGCTACTCTCCTCTCGCTGCTTGGGCTCGGCGTTATCGGCCTGACGCTGTTTGTCTGCCGCCCCATCCTCCGGCGCCGGCTGCTGCTGGCCGGCGTGCTGATGGCGGCGCTGGTGGCAGTGGTCGTGTCTACGCAGCCCGGCCTCCAGCACCGGATCCTGTTCTCTCTCCAGCAGCTGTCCGACGTCGAGAACACGTATTACGGTCAATTGTTCAAGGCCGCCATCGGCCTGTGGGCGCAGCATCCGCTGACCGGCATCGGCGCGCAGCAGTTCCGCGACGCCTGTCAGGAAAACATGCCGGTGCTGCAGGTATTCTTCTGCGACATGCATCCGCACAATATCTACCTGCAATGGCTGGAAGCCACCGGAACATCCGGTTTCCTGCTATTCGTATTTTCCATGCTGCTGATCGTCCGGCGGGCGTGGCGTGACATGGAATTTACCGGTCCGTCCTGCATCCTGGCGGCGTTTGCCTGCGCTGGCATGGCGGTAGTACTGTTCCCGCTTATCATTACGCAGAGCGCTTTTTCCAACTGGCCGGCCATCCTGTTCTGGTATAGCCTCGCCGTGAGCGCCAGCCTGCCGCGCATGAAAGGATTACCGGTTGAGTAAGCTTCCGCTGTCCGTATTCATCATCGCCGTCAACGAGTCCGACCGCATCAGTCGCACTATCGCCAGCGTACGTGACTGGGTAGACGAAATAGTGGTTATCGACAGCGGCAGCACCGACAATACGGTGGAGGTCGCGGAGGCGGCGGGAGGACGCGTCATCTTCAATCCCTGGCCCGGCTACGGCCCGCAGAAGCGCTTCGGGGAAGACCAGTGCCGCAACGACTGGCTTTTGAACCTTGATGCCGATGAGGTGGTAAGTCCAAAGTTGGCAGAGGAGATTGCGGCGCTGTTCACGCACCAACCCTCGCATGATGCTTACCGGTTAGATATTGTTGAAGTGATGCCGGGTAGGGACAAGCCTGCTCCCTTTGCGCACAGCATCAATGCCATCCGCCTCTATAACCGCCAGTCCGGGCGCTACCACGACAGCAGCGTGCACGACCGGGTGTATATGGAGCGCGGGACGGTGGGGGATTTGAAACATAGTGTGCTGCATTATTCGTCACGCGGCATCGCGCACAGCATTGCGAAAATCAACCGCTACTCCGACATGCAGGCGCAGGATATGATGGAGCGCGGGGTACCGCTGCCTTTGCTGCGCACGCGCATCCTGCTGGCATTCCCGCTGGGGTTCCTCAAGGCCTATATCCTGCGCGGCTATTGCCTGCAGGGCTTCTGGGGATTCGTCAATTCCGTGATGTACGGCTTCAGCCGCTTCACCAGACTGGCAAAGGTGTGGGAATCAAAAAAATCCCTTCCCCCGTAGGGGGAGGAGTATCACGCCGCCTCGAATTCCTCTTCGCGTTTGCGGGCACGCGTGTCGTCCTCCGGCAGCATGCCGAGCGCATGAAGGTAGGTGTCGAGCACGGTTTCCTGCTCTTCGCGCTCAGACTGATCCATCTTGCGCATCTTGATAATGGTGCGGATGGCCTTGACGTCGAACCCGTTACCCTTGGCCTCGGCAAACACGTCGCGTATGTCGGCGGAAATCCCCGCCTTTTCCTCTTCGAGTTTCTCGACACGCTGAATGATGCTGCGCAACTGATCGGCGGCGATGCCGCCGGTTTTTGTCTTGGTCATAGTGATGATTCCTTAGGAATAGATAATGGATGATAAGAGAATAGATAATAAGAGTGTCATCTTATCATCTATCATCTTTCCATCAATCATCCTTTTTGCTTCTTCAGCGTCTCGGCTTCTTTTTGTCATTCCCCGAATTTTGCGTAGCAAAATTATAGGGGAATCCAGTCAAGCGCCGTGGGCGCGGTATGGAATATTCGTGCCGCAGACGCGGCACACTGGATTCCGGCCAAAAATTAAATTCTGGCCGGAATGACGGTTAGGATTTCTGCTTCTTCAGCGTCTCGGCAATCAAAAACGCCAGCTCCAGTGATTGCGAAGCGTTAAGACGTGGGTCGCAGTGGGTGTGATACCGGTCCGAAAGATTCATCTCCGAAATCGCCTGCGCGCCGCCTAAACATTCGGTCACGTCCTGCCCGGTCATCTCAAAATGCATGCCGCCTGCCACCGTGCCTTCCGCCTTGTGCACGGCGAAGAACTGGCGCACCTCGGTCAGGATGTCGGTGAATTTGCGCGTCTTATAGCCGTTGGGCGACTTGATGGTGTTGCCGTGCATCGGATCGCACGACCAGACGACGCTCCGGCCTTCCTTCTGCACCGCACGTACCAGCGGCGGCAACAGCTCGCCGACCTTGGTCGCGCCCATGCGCGAAATCAGGGTGAGGCGCCCCGGTTCGTTCTCGGGGTTCAGGATGTCGATCAGTTTGAGCAGGCCGTCCGTCGTCATCGAAGGGCCGCACTTCATCGCAATCGGATTGGCAATGCCGCGCATAAACTCGACATGCGCCTCGTCGGGCGAGCGCGTGCGGTCACCGATCCACAGCATATGCGCCGATCCGGCGTAATATTTCTCATCCGTCTTGCTGAATCGGGTCAGCGCCGCCTCATAATTGAGCAGCAGCGCCTCGTGCGAGGTGAAGAAGCTGGCCTCAGAGAACTGCTCGACCTCGTCGATCGGCAGGCCGCAAGCCGAAATAAAGCCGATGCACTCATTGATGCGCGCCACCAGGTCGGAGAAGCGCTTGCCCTGCGCCGAACTCTGTGCGAACTCCATGTTCCAGCGGTTGATGCGGTTGAGCGACGCATAGCCGCCACGCGCCAGCGTGCGCAGGTAATTGATGGTCGCCGCGCCTTGGTAATAGGCGCGAAGCAGCCGCTCGGGATCGGGTATGCGCCCATTTTCGTCGAACTCCATGGCATTGACCATGTCGCCGCGATAGGCCGGTAGCTCCTTACCTTCTTTTTTCTCCGTACCTTCCGAGCGCGGCTTGGCGAACTGCCCGGCGATGCGCCCGACCTTCACCACCGGCACCCCCGCGCCATACATCAGCGCCATGGTCATCTGCAGCAATACCCGGAAAAACCGGCGCAGGTTATCCTCGGAAAACTCGGCAAAACTCTCCGCGCAATCGCCACCCTGCAGCAGGAACGCCTTGCCCACCGCCGCCTGCGCCAGCTCGCGCTTCAACGCCCGCGCCTCATCGGGCGACGCCAGCACCGGCATCATCGCCAGCTGCCCCTCAACCGCCTTTAACTGCTGGGCATTTTTATATTCCGGCTGCTGCTTGATCGGCAGCTTGCGCCAGGTTTCGGGGGTCCATTTTTTGACAGTCATTTCATATGCTTTCTTTGTCATTCCCGCGAAGGCGGGAATCCATTCTTTTAAAAATGGACCCCCGGGGCAAGCCCGAGGATGACAATTGCTTTGTTACATGTTATTAAAGCCCTCTTATTTAGGATTTTTATTAGCTTATGTCCAGTACAACCGTGCCTCAAGCCATCATCGATCCCGAAAATACCATTGCCTTTATGGGCGTGGAAGGGGCCAATGCCGATCTGGCCTGCCGTCAGGCCTGCCCGTACATGCAGACCCTGCCGTGCCCCAGTTTCGAAGATGTGTTCGAGGCAGTGGCGTCGGGCAAGGCGGCGCTCGGCATGATCCCCATCGAGAATTCGCAGGCCGGACGCGTGGCGGAGATCCATCATTTGCTGCCTAAAACTAATCTGCATATCGTCGGGGAGTATTTCCAGCATATTGAGCATCAGCTGCTGGCCCCCAAAGGCGCCACGCTGAAGACAGTTAAAGATGTATATTCGCATCCGCAGGGGTTATTGCAATGCCGCGATAACCTGCGTCAACTGAAGCTCACTACGCACACCTATTCCAACACCGCCGCCGCCGCCGCCGACGTGGCGAAATGGAACGACCCCACTAAAGCTGCCATCGCCTCGCCGCTCGCCGGGCAGCTTTACGGGCTCACCGTGCTCAAAGAGCATATGCAGGATTCGGACGACAACGTGACGGTGTTCATCATCATCGCCCGCGAACCGATTGATCCCGAGCCGCAGGAAGGCACGCGTATCCTCACCACGCTCCTGTTCTCAGTGCGTAATATTCCGGCCGCTTTGTATAAATCTCTGGGCGGTTTTGCGACCAATAATGTCAATATTGTGAAGCTCGAGAGCTATATTCCGGGCGGCGCGGCGCGCGAATCGGCGCAGTTTTTCCTCACCTGCGAAGGCCATCCGAGCCAGAAACCAGTGCAAAATGCGCTCGAAGAGCTGAGTTTTTATTGCAAAAAAGTGTCGGTTTTAGGCGTTTACCCCGCCGATCCGGCACGGTTCTAACGCCCAATCTGCCGGTTGATCCGCTCCTTCAGCGGCGAATCATCCGGCAACGAGCGGTATAGTTCCTTCATCGACCGCATCGCATCCTCCTGCCTACCATCCTGCAGCTGCCGGACGATCAGCCAGTAGCGCGCTTCCTGATTCTCGGGTTCCTGCAGCAGCACCATCTCCAAGCCTTTTTTCGCTTGGTCGGTCACCTTGCCGTCTGCCGCCGCGATCTGCGCCTTGGCATAGGCCATGATGATGGCAGGGTGCCCTTCGGAAATCAGCACCGCCTGCTTGAACGCATTCGCTGCCCCGTCGAACTGCCCGATTTCCATGAAGCTCTGCCCCAGTTCGACCCATGCCCCCAGGTTTTTCGGGTCCGACTGGACTTCCTGCGAGCGGCGCAGAACGGTTTCTTTTATCTCCGCCAGCTTTTCCTCGCGCGCCTTCAGCAATGGCACGATCTCCGGCGTGCCCAACAGTTGATACAACCCGAAGCCGCCGAGAAAAAAGAACGCCGCCAGCGCCAAAACTGCCCGTTTGCGCTGCGGCAGCGGGATATCCTGCGCCCGCCATACTGGCCATGCCAGCACCGCCAGCGCGGCGAAGGCAATAAGAGCCAGTGCCAGATAAAGTAGCGGCATTATTTCCTCAGCACCCGCCGGGCCATCCATCCGCCCGCCAGCAGGATCAGCAGCGGCCCGAACCATAGTGCCCAGGTGCTCACCCGGAGTGGCGGACGCATCAGCACCGCGTCGCCGTAGCGCGACGCCAGATACTGCTTGATGGCCGCATCCGAATCGCCCCCGGCAATACGCTCGCGCACGGTACGGCGCATGTCGGACGCCACTTCGGCAGGCGAATCGGCGATCGACTCCCCTTGACAGACCATGCAGCGCAGGTCATGGAACAGCGCCCGCGCCCGTGCTTCCTGCGCCAGGTCGGGCAGGGGGGTATCGACGGTCAGGGCATGGGCGCTGGCAGTTAAAACCAAAACGATCGTTATTCCCCCGATTTGCACGGCAAATCCTAGGGGAATCCAGTTCCTGGATCGCCATAGAATCGCCAAAGCGATTCGGATGATGACGGACAAATAACTAAAGCTCGCCCGCACGCAGCTTCTCCACCAGCGGTAGTAGTACCTTATCCACGGTTTCATCGTCGATGGCAGATTTATGGTGATACACCACGCTTCCCTCCTCATCGAACAGTAACGTCTCCGGCACACCTGTTAGCGCCAGCGGAATGGTAGATCTTCCACCGCTGTCAATGCCGATTACCTGGTACGGGTTACCGCGTGCGCTAAGCCACGCCGAGACCTTTTCCGGCGTATCTTTCCATGCCAGTCCGTACACCGGGACCTTGCTAGCCTGCGCCAGCCGCATCATCACCGGATGTTCGCTCGCGCACGGCTCGCACCAGGAAGCAAAGACATTCAGCACAGCAATCTCCCCGCGCCAGGTATCCGGCGACATTTTCCCCGCTGCCTGACCTGCTACGGGCAACGTCGGCACGGAAAAAGGCGCGGCATGATATCCCACTAGGCTGACTGTTTTTTTGGGCTGCTCGCTGTTAAGCAACCCACTGGCCAGCACCAATGCCAGCAGAAACAGTATCCCGAGCGGGATAAGCCTAAACCATGGGTTCATGACCGCCTCCGCAAACATTGCCGCAACCCCATTATACCTCCCAGCGCCATCAACGCGATGCCTCCCCAGATTAAACCGATCAGCGGGTTGACATAGGCTCTTACCGCTGTGCGCCCATTGGTTGTTTCGCCAATGACAATATACATATCACGCATAAGCGAGCTGTCGATGGCGGGAATGCTGATCTGGTTGCCAGCAATGGCATAGATCCGGTACTCGGGCTCCAATAATACCCCATCCAGCGTAAAGCGGCCGCGCCAGCCATGGTGATTCGACGTATGCACCGGCTCATGCGCCTCGAAGCGAATGCTATGCCCGGCGATTTCCAGAGTTTCCCCCGGCGCCATCCGTTGTTCCGCCTCGACCTTCCATAGTCCCGCACCGGTGATTCCTGCCGCCAGCACCGCCATCCCGATATGGCCGAGCAACACCGACCATGCACGCTTTTCCTTTATCCAGCGCAGGCTCGCCGCCAGTAACCACGCCGCCAGCCCCAGCCCGAGCGACGACAGCAGCACTTCGCGTTCCGCCAGCATCAACGCGAGCAAGATGGTTGCCAACACTGCCAGCAGCGCGGGCTGCGCGGCACGCAAAGCGTAGCGGACGGGCGCTTGTTTCCAGTGCAGGTAGGGTGCCAACCCGGCAACGAGCAGCGGAATCGCCATAATCGGCAGTACGGTGGCATTGAAATATGGTGGCCCCACGCTGACGCTGTCGCCCAGCCACTGCGCGACCATCGGATAGAGCGTGCCAAGCAGCACGGTGGCGCAGGCCGCTAGCAGGAACAGGTTGTTGACGACAATCAGTCCGCTGCGTGACAACGGCGGCACTGCTTCCTCCAGCGGTGTATTTGGGTTGGCTCGCCGTGCGAACAGCCCCAGGGCAGTCCCGACGACAAGGATGATATAAGTGAGGATGAAAAGGCCGCGCGTGGGATCACTGGCGAAACTGTGCACCGAAGTAAGCACGCCCGCCCGTACCAGGAAGGTGCCGATAAGGCTCATGCCGAAAGTAACAATAGCGAGCAGCAGCACCCAGGAAGCCAGCGCTCCGCGTTTCTTCAGCACGATGTTAGAATGCAGCAGTGCTGTTCCCGCCAACCATGGCAATAGCGATACATTCTCCACCGGGTCCCAGAACCAGAAGCCGCCCCAGCCGAGCACGCGATAAGCCCACCAGCTACCTAGTCCGATACCTACCGTCAGTGCGCTCCACGATGCCAGTATCCATGGATGGGCAATGACAGCCCATCGGCGCATGAATTCCTCAACCTTTTCCTTGTGGAGCAGCGCCGCCACCGCCAGCGAGAACACGATGGAAAAACCCACATAGCCTAGATAGAGCAGGGGCGGGTGCATGGCGAGCGCCACGTCCTGCAGCAGCGGATTCAGCGCAGCTCCATCCGGTGGCGGCGGAAAGATCCGCTCGAAGGGATTGGAAGTGAATAGGATGAACAGCAGAAACCCGGCAGCCAGTAATGCCTGCACGGCGAGGGCAGACCCAAGCCACGAGGCATGCGGCATGAGGGACGAGTGAGCTGCATTCTCATCCCTCGTGCCGCATGCCTCTGGCCTGATGTTACTCGCCAGCGCCGCCCCGAACGCCGCCAACACCCATACCCACAGCAGCATGGAACCCTCATGATTGCCCCATGCACCAACCACTTTATACAGCACCGGCAGTGTCAGGTTGGAATGCGACGCCACATTGCTGACGGTGAAATCCGAATCGAGCCTAAGCGTAACGAGCACTGCCAGCGCCAGCGTGATGCAGACTACCTGCAGCCAGGCAGCTGGCCGTAGCGCCTGTGCTGCCACCGCCTGCAGCGAGGAAAGCGGCAGCAGCAGCGCCGCCTGCATGCAGGCAGTCAATAAAGCGATGATGAGGAAAAACAAGCCCAACTCGGCAGCCACGTTTACTCCCCCTGCCAGCGGCCGGTGCGCTTGAGCGCCTCGGCGACTTCCGGTGGCATGTACCGCTCGTCGTGCTTGGCGAGGATACGGGTTGCGCGGAACGTACCGTCAGCCTTTCGGTATCCTTCCGCCACTACCCCCTGTCCCTCGCGAAAGAGATTGGGGGGAAGGCCCTGGAATCGGACGGTAATGCTGCCTGCGCCGTCGGTCACCTTGAAGCGTATCTCCTCATTGGTTTTAACGATACTGCCGCTCTCCACCAGCCCACCGATCCGGATAAGCCGGTCCTTCGATACAGACGCCGGAAGTTCGGAAGGGCTATAAAAAAATATCAGGTTATCACGAAAAGCGCGGGTAATAAGCAATGCCGCGACAATCAGCAGAACCACGCTGACAGCGACGAAAACCAGCCGCTGGTGTTTAGGCTTCATCGCCCGAGGAAGATTGAAGTTTACACAGAATTCTCTGCGCCACGCGCAGACGTTGGATACTTGCGGCGATCATGCCCGCGAGAACCAGCGCCGTCAGCAGGAAAGACGGCCAGACATAGGCGGCATAACCGCCCATAGCGAAAACTTCTGTTAACTTTTCCATGGGATAATGCTTACAAATTTCGCATGACGGGACTGATTAAACCGTTCGCCATGCCCCCCGTCAACAACAAAAACGTAGTGTTTTTCAGGCTTTTATTGTATAGTCGCGCTATGGAACAAAAACCGCCGGAAGAATATCTTGAAATCGCTGAAAAAGTTCGTACCGGTGAGTATTTCCGCGAAGCGCGCAGCATGTATGACCTGGCCGTGCACGACCCCATGGCCGAGCGCTATCTGTACATCGCCATCACCGCCATCGCAGGCATGATTCTGTTCGTTGCCGTTATCGCCGCGCGAGGGTTATACCCGTTGAGTAGCGCCGTTCCATTCATTGTCAACAGCAACAATATCGTCGACGACCTGCCGCGAATCAGTATGCTGGCGTACAAGGGCGAAGACCCGAGCGCAGCGATGCTGCGCTTTCTGGTGAACAACTATGTCACCTTCCGCGAAAGCTACGATATCGAATCGTTCGACCGCAACATCAGCGGCATCAGGAGCCAGAGCACGGAAGGCGTGTTCCGCGAATTCCAGCAGGCCATCGACCCGCGCAGTCCCGACAGCCCCATCGCGCTTTATCAGCGCCACTCGCGCCGCAGTATCAGGGTCGTATCCTCGAAGCGGTTGCCGGAGCAGAATGCCATGGAAGTTACCTATGAGGCAATCGTGGAAGGGCCAACAGGCATTAAAACCACAATGTGGCAGGCAACGATTGATTTTGAATATAATGGCGTTACTTTGGATGAGGAAACGGACAAGGTGAAGCCCATTAACTTCATCGTCACCCAATACCGCAACAAGCGGATGCAGGAAGGATAATGAGAACCATATCACTATATATGCTGTTACTGGTGGCACTTGCCTTACCCTCAGTCGCGCAGGCCGCACGCGAGCCACGCCCTATTCAGCTTGATCACCGCGTGCGCATTGTCATGTACCAGCCCGATCAGGTATACCGCTTTACCGGGCATTATCGCTTCCAGTCGGCTATCGAGTTCGGGCAGGGGGAGGAAATCGCAACCATCTCCATGGGTGACTCCACCGCCTGGATGCTGAATCCTTCCGGCAACCGGCTCTTCCTGAAGCCGGTTGATCAGGATGCCACCACCAACATGACCATCATCACCAACCGCCATACTTACCTGTTCGAGCTGCACGGGCGTGAGACCAATAGCATCGAAGATCCTGACATGATCTTCATTATGCGCTTTATCTATCCCGACGGGCAGGATATGGCGACGGTCAGCAATTATCTGGATTCCGTGCCGATTCCCGACCCGGTCCGGGACGCGGGAGGCTATAACTTCAATTACACCATCTCCGGCACCGATCTGATTGCGCCGATCAAGATCTTCGACGACGGGCAGTTCACCTATTTCCAATTCAAGAACAAGAATGCCGATATCCCGGCCTTCTTCCTCGTGTCTGATACTGGGGAAGAATCGCTGATCAACTACCGTACCCGGGGCGATTATATTGTGATCGAGCGCGTGGGCGAGCGCTTCACCCTGCGGCACGGCAAGGACATCGTGTGCGTTTTCAACGAAGCGATGCGGGCGCCCAAGCGGCTAGCCGCCAACCAGTAATGGAAAGCGGCCGTTATCGCGTCGGCGTTATCGGCGGCGGCGCTTGGGGTACAGGGCTCGCCATCCTTGCAAATCGCGCCGGCAGTGAAGTATTGCTCGGTACGCGTAACCATCATGTCATCCAATCCATCCGCGAGCACCGCGTCAACGATATTTATTTACCGTCGGTCTTCATCGATCCCGACCTCATCGTCACCGATCGCTTCAACGATGTCTGCCGCAGCGATCTGGTAGTGATTGCCACGCCTTCGCATGTATTGCGCACGGTCTGCATCGCCATCTCTGACCTGATCGCTACCGATGTGCCGATCGCGATCGCCAGCAAGGGCATTGAGCGCGGCAGCCTGATGCTGATGAGCGAAGTGACGCAGTCGATCCTGCCGCATAACCCTATTGCCATTATCTCAGGCCCGAATTTCGCCGACGAAGCTGCGCGCGGCCTGCCTACCGCCACCACCATCGCCTGCCAGGAGGAAGCCGTGTGGGATATGCTGATCTATGCTCTCGGCGGGCGCCTGTTCCGCCCCTACATGACTACCGACATCATCGGCGCCCAGATCGGCGGTGCGGTGAAGAACGTTATCGCCATCGCCTGCGGCATCGCCATCGGCAAAAGATTCGGGGAGAACGCCCGCGCCGCACTGGTGACGCGCGGCTTCGCCGAGATGGCGCGTCTGGCGATCGCCAAGGGGGGGCAGTATGAAACGCTGATGGGGCTTTCGGGGCTCGGGGATTTGATCCTGACCTGCGGTAGCACCAAATCGCGCAACATGTCGTTCGGCATTGCCATTGGGCAAGGGCGCAGCAAGGAGGAAATACTTTCCGGAAGGGGAAGGGGAGCCACCGAGGGGGTGGTAGCTGCCGAGTCGGTCAGCAAGCTGGCCCATAAATTCGACCTCAACATGCCGATCTGCGACGCCGTGTACCGCATCCTCTACGAGAACGCCCCCGTTGACCGGGTGGTGGAAAGCCTCCTGGAAAGGCCCTTCGTAAGCGAGGGGATATGAGGGAACATCATTCCCCGAATTTGCACAGCAAATTCTAGGGGAATCCAACTTCTATATAATTTTGACCATCCTAGAATCGCTAACGCGATTGGGGTGATGACAAGAGGAAAGCCCTTTAATAAATTAACCTTTACCCCTATATTTATCTTATGCAGCCTTCAGAAATCATATCCGTTACCGCGGCCAGATTTGCCGACCCCGAGTCGGAAATCCACCGCCTGCGCAAGGAAATGAATGCCGTCATCCTGGCGCATTATTACCAGGAGGATGACATCCAGGACATTGCCGATTATGTCGGCGATTCGCTGGAGCTTGCCCGCCGCGCCAGCGCCACCGATGCCGATGTCATTGTTTTCTGCGGAGTGAAGTTCATGGCGGAAGGGGCCAAGATATTAAATCCGGACAAGCTGGTGCTGATTCCCGACCTCAAGGCCGGCTGCTCGCTTGAGGATTCCTGCCCGCCGGACGCCTTTAAAAGATTCAAGGACCAGCATCCCGACCATCTGGTGGTCACTTATATCAACTGTTCGGCGGAGATCAAGGCGCTCAGCGACATTATCGTCACATCGAGCAACGCCGAGGTAATCATCAATCAGCTGCCCAAAGATCAGAAAATCATCTTCGCGCCGGATAAATACCTCGGCGCCTATCTCAACAGGAAAACCGGCCGCAACATGTTGCTCTGGAACGGTACCTGCATCGTGCATGAACGCTTCTCCGAGCAGGAACTGATCAAGCTGAAAGTCCGCCACCCGCAGGCGCAGGTTATTGCCCATCCCGAATGCCCCGAGCATCTCTTGCAGCATGCAGCCCATATTGGCTCGACTTCTTCACTGATCAGATTCAGCGCCGAGCATGCGGGCGGCGAATTCATCGTGCTGACCGAACCCGGCATCTTCCACGAGATGAAGAAACGCTCCCCCGGCAGCATCTTCTACGACGTGCCAGGGATGGGAAGCGGCGCCTGCGTCTCCTGCAATACCTGCCCGTTTATGAAACTCAATACCATGGAAAAAATCGCCGCGTGCATGCGCGATCGAACCCCTTCCATCGAACTCCCCCCCGATTTGATGGTCCGCGCCCGCAAGCCCCTGGAGCGCATGCTCGAGATGAGTAAGGCGGTGGGGAGGAACTAGGCCGCTTCTTCCTGAGTGTCGACCGGGATGGATTTCCTCTCCATCCCCATCACCTCTTCATACACAGCAAGCGTCTGCCGACACATGATGTCGAGGGAGAAATGCTGGGCGCTGGCGTAGGCTTCCTCACCCATCCACTGCATGGTGGACTCATCGAGTGCCAGAGCTTTGCCGATGGCGTCCGCCAGCTCTGTCACATCGCGCGGCTTCACCAGCCAGCCGGTCACTTCCGGCACCACCGTTTCGCACGGGCCGCCATGGTTAGTGGCGATAACCGGCTTACCCATTGCCTGCGCCTCCAGCACCACGCGGCCAAACGCCTCGGGAGCAATCGACGTCGCCACTACCAGCCGCGACAGCATATAGGCCTCCATGACATAACTGGTGTGCTCGGCGATACGTACATGTCCTCCCAGGTTGGACTTGACGATCAGAGACTCTAGTTCCTTGCGATAAGATTCATGCCCTTTGGCATCGCCCAGAATAATGGCGAAGAAATGCCGGTGAGGCAGGCGTGCCAGCGCCTTGATGAAGACATCCTGCCCCTTCCAGCGCGTAATACGGCCGGGAAAGAGCACCAGTGGAAGATCGTCCGGCAGTCGCCATTCCCTGGCCAGCTGGATCATGCGCTGCGGCGAATGGCCGAACGGGTTGAACAGCTTGAGATCGACACCGCGGTGGATGACGCGCAGTCGGTCGGAATGGATGGTGTAATTCTGCTGAATGTGGTCGGCGATAAAATTCGACACGGCGATGACCCGCTCGCCGCGCGTCATGATGCTGTTGTAGCGGCGCTTGAACAGACCGCTGAGCCCATAGGTGCCGTGAAAGGTGGTGACAAAGTGGCAGCCAGTTTTCTTCGCCGCCCACCATCCGCTCCAGGCCGGTGCGCGCGAGCGGGCATGGATGATATCCACCTTGTGCTCCCGCACCAGTTTTGCAATGCGGTGGCTGTTGCGCCACAGGGTGAAGATATTTTTGCTGTTGAGCGGAAGCGTAATATGCATCGCCTTGGCGTGGTGCAGCTGGCTGGCCAGCGGCCCACCGGCAGAAGCGACCAGCGCGACGCCACCCGCTTTGACGATGGCACGGGCGATATCAATCGTGCCGCGCTCAACACCGCCGGCTCGCAGTTCCGGCACTAATTGCAAGATCACCGGAGGTTTATGCGGGGTTGCTGTTTGCGTTTCCATGCGTTCCCTTATATATAACAATCGTTAACACGGTCTAAAGATGAACAGCACCTCCGTCAAGAACCAACTCCCTGAACCGTCCTACCTCGATATGGGTAGCGGCCGCCGGCTGGCCTACGTGCTGACCGAAGGCAAGACGCCGGGTGTGATGTTCCTCGGCGGCTTCAAGTCGGACATGACCGGCAGCAAGGCGCTGGCGCTGGAAAGTTTTTGCAGGGAGCAGGAGCGGCGCTTCCTGCGCTTCGACTATACCGGCCATGGCCGCTCAACCGGCCTTTTTCATCAGGGCACAATCAGCTACTGGAAGCGCGACACGCTGAACATGCTCGACCGCTTCATCGACGAGCCGGTCGTGCTGGTCGGCTCCAGCATGGGCGCGTGGCTGATGTTCCTCGTCGCCCGCGAGCGGCCGGAAAAGGTGGCGGGGCTGGTCGGCATCGCCAGCGCCGTCGATTTCACCGAGCGGCTGATCTGGGACAAGCTCTCCGATGAGGAGAAACAGAAATTCATGGAAGAGGGGGGTATGCTGATCCTCGATTGCTACGGCAGCGAACCGTACCCGATCACACGCCAGCTGATCGAGGACGGGCGCAGTCACCTGCTGCTCGATACCAGGATGGAATTCCCCGTGCCGGTGCGACTGGTGCACGGCACCGACGACAAGGACGTCCCCTGGCGCATGTCGCACCTGCTGATGGAGTGTATTACTTCTCCTGATATCGAACTGGAAATGGTGGGCGGCGGCGGCCACCGCCTGTCCGAGCCCCATCAGTTGGAGGTAATCCTCAAGGCAGTGGAGGAGGTGCTCCACTTGTCATCCTGAGCAAGCGCAGCAAGTCGAAGGATCTTACTTCCTTGTGGCAAAGAAAGATCCTTCGACTACGGCCTGCGCTCTTCGCTCAGGATGACAGAAAAACCCTTTGCCAGCCTCGCGTTTTGCCGTTAATAATTAGCCCTTTCCAACTCGCCCCTTAAAACCATGAAACCGACCAGAATCCCCAAAAATCCCCGTTTCTCTTCCGGCCCCTGCGCCAAGCGCCCCGGCTGGTCGCTCGACCATCTGAAGGATGCCGTGCTCGGCATGTCGCACCGCGGCAAGCGCGGGAAGGCGAAACTGGCTGAAGTTATTGACCGCAGCCGTCGCGTGCTGGGTATGCCGGCGGATTACCGGCTGGGCATCGTCCCGGCATCGGATACCGGCGCGGTGGAGATGGCGCTGTGGTCGCTGCTCGGTCCACGCGGGGTGGACGTGCTGGCCTGGGAGAGCTTCAGCTCCGGCTGGGCCTCCGACTGCAAGAACCAGCTCAAGCTGGAAAAGCTGAATATTTATAAGGCCGACTACGGTCAGATTCCCGATCTCTCGAAAGTCAATTGGGATAATGACGTGGTTTTCGCCTGGAACGGCACCACCTCCGGCGTCTGCGTCCCGAACGGCGACTGGATCGCTGCCGACCGCAAGGGCCTTGCCATCTGCGACGCCACCTCGGCCGTCTTTGCCATGAACCTGCCTTGGGACAAGCTCGACGTCGTCACCTGGTCCTGGCAGAAGGTGCTGGGCAGCGAGGCGGCGCACGGCATGCTGGCCCTAAGCCCGCGCGCGGTGGAGCGCTTGACCGGCTACACGCCCCCTTGGCCGCTGCCGAAGCTGTTCCAGATGACCAAGAACGGGCAGCTGATCGAAGGCATTTTCAAGGGTGAAACCATCAACACCCCCTCCATGCTGGCCGTCGAGGACGTACTCGATGCGCTGAAATGGGCGGAGATGAACGGCAGCCTGAACGGGCTGGTGAAGCGCTCGCAGGCCAATCTCGCCGCCGTCACCCGCTGGGCGAATCAATCCGCCTGGGCCGGTTTCCTGGTCGAGGACCCAGCGATCCGCTCCTGCACCTCGATCTGCCTCAAAATCATCGATGCCTGGTTCATGGGGCTTTCGCCTGATGCCCAGACCGAAGCCGCAAAAAAAATCGCGTCGCTGCTGGAGAAAGAAGGCGTCGCCTATGACATCGGCTCCTACCGCGACGCCCCGCCAGGCTTGCGCCTATGGGGCGGCGCGACGGTTGAAACTTCCGATCTCGAAGCCTTGTTCCCTTGGCTCGACTGGGCCTGGGCCGAGGTCAAAACCGGCGCAGCCAAGGCGGCCTGATCAAATATTATTTTTCAATCCTCCCCAATAAAAAGTAAGGAGAAAGACTATGCCCAAAGTATTAATTGCCGACAAACTATCCCCGCAGGCCATTGATGTGTTTAAGCAAAAAGGGGTGGAGGCCGACGTCAAAACCGGCCTGGCGCCGGATGAGCTGCTGAAAATCATCGGTGAATATGACGGGCTGGCCGTGCGCTCTGCCACCAAGGCCACCGCCGATTTGCTGAACGCGGGGAAAAAGCTGAAAGTCGTCGGCCGCGCCGGCATCGGCGTTGACAACGTGGACATTCCGGCCGCCACCGCGCGCGGCATTGTGGTGATGAATACGCCGTTTGGCAACTCGGTAACTACAGCCGAGCACGCCGTTGCGCTGCTGATGGCGCTCGCCCGGCAGATTCCCGAAGCCAACGCCTCCACCCACGCCGGGAAATGGGAGAAAAACAAGTTCATGGGCGTCGAGCTGGCGGGCAAGACGCTGGGGCTGATCGGCTGCGGCAATATCGGCTCGATCGTCGCCGACCGCGCGCAGGGCCTTAAGATGCGCGTCATCGCTTATGATCCGTACCTGGCGAAGGAGCGCGCTGTCGCGCTGCATGTCGAGAAGGTCGAGCTCGACCAGCTGTTCGAGCGCGCCGACTTCATCACACTGCACACGCCGCTGACCGAGACCACCCGCAACATCATCAATAAGAACACGCTGAAAATGTGCAAGAAGGGCGTGCGCATCATCAATTGCGCACGCGGCGGGCTGATCAACGAGAGTGATCTTAAGGAAGCCATTGAGTCCGGGCAGGTGGCAGGCGCAGCGCTCGACGTGTTCGAGGAGGAACCAGCTAAAAGCAATATCCTGTTCGGCATGCGAGAGGTGATCTGCACACCGCACCTGGGCGCATCCACCGCTGAAGCGCAGGAGAACGTGGCGGTGCAGGTCGCCGAGCAGATGGCGGATTATCTAACCAATGGCGCCGTCACCAATGCACTCAATATCCCCTCCATGTCAGCCGAGGATTCCGCCAAGCTGAAGCCCTACCTGCAGCTGGCCGACCAGCTCGGCAGCTTCGCCGGGCAGCTCACCGAGACAGGCCTGCGCGAAGTGCAGATCGAATACGAGGGCAAGGCTGGCGGGCTCAACACCAAGCCGCTGACCGCCGTGGCGCTGAAAGGCCTGCTTGCGCCGCAGGTCGAAACCGTCAACATGGTCAACGCGCCGGTCATCGCCAAGGAGCGCAACATCGAGGTCAGTGCCACCAGCCATGGCCGTACCGGTGACTACCAGACCATGATCCGCATCACGGTGGTTACGGAAAAGCGTATTCGTACCGTCGCCGGCACACTGTTCGCCGACAAGCCGCGCATCGTCGAAGTGAATGGCATCAAGCTCGAGGCCGGACTGGGTGAGCACATGCTCTACGTCAACAACGACGACAAGCCGGGCTTCATCGGCAATCTCGGTACGCTGCTCGGCAAGTCCGGCATCAACATCGCCAATTTCCACTTGGGCCGCCACGAGGAGAACTCGGAAGCCGTTGCCTTGATTGAGGTGGACCAGCCGCTATCAGCCGAGCTGCTGACGGAAATCGCCCGCCTGCCCAGCGTCCGGCAGGCCAAAGCGCTGGCGTTCTAGCAGTGTCGGACGACGCCAGTCACGGGCAGCTGATGGCGCTGATAGGTGCCCCGGCCCTTCCACCCTATGATGAATGGACGGTTGCCTCCGATTTCGCGCTAATCATTGCTTCCCACCTGCTGGAACAACGACCCGGCCAGGTACTGGAGCTGGGAAGCGGCCTCTCCACCCTGGTGATCGGGCATGCGCTTAGGAGAAGCGGGGAGGGCAGGCTGATCTCCATTGAGCATGACGAGCATTATTACATCCGGACGCGGCTGGCGCTGAAGGAGCACGGGCTGGAGGAAATCGTTCAGCTATGGCACTGCCCGCTGGAGATGCTGACGCTTCCCGGGACCAAGCAGCAACCCTGGTATTATTTCCCTTACGAGAGGATTCCCGACGGCAGCGTGAACCTGCTGGTAGTGGACGGCCCGCCGGGTTACATCGACCCGCAGGCGCGCTACCCCGCTTTGCCGATGCTATGGCATAAGCTGTCGGACGATGCGGTGGTGATGCTCGACGACGCCAAGCGCGACGCCGAGAAAGCCATAATCAAGCGCTGGCGGGGAAAATATCCTTTATTAAGCGAGGAGTATCTGGATACGGCAAAAGGAACGTCGATTTTGCGGCAGCGCAGGGAATAACTCCCTCACTCCATATACTGCCCACCATTGATCGACAAGGTCTCGCCGGTGATGAAGGCCGCGTCGTCGTCGGCCAGGAACACCACGGCGCGGGCAATTTCCTCCGGCTTACCCATGCGGCCGACCGGGATACCCGCCAGGATAGTCTTCATGACATCTTCGGGGATGCCCTTGGTCATGTCGGTCTCGATATAGCCCGGAGCAACGCAGTTGACCGTGATGCCCTTCGCCGCCGTTTCGCGCGCCAGCGCTTTCGTAAAGCCGAAAATACCCGCCTTGGCAGCCGAATAGTTGGTCTGGCCGAACTGGCCGAGCTGGCCATTCATCGAGCTGATATTGATGATGCGGCCGAACTTGCGCTCGCGCATCGAGTCGATGACGCAGCGCGTCATGTAGAAGCAAGAATTGAGGTTGGTCTGGATGACCGCCTCCCAGTTCTCCGGGTTCATCTTGTGCATAGCGCCGTCGCGGGTAATGCCAGCATTATTGACCAGCACATCAATCGGCCCGTCCAGTTCCTCCGAAATCATTTTGATACCTTGCTTACAGGCATCGAAATCGCTGATATCCCACTTATAGGCGGGGATACCGGTAACCTTGACGAAATCCCGGGCGGCATCATCGCGCGAGGCGTAATTCACGGCAACCTTATAACCCGCGTTCTTAAGCGCTATCGAGATGGCCGCGCCGATGCCTCTTGTACCACCGGTGACTAACGCTATTCGACTCATTATTTTCTCCAATTTTTATTCGTCATTCCCCGACTTTGCGAAGCAAATTCTAGGGGAATCCAGTCTATATAATGAACTGGATCACCCTAGAATCGCTATCGCGATTCGGGTGATGACGGATTAAACTCTTTCCACACACATTGCTACACCCATGCCACCGCCGATGCACAGCGTGGCGATACCCTTCTTCGCATCGCGTTCCTGCATAGCATAGAGGAGGGTAGTCAGCACGCGCGCGCCGGAAGCCCCTACCGGATGTCCTAGCGCAACGGCACCGCCATGGATGTTCACTTTCTTTAAATCCCAGCCCAGTTCCCGGTTGACGGAAATGGCCTGCGCCGCGAACGCCTCATTGGCTTCAATCAGATCGAGGTCTTTAATCGTCCAGCCCGCTTTCTCAAGCGCCTTCCGCGTGGCCGGGATGGGACCGGTGCCCATGATGGCCGGATCGACGCCGGCATGCGCCCAGGAGCGGATGGTCGCCAGCGGTTTCAGGCCGCGCTTGTCGGCCTCCTTTCTGGTCATCAGCATCACCACTGCCGCACCGTCATTGATGCTCGAGGAATTGCCGGCTGTGACCGTCCCTTCTTTGTCGAAAGCTGGTTTCAGTTTGGCCAACCCTTCCAGCGTCGTGTCGCCGCGTGGGCCTTCATCGTTCTCGACAACCGTCTCGCCTTTCTTCGTTTTAATAACGATCGGCACGATCTGGGACTTGAATTTGCCTTCCTTAATCGCCGTGGCGGCTTTTTGCTGCGAAGCGAGCGCGAACTCATCCTGCTCCTGCCGGGATATGTTGAACTTCTTGGCAATATTCTCCGCCGTGTTACCCATATGCACGTTATGGAATGGATCGACCAGCGCGTCATACAGCATGGTGTCGACCATGGTGGCCGGGCCCATTTTGACGCCGGTACGCAGCGGGATGGCATGCGGCGACTGGCTCATGCTTTCCTGACCGCCGGCGATGACAATGCTGGAGTCGCCATTTTTAATCGCCTGATAGCCCAAGCAGACCGCGCGCAGCCCGGAACCGCACAGCTGGTTGACTAGCCAGGCCGGAGTTTCCTTGGGCACACCCGCTTCGAGCGAGGCAATGCGCGCCGGGTTAGGGCCGCAATGGGCAGTAAGAATCTGGCCAAGAATGACTTCCGAAACATCCGCGCCAGACACATTGGTGCGCTTGAGGATTTCCTTGATCACCGCTTCGCCGAGCTTGTGTGCCGCCAGGGTGCTTAAGGAACCGTTGAAACTGCCGATCGGCGTGCGCACCGCGCCGACAATGACCACATCATTTTCGTTCGTCATGTGAGTATCCTTCTGTTTGTCATTCCAGGCGCAGCAAAAAAGATCTGTGTTGAAAAAATTTCTTCGGCTTCGCCTTAGAACGACAGGAAAACGGAAACCCTGTATGTAGGGGGACCACCATTAATTGTCCAGTATTTTTGCTGCGGGATCCGCCGTTTTGCTGCACTGCAAAATCAGCGAATCATCGCAGTGGCAGCGGCGCGTTCCCGCCCGGGAGATTTTTCTATGGTAATGGTAAACGGAACGGTCGTTGCAGTGGCAGGGATTGTAAAATCCGGAAGCCAGGATGGGGTATCCAGCACATCCGACATCTTCAGGCGAAAGGCAATGTTGCGCTTGAAAATTATGGAGGGCTGTTCCTCCAGCCGCTGAGCGCGCACCCATTTCTGCATTTCCTCCTGATCATCTTCGCTCAACTTCGGATGAATACCGCTGCTGGCGCAAATGGCATAGTAAATATGCTGTCCCATAAGATGCAGCTCGGATTTTTCCTGTTCTCCGAGCTCCATTTTAGAGGGATCGAGTTTCAGCTTCGGCTGAATATAGTCGATAAAAGCTCCTCCAGTCGGAACTTCTATTAATTCTTCAGCCTGAAATGTCGTATCATCGATGCAGGCACGCGCGCGAATCAGATCGCGGTACGCATTAATCGTCGCGGGGAGAGCCGTCAAATAAATGCGCTCAGTAGGGGTGGCATTTAGAGTGGCATAACATTCGTCTTTTCCGTCGCAGGAACGGAAGCGAATGTCTACGCCCTGCTGCAACGCCAGACCGCCATCCTTGAACCCCTCCAGTACGATACGCAGTTCGTTTAATGCGATATCAATGGTGTCATTGAATCTTTGATAGCGGGTCTTGTAATCTGCAATGCTATCGCCCGCATAGGAAGGAAGCGGCGGAACTGTAGAGATAGTAGAAGCTGAATCCGCAAAAGAGGAAGAGAATATCGGCTTTACATCCCTGGCGCGCCACGCCGCAACGCCGCCGGCGGCAACCATCCCTCCGGCAGCAGCCAGAAATTTACGACGGGAAAAACGCCCCGGTTGGAAGAGCTCCTCTTCACTCATGCCGTCACTATAGCGGGCGGTTTTGGAAATTCCTGTTACAGTTTTATGACGTTCGTACAATCCACTCCGCCAGTGGGCGCCATAACTCCTTTTCCGCGCGGCGGCCGACGATCATGCCGACATGCCCACTGGATGGATGGATCACCTCGGCTTCCGGCATGGCGGCGGCAAGTGGCATGGCACAATCCGTCGGCACCACATGGTCATTCTTCGGAATGGCAATGAAGGTTGGCACCTTGATTATTTTCGGGTTAATATTTTCACCTGCCAACTGCCAACCGCCAATCGCCAAATGATTTTGCTGCGCCCAGCCGATCAGGCAGTCGCGCGCCACATTTGCCGTCATCGGTACACCGTCATTGACCCAGCGTTCCAAAGCGACGAAATCCTGCGCCTCGCGGCCGCCTTCGGCCATTCCGGCAAAGCGGCGGAATTTCTGCTCGAACACCCACGGATCGGTCATGTAGAACAGCGACTGGATGACATCGGCGGGCAGGGTGCCCCGCTGTGCGATCAGCGATTCGATCATCGGCAACCACCGTTCCTCCACTACGAACGGCTTGAACTCCTTGCAGTGGAAGTCCCATGGCGTGGCCAGCAGCGCCAGTGCACCTACGCGATGCTTCGCCAGCTGCGCCGCGGCCAGCGCCAGCACCCCTCCCATGCAATAACCGACGAGCGTAATCGGCCGGCCGGCGGCATGGGCAAGGAATTCAATTACGGGAAGCAGTATCTGCGTGAGGTATTCTTCAGCACCAAAGTCCTTCTCGGACTCGCCGGGCGCTCCCCAGTCCAGTACCAGCGGATAATGGCCTTGCCGCGCCAGGAAACGCAGCAGGCTGCGCTCCTCCTCGAGATCGAGGATATAGTAGCGGTTAATGAGTGAGGGAATAAAGAGCACAACAGGCCGCGCAACATCGGAAGCGGAAGGGCTCGCGCCATAATCCAGCAGCCGCGCATTGCCCTTCCGCCACACCGCCGGCGGCTCGGCCACCTGCCGCGCGTAGGGTACATCGACATAACGCAATAACCCGGAGAGCAGGTTCCTAGCGCGGTTTCCTGCTTCCTCCACGACCGCTTTTTCCAGTGGGTTTCCCTGCCTGTCCTTCGAGGACGGCCAGCCGCTGTTCACACATCGCAACGCGAAAGGCGAGCTCAGCCAGCATCCCAGGGTCAGCATCAGCTGCAGCGGCAGAGTGGGAAGAGGTGGTAGTGGATTTGGGGTCATGGACGCCTGGCTGCATGGTTTGGAACATCTCCAGCATCGCCTGGATGAACTGCCGGTCGCTTACCACGGCAGAGACCTGTTTCTGCCACAAATCCATGAAATCCCTGGCGAGTTTCTGGTAATGCGTGTCCATAAACCACAGTAACTTTCCGTTAATAATGATTGCAGTTTGATGCGGTTGATGCTAGAAATTAAGTCAATTAACTTAATACTTAGCGCATTTATGCGCATGCGTCAAAGGCGGTCTTTATGAATAACGCGGCCAAACCTGAACCGGTGGTCATCAAAAAATACGCTAACCGGCGGCTTTATGACACCGATACCAGCGCCTATATCACGCTGGAAGACCTGTGCGAACGGGTGAAATCGGGGCAGGAATTCGTCGTGCTCGACGCCAAAACCGGGCAGGATCTGACGCGCCAGGTGCTGACCCAGATCATTTTCGAGCAGGAAACCAAGGGCGCGCAGCTGCTGCCAACCAATTTTCTGCGCTCGGTCATTCGCTTTTACGACAATAAAATGCAGGATGTGCTGCAGCAATATCTCGACGCCAGCATGACCACGTTCATTGGAAACCAGGAGCGCATGGCCAACATGATGGGAAAAATGGCCGACAAAGCGGCGGAAGGCTTCGCCACTCCCCTGACGCCGTTCGAGGAAATCACCCGCCAGAACGTCGCCTTATTCGAAAAAACAATGCAGATGTTCAATCCCTTCGCGCCCATGTTCGGCAAGGAAGAGGCGCGTGAATCCGAGCAACCCCAGCCGAAAAAAGCCCGCGGAAAGCGGTAAAATATTCCCTCATCACCCGAATCGCGCTAGCGATTCTAGGGTGATCCAGATCATTAATAACTGGATTCCCCTAGAATTCGCTTTGCGAATCCGGGGAATGACGATGTTGTGGGAACCTGAATTTAACTTACGTAGTCGGCGTGGAACCACCCGAAGAGCCTTGAGGTGGAGTGGTTTTTCTGCGCCCTGCGGCTATGATGGTAGGCGTGGTCGAAGGGGCATCGGTCTGCTGAACATCCACCCCACCTAGCGCCCGACTGGCGGCGGAGATGGCTTCCACCCCATTAAACGGGCCGGGATGACTGGCCTGCAACGCCAGACGCTGTACAAACGCATCCTGGGCGGGGGTGAATTCCCCCAGCGTTTGAATTTCCGTTACATTATAGCCGTGCTCACTCATTTGCCAGTCCATGAACCTTTGCTCGTACTTTCATACTACCGCATCCTTAAGAAAAGATGGATGACATTTTGATGAATCCTTCTTTTTTTCCCATATGACGATTCTGTTACAACGGGAAAAACCCCGTCATTATTCATTAACCTTTTGAGTTATCAGATTTATATTTTTCAGATGATCGACTTCGGCGAACAGGTCCCGGACCTTGACATTGAACATGGCGGCCACTTTATGCGTAATCTCAACGGGGGGCGCTATGCCCTCGCCGGAGACGATGATTTCGCCGAACCCGTCCGGCTCGAACTGCTGCATGTTGTAGTTCTTGCCCGCCAGCGCTTTCCTGAACGCCTCGCTGCGGCCGGGCCTGACCGCCACATAGCACCAGTAGGGGCCGCCATGGTTCATAGTGCCGTAGGCCAGCATGACGATGCGGGAGATGTCGTCGGAATCCACAGGTTTTGTCATCCCCGGACCCCGTTGCCTAACCTACCGATGGTGGCCGCAGGCCATCCCAGAACAGCCGTTTTTGGCCATGCAGCCATGCATCCGGGCTTCCATCTGCTTCAGCTCCTCGGCGACAGCGTAGCTCTTTTGCGGGACAGGAGCATGCCCTCCGCCACCCAGTTTGGCAGCAAACAACCCGCCCACCGCAGCCGCCATCCCGGCCGCCAGGGCGGTGTTTTTCGTAATGAAGCCGGTGATGCCGCTGCCCGCTTCACCAGCTAAGCTCGCCTGCTCGGCCAGTGTATTGACTAGTCCGGTATCATAGTTAATCTGTACTGTCTTTGTAGCATCCTGCGCCGCGACATGGGCGGTGCCGATGATATTCTCCCCGATCCAGTTCCAGCCGGTGGCGATGGCATCGCCTGCCGCCACCATGGCGTCCTTCAGGGCCGGGACAACGGTATCCTGCAGATCGACCGCGAAAAACGCGAAAGCGGCAACAGCCCCGGCGGCCACTGCCGCGCCCGCAATCAGCTTGCCCCACTGGATATTAGATGCACTCATAACATTCCCTTTCACGACAAGGAATTAGCGTATTATGCCGTTACTATAGCATGCCACTTGCAACCTGTGTATTGCATTTCCGTGAAGATTGATTTTTTTGAATAGATTACTCTGTCACTGAATTGTCACGTTAGTCAAGCGGCCGGGTTTTCATCGGCCATGGCCTTCTTCAAGGTCGCCTGATCGGTCTGATACATCTCGGCGACTTTCAGCGTCACCTCGTCCGGCGGCGATTTGCCTTCGCCTGATACGATGATCTCACCGAATCCCTTGAAATTATACAGGTCGATCATATTACGCTTGTGCGCCACCTGAAAGGCGTCGTATTTGCTGGGCAGCACGGCGGCAAATGTCCAGAACGGGTTGCCGTTTTCGAGCATGCCGTAAATCAGCACGATGATGCGGGTCGAGTCGTCGGCCTTGGTTTTCGCGTCGCTCATGCAGGTTTTTTAATTTGTTATGCCGCTTTCAGCAAGTTTTTCATGACATACTGGAGGATACCGCCGTTCTTGTAGTATTCGAGTTCGTCGAGCGTATCGATGCGGCAGAGCAGAGGGGCCGTGCATGCTGAGCCGTCCTTGCGGGTGATCACCATATCGACCTTCATACGCGGCTCAATGCCCCTCGAGAGACCTTTCAGGGTAATGATCTCCTCTCCGGTCAGGCACAGGGTCTTGCGGTTCTGCTCGCCATGGAAAGTCAATGGTAGCACACCCATCCCCACCAGGTTGGAACGGTGGATGCGCTCGAAGCTCTCGGCGATGACCGCCTCGACGCCAAGGAGCTTGGTACCCTTGGCCGCCCAGTCTCTGCTCGAGCCGGTGCCGTATTCCTTGCCGGCGATCACCACCAGCTTCGTGCCATCCTGTTTATACCGCATTGCAGCGTCATAAATGCTCATCTGCTCGCCGGTAGGCAGGTATTTCGTAAAACCGCCTTCGACGCCGGGCAACATCTCGTTCTTGATGCGGATGTTGGCAAACGTACCGCGCATCATCACTTCGTGGTTGCCGCGTCGCGCGCCGTAAGAATTGAAATCCTTCGGCTCCACACCATGCTCCATCAGGTACTTCGCTGCCGGACTGGCCTTGGCGATATTGCCCGCCGGGGAGATATGGTCGGTGGTGATCGAGTCGCCGAGCAGCGCCAGGATACGCGCATTTTCGATGTCCTGCACGCTCTGGCCAGCGCCTTTCGTCATGTTTTCGAAATAGGGCGGGTTCTGCACGTATGTACTATCACCCTGCCAGCCGTAGGTCTTGCCCTTGCCGACATTGATGGCCTGCCATTCCTTCTCGCCGGAAAACACATCCTTGTACTTGCGGCGGTACATGTCAGCGGTCACGCATTCCATGACCACTTTCGACACTTCACCGTTGGTCGGCCAGATATCCTTCAGATACACCGGCCTGCCTTTCGCATCCTGGCCGATCGGGTCTTTCGTGATGTCAATATGCATGGATCCCGCGATGGCATAGGCCACCACCAGCGGCGGCGAGGCAAGATAGTTGGCCTTGACCAGCTGATGCACGCGCCCCTCGAAGTTACGATTGCCGGACAGCACCGAGGCGACGACCAGCCCCTTGTCCCGGATAGCCGCTTCGATTTCCTCTTTCAGCGGACCCGAGTTGCCGATGCAGGTGGTGCAGCCGTAGCCGACCAGATTAAAGCCGAGCGCGTCGAGATCCTCCTGCAGCCCGGACTGTTTATAATATTCCGTGACGACTTTCGACCCCGGCGCCAGCGACGTCTTGACCCATGGCTTGGGCTTGAGGCCAAGCGCCCGCGCTTTCCGGGCCACCAGCCCTGCCGCCACCATGACCGACGGATTCGAAGTATTGGTGCAGCTGGTAATGGCAGCAATGACAACATCGCCATGCGTCAGGGTATAGCCGTCGAGTGCTGCGCCGGAAACCCGTTTCGCCTGATCCTGTTTATGCGGCACATGCGCCGATAGTTCATCCAGAAACAGATCGAAGCTCTTCGCCGCCTCGCTGAGCATGATCTTGTCCTGCGGCCGCTTCGGCCCGGCCAGGCAGGGATCAACCGCACCCATATCGAGTTCCAGCGTATCGCTGAAGATCGGATCCTTATAATCCTTATCACGCCACATGCCCTGCGCTTTGGCATAGGCTTCCACCAGCGCGATGCGCTTTTCGTCGCGGCCGGTAAGCTTCAGGTAATTGATCGTCTCGGCATCGATCGGGAAGATGCCGCAGGTGGCGCCGTATTCGGGCGCCATATTGGCGATGGTAGCGCGATCGGCCAGCGGCAGGTGGTCGAGGCCGGGGCCGTAAAATTCCACGAACTTGCCGACGACGCCTTTCTTACGCAGCATGTTAGTGACGGTGAGCACCAAGTCGGTGGCGGTGGCGCCTTCCTTGAGCCTGCCGGTCAGTTTGAAGCCGACCACTTCCGGAATCAGCATGGAGACCGGCTGTCCGAGCATGGCCGCCTCGGCTTCGATGCCGCCGACGCCCCATCCGAGCACGCCGAGACCATTGATCATGGTGGTGTGCGAATCGGTGCCGACCAGCGTATCAGGATAAGCCACGCCATCATCCACCCACACCGCCTGCGCCAGGTATTCAAGATTCACCTGGTGGCAGATGCCGGTGCCGGGCGGCACGACGCGAAAATTATTGAAAGCGTTCTGTCCCCAGCGGAGAAACGCGTAACGCTCGAGGTTACGTACCATTTCCAGCTGCACATTCTCCTTGAATGCGGTCGAGGCGGCGTAGTGATCCACCATCACCGAATGGTCGATCACCAGATCGACCGGCGATAGCGGATTGATTTTCTCGGCGTTGCCGCCGAGCCGGGTCATGGCATCGCGCATGGCGGCGAGGTCGACCACCGCCGGGACGCCGGTGAAATCCTGCATTAGCACGCGGGCCGGGCGAAAGGCGATTTCACGCTCGGACGTTTTGGTGATGCTCCAGTCGACGAAGGCGCTGATATCGTCGGCGCTAACGCTGACATCATCTTCATGCCTCAGAAGGTTTTCGAGCAATATCTTGAGCGAGTAGGGCAGCCGGGATAAATCCTGCCCAAGTGTCTGGCAGGCGGCGGGAAGGCTGAAATACTCATAGGAGTCGCCCCCCACTTGAAGCACCGACTTTGCCTTGAGCGAATTCTTGCTCTTGTGTTTCACGCCAATCCCCCTATCAATACATAATATTTTGCAACCCTATAGTGTTAGCTGGCAATGGTTAAGGCTTCGTTAGTAGTGGCTGATTATTCATATGCTTAGCTGCGAACAGCTTTCCTGCATACGCGGAGAAACCAGCATATTCAATGGGTTGGGTTTCTGCCTGCAGCCGGGAACGCTGCTGTTACTGAAAGGTCCCAATGGTTCCGGAAAAACTAGCCTGATCAAAATCCTCGCCGGCCTGCTGCCACCCGATTCGGGACATATCCAGTGGGACGGCGCCCCCATCCGAAATAACGATGCCTTCAGACGGGAGTTGATGTATATCGGCCACAAAAGCGCCGTCAAGCTCGATGCCACCGTCAGGGAAAATCTTACATTCTGGGCCGAAATTTTCCATACGGAATTGCTGCTTCCCGCCGCGCTGCGCTTTTACGACCTCGACCGCTTCGCCGACGTACCGGCCGGCCAGCTTTCTGCCGGCTGGCAGCGGCGCGTGGCGCTGGCCCGGCTGATTGTTGCTCCCTGCCGGCTGTGGCTGCTCGACGAGCCGACCAATTTTCTCGATGACGATGCCGTCGTTCTCACCGCCAGCCTGATCGAATCGCGCGTGCGGCAGGGCGGCATCGTCATCGTCGCCTCGCATATCATGAACTCGGCCATCGCCGCGCATACATTATATATGGGGGATTTTCAGTGACTTTTTTCTGGCTTGTTCTCCGCCAAACCATAGTGATCGCTTTCCGCAAGGGCGGCGGCGCGCTGGGCACGCTGGCTTTTTACGTTATCGTGGTGACGCTCTTTACCTTCGCGCTCGGGCCGGAGATCATGCGGCAGCATTCGGCGGCGGCGCTGGCGGTGGCGCTGCTCCTGTCGCTGGTGACGGCGCTACCGCAGTTCTATGAGCGCGACCATGAGGATGGCACGCTGGAGCAGTTCCTGCTGCAGCCGATGCTGCTGGAAGTGCTGGTGCTGGCGAAAATTACTGGTCAATGTATCGCCAGCGCCGGACCGCTGCTGCTGGTATCGCCGATGCTCGCGGTGATGGCGGGACTGGACAGTGTACAGACAGCCGACGCTATCCTGCGGCTGGCGCTGGCGGCGCCGACGTTGGTCGCGTTGGGCTCGATGGGAGCGGCGCTGACGCTGGGCACCCGCCGCGGCGGGCTCTTACAGGCGCTGATCATCCTGCCGTTGACCGTGCCGGTGCTGATCTTCGCCGCCGCGGAAGGGCAGGGGGCGGTGTGGTTCCTGAGCGGCGCCATGCTCGCCGCGCTGCCGGTGTCCTGCTACGTCACGGCGGCGCTGATCCGGTTGAGTCAGGATTAGCCTCCTCTGCGTCTGGAAGCTTGCCTAGCCTCAACTGCACACTTCGCTATGTCATCATAATAGGCATCCAAGACCACTTTTTTCTCTTCTTCGGTAGCGCCCAGCATATTGCATAAGGTGTGAATATTCTCGACATCCTTGCGCATGTGACCTTTCAATTCACTCTGATGCCAGCACGTTCCCTCAGGTAAATTTAATATCCGTGCTACTTCATCCAGCTTGAATTTTCTGATATCAGGACGATTGCCACCGCATAACTTCTGGACGCTATCGCTCGCACCGCAACTAACCTTGAGCCATCCGGCACTGACAGGTTGCAGTTTCTCACTGTCCGTGCGGCGAATAATTACATTTGCTCCTTTTCTGTGACCGAAACGATCCAAAAGTTGCTGGATCGCCTCGTGCGTATGGGATCGATACGCATCGGATTGCCTTGATAATTCTAGCACCTCGACGTGGGACACGGCGTTGTTTTTCTCTTGCTGACATTGCTGACAATGCTGCACGTAAGCCAACCCGGCCGCGACAAACTCGTCATGCTGGTTGAAGGGGAGGCCATGGTCCTTTGCTATCTGCCGAAGCTGATTTTCGCTTGGCAGACGATGTCCCTTAACGAGGGCGTCTAGGGTTATAGACTTAACAGTATCTCCGTCTACATGTTCCTTGGTTAAACCTTCCATAAGACAATTTTCAATCACGGTGCGAGGACGGAACCTGGGATCGTGAACCACGGTTCCCTGATTCTTCAATTTTAACCTCACATAAATAATATTTTCATGTAGGACTTTATTGGTTTCCCGCAGCTCTTTCAGCCGGGCAATGAAGGGGTGGGTAACATCGCCGGGAAAATTAGGACGTCTTGGCGGCATAAGCATTTGTCTTGATGTAAGTGGCTTTGCCCAGCGTGTTAATGAATTTTTACCCTCAATGCAAGTCCAGAAACGTGAACCGCTCGCGCAGGAAACGGGCGGTGGAAGAAGCTGCCATATAGTTTCGGTCGTCCCAGCCTAGCTGATGATGGGTCGTCGGCGCCTCCGCCTGTTTCAGGATGGATTCGATGTGCGACGGCGGCAGCATAATTTTTTCCAGCCTGCCGGCGGTCGTTTCCCAATCCCGCAATGCCCCCGCGTTCAACGATGAGGCAATCAGTTGAGACTTTTGTGCAAAAGCATCCTTCGCTGCTTCAGCAACGCGTGTGCCGTAAAGATTGGAGAGCTGCTCCGGATTAAAATTATCGGGCAGCAGTTCCGGCTCAATGCCGAGCAGCGCTTCCTGCCGCCGCGCCATGGCTAGCGCGGTGACGCCGATGGCTTCGCCGTGGAGGACTTTCTGACCGCGATGCATAGGGTTGGCGTGGCTATGCATCGCGATCATTTCATAGCCATGCGCGATCATATGCTCGCCCTGGCTCGCCGGGTAGCTGCCGCCGGCGATAGTCATGCCGAGCCCCGACAGCAGCAGTACCTGCACCAGCAACGCGATACTCTCCCTGTCCCCCATGGCAATGCCACGCGCGGAGTCGAACAACTGAGGCTCATACGTCTTCAGCAGCTCGAACGGCGTATCATCATAGGGCGTGCTCAGCAGCAGGTGCGACAGCAGCCAGTCAGCCTGTGCGGTAGGCCGCGCCAGCGAGTCGCCGAGCCCACTTTTACTCAGGTGTAGAGGCGCGGCGGCAATCACGGAGAGATCGCAGAACACCGCCTCAGGCATGCGGGCGGCACAGGTTTCTTTATATCCCTCCACTGTAATCGAAGCATTCGCCGACAGGTAGCCATTCATCGAAGCGGCGGTTGGAAAGACCACATAGGGTTTGTTATCGAGAAAGGCGGCATACTTGCACAAATCGCCGATGGTCCCGCCGCCCACCGCCACCAGCGCATCGCAGCGCGCCGATTGCTTGCGGATATCATTCACGGTAACATCGTCAGCCACCGGTTCGCCCTCCAGCCGGACATGCGTCACCGAAAAACGTCCTGTAAGTGCCCGCGCCGCGTTCAGCGCTGTTCCCGTGCGCGCATCATCGACTACCGCCAGCGTCGCGCGCGGCCACAGCCCTGCCACCAGCTCATCGATATCATGGGTGAGCGAGCGAGCGCAGACCAGCTGCGGCAGCGGCTTCACTTTCCGGGCAAGCAGTTCTTGTGTTTCTTTGGCAAACATACGCAGCGTCTCATATTTCTTGTCGCCTTGGCGCAACTCGCAAGAGGCGGGAATGACAAACATATGGGGTTTTACTTTTGATGCAACTCTGTTACATCTTTGTTCCATGCGTTACTTCTGGCTCCTTATCATCGTTATTTTTTCCTCTTCCGCACTCGCGCAGGAGTTGCTGGACAACCCGCAACCCTTCTCCGAATGGCTAGCCGATTTCCGTAAGGATGCGCGCGAAGCGGGCGTCTCCGACCGCACGCTGGACGCCGCCCTCTCCGACATCACCCTCGACGAGCGGGTGATCAAGCTGGATCGCAAGCAGCCCGAAGGTGTCATGACGCTCGATCAGTACCTGAACCGCGCTGTCAGCCAGACCCGTATCGAGCGCGGCCGCGAGCTGATGGCGATGCATCGCGAGTTGCTGGAGGAGATCGGCCGGGAATACGGCGTGCAGCCGCGCTTCATCGTCGCGCTGTGGGGCATCGAGACCAATTACGGCGACAATACCGGCGGCTTCTCGACCGTCGAGGCGCTGGCCACACTGGCTTATGAAGGACGGCGTGCCGAGTTCTTCCGCGACGAACTGATCAAGGCGCTGCAGATCATCGAGGCGGAGGACATGGACCCGCTCGATATGGAAGGCTCATGGGCAGGTGCGCTCGGCCAGTGCCAGTTCATGCCGAGCAGCTTCCAGCGTTATGCCGTGGATTACGACAAGGATGGCAAACACGATATCTGGAACAGCCTGCCGGACGTCTTCGCCTCCATTGCCCATTATCTCTCCGAGTCGGGCTGGAGTCCGGACCATGACTGGGGCAGGGAGGTGGTGCCCGCCGCCGGTTTCAGCAAGCTGGCCGACATCAAGCAGGAAAAACCGCTGGCCGAATGGCGTAAGCTCGGCGTCAAAGGCAAAGGCGGCGACCGCCTGCCACAGGAGAATATCAATGCTTCACTGATTTTCGTGGGCGACGGAAAGCATGCGCGGCCCTACATTATTTACAACAACTATAAAGTATTGCTTAAATGGAACCGCTCGCGCTACTTTGCCACCGCCGTAGGTACGCTGGCCGACCAACTGGGGGAGTGATGCTATGACGAACCATATCGTCCGACCAACCTGTGCTTTTGTAATACTGGCCCTGCTCGCCGCCTGTCAGCAGCAGCCGGCGCCGCCGCCCGGCAGCGTGAAGGTCGGCAAGCCCTATGCCATTAACGGTAAGACCTATTACCCGGAATACGATCCGACCTACGATAAGATTGGCGAGGCCTCCTGGTACGGGCCGGGCTTCCACGGCAAATACACCGCCAACGGCGAAGTCTATAATCAGGACGACCTGACAGCGGCGCACCCCACTCTGCCCATGCCTTCGATCGTGCGCGTCACCAATCTCGCCAATGGCCGCAGCCTGATCGTCCGCGTCAACGATCGCGGGCCATTTTCACGTAACCGCATCATTGACCTTTCCAAGCGCTCGGCGAAGGAGCTCGGCATCAAGGGGGTAGCTCAGGTGCGCGTGCAGTTCCTGAAGCAGGAAAGCGAGGAATACCTGGCCATGGCGAAGGCCACCGGCCGCACCATGAGCATGGAGGAATATAATATCGCGGCGCGCCAGGCCAAGGAGAATGCGCTGATTGCCTCCACGCAGCCGGAATCGCAGATCGTCGAGCAGATGGATGCATCGAGCCATGCGGGACAGCCGATCAACGATGCGGCCCCCATCGTGTCAGTGAGCGCCGAGAATCTGGACAGGCCCGCCGACACGACCACCAACCTGTATGACAGCAACGGCAGGCCAGTGCGCACCAATCCCTTCATACGCAGCGCCCGGGCCGAAGAGGATACCACCATGCCCCCACCGCCGGCACAGGAGGTAACGGGAAAGCAGCCCGAGCCATTCAACCCGCCGCCGGTCAAACCGGAAAAGGTGGAGCTCATCATGGCAACGGAAAGCGCGCAAGCGACCGGTAACGGACGCTATATCATTCAGGCCGGCTCCTTTTCTTCCGAGATCAATGCCCAGAAGCTGCATTCTCGGCTGCTCGACATCTCCGCCGCCAGCATTGACTATGTCGAAATGGGCGACAAGAACTGGTGGCGCGTGCGCGTGGGGCCCTTCTCCGACCGGCACGAAGCCCAAACCGTGCTTAAACAGATCCGCGCCGCTGGCGTTCCCGATGCGCGCCTGGTCCAGCTGTAAGCATTCCCCATAGGTGAAAGAGAGTAGCTAGTGACGAGAGGCAATTGGCAGATGACAAGCAAAGGTATTTTAAAAACGCTAACAGTATTCGTCCTTGCTGCTTGTCACCTGTCACTTGCCTCTCCCGCGTCGGCGATGGAAACCGCCGCCAAGCAGGCCTTCATGATCGACATGCAGACGGGCGCAGTGCTGCTCTCCAAGGAAGCGGATGTTCAAATGCACCCGTCCTCGATGAGCAAGCTGATGACGGTCTATATCCTGTTTTCGCGGCTGAAGGAGGGACGCCTCAAACTCGACGACACATTTACCGTCAGCGAGAAAGCATGGCGCATGCAGGGCTCGAAAACCTTCGTGCCGCTGGGCGGCAAGATCACGGTTGAGCAACTGCTGCACGGCATCATTACCCAGTCGGGGAACGACGCCTGCATTGTGGCGGCGGAAGGCGTCAGCGGCAGTGAAGAAGCCTTCGCACAGGAAATGAACCGCACCGCCGAGAAGCTCGGCCTGAAGCACAGCCATTTCGTCAACGCCACTGGCTGGCCCGATCCGCAACACCAGATGACATCACGCGACCTGGCGATACTGGCTCAGCGCCTCATCGCCGATTTCCCGGAATATTATGAATTCTTTCAATTGCGTGAATTTACCTACAATAATATCCGGCAGGCCAACCGCAACCGCTTACTCGGCAATGATATTGGTGTCGATGGGCTGAAAACCGGCCACACGGAAGATGGTGGCTATGGCATCACGCTGTCTGCTAAACATGACAACCGTCGGCTGATCCTGGTGCTGAACGGGATGAACAGCGAGAAACAGCGCGAGGAAGAGGGTGACCGGCTACTGCGCTACGGCTTCCGCGAGTTCGAAAACAAGACGCTGCTGCAGAAAGGGGAAAAAGTGGCAGAGGCCGGCGTCTGGTTCGGCGAGCAGGCCACCGTGCCGCTGATTGCTGGGGACGATGTAACGCTGACCTTGCCGGTCAGCGGCGCACCGGGGCTAAAAATGGTGGTGAAGTACACTGGCCCGTTGCCGGCGCCAGTCACGCAGGGAGCGCATGTCGCCGATCTGGTGATCAAAATGCCAAAGGGAAGCGAGCGCGTGGTGCCGCTGCTGGCAGGCGAGGGGGTGCCGAAACTCGATGGGCTGAAGCGCATGCTCGCCACGCTCAAATACTACATCCGCAACCGCAATAGATAAGATGAAGTCAGGTTGTTTCATCACCTTCGAAGGCGGCGAAGGCAGCGGCAAGTCAACACAGCTGAACCTGCTGGCCCAGTCTTTCGGCACCGCAGAGATTTCCTGCGTCGCCACCCGCGAGCCCGGCGGATCGCCGGGGGCGGAGGATATCCGCACGCTGCTGGTCTCGGGCAAGCCCGATGCCTGGGATCCGGTCGCCGAGACACTGCTGTTCTATGCCGCCCGCCTTGATCATGTGAACCGGCTGATCCGGCCGGCACTGGCAGGGGGGAAGGTTGTACTGTGCGACCGCTTTGCCGATTCGACGCAGGTCTATCAGGGTGTGGGGAAGGGTCTACCGGAAAACTATATCCGCATGCTGCATCGCATGACGCTGGGCGATTTCCTGCCGCAACTGACGCTGATCCTCGACATCGATCCCGTGGAAGGACTGAAGCGGGCGGCAGCGCGACGCGGAAATGAGACGCGCTTCGAGGGCATGGATCTGGAATTTCACCAGCGCGTGCGCGCCGGCTTCCTCTCCATCGCCAAGGCCGAGCCAGGCCGTTGCGCCGTTGTGCCGGCCGGCGACATTCCCGCGGTACATGCGGCGATCGTAGAAATCATTAACCAGCGGCTGGGATTCGTGTTAAAACCGGTCGCATGACCATCCCATCCCCTCGTACCAATGCCGCCCTGTTCGGCCATGAAGAGGCCGAGCTGCGATTCCTGCGCGAGGCGGCGGCGGGCACGCTGGCCCATGGCTGGATTATTGGCGGCCCGCAGGGTATCGGCAAGGCGACGCTGGCCTATCGCTTCACACGGGCGCTGCTGGCGCCGGACGGCGATGAGCCCGCCATCCGCCGGATCGCCGCCGCAGCGCATACCGACCTGCTGGTAGTGGAACCGGAATATGACGGGAAAAAAGAGGAATTCGAGCGTGAGATTAAGATTGACCGCGCCCGCCAAATTGGCCAGTTCCTGGCACTGACCCCCGCCGAGGGCAAATGGCGCGTCGTCATCGTTGACGCCGTCGATCAGCTCAATGTCAACGCCGCCAACGCCATTCTTAAAGTTTTGGAAGAGCCGCCTGCCCATACCGTGCTGCTGCTTATTTCCCATGCGCCGGGACGGCTGCTGCCGACGCTGCGTTCGCGCTGCCGCCTGCTCAGGCTAAGTCCGCTTTCAGACAAGGATTTTACCGCCGCCATACGGCATATGGCGCCGCAGATCGATGGCAAGGAGCTGCAGGCGCTGGCGCAACTGTCCGGCCACGCGCCGGGCTTGGCGCTTTCGCTGCACGCGCAGGGTGGGCTGGAGTTGTACCGGCGCATGCTGGCGCTGGCGTCCGGACTGCCCAAAATAGACACGCTGACGCTGCATGGTTTTGCCAACGAGATAGGAACCGGTGCGGTACACAGCAACTGGCAGCTGTTTTCCCGGCTAATGCTATGCCTGCTGGAGCGCATCAGCCTTCAGGCGGCCAGGGCAGGGATTAATCCCATGTCGGACGAAGAAGGGCGCGTGCTAAGGCAGTTGGCCGCCTTCCATCCCGCTCCCGCTTGGGCGGAGAAATGGCAGCTGGCGCAGGCGGAATTTTCCCTGGCGGAGGCGCGGCACCTTGATTACAAGCAGGTGATCATTACGTTTTTTCACTCATTGGCGGAAAAAGAAGTGTCAAGTGCTGGTGCTAGTGGCTAGTGTAATTTATTTTCACCAGCCACACGCCACCCGCACTAACACTAAATTTTATGACCTCAGATACTTATTTCATCACCACCCCCATCTATTATGTCAATGACCGCCCGCATATCGGCCATGCCTATACCTCCGTGGCCTGCGACGTGCTGGCGCGGTTTCAGCGCCTTTCGGGGCGACGCGTCAAATTCCTGACCGGCACCGACGAGCATGGCCAGAAAGTGGAGAAATCAGCCAAAGCCGCCGGCGTCTCGCCGCAGGCGCTGGCCGACGCCAACGCGCAGCATTTCAAAGACCTGACGCAGGTGATGAGCCTCAGCAATGACGACTTCATCCGCACCACCGAGCCACGCCATATCCGCTCCGCCCAAGCATTATGGAAAAAAATGGAAGCGGCAGGGGATATTTACCTGGGCAGCTACGCCGGCTGGTATTCGGTACGCGACGAGGCCTATTACCAGGAAGGGGAGCTGGTGAACGGCAAGGCCCCGACCGGCGCTGAAGTGGAATGGGTCGAGGAACCGAGTTACTTCTTCAAGCTATCGGCCTATCAAGATAAATTACTTGAATTATATAGAATTGCCCCCAGCTTCATCGGCCCGGACACGCGCCGCAACGAGATCATCAGCTTCGTCAAAGGCGGCCTCAAGGATTTGTCCATTTCGCGCACGACCTTCTCCTGGGGCATTCCCGTGCCGGGAGACGAGAAACATGTCATGTATGTCTGGCTCGATGCGCTGGCCAATTACCTGTCCGCCTTAGGATACCCGGACGAAGCAGCTGATTTCAAAGCGTTCTGGCCGCCTAGTCTGCACATGGTCGGCAAGGATATCATCCGCTTCCACGCTGTCTACTGGCCGGCTTTTCTGATGAGCGCCCAGCTGCCCCTGCCAAAGCAGGTCTTCGCCCACGGCTGGTGGACGATCGAGGGGGAGAAAATGTCCAAATCGCTGGGCAACGTCATCGCCCCGCAGGATCTGGTAAAGGAATTCGGTCTCGACCAGACGCGCTGGTTTCTGCTGCGCGAGGTACCGTTCGGCAATGACGGCAACTTCTCCCGGGAAGGCATGATCAACCGTATAAACAGCGAGTTGGCGAATAATATTGGAAACCTGGTGCAACGCACCCTGTCCATGATCCAGAAGAACTGTGACGGCAAGGTGCCGGAGGCCGCCTGGAATGTTTTCGACCCGGAGCTGGCTAAACGCTGTTATGAGCACCAGCCGGTAATCGACCGGCTTATGGAGGAAAAAAAATTCCATCTGGCGCTGGAGGAGATACTGGCTGTTGCCACCGCCGCCAACGCCTATATCGACCGGGAAGCACCTTGGGCCCTGAAGAAAACTGATGCGGAACGAATGCAGCATGTGCTCTATTGCCTGGCCGAAACGATCCGCTGTATTGCCATTATGCTTCAGCCGGTTATGCCGTCATCCTCAGAGAAAATCCTTGATTTCCTCGCTATCGGCCAAGACCGGCGCGCCTTTTCCCATCTGAAAAAGGAAAGCGCACTTATCCCCGGCACCACCATCGCGCCCCCCGAGCCAGTGTTTCCGCGCTTTACCGGGGAATCTGCATGATGGAATCATTCCGCTTGCCAACATGCTTATCCACAAGACCGGCAGGTAAAGCCCGTGCTGCTTGTTGATAGCCATTGCCACCTGAACTTTCCCGATTTTGCCCCTGACCTGGAAGGAGTAATCGCGCGCGCGAAGGCAGCGGGGGTAGGGGTCATGCAGACCATTTGCACCGGCATGGACGAATTCGATGAAGTGCTGGCCATTGCCGAAAGCCACGAGGGCATTTATTGCTCCGTGGGCGTGCACCCGAATGAATCTGGAAAGACAGAAATCGTTTCCGTTGATGAGCTTGTAAGAAAAACCTCACACAAAAAAGTCATCGGCATCGGCGAGACGGGGCTCGATTATCACTACGAGACCAGCGACCGCGCATCGCAGAAGCAAAGCTTCCTCAACCACATACAAGCCGCGCGCACGACCGGCCTGCCACTGATCGTGCATTCGCGCGACGCCGATGAGGATACGGTGGCGATATTATCGTCAGAAATGGCAAAAGGATCATTCAAAGGCCTCATCCATTGCTTCACTTCCGGAATATATCTAGCAGAAGAGGCAGTGAAATTAGGTTTTTTTATATCACTTTCCGGTATTATTTCATTCAAAAATGCCGGGAGCATCCGGGATGCAATTAAAAATGTGCCGCTGGATCGGCTGCTGGTGGAAACCGACGCGCCGTACCTGGCACCAGTACCGCAACGTGGCAAGCGTAACGAACCATCTTTTATTATATATACCAATCGAATGCTTGCAGAAGTTAAAGGTACTTCTGAGGAAGAATGCGCTCGCGCCACGACGGAGAATTTCTTCCGCCTGTTTTCCAAGGCCAGAAAACCATGAGCATGAAAGTCACCTTGCTGGGCTGCGGCTCCTCGCTGGGCGTACCCGTAATCGGCTGCGACTGCGCCGTCTGCACCTCCAAAAATCCGAGAAATACCCGTACGCGGGTTTCCGTACTGGTCGAAACGGAGAGGGTAAACCTGCTGATCGACACCTCACCAGACCTGCGCCAGCAGGCGCTGCGCCACAACATTCGCCGCATCGATGCCGTGCTCTACACCCACGACCACGCCGACCATACGCTCGGCCTCGACGAATTACGCTGTTACAACTACTTATCCGGCAAGTCGCTACCCGTGTACGGCAATCAGGAAACCATCAACCTGATTCAACAGCGCTTCCCTTACGCCTTTCTCGATCCGCCGGCCACCGCCTGGGTGCGGCCCTGCCTGACGCCGCATATCCTGCCGGACGGGCCGTTTAGCCATTTCACCGTGCAGGGCGTCAAAGCCACCATCTTCGAGCAGTTGCACGGAAAGGTAAAAACAGTCGGCTATCGTATTGGAGATTTTGCATATTCTACAGATGTCAATGTCCTCCCCGCAGGCGCATTCGAGGCATTGGAAGGGGTCGATACCTGGATCGTCGACTGCCTGCGGCCGACGCCGTCGCGCAGCCACTCCGACCTGGCCAATACGCTGGCCTGGATCGTACGCGTCAAGCCGCGGCTGGCGGTGCTGACGCACATGGCGCACGAATTCGATTACGACATGCTCGCAAAAACATTGCCGAGCGGGGTCGTGCCGGGGTATGATGGCATGGTTATCACCTTGTAATACGCCATGAAGCATGCCCTGAAATTCCTCCTTTTCTGTGGAGCCACTGCCATGTCCGCCTTTACCGCCCACGCCGAGCCGCGCCCGTCTGATCGCACTGCTTATGACTTCGTGCTGGAAACTCTTGACGGCAAGCCAATGCCGCTATCGCAGTATCAGGGCAAGGTGCTGCTGATCGTCAACACTGCCTCGAAATGCGGTTTCACGCCTCAGTACAAGGGGCTGGAATTCCTATATAACCGGCATAAAAGCCAGGGCCTAGTGGTGATCGGGGTGCCGTCGAACGATTTCGGCGCGCAGGAACCCGGCACGGCAGAGGAAATCAAGCAGTTCTGCCAGCTGAATTACGGCGTGACCTTTCCCATGACATCAAAACAGACGGTATCGGGCCCAGATGCGAGCCCATTATACCAATGGCTGCGCGACGTACTGGGCCAGGCTTCCGTGCCGAGATGGAATTTCCATAAATACCTGATCGACAAAAATGGTCATCCGGTGAATTACTTCGGCTCGAAGACCAAACCGGATTCGGATGATCTGGTAGCGGTAATTGAACAAGAATTGAAAAAATAAGTATATTTATAGACTTAATACTATAAAGAACCAATATTTTCCATAATATATATTATACGATAATTAGAACAGAGCAAAAAAGTACCATGGCCATCCCCTTCGAAGACCTCCTCTCCATTCTCTGCGCCCGGTTCGAGCCGCAGCATGCGAACGAGTTTCAGCTTGTATATGCGATCGACGACGCGGCGGAAGCTAAACTGGCCTATGATGTACTGATAGCCTATGGATTTGATGCTAAAGTGTATCACGACGCACAGAAAGGCTCGAAGCTCTATATCACTCCACCCGGCGACGCCTCACCACAGCAGAAATTCACCCAAGCCCTGGCCTACGCGCGCGCGCTGAAACAGATCAAGTCCAGTCTGGACGTCTTGAACCAGGATCCGGCCCTGGTTGCACCGGAATACCATATGACATTCGCCAATACGCCAGGTGGGCAAAAGCAGCTTAGCGTTACCCTATCGCAACAGCTCACCGTCACCAGCGCTACCCAATCTAAGCCGGCAACACCGCGCCCGGCCGCGCGGCCTGCTCCTGCCGCCAAACGGGTCCCGGTAAACAGAAAGGACAAGGAGGAAGAAAATTTTTTGGGCGGCCCCAGCCTCGGCAAACGCTATTACCCGGGCAAACTTAACGAGCAAGCCAAGAAGGAACAGGACAGCCCTCTGCGGCAGATAATGCTGTACATGACCGGCAATGCAGCCACCGGTGGAACGATTGTTATGTTCATTGTTGCCGTAATTGCCATACTGTTTACCTTATTTGTCTTCGCCAAGAGCTTCCTGTGCCCCGATTTCGCCACGGCCAAGAAGAACGTGGCCTGGTACTGCCAAAATCAATGACCGGCGGTGCCTATCCTCTCCAGTCCGCCCGGTGCGACAGCCTGAAAGGCGATATCGCCATTCCCGGCGATAAATCCATCTCGCACCGTGCGCTGATGCTAAGTTCACAAGTTCATGGCACGACTACCATCCGCGGGTTGCTCGAGGGCGACGACGTGTTGAATACCGCCAAAGCGCTGGAGTCGCTTGGTGTTGCCATCCGCCAGACTGGCAAGGGCATCTGGGAAATCGATGGCGTCGGCGTCGGGGGCCTGAAGGAAAGCCCGGACATCCTCGACCTCGGCAACTCCGGCACCAGCGTGCGGCTCCTGATGGGGCTGGTCACCCCCTACCCCTTTACCACTGTCTTCACTGGCGACGACAGCCTGCGCAAACGCCCCATGGCGCGGGTAATGACACCGCTTTCGCAGATGGGGGCCGGCATCGCCGCCCGCGAAGGCAACCGCCTGCCGCTGGCGCTGACCGGCACGGGCACGCCCACGCCCATTACCTATCGCCTGCCGGTAGCCTCGGCGCAGGTCAAATCGGCCATCCTGCTGGCCGGGTTGAACACCAAAGGATGCACTGCCGTCATCGAACCACAGCCCACCCGCGACCATACGGAGAACATGCTGCGTTTCCTGGGCTTTACACTCGATGTCTCTCATAAGGGGGAGGAGACGACGATTACGCTGGAAGGCAAACAGAAGATCAAACACGCCCGCCGCGAGATCAGCGTGCCGGGCGACCCCTCTTCCGCCGCCTTCCTGGTAGTCGCCGCGCTCATTTGTAAAGGCTCACAAGTTACCATTCGCAATGTCTGCGTGAATCCGCTGCGCACCGGCCTGTTCACCACCCTCAAGGAAATGGGCGCGGATATGGAGTGGCAGAACGAACGTGACGTGGCAGGTGAAAAAGTGGCCGACCTGGTCGTGCGCAGCAGCAGCCTCAAAGGTGTTACCGTGCCTGCTGAGCGAGCCCCCTCCATGATCGACGAGTACCCTATTCTTTCGGTCGCCGCCGCTTTCGCCGAGGGCGAGACCGTCATGCACGGGCTGGCGGAACTTAAAGTGAAGGAGAGCGACCGGCTGGCCGCCATCGTTGCATCCCTCTCCGCCTGCGGGGTGAAAGCCCGCGCCGATGGCGATACGCTCACCGTCACCGGGGGCAGCGTCAAGGGCGGCGCCACCGTTAAAACGCATTTCGATCACCGTATTGCCATGAGTTTTCTGGTGCTCGGCATGGCATCGAAAGAGCCGGTCACCGTCGATGACGGAACGGCGATCAAAACCAGTTTTCCAAATTTCGTAGACCTTCTCAATTACTTGGGAGCTAATATTGAGATAGGATTACGCATTGACGGGATGACGGGAAGCACATCTGGTCATCCTGTTATCTCGTCACCTTCTCATCCCCTCGTCATCGCCATCGACGGCCCGGCTGCCTCGGGCAAAGGTACCCTCGCCCGCCGGATCGCCGAGCATTTCGGGCTCGATTACCTCGATACGGGCAGCCTGTATCGCGCCGTGGGCATGAAGCTTGTTTATAGCGGCAGGGACCCGCAGGACTGCAAAGCCGCGGAAGACGCCGCCCGAACCATCGACGCCGATGACCTGGCCAACCCGCGCCTGCGGCAGGAGCGCATCGGCCAGGCCGCCTCCATCGTATCAGCCTTTCCGGAGGTGCGCGCCGCCCTGCTCGACTTCCAGCGCCGTTTCGCTGCGAATGGGAAAGGCGCCGTGCTCGATGGCCGCGACATCGGCACCGTGGTCTGTCCGGACGCCGATTTTAAATTCTTCATCACCGCCACTCTCTACGCCCGCGCCAGGCGACGCTGGAAGGAATTGCAGGGCCAGGGCATCGAGGTAATCTTCGAGTCGGTGCTGGACGACCTGCGCGAACGCGACGAACGCGACGAAAAACGCACCGTTGCCCCTTTGAAACCCGCTTCGGATGCCATTTTGCTTGATACATCGGATATGGACGCCAACACGGTGTTCGAGAAGGCGTGTACGGTCATTGCCCAGAAGTATCCCGGACTGGCGGCGTAACCTCCTATTGTCATCCAGCGCAAGCCGGGATCCATACCGTGCAACACTCGCAAACGGATAGCCTGGATTCCCGCCTTCGCGGGAATGACAATCAATACCAAAAACCTCTTGATTTTCTATCATTTCCGACTAAAAATGCACCCCTATTTAAACGATAGCCCGGGGGTATGCAGCGATATCCTCTTGAATTCATTTGTCATTGCGTCCTCGCGGTGACAAGGTCTGATGTATAACCTGAAGCGCCGCTGCCGTTTCGCAACATTGTTCTTTGTCACCCTGCGGAAGCAGGGAACTTGCTTACTTAGTAACAATCAAGACTCCTGCTTACGCAGGAGTGACAAGGATAAGGAAAGAGTAATATAATGGCCCAAGCAGCAACCGCTTACGAAAACGGAAACGACGCTACCGAAGATTTCGGCGCGCTTTTCGAAGAATCCCTTAAAGAATCCGGCAAGAACGAAGGTTCGGTCGTTACTGGTACCGTCGTCGCCGTGGAGAAAGACACCGTCATCATCGATGTCGGCCTGAAATCGGAAGGCCGCGTACCGCTCCGCGAATTCGCCACCGCCGGCTCCGCCGCACCCGAGCTGCGCCCCGGCGACGAGGTCGAGGTGTATCTCGAACGCATCGAAAACAAGCATGGCGAAGCCGTGCTCAGCCGCGAGAAAGCCCTGCGCGAAGAAGCCTGGGTAAAGCTGGAGAAAGCTTGCGCCAAGCAGGAGCGCGTCGAAGGCATCATCTTCGGCCGCGTCAAAGGCGGTTTCACGGTAGACATCCAGGGCGCCGTGGCGTTCCTGCCTGGCTCGCAGGTCGACATCCGCCCGATCCGGGACGTCACCCCGCTCATGCACATCCCGCAGCCCTTCCAGATCCTGAAGATGGATCGTAAGCGCGGCAACATCGTCGTCTCTCGCCGCGCCGTGCTCGAAGAGTCGCGCGTCGAGCAGCGCAACGAGCTGCTCTCGAAAATCTCCGAGGGTCAGGTGCTGGAAGGCATTGTCAAGAACATCACCGATTACGGTGCGTTCATCGACATGGGCGGCATCGACGGCCTGCTGCACGTCACCGATATTTCATGGCGCCGCATCAGCCATCCGTCGGAAGTGCTGCATCTCGGCCAGACCGTGAAAGTAATGGTCACTAAGTTCGACCAGGCTACCAAGCGCGTGTCGCTCGGCATGAAGCAGTTGGAAGAAAACCCATGGCAGGGCGCCGCAGAGAAATACCCTGCAGGCACCAAGCTGAAGGGCAAAATCACCAACATCACTGATTATGGTGCCTTCGTTGAGCTGGAGCCCGGCATCGAAGGACTCGTACACGTATCGGAAATTTCATGGGTCAAGAAGAGCGTGCATCCGAGCAAGCTCGTTTCGGTCAGCCAGGAGGTCAACGTGGTCGTGCTCGATATCGACGCCACCAAGCACCGCATCTCGCTCGGCATGAAGCAGTGCGAAGAGAATCCATGGGCAAAATACGCTGCCAAGGTCAACCCCGGCGACATCATCGAGGGCGAAATCCGCAACATTACCGACTTCGGTCTGTTCGTTGGCCTGGAAGGCGATATTGACGGGCTGGTGCACCACTCCGACCTGAGTTGGAACGAATCCGGCGATACTGCCATCAAGCAATATAAGAAGGGGGACCGCATCAAGGCCAAGATCCTGTCCCTTGACGTGGAAAAGGAACGCATCAGCCTCGGCGTCAAACAGCTCGAGAACGATCCGTTCGAGTCCGAGTTTGATAAAATCAAGAAAGGCGCTACCGTCACCGCCACCGTCACCGAAGTGCGCGACGACGGCATCACCGTCAAGCTGACCGACAACGTGCAGAGTTTCATCAAGAAGTCCGATCTCGCGCGCGAGCGTCAGGAACAGCGCACCGACCGTTTTGCGGTGGGCGACCGCGTCGATGTCAAGATCACCTCGGCCGACAAAGCGACGCGCAAGATCGGTGTTTCGATCAAGGCGCTCGAAGTCGATGAGCATAAGAAAGCCATCTCTGAATACGGCTCGGAAAACAGCGGCGCTTCCTTAGGCGACATCCTGGGCGCGGCGCTGGATGAGGCGAAGGCAGAGAAGCCGAAGAAGAAGAAAGGATAATTGTGCTGGTGCGGGTGCGGGTGCGAGTGTTAGTATAATATTCTTACACCCGCATCCCGCACCCGCACCCGCACCGCCATGCCCATCAACGCTGACACCCTCCTCGACCGACTCTACCTGAAGAGTCAGATTACGCGCTGGCGGCTGCTCGCGGTGGTATTCGCGGTGCTGGCCGGGATCGTAATGGCTGAGCGCTATAGCGTACATTCTCCCATTGAGCGCGAATTCGTGGCGCGGCTCTCGCTGGAGGGCATCATTTTCGATGATCAGGACGTCTATGATTTGATTGACGACATCGCCGATAATTCCAAGGCCAGGGCGGTTATCGTGTGGATCGACTCGCCGGGTGGCAGCGCCGTAGGCGGTGAGGAAATTTTCCTTCGCCTGCGCGAGCTGGCAAAGAAAAAGCCGGTAGTGGCAGTCATGCGCTCGGTCGCTGCCTCAGCCGGTTATATGGTGTCGCTCGGGAGTGACTATATATTTGCCCGCGAGGGCACCATCACCGGGTCGATCGGCGTCATCGTTGAAACCGTGGAAATCACGGAGATGGCCAATAAGCTCGGCATTCAGCCGATCATCGTCAAGACTGACCCGCTGAAAGCCGCCCCTTCGCCGCTGGAAAAAAGCACACCGGAAGCCGAGCAAATGCTGCGGGGACTCATCGACGATTTCTATAACCGCTTCGTCGACATGGTTGCCGAACGGCGCCAGCTGCCGCGCCAGATGGTCGTGCAGCTTGCTGACGGCAGGGTCTATAGCGGCCGCGACGCCGTCGCCACCCGGCTGGTTGATGCCATTGGCGGGGAGCAGGAAGCCATGAAATACCTCATCGAGCAGCGTAAAATTTCCAAAGGACTGGAGATCAAGGAAATCAAGCAAGACAAGGCGGAGAGCCTGTTTGCCGACCTGACCAAGACCATCGGCGGAAAATTTTTCAAAAGCAGTAGCATAATGCTTGACGGGCTGGTTGCCATATGGCATCCTCAACTTCATTAATTCCTTCTACATCAAGGGCATGATATGACCAAATCCGAACTTGTTCTCCGCCTCTCCAAGAAGTATCCGCATCTCTACCAGCGTGATATCGAGACACTGGTAAATACCATTTTCGACAGCATCTCCTCAACGCTGGTCGAAGGCGGTCGCGTCGAGCTGCGCGGCTTCGGTGCCTTTTCCATCCGCAAGCGCGAAGCCCGCAAGGCGCGCAACCCGAAGAACGGTCAGGAAGTCCACATCGGCGAGCGCTATGCCATTTATTTCCGCACTGGCAAGGAACTGCGCGAACGCATCAACAAGCCGCCGGTGATGACGAACACGAATCGCCCCTAGTATCTCCGAGGGCATGAATGCTCGCCGCCCTCAAACGCATCATCAATGTCGTTCTGATCGCAGCTGTCAGCGTTATCTTTATTCTGTTCGCCGTCAATAACCGGCTGATCGTTACCATCAGCCTGTTCCCGCTGCCTTATGAAGCTGATCTTCCGCTGTTCATTCTGGCCATTCTGGCTTTCGCGCTGGGAGTAATCACCGGCGGCTTGATCATCAGCCTGAAATTCTCTAAGGCCAGACGCCTTGCCCGAGCCGAGCACAAGCGTGTCGTCGCTTTGGAAAACGAGATTACCGCACTGCATAATGAGCGCCAATGCCAGGTGCCGGCTGTCGCCGCGAAATAAATCATGACAATAAAAATCAAAATCTGTGGGCTGACGGATAAAGAGGCTGTCAATGCTGCCGCGGAAGCGGGCGCTGATTATGCCGGATTCGTTTATTATTCCGACTCGCCGCGCCATCTCACCTTGCCGAAAGCGGCGGAGCTAAAAAAACTTTTGCCTGCCTCCGTCAAAAGCGTATCGGTACTGGTCGATCCGGATGACGCGCTGATCTCGCTGGTGCAGTCCGAGCTTGCGCCGGATTATATCCAGCTGCATGGAAAGGAAACCCCGGCGCGCGTGCATGCCGTCAAAAACACTTTTCCGAAAATGAAAATCATCAAGGCGATCCGTGTACGCACATCGGACGACGTGGCGCAGGCGAACCGTTATGCCAGTGCCGATATGCTGCTGTTCGACGCCCGCCCGCCCGATCTGCCCGGCGCCCTTCCCGGCGGCAACGGGCTGGTGTTCGACTGGGCGCTGCTGAAGGACCGGCAGTTCAACAAGCCGTGGTTTCTCTCCGGCGGGCTGACGGCGGACAATGTGGTACAGGGCCTGCATGCAACGAGCGCTCAACAGGTAGATGTCTCTTCTGGCGTCGAGAAAAGCCCCGGTGTAAAAGATCCAGCATTAATTAATGCATTTATAAAAGCGGCACGGACATGAAATCCAACCTCGCGGGACCGGACGAGCGCGGCCATTTCGGCATCTATGGCGGGCGTTATGTAGCAGAAACGCTGATGCCGCTGATCATCGAGGTCGAGCGCGCTTATAATGATGCGAAAAACGATCCGGCTTTTCAGAAGGAATTAGACTATTATCTGACGCAGTATGTCGGCCGCGAAAGTCCGCTGTATCTCGCCCGCCGCCTGACCGATCACTGCAAAGGCGCGAAAATTTATTTCAAGCGCGAGGATCTGAACCATACCGGCGCGCACAAGGTCAATAACTGCATCGGTCAGGTATTGCTCGCCAAACGCTTGGGCAAGAGACGCATTATCGCCGAAACCGGCGCCGGACAGCACGGCGTTGCCACCGCCACCGTCTGCGCGCTATTTGGCCTGCAGTGCGTCATCTACATGGGCGCCAAGGATATCGAACGCCAATCGCCGAACGTCTTCCGCATGAAGCTGCTCGGCGCCGAGGTGCGCCCGGTCACGGCGGGAACGCAGACGCTGAAAGACGCCATGAACGAGGCGCTGCGCGACTGGGTGACCAACGTGCATGATACGTTTTATCTTATCGGTACCGTCGCCGGACCGCATCCCTACCCGATGATGGTGCGCGACTTCCAGTCGGTGATCGGGCGCGAAGTGCGCGCGCAGATGAAGCAGGCGGAAGGCCGCCTGCCCGACACGCTGGTGGCCTGCATCGGCGGCGGCAGCAACGCCATCGGCCTTTTTCACCCTTTCCTTGCCGATGCGCAGGTAAACATGATTGGCGTCGAAGCGGCGGGACACGGTCTGTCCACCAATGAACATGCCGCCTCCATCGGCAAGGGCAAGCCCGGCGTGCTGCATGGCAGCCGCACCTATTTATTGCAGGACAAGGACGGGCAGATTCAGGACGCCCATTCCATCTCCGCCGGGCTTGACTATCCCGGCGTCGGCCCGGAACATGCCTGGCTACATGATACAAAACGGGTAAAATATGTGGCGATCACCGATGACGAGGCACTCGACGCCTTCCGGCAGGTGACGAAACTGGAGGGCATAATCCCAGCGTTGGAGACGGCGCACGCACTGGCACATGTGCTGAAGATTGCCCCGAAACTCTCGCATGATCACTTGATTGTCGTCTGCATCTCCGGCCGCGGCGACAAGGACATCTTCACCGTCGCCAAAGCGCTGGGGGTGGAGCTGTGACCCTCCACTATTGTCATTCCCGCGAAGGCGGGAATCCATTAAACCGCCATGGGCGCGGCATGGATAAATGGATCCTCGGGTCAGGCCTGAGGATGACAAATATATGACCTCCCGCATCGAACACACCTTCGCCCGCGCCAAAAAGGAAAGGCGCGCCTGTCTGATTCCCTTCATCATGGGCGGCGATCCGGATTTGAAAACGACGGCCTTGCTGCTCGAAGCGCTGCCCGGAGCAGGCGCTGACATCATCGAGATCGGCATTCCGTTTTCCGACCCGATGGCGGACGGTCCGGTGATTCAGGCGGCGGGAAAGCGGGCGCTGGCGGCGGGGACCACCGTTCCTAAAATCATCGAGCTGGTAAAAAACTTCCGCAAAAAAAACGGCGATACGCCCATCATTCTCATGGGCTATTACAATCCGATCTACTGCTACGGCGCGGATAAATTCTGCAAGGATGCGGCAACTGCCGGAGCAGACGGCATCATCCTGGTCGACCTGCCGCCGGAGGAGGAAGACGAGCTGCGCCCCTCACTCGATGCCGCCGGGTTGAAGCTGATCCGCCTCGTCGCCCCCACCAGCGACGATCAGCGCTTGAAGCGCCTGACCGCCTCGGCCGGCGGCTTCATCTATTACATCTCCATCACCGGCATCACCGGCGCCATGGGCGCCGAGGCGCGGGAGTTGAAGCAGAAGATCGACCATCTTCACAGCTTCACCTCCCTCCCCGTCGCCGCCGGCTTCGGCATCAAAACGCCGCAACAGGCCAGAGAAGCCGCCGCAGCTGCCGACGCCGTGGTCGTCGGCTCGGCCCTGGTGGAGACAATTGCGCAGACGAAAAATTCTGCGGATGCCGTCAAGGCTGCGGCGGCCTTCATCGGCGAATTGGCGAAGAGGCTATAATTGTCATCCCCGCGCAGGCGGGGATCCATGCCGCGCCGCTTGCGTTATCTATGTTGCTTGGCATGGATTCCGGCCATCGCCGGAATGCCGGTTATAATAAACGCGGCAAATTATATTGTGCCAACGATGCATCCCCATACACTTGCGCCCCCGGATCGCAGCGGTTGGTCAGCCCGTAATGGATGCCCGCAAGAATCGCCGCCATGATCTGCACCGGATCGGCATCGGCACCTGCCACGCGATGCTCGATGCGCTTGTTATCCCGGGCGCTGTCGGGCAGGCGCACCGCTACGGTGCGGTTGTTGGCGCCCCAGCTGACCGTCGTCGGCGCCATGCCGCCCGGCGTGAAACGGGCGCGGGATTCGGGATGCGGCGCGAAGACCGCCATATGCTCCCTCATCGTCGCCAGCAGTCCGCCGATCGACCATTTCAGCGCGTCGCTGATGCGCTCGTCATCCTTGTAGAACACGTTTTTTCCCTGCGCGTCAGCCAGATGCACATGAATATGCAATCCGCTACCCGGCTGGTCGGGAAACGGCCGCGCCGAGAAATCGGCATTCAAACCCTCCGCCTGCGCTGCTCCGGTAATAATCTGCCGCAGCGCCTGCGTATCACGCGCGGTCTTCACCGGATCATTGATGGGAGCCAGCGCCGCCTCATGCTGCCCTGCGCCTTTTTCCTTTTCGGTTTTGAATAAAGTGATGCCCGTTTGCGCGCAAACTTCCTTCACCCCGTCCCAGAAGGAAGGCAGCGCCTCATCGGCACCGGAAAGATAAAACTCAATCTCGGAAGCGGTAACAGGTGTCAGGCCGAAATCCGCACGCAGCCGCTCCGTCAGAGCGATCAGCGCCTCGGCCGACATGGATTAAGCGGCGATAATGGAATCGATCCACTCAACGAGCTTGCTCTTGGGCAGCGACCCCACTTTGGTGGACACCGCCTTGCCGTCCTTGAACAGGATCAGGGTCGGGATGCCGCGCACACCGTATTTTTGCGGAGTGCCGGGATTCTTGTCGATATTGACCTTGGCCACGGTGAGCTTTCCGGAGCGTTCCTTGGCGATCTCGTCGAGTACCGGCGAAATCTGGCGGCACGGGCCGCACCACTCCGCCCAGAAATCGACCAGGATCGGCCCGCTGCCGTTGATCACCTTTGTTTCGAATTCGCTGTCGTCGACATGGATGGTCATGAGCAATCTCCTAATCCTGTCATTCCCCGAATTTTGCCCTTGCAAAATTCTAGGGGAATCCAGCTCTCTTACTGGATCACCCTAGAATCGCTTCGCGATTCGGGTGATGACGAATATGTTGAAAATCATATGTAGGCACTAAGGGGTATTTCGTCAAGCAGCGCCTCGTCCAAAAGGGTGATTTTCGGTACAGCCGTCCAGACAAGCGCGCAATGCACGGGTTTATCCGGATAAATCCGCGAAAGCAGCAGCCGGTACAGCCGCATCTGCCGCAGGTAGGCGGGTGGAATATCCGCGGCATTCGCGGGCGGCTCGCGGTTGCTCTTGAAATCGACGATCCATACTTCTTTTTCTCCCACATGCAGCCGGTCGATCTGCCCCGCTACCGGCATGACCTGTCCGTTCAACTCGACGCATCCCGCCACCGGCACCTCGGCCACCGACCCTTCCGCAAAGACAAACGCCAGATGCTCATCGTTCAGCACCGCCAGCGTCTCACGGATGCAGGCCTCACGAATATTCTCCGGCATGGCGGGATCGGCAGCCATGGCGCGCGCGGCTTTCTCGCGTTGTTCCGCTGGAATATCGGGCAGATGCTGCAGCAGCTTATGGATGAGATTCCCGCGCCGGTAGACCTGCCGGGCCAGGAGCGGCGAAGCCGCTGCCGGCTCCTCCCCCGGCCGCGACGGCGCCAGCGGCCGCGGCGGCATCGGCTCGGCGGGCGCGGGGCGGGTGAGGAAATTAAAATACTCCTCGCCCCGTAGGGAGGAGGCTGGGAGGGGAGCATGCTGGAGAATATCCTTTCCAACATGCCCCCACCCTGACCCTCCCCCTGCGGGGGAGGGAATTAAAGCTTCCCCCATCCTCCATCCCTGCCCCCCTGCCATCTCGACCGCCGTTGCTTTCCCCGCCATGCCGTCCCGCACCATCTCGTACCAGCAGGGGACGCTTTCCCGCTCTTCCGTAACTTCCTCTTCTCCGATCTTTTTCCGCCCGCTGGCGCCGCAGACATACAGCCGGTCCTCGGCGCGCGTCAGCGCCACGTAGAGCAGCCGCCGGTACTCGGCGAACATGGCCTGCTTCGCGGCGGCGCGCGCACGCGCGGTCAGCGCATCATCCTGTTTTTCATCGCCCGGCCAGAGCGGCAGCGCCACCCCGTCGCACTCCTGCCATAGCAGCCGGTCCTTCAGCGACGGCAGGCTGGTGGTGTCCGGCAGGATGACGATCGGCGCCTGCAGCCCCTTCGAGGCATGCACCGTCATGACGCGCACGGCATTCTGCGCCTGCTCCATATCACGCTTGATCTCGCTGTCGCTGTCGGCCAGCCAGTGCAGGAATCCCTGCAGCGATGGCACGTTCCCGCGCTCATACAGCAGCGCCTGCCCCAGGAACTCGTCGATGGCGTCCTCGTATTCGGCGCCCATGCGCCCGGTGAAGCGCGCCCGCCCGCCCAGCGTATCCAGCACATAGGCGAAAAGCTCATAGGGCGGCACGTAATCGGCGATCCCGCGCAGCCCGGAGAGCAAGGCAAAGGCATCCTGTGCCGCTTTCTCTTTTGACTCGCGCAACCGATCCCATAACGTCGCATCGCCGCGCCCGTGCGCGAGCCGGAACAGCAGCTCCTCATCGGCCTCGAACAGCGGCGACTTCAGCAGCGCCGCCAGCGTCAGATCGTCTTCCGGCAGCAGCAGGCACTGGCCGAGCGCCACCAGGTCCTGCACCGCCAGGTTGTCGCCGAGCGCCATACGGTCCTGCCCCGCCACCGGCACGCCGAGCCGCTTCAGCGCCCGCACCAGCCGGTCGGCCAGCGTGGTGCGCGTGCGCAGCAGGATCATGACATCCCCCGGCTGCACCGGCCTGCCTTTGGATTCCAACATTACCCCCTGTTTCAGCCAGTTGCTGATCGCCTTCGCTACTTCGCGCACCAGTCGCGCCACCGGCGAAACCTCGCCGTCTTCCTCCAGAAGCGGCCACAGCTCCACCAGCCCGGCATGCTCGAGCCGCGTCGGGATATGGGCAAGGTCTCCTTCCTCGAACGTAAGCCCCGCCCTGGCCTGCGGCGATGCGAACACCGCATCGACCGCCGCCAGTATCTCCGGCGCCGAGCGGTAGGAATGGGTCAGCGGCACCTCATGCACCACCCGCGCCGCGTCGCGGATGCGCTGTGAAAAATAACACCGCCACCTTCCCAGCGCCGCCGGGTCGGCCCCCTGGAAGCTGAAAATGGACTGCTTTTCGTCGCCGACCACGAACAGCGAACGGTCATCGCGTCGCCCCCCCTCGCCCGCGAAGAATTCCTGCGTTAGCCGGTCGATAATCTCCCACTGCTCGGGGCTGGTGTCCTGCGCCTCGTCAACCAACACGTGATCGATGCCGCCGTCCAGCTTGAACAGCACCCACGGCGAGATATCCCGCTGCTTCAGCAGCCGGCAGGCGATGAGGATCAGGTCATCATAATCAAGCAGCGCCCGCTGCCGCTTCAGCGCATCGTAGAGCGCCAGCAGCGCATCGGCGACATGCAGCAGATGCGTCGCCCGCTCGGCCGCCGTCAGTGAGCGGCAATCGCCCGAGAACCGCCAGGTGCGCTCCTGCTCGGCCAGCAGTACGGCAATCAACCCCTCATCCTCCAGCGTTTTTTTCGTAAACAGGTTTTTTCGCCGCGTGCCCTTCTGCGTAATGAACACATTCACGTAAGCGGACACCGCTTCCCATCCACTACCTTCACCGGCGGCAGATTGCACTTCCAGCCACGCCGCCAGCCCGCGCCCCGTGTCGCCGTCGCTTTTTCCCTTCCCCGCCAGCAGCAGCGGCGGCAGGAGCCGCAGTTGCATCAATGTCGGTTCGTCATAGGCAAAGTGCTGTTGAATGAGGGACTTGACTGTTACGCCATGCGCCAATCCACATTGTTTCCATATGCGCCGAACGATATCCTCGACGTTACCGGATAAGGAAAATAACGAAACGAAACGCCGCTTGTTCTTGATGATATCGTCAATCAGGCTGTTGAACGATGCCTCGCCGGCGGTGCAAGCCATCGCTTCCAACGCCGCCTGCAGTTTTATATCCGCATGGGTGCGGGAAAACAGCCGCCGCCTTGCTTCCTGCAGCAGCGCCTGCGCATTGCGCTCATCGGCCACGGTAAAATGCGGGCTCACCCCGGCCTCGATCGGGAAGCGCCGCAGCAGCGACTGGCAGAAGCCATGAATGGTCTGCACGCGCACCCCCTCAGGCGCTTCCAGCACCGTGGCGAACAGGCTGCGCGCGCGGCGCATCATGCGCGCATCGGGCGCCTCTCCCAGCAGGCGCCGGAGAGCGGCATGCAGCGCGGCCTCATCCGCCATGACCCAGCCGCCGAGCACGCGCTGCACGCGCATCTTCATTTCGGCGGCGGCGGCGTTGGTATAGGTGAGGCAGAGGATCTTGCCGGGCGGCGCGCCGGAAAGAAGCAGGCGCAGCACCCGGTCGGTCAGCAGGCTGGTTTTTCCCGCCCCGGCGTTAGCGGATACGAACACCGACGCTGCCGGGTCGAGAATGGGGGGTAAATCGTAAGCTCTTGATCCTGCGCTCATATTATTAATACGCCGGGCCAGAATTCACAAAAAGTTAATAAAAAAGCAAGAAAAACTGCGCTATAATGGTTAACAAAAGGAGAGCTATGGGATCCATGAACCCACGCGTCTACACCACACAGAACGCCCCCAATGTGCTGTTCATGCCGGGAGTGTTCAATGAGACGATGCAGCTGCTGACCGATGCGCACGAATATTTTTATCAGTTCGGCGACGACGACCAGTCGCGCATCGACCCCAACCTCCGCACCCTCTATTCCTGTGAGATGTCGCGCATCACGCTGCGCCTGTCGTCGATCATGGCCTGGATCATGGCACAGCGAGCCGTGTTCTCCGGCAAGATCCGCCCCGATGAAGCGGCGCTGCGCTACGGGCTCGACTTCCAGGAGGTCTGCCGCGTCGATAACCGCATGCTGCATGGCGTGCTGCCCTCCTATGTCTGCTATCTGCTCGACCGCTCGCTCGAACTGTATGAGCGCGTGCTCAGGCTTGACGAACAAATCAAGCAGACCAGCCTGCACTAAATCTCTTCCCATTCCTGCCTCCGCGTCAGGTGCTCATACGGGTTGTAGGGCAACCGGGGGCCGCTGACCTGCGCCGTATATGCGGTCGTTTCATCATCGAAATGCCGCACCTGCTTTTCCAGCCGTTCCTTAGCCGCGTCGAGCAGTCCAGCCGTATCCTCTCCCCCCACCGGGCGGATCATGCATTGTTCCACCGTGCCGCCCAGTTTCCAGTATTCCATGGCAACAACTCCGTGCAGCTTCGGCAATGGCGGCTGTATCTCCCCATGCAGCGCGACCAGCGCCCCGAGCGGCAGCTGATTGGCTTCGCCACGCTCCACGGCAGATACGCTCGGCACGCCGCCGGTCTTATAGTCGACGATGGAGATCATCCCGTCGTGCCCTATCTCTAGCCGGTCGATGCGTGCCGTCAGCGTGAAGGGTCTGCCGTCGACGTCGAAGGACCATTTTCCCTTCAGTTCACCCAGCACGCGCGCCGTCGGCAGACGCCGCTCGCGTTCGCGTTCCACCAGCCATTCCGCCATTGCCGCGAAACGCGGCCACCAGAGAATGGCAATGGCCGGCCGGTCGATGAAGGCGCTGAACGCGGCGCGGCCGCAGGCGAGCAGCGCTTCCAGCGGGCGTTCCGGCAGCGTTTCGGGATAAGCGGCGGCGAAGCGCTCGAGCGCCCCATGCACCAATTCCCCAAAAGCGGCGGCATCGGGCTCCTGGTCGATCGGATCGAGTGCCTTCAGCTTCAGCACATACCGTGCATAGATGGCATATGGATCGCGCAGCCAGTCATCGACCGCGGTGACACTCATCCGACGCGGACGCGCATCCAACGGCGGCGCGGGGCGTGGTGATGCAAGATGCGGCAGCGCCAACGGCGCATCGAGTCGCTCCCGGCCCTGCCCGTACCATTCTCCGGCCTGCATCCCCGCGTACCGTTCCTCATCGAGCCCGGACAGCAGCGTCTCCAGCCGCACCAGCCAGCGCGATGCCACCGCCGGTGTGCCCTCCACCTTGCGCGAGCGGCTGAGAATGACTTCTGGCGCTGAGGCCAGCATCATCACGTCATGCGCGCTCTGACCGATGCCGCGCTCCGGTGACGGCAGGCCGAAATCGGCACGCATCGGGCGGCTCATCCACGGGTCGGTGGGCGGCATGGGCGGCCATGTGCCTTCATTCAGCCCCCCCAGTATCACCCGGTCGAACTGTAAAAGCCGTGCCTCAATGGGACTCAGGATATGCAGCCGCGGGTGCCGCCCGTAGCGGGGACGCCAGACCTGCCCGGCCAACAGCGTCTCGAACAGCGGCGGGTAGGAAGGCGCATCCACTTCCGCCAGCGTATCGGCATACGCCATCAACTCGGCCAGGAATTCCGCCATCGCCGCTCCTGTCTCACCAGCCCACAGGCGGACGGTACCTTCCTCACGGTCGGTCGAGGCCAGCCACTCGGCGAACGCCAGATGCGCCGACAGCAGATCGGCCAGCGGCAAGCGCTCCGGCCGCGCCAAAAGGTCGGTAAGCGGACGCACATGCATCTCCAGTTGCGCCAGCCATGTTTTTAATGCTCCGGGGGCGGCAGCATCAGCCAGCCCGGCCAGTCCTCCTTCCCGGCGCGGGCCGCGCAGCAATCCTATCTCCAGCTGGCGCGACAGGCGGCGGCAGCGCGCCGATTCCATCCCTCCCGCCGCCAGCGGATGGCGCAGCAGCGCCAGCAGTTCCGACGGCCCCGCCTGCGTCTGCGCCATCTGCGCCGCTAGCCGAAGGAAACACCCTGGCGGGGTATTCGCCAGCCTGTGCCCGCCTGAATCATCAACGGTAATCCCGAAACGCAGCATCTGCGCGGCCACCATGCGCGCCAGCGCACGGTCGGGTGTTACCAGCGCCGCGGTCTTTCCCGGCGTTTCCAGCGCCTCGCGCAGCGCTACGGCGATCAGCCGCGCCTCATCGAGCTGCGTGTCGGCAGTAACGAGCCGCATGCCGCGCAACCCTTCCTCCAGCGGCAGTGCCGTACCCATCCAGCCCGCCGTGGCTTCGGGCGGGCTGAGGATGGCGCGGAGACAGGCTATTCTTCTCCCCCTGAAAGGGGGAGGATCAAGGTGAGGGTCCCTATCCGCTTGCCCGGACTGGAGAGAGCCCCCCATCCTACCTCTCCCTTTCAGGGGGAGGAGTGTTTGCACATCGTTGCGCGAACAATCCATCCGCTCCAGCAGATGCCGGAGGCCGAACTGCGGATGCGTCTCACCGACCATGTCCCACTCGGCCTCCCGCATTTCCAGGTCGAGCCCCGGCAGCACCACCACGCCCTGCGGCAGCTTTGCGATCGTGGCCAGTAATTCCGCCGTCGCCGGTTGCGAGCCGGTCGAGCCGGCGGCGATAACGGGTGTTTCCGGCGGATGCGCGCGCCAGTAGGCCGCCGTCGCCTTGAGCAGCCGGTTGCGGTGATCCACCGGGTCGATCATCCCCATATCCGCCAGGATCCGGGGCCATTGCTGTGAAATGATGGTGAGGAAATCGAGCGTCTGCTGCCAGTGTCCGGCCAGTTCTTGGGGCACCAGCGCGGATAACCCGTCCAGCCCCAACCCTTCACGGGCCGTGTCGTCGATGAAGCGCGCCAATTGCCGCGCCAGTTCGAGTGCCTGCTCGATACCCGCGGCGGGATCAAAGCGCATCACCAGCCGCGCCAGCAACAACTCGCGCTGCAGCCGGGGAATGGGAGGCGGAATGGTTTCGCCATGCTGGATAAAATATCGTGCCGGCGCTTCCTCATCAATATCTCCGATGGGCTGGATGCGCGGCAGCAGCATTGGTTGCCCGCCTGTGCTGTCCAGAAAGGCCTGGCGCAGGCTCCGGCAGGCGCGGCGATTGGGCAGGAGCACCAGCACGCGCGTCAGCTGCGCGGCATCCTTCCCATGCACCTCCAGAATCCCCCGCGCCAGTACGGAGAGAAACGGCCTATCCGCCGGAATCGTGAAGCATTTCGCAGCGGATTTCATGATATTTTAACCTCTGGAAAGGTATAAATTAACGACTATATAAGCTTATAGAGCCAGAGGCTCGCTTTAGAAACAGTAATCATGACCGCACCGATCGAAAAAATTCCCGAGCTGATCGCCGCCGAACTGGATACGATCTGGGCCGCCCACCGCGCCGCCGGGTTACTGGGCTACATGTGCCTCTACTCCCTGAAGGAGCAGATCCCGTTCCGCTCCAAGGAGCCGGGCGTCATGTTCTGGTTCGGCCCCGAGGATACGCAGGCCGCTGTCGAACAGGTAATGCAGCACTATAATCAGGGCAACCTTCCCAACACCACCCTGCTGCTGAACCCCATCGTGCATAGTCGCGGCGATAACGGAACCTATAAGCCGCTCGGCTCCGGCATCATCTGGTGCACCTCCTTCTCGCTCGGCATCGACGTGCTGAAGAAGGAATCGGTGGAGCGGCTATGGGATCTCGGTGTCTTCGCCAGTAATTTCGAGCGCGGCGACAGCGATCAGGCCGGCCTCAAGATCGTCGGCATCTGCGACCACGCGCAGCCGGCCGAGGAAGACGGCAAGACTGTTAGAGGTTGCCGGGCACTTTATGATATTGCCGACATCCACAGCGCGCAGTATGCGCCTTATTATCTGCTGTCCGGTGTTTCCTACCTGACCAATAATGGCCTGTTCCAGCACCCGGACTTTTCTAGCCTGTTTCCTAGGAATTCGCTGAAAGAACCCGAGACCCGAAAAAAGATGCTCGAAAAAAGCGCCATCGAGGTGCAGAACGTCATTGATGCCGCCATCTGCTGGAATGCCTATGAGCGCCACCATTCGCTGTATAAAAAATTCGGCACCAACCCGGACAACATCGAAACCAACCTGAGGTTTTTCAATCTGGTGGCGCGCGACGTGCAGCTGTTCGACGCCACCGGCCCGATGCGCAAGGAAGCGGAGGCCATGTTCGAATTCATCGTGCCCGGACTTATTCCGCGCGGGGCGGTGACCCTCCTGGCCGCCACCGGCGGCACCGGCAAGAGCAGTCTGGCGCATCAGCTCTGCGTACTGGCCGCCATCGATTACGATCCCGGCGAAGAAGCGCCGCATTGGCTTGGACAGCGTCTTGCTATCGAGAAATGCAAGGGTATCTGCATTTATTTCTCGGGTGAGGACGGCCCCCCTATCATCAATGCCCGCGCCGCCATCTTCGATCCTGAAGGTCGCGCCAAGCGGCTGATGTTCCAACGCACCGATTTCGGCGAAAATGTCAGCTTCTCCCAGCACCTGCGGCGCCTGCATAAAATTCCGGATGTGCCAATCATGGTCATCGATCCGGCACGCAAATACCTGACCGGCGATGAGGACGATGCGGGCGTAGTCAGTGAATTTTTTGAGGCCATCGAAGATTTTGCCATCACTAAGGGCTCGGCGGTGGTGGTGGTGCACCACCTGCAGAAAGGCGCCAAGCCCAAATCGCCGCATGAGGTGCTCGACATGCTGCGCGGTTCGCAGGTGTTCATCGATCGTCCGCGCGTCGTTATCGGCCTGTGCCGCGACGGCGCTTATACCATTGCGGGCTTGGCCAAGAACAACATCCCGCCCAATCTCGGCATGGTCACCGAAGAACGCGTGTTTGCACGCGATCCCAAGCATCTCGGGCTTATCTGGCTACCCGGGCACAAGGGGGTGCGCAATGCCGAACTGTCGGAAGAAGAACTGGAACAGATCGCCAGGGAGGCGCGTAAACAAGGACGAGCCGATTAGGCTAGGCTAACCAGTCATTGACGGGACGGCGGTCGCATGGGCTTCCTTCCGCGCCGACACAGGGACTTTTCAGATCCACCTGCGGATTGGAACAGCCACTTAACAACGCCAGCAGTGCTCCTAAAAATATCAGTCTGGTCATTGCCATTCCTTCCCTCTGCATTCCAAGGGAATTATGCCTTCATGAGCCCCAAATTGCAACCGCTTATGCCACCGGATCATTGGATGAGGTGCCGGAACGACGCGTAATCATTGGATCCATGCTGTAGCCACCGGCCCCTCTGCCACCGCCTCCCGCATCCGCTAATCTGGTCCCGGGCGGCAGCCGGTGGCCGCCAGGCAATATGGGATTATGCCCTCCTCCTAAACCGGGAACACCACCGCCACCACCAGATCCGCCGCCCTTGCCGCCACCGCTCAACCCGGAGAACCATTCGTTCAGGCCGCCGGAGAAGTGGCCGAGATGGGTTGCAGCACCCGCCAGGTCTTTCGCGATCTCAATGACGATGTGGTTGAATCGCCCCGCCAACTCGGCCAGAATCAACAGGATCAGAATCGTCATCAAATCGATCGGGAACGTCGGCGCACCGGCATATTCAGCGCCGGTAAACGACCAACGGCCGGCATAGGGCACCCAAGTTCCCTGGTTGGTATCCCATTGCGCAAAGCGCCAGAAATGTTGTGCGAAGGGCGTCCCGCGTACGCTTTCCGCCCATTCCGTCCAGCAAACCGGCGTCGCCAGAATGTTTCCGATGGAGGCCTCGATTAGTTTGGCAAAAAAGGCAAAGAAAGCAAACAGCAGGATCGGTTGCAGCGAGGCGTTGACGATCTGGTTCAACCAACCGTCGAACAGATGGCGCGTGCGGTTGAACAAGAGGCAGCAGAGGAACAGCGGCGCAATCCCGAACAGCAGCGTTTTGAGCACCAGCGACATCAGATATACCCACAGGGCATTGAGCGCGGATTTCATAAACGAGCCGAGGGCCATCAGCAGCAAGATGCCAAAGATAACGCCGTAGGGGCCAGTGGCGAAGATCGCCATCAATGTAATGGCCATTTTTGCTGATACCGCTTTGGCAATGGCATCGTCGAGCACAGCGAACGGTGGCGTTCCGGACGGAACGGAAACGCCGCCGACGGCAATATTGGTAAATTCATTGATGAGATCATCGGTACCATCGTTAAAGAAGGTAATCACCGTATTGTTAAAGAATGTCCATGCGGCGGGTGATAGCAGCAGGACCATGATACCGACCTTGATCATGCGCATGACAAAGTCGTGCAGAGTCATCTGCACCATGCCAAAAGTGAACAGGATGCCGTAAACAGCAATATACAGGGTCAGCAGCGCATTGACGGCGTCGATAAACCCTGTGTCTCCGGTAATAGCGGTAAACATCAGCTGGGAGACGTTGTTCAGGATATTCTGGATATTGGTAACGATGACGGATACCATGCCCTGACCCGGTGTCACGGTAGGGATATTATACTGCGGATCGTTGGTGCAGGTGCCTTCCGGTACGCTAGCAGCTATGGCCGCTTCGCTCACCAGGCCCAGTGGCAAGGCCAGGATGAATGCTGCCAGCAGCATCCGGGCCGCAGCGATCCATCGGTTTCCCTTATGATGTCCTCGATTATCCTGTCGCATGATTAACCTTTTTTTCCAAAAGACTTGGCCACTTCCCCCAGCGTTCCCTGAATGTCGAAATTGACTATCGAATCCTTCATATCGTTCATGAAACTCTTTGACTTGTCGCCGCCACCCATTGCTTTGGCGGCCGCTTTTCTGCCGTGGCCAAGCGCCAGACCGCCCAGCATTCCGCCGGCGCCGACAATAAGATTTCCCTTCGCCTCCTGCAGCCGTTTCTCGGCGGGAACCGACTGGAACGGCAGGCTGACTGCTACGCCTGCAATCGAGCTGGCCATGGCCGGAATGCTGTTCAGCATCGAGCGCATCAGCATGCTGAATATCCACAGCGTCAGGAATGCAAAGGTAAGCTTTTGCATGATTTCCACATTGCCGCTGCCAAAATCAATGCCCGGCGGGTTAAAGAGCGAAGCGTTGGTAGCCGTTTTCAGCCATGGATTAAGGAAAGGCTGTACCGGCGGCCTTACCGGGGAGCTTCCATCAGGATCCATCGCCGCCACGTCCACCAGGTCCTTACCCATATTCGGATCGTTGGGCATGGTCCATGAGTAGGTCGGTACCTCCATTTTCCAGAACCCGCTGAAATCGGGCAGCGGGCAGGTCAACAGGTCGAACGGATTGGGACAGGGCGAACCTAGGATTTTAAAAATATCCGCTATCAGGGGCGAGAAGATCGCCAGGAACATCGAAAGGAAAGCGAATATTAATATGGGCGTCAGCATTACCGCCAGCAGGATATCAAGCCAGCGCTTGAAGTAGCGCTCTGCCATCAGGAACAATCCCAGCGGTACGACCAGGGGTGAGAGAATCAACAGAAAGCCGATTAGGATCAGCGCCGCCACATAGGTGTAGATGAGATCGAAGATGAAGCGCAGCACTCCGATCATCGCCATGAACCCCGCTCCGAACACCAGGATGCCTGCCGTGCTGGAAAACAGGGCCGCGCCCACGATACCTATCAGCCCCTGCATCAGGACCAGGCTGGGCCCGAATCCCATCAGCTTGCCCAGCAGCTGATCGATTTTTACCCATGGTGAACCATTGGAAACCATACTGATGATCTGGTTCTCCACAGCAAAAATATTAGGGGATATCCCGCCGAGATTGAAGGCGAACAACGCGACCAGCCCCATGCGTATCAGAAAGGAAATGCCCTGTTTGTCCAATTGGCGCTCCCCCATGGCAACCTTCAGACCATACGCCACCAGCGCAAAAGTTACCACGGCCCCCAGTGTCGGCGCCATGTAGATCGAGATGGCATTGAGCGCAAGGGCAACCACATTCATAATGGTCGTCTCCATGCAGAAAATCACCTTGGAGGTATATTCCCAGGGCTGGAAGGCCGGAGCACAGGTATTGAGATCAAGCGGCGGTGGGGTTGCAGGTGGTGGGGGAGGACCGGCATAAGCCAGCTGCGGCAGTCCTATAACGACGAGTACCGCCAGAATGGCAAGGATGATGAACGGACGATAGGCCTGCATAAGCATCATCTCGATCCCCCGCTACGCCCGCCCATGCCGACCGACACCGTGTTTGCGGGTGTGGGTGCGCCGCCGCGGCTGCCGCCCGCAGGCCCCCCCATTCCACCGCCACCCGGGCCCTTTATACCACTCGACGGCGATACCCCGCCCGACAAGCCCTTACCCATCGTATTGCCCAGATTATTCATCGCTTTGCTGCCGGGCGGCGCCATCTTGCCGACGCCCATCGGATTCATCGCCAGCGGCTGTCCCAGAATACTGGCACTGATGAACGGCAGGAAACTTAAGAGCGTATTCATGATGAACACCATGATGCAGCACATGGCCAGCGAAAGCAGCAACTGTGTGATGTATGTTATGACATCAGGTTGACCGGCATCAGGGTGTGCAGGAGGAAAAACAACATTATTTATAACCGTCAGGGTCAGCCAGTCCACCGCCGTGGTTGGCACGTCGATCTTGAAATGGCGCAGGTCGGCCAGCCCGCTGTTGCCTACCCCCAGAAAATCAAAAATGCCGCTTTTCCACTGCGCCTCCGATGCGCCTACGCGCTCACCGATGGTGGCGAGGACGCCCGAATCGAGATCCTCCGCTTTGCCAAGATTCTTGATAATTTCTTTCGGATCGATTTCCACCGCCTTGCCCATATGCGATTTCTCGCCATATATGCCCTTATTGATCAGCCAGCCGCCGATGTTGAATCCCGGGTTGCCTGCGTCACTCCCGGCAAGGGAATATGCCAGTGAATAGGGTGCGGTGAAAACCACCGCATTATAGGTTGCCGCCAGCATGGACAGGTAGGCGAACAGGATGATCGGCTGGATAATGAAGCTGCTGGTCAGCCTCACCCACTTATCGAAATAGCCTTTGGTGGCAGTAAACAGAATGGTGGGGATAATGAGCGGTGAGATGATCACCATGATGGCGAAGGCGATATAAGCCGAAAGAAAAATATACAGCGCGCGTGCCACGATAAATAGAAACTGTGACACCATGTAGAACCCTAGCATGGCGATGAAAAATCCGATGCTTCCCGAGAAAAGGCAGGCAAAAATAAACCCGGTGAGGCCTAGCGCCAGGGAGAAGGGAGAGAAGATTCCTCCCACCAGCGTCTCGATGAGGCAGTCCATCCCGTTCCACACCATCATCTCCACTGGGTCGCCTGCCGGGACCACGCAGAGTGGGTTGGTCATCAGGCCGCTGATATTAATGACATAGTTACCTACTACACCCAGCATATAATCGAGGGAGTCGAGGAGCGCCGGAAACAACCCGCCGAAATTCGACGTAAAAAGGACAACGGCACCGATTTTTATCGCCAGCACGAAAAAACCACTGGTCGGCGCCTGGGCCTTACCGGTAACCAGCAGCGTTCCCCATAGAGCCACGGCCAAGGTACAGGCTGCGGCAACGGCATCGGCGATATATACCGAAAAAGGAGTCAGGAAGGTATTGGTGGCTTCGAGTATATTCTCCTTGATACAGGGGATAACGCGCCGGGTAAGGCCTGAGCCCGGGCAGATGGGAATGACACCAGTAACCGGATCCGGCGGACCGGCGATGGGAGGATTGCTGAATGTATACGCCACCGCCGCGTCCGGTGTCAGCACCGGCAGCATCAGGGTGCATAGCAGCACCAGCCATACCATCAGGCGTTTATTTTTTATCCTTGGCGGCAAATTTCTCTTTCTCCTGTTTTACGCGCTCCTGAAACGGTGCCATCCACGCTTCGGGTTCATCGCCGACTTCGGCACGTATTTCATCGAGCATTGCCACCGTCTCGGCGCGCGCCGACAGTACGTTGATCACTTCATCCATGCCAGAAAGGTCGATGCGCGCCACCACCACGTCCTTGCCTTGCTTTACCAGGAAATAGCGGCTGCCAGGATCGGTCGTCTTCAGCAGGTTGAACTCGCGGTCGCTGACCATGAATGCCTTCTTATAGGCATCGGTCGCCTTTGGGTTAGGCAGGAATATCTGCGTCGCCGTCTGCTGGATCAGCGTTTCCGAAATAGCGCTGTTGGTTGCATCTTCGACTGACTGCGTGGCAAATACCACCATGCCGTTAAGCTTGCGGAGTGTTTTCAGCCAGTCACGGATGCGTCCCGCAAATATCTTATTGTCGATCAGCGCCCAGGCCTCGTCGAGCACGATGATAGTTGGCGTACCGTCAAGCGACAGCGAAATTCGGTGAAACAGATACAGCAAAGTCGGTTCCAGGCTGACGCGTTCCTTCAGCACTTCACCCATTTCAAAGCCGAACGCGCTACCCACCGAGAAATCGACAACATCGGTTTCGTTATCGAACAGCCCGGCATAAGGGCCGTTGCTGTGCCACATCTTGAGGCGGCCGGCGATCGTGCCCGGCCCCTCGATGCCAAGGAATGGCGCTATGTTGCGAAGGATGCGGTCCTTCTTGTCGAGTTTATAGTTACCTGCCACCGCCTCGTTGATGCGGTCCATATCCTCAGCGGTGAACGGCTCATCATGCACGGTGACCAGTGCATGCAGCCACTCCCCGAGGAAAGTGCGGTTCTCTGGTGTGTCGGGCAGCTGCAGCGGATTGAAGCGGCATTTCTTCCCCGGCTCGATGACGGTGTATTTGCCGCCGATGGCGCGCACGAAAATCTCAGCGCCCCGGTCCTTATCAAAGAAGAAGGTGCGGCAGTTGAACTTCTGCGCCTGGGCGCAGAGGAAGTTAAGCAGCACGGTCTTACCGGCGCCGGTCGGGCCAATGATGGTGCTGTGGCCGACATCGCGGGCGTGAAAATTGAAAAAGTACGGCGTGCCCGAGGAGGTGTCAAATACCGTCACCGCATCGCCCCAATGGTTCCCGTCGATTTTACCAGTTGGATAGTTGTGCAGGGAGGCGAACCCGGCCAGATTCATGGTGCTGATGTCGGCGCCGCGCGCGACATATTCGAAATTGGCCGGCAGTTGGGCCCAGAACGCCGCTTCCATAACGAATTTCTCGCGTACCGGGTTGATACCGAGATTGACCAGCTCGGCATGCGCCATAGACAGCGCCTTCTCCAGTTCCGGCAGGGTTTCCTCAAAGCACATCACCGTCAGTTGATGCGGCCCGAATGCCACATGGCCAGACATCGCCATGTCGAGCGCGTCGGAAATCTCGGCAATTTGGGAAATGGCCGCATCCTCCGCAGCCATCATGCGGCGCTGGCGGATCTGCATGCGGTTGATGTTCACACTGCGGTTATGAAAGGTAAAGGACTGCGCGATGATGAACTCGAAGGGCAGCTGCAGGAAGCCGTCAAGCAGCCCGGCAGCGGTAGCGGGCGCATATTCCTTAATACTGACCAGACCTGCGAAGCGTTTTTTAGGTCCGCCCGATATTTCAATGGCGCGATCGCCGAAATAAAGGCGGTAAAGCGGGAGATAATTGGCCATATTGGTGGCAGAAAGCCGCATGGGCTGGGAGAAACCGCAGTTGATGATCTTGGCAAGGAACTCCATCGGCTCCGAAAACGTGCCATGCTCATTTTCATAGGTGGTGAGCAGGCGCGCGCCGTAATCCTTCAGCGTCGCCACCAGACGGCTAACTGCCTCGGCCAGCTCCTTCTGCGCCTCGCGCATGGCATCGATCTGCGCCGTCTTGCTGCTGACCTCAGACGCTTTTTTCAGCAAATGATGTACCCTGGCCGCCCCTTTGGTATCGGGTTTGCGTACCACCGTAACGTATATTTCATTGATATAGGAATCTTTTGAATGATGCTTCTCGCGCCACAGCTTGTCGACATGCGCGGAGAAGCCGGGCGGCTGCTTGCCGCCGGGATAGGCGCTCTGGCGGCGGCGAACGGTATGGAACCATACGGCAAAGGTGCCGTCCGCCATCGACTTCAGCAGCGAGTTACGCACCATTTTTTTCATATCCACGTCTTCGTCGTCCGCCGTTTCGAACGAAAAGCCGTCCAGCTTGATGATCTGCAGGAATTCCTTCTTCTTGGTAACAATAGTTTCCTTATCCCAATGGTATTCGTACGGGATGAAGGTCGATGCCGATACCTCCAGCCTGGAATAGGCGGCTTTCTGAGTACGGCGTTTGGCAACGTTTAGTTTCATGCTCTTATCCAGTCCGATTAATACGGATCATACGAGTTGGTGTAGCCATGATACCCCCGGTTGACACATTTATAGCCCTTAGCGAGCTTGACTACGAATAGCTCAATCGCACGTGGCTCCTTGAGGCAGATCAGGTAGCCAATCAGGTGAACCGACGGAGCTACGAACAGCAGCACCATGAAATTCTGCATGTTGATGAAGGTGATCATGCTGATGACGGCGTTGATGACGAAATACATGTAGCTTACCCCCAGAATCATGGTCGGGCGGGTTAACCCCTGGAACAGGGGGTCGGACTGCAGGCGGCCTGCGGACATGGATGAACTCCTTATGCAATAGTTACAACGGGTTATTTAATAAAAACTAAACGTTTTCGCGTTAGTTTGATGATAACACAGAAATATTGCAGTTTTGTGGCAATGGATCGCTCTAGGAACAATAAGTGGTGACAGACGATGGAAAAATTTCTACATCCCATGCTAAGATGGGCCCATGCCCCGGAAAATATATATAACTAATTGTAATATATGAAGATCGCAATTCTCGGCTCCGGCGTGATTGGCGTAACTACCGCTTATGAACTGGGCCGGCGCGGTTTTGAGGTCACGGTGCTGGATCGGCAGGGCGGATGTGGGGCTGAAACCAGCTTCGCCAATGGGGGACAACTCTCCTACAGCCATGCCGAGCCTTGGGCCAGCCCGCATGTTCTGCCCAAACTGCCGAAATGGATGTTTCTACCCGATGCGCCGCTGGTGCTGCGCCCGCGCCTCGACTGGCAGATGACGCGCTGGGGAATCCAGTTTTTGCGCAACTGTACCCGCACCCGCACCGCCATCAATCATGTCACCCTGCTCAGGCTCAATCTCTACAGCAAGGAATGCATGACGAAAATTCGCTCCGACACCGGCATCGAGTTCGATTTCAGCGACCGCGGCATCCTGAACATCTACGGCAGCGACAGGGAATTCGATCACGCCAAACGCCAGAACGAGTTCCAGGCCAAGTTCGGCGGCGAGCAGCGCGTGCTGACAGCCGCCGAGTGCCTGGCGATCGAGCCGTCACTGTCGGATACGAAGCGGCATATCGCGGGCGGCATTCTTTCCGACGCCGACGAACTTGGCGATGCTTATACCTTCTGCACCGAGCTGGCGAGAATCTCCACCGAGCGCTACGGCGTCTCCTTTCGCTGCGGAGTCACCATCGAAGGGCTGCTGCCCGGCGAGAATGATGATATCGAATCTGTCATCACCAGCGAGGGAGAAGTGACGGCCGATGCCTATGTCATGGCGCTGGGCTCCTATAGCCCTCTCCATCTGCGCCCGCTTGGCATCGACATACCGGTCTATCCGATGAAAGGCTACAGCATCACGTTGGATGCCAACGAGGCCTGCCCCGAAGGCAGCGTGGCGGACGACATGCACAAGGTGGTCTATACCCGCCTGGGGCACCGCCTGCGCATCGCCGGCACCGCCGAGTTCGCGGGCTACGACGCCAGTGTCAAAAAGCGGCGGATTCATTCCATCCTGAAAACCGCGCGCGGGCTGTTCCCCAACGCCGGCTGGAATCAGGAAATGCATAGCTGGGCCTGCCTGCGCCCCTCGACGCCCGACGGCCCGCCGATCCTGGGATCCACCCCCTTCTCCAACCTTTTTCTCAATACCGGGCATGGTACGCTCGGCTGGACGCAGGCTGCCGCCTCCGCTGCCCTCGTCGCCGATATGATGGAAGGCAAAACCCCCGCCATCTTGATGCATGGCCTGACGCTGGAGCGCTATCTATGATGCTGGATAAAAAATTCTTCTACGACTGGGCGGGCGCCAACGACGTGCTGTTCTTCCTGATCAACGATATACGCGGTACGTTGTACGACAAGCTCATGGTCATCACCAGCCAGCTCGGCGAGCATCAGCAGTTCGCCTATTATATATACGCCTGCCTGGTATGGGCCTGCATCGGCTATCTCTACCGGCGTTTCAATGGCTACATCAATGCCAGGGCCTATCTTACTGTATGGCTGGGGGTGCTGATCGTGCTGGCGGCCGGCTTCGCGGCAGAGGTCGCGATGCTGAAGACACTGAAGGCGGAATTCGCCTACGCACGCCCCTATATGATATACAACGATATTCACGTGCTGGATCCCTCTCCCTTGCCTGAAAAGGACTATCACAGTTTCCCCAGCGGCCATACCTCTCTGATCACGCTGCTCGTAGTAACGCTCTGGCCCGTGATGTCGCCTCTGTTCCGCTGGATTGGCGTACTGCTGATTCCGCTGGTCGGCTGGTCTCGCGTCTCCATGGGCATGCATTTCCCCGCCGATGTATTCTACGGTTTTTTATTCACCTTTGTGCTCATTCTCATCATACGCGCCGTTATGTACCCGCTGCTGCACAGGATCGGGTTGCGTTGCTGATGGAGCCGCGGCAGCTTTTCTTCGACTTACCCAATCTTGGAAATGCGGGAAGCCACCGGCTGATCTGTTACGAATGGGGAAATCCGAAGGCGGCGCGCACCGTGCTGTGCGTGCACGGGCTGACGCGCAACGGCCGCGATTTCGATATGCTGGCGCAAGTGCTGGCGGAGAAATGCCGGGTGCTGTGCCCGGACATGCCGGGACGCGGCAAAAGCGAGTGGCTGCCCGATCCGGCCGCCTATAACTACCAGACCTACGTTGCCGATCTCTCCTACATGCTGCGCGAGTTGCGGCTCGGGCAAGTGCAGTGGGTCGGCACCTCTATGGGCGGCATCATCGCCATGATGATGCCGGGTTTGATCAGCGCCCTGGTACTGAACGATGTGGGCTGCCTGATTCCAGCAAACGGGCTGCAACGCATTCTGAGCTACGCCGGGGCCAGAGGCCCCTCCTCTTTCCTCACCCGTGCCGATGCCGAAGCCGCGTTGCGCGTCCGGGCTGCCACGTTCGGCATCCCGTCGGAAGCGCACTGGCAACACCTGTTCGTACATGGCATCGAACCAGCGCCGGATGGATCGTTCCGCCTGGCGTTCGATCCGGCAATCGCTGCCGGATTTCCTCAGGAAAAGGATATCAGCGATGTCAATCTCTGGCCGCTATGGAACCCGCTGAGGGAGATTCCCGTGTTGTTGATACGTGGCGCGCAGTCGGACATACTGACGCATGATACGGCAGTGAAAATGCGGGAGCGCCATTCCGATCTCACGCTGCATGAAATAGCGGGTGTCGGCCATGCGCCCGCCCTCATGACGGACGACCAGATTGGGCTGATTGCCGATTGGCTGCGCGAGGCACAACAGAAAACGCATGACGATTTCAAAACATCGTTCATGCGTTTTTTTAAAAGAATGAAATCCTAACCGTCACCACCTGAATCGCATAGCGATTCCAAGGTGATTGCTTTGTCATCCTGAGCGCAGCGAAGGATCTGTTTCTAATAGTAAACAGATTCTTCGGCTTCGCCTCAGGATGACAAGGATCAGTCGTTTTTCTCGGATTGCTTGCGGGCAAGCTTGCGAGCGCGGCGCTTCGCCTCGGCCGCGGAGCGGACACGGGCTTCGGAAGGCTTCTCATAATGGCGGCGCATTTTCATCTCGCGGAACAGCCCTTCGCGCTGCATCTTCTTTTTAAGCGCACGCAGTGCCTGCTCGACGTTGTTGTCGCGGACAATGACTTCTACCAAAAAAACATACCCCCTTCCGGGCCTATGGGTTGCATTAAGGACGAATAATTATAGTAGCCTGCGGAAGGGGCGCTTGTCAAAAGGGTAATAAACGAGATTATTCAATTGCTAATTACTACAGGGTCAGGAACAGGTCCTGCACCGCGTGGCAGGTTGTGCCGCTGCAGGGCTGAAAGCGCAGCAGCAGCTTGACCGGCGGGCGCTTTTTCCCCCGGCCTCCTAAATGGACCCAGGCAATAATCTCCACCCTGCCTTCATAGACCGGCAGCGTTTCGCCGGCAGCGCCGGGAATCCGTTTTGGTTCGGGATAGGAAAGCTCCTCCAGCCGCACGTTCTTCCCCTGCACGTCAAGCTGGGTCGGGACGAGGGACGGCTGTTCGACGCGCTCGGCATTGATGTGCCATCCCTGCCTGATATCCAGCGTCACGGTCAGTTCGGCGTCGCTGCCCGGTTTGACATCCTCCGGTGTCAACGCTGCCGCGATCGTCACTACCTGATCTGGCGGAGAGGTCTGCGCTGAAAGCGTTTCATGAATGGAAGATGTAAGCACTTCCCCTTTTGTCAGGCGCATCGCCGCCTGCAGCATGGTGGCATATTCCGGAAGCGGGGCCTCCCGGCCGTTCAGAAAGTATGCTGCCTGCGCCTCTGCTTGTCGTTTCCAGACTTCCTCTCCGGTGATCTCATAGAGATCAACCAGATTATGCAGCATGACCGCGTTGGCGTTCGGAATCGCCCCGTCGTCGCCGCCTTTGAGCCTCACCAGTAGATTGTCCGAGCGCTGCATGAAGAAATAACCGCGGTCAGGCGCATCGAGAAATCCTTCCTCGGCCCGCTGCGTCAGCGCCACCGTATCCGACAGCAGCCGCGCATCCGGCCGCGCGCGGTATAAAGTAAGCAGGCCGCGGACCAGCATGGCGTAATCTTCTAGCGTCGCGTCGAGCTGCGCCTTGCCGCCGGCATGAATCCGTTTCAGCTCCCCCTGGTTGTCGATGGCGTGCTCAAGCAGGAAATCGGCGGCTCTGCGGGCGCGATCGATATAATCCGGCCGGTTGAATATCTTTCCGGCATGCGCGTAGGCATCGATCATCAACCCGTTCCAGGCGACGATGATCTTGTCATCTAAGCCGGGTGCTTGACGCTGGTTGCGCGCAACGAGCAGCTTGTTCATCAGCTTTCCACACATTGCCGCCAGCTGTATATACGGCATCTCCAGTTCTTTGGCTAGCTGGTCAAGCGGCTTGCATAGTGTCAGCACCTGCCCGCCGGCGTCCTTGTGGCCGGGGAAGACCGGCACCTCTGCCAGCGCATACACGCGAATGAAAAATGCGGTTTCTTCGGATGTCAGCAGGCGCTGTAGCTCCTGTGCCGGCCAGACATAATAGGCGCCTTCTACTCCATTCGTCTCGGCATCGATGGCGGAATAAAAAGCACCGTTCCCGTCGGTCAGCGGACCAGCTACGAAATCCAGCACGCTGCACGCGATGTCGGCGAACCATGGATTGCCGGTAATGCGCGCCGCCTCGGTGTAGAGGCGCGCCATCTGCGCCTGGTTATAGAGCATCTTCTCGAAATGCGGCACCAGCCAGTCCTTGTCGACGGCATAACGGTGGAACCCGCCCCCGACCTGATCGTATAGCCCGCCTGACGCCATGCGCGAGAGGCTACGCGTCACCATGTCGAGCAGCTGCTTATCAATGGTGCGCTCGTAGAGCGACAGCAAAAACGACAGGTACGTTTCGTGCGGGAATTTCGGTGCCTGGAAGAACCCGCCCGACTGTGCATCGTGATACTGTGTGAGCAGTGCCGCCATATGCGCCGCCTGTGCACGAATATCCCCCCGCGGTGCATTCTCTGGTGCGGTATGCACCAGATACGGCAGCATCGCTTCGGTGATCTTCGCGGCGGTGTCGCGCACCTCGGATTCTTGTGTCGTCCATGAGTAATTGAGCCATTCGAGCAGGCGCGGAAAAGATGGCTTACCGTAAGCCTCGGTGGGCCCGAACGTGCCGCCGGCATAAAAAGGCTTAAGCTCCGGAGTCAGGAATATGTTGTTGGGCCAGCCGCCTTCATGGGTGAGCAGCTGCCGCGCCACCATGTATATCTCGTCAAGCTCGGGATGCTCCTCGCGGTCAACCTTGATGTTGACAAAATACCGGTTCATCAGCGAAGCGATGGACAGGTTCTCGAACACCTCGCGCTCCATGACATGGCACCAGTAGCAGGTGGAATAGCCGATGGAAAGCAGGATGGGCTTGTTCTCCTGCCGCGCCTGCTCCAGCGCTGCTGCGCCCCACGGCTGCCAGAACACCGGATTGTGGGCATGCTGGCGCAGGTAGGGACTGACGGCGTCTGCCAGCGGGTTGGTGAAGCGCGGGTTGCGTTCAACGGGTTTGATAGGGCTTACTCCTTATAACTGGCTCTGAGCCTGGCCTCGATGTCCCGCAAAATATACCGGTGATCGTTGCGTCCGACAATATCGAATTCGGCGAGTGAGAGCCATTGGCGTTCGGCAGTAGTCGGGGCCACCTCGGCATCCGGCTGGAACGATTCCATACTCTCCATTTCCGCGGCGAACAGCCACATATGCCTTTTCCGCCCGGTTTTAGCCGAAGAAAAACGATAAGGCCCCAGCTCCAGCAGCTTTACTATCCCTTCCAGCCTTAATCCCAGTTCCTCAATCCCCTCCCGCAGCGCCGTCACTGCCACCGCCTCCGCTTCGACACCTGCCTCTTCGCCGTCGCGCAGGTCGCGCCACGCTTCCCGCTCCCGGGTCATCCGGGTGCCCTTGCACAGCTGGAACGCCGGGGGCGCCAGCCGCTCGTGCCGCGCCACCGGTTTCATGAGGAAATATAAAAACGCTCCCTGTTCGGCCTGCTGGCCTTCCTTTTTCTCCAGCCGTATAAAAGGCACCACCCCCGCCTTAAGAATGTGCGCCGATGATACAGCCTCTCCCGCCACCAGCGAAATAACGCTTCGCTGTTGCAGAAAAGAGTGGATTCGTGCATGAACGTCTGAGGACATGGATACAGCTTGGCAGCCATGCCCGATTTTGCAAGCGGGGAATGATGGGAAATATCCGTTCAATTCATTCGCGTACATTGGCGCTGGCGCATCATATGGCCGATGCCAGCGGCGACATATTGCGCCGCTACTGGCGAGCACCGATTATCATGGATCGCAAGGGCGATTCGAGTCCGGTGACGCTGGCCGACCGCGAGGCCGAAAGCGCCATGCGGGCGTTGATTGAAAACAACTGCCCCGAGCATGGCATCATTGGCGAGGAAATGGGAAACATCCGCACAGACGCTGCCCTGCAATGGGTGATCGATCCGATCGACGGCACCCGTTCTTTCGTAGCCGGCTATCCCATCTTCACCACCCTCATCGCGCTGACTGAGCATGGTATTCCTGTTCTTGGCATCATCGATCAGCCGGTTTCAGGTGACCGTTGGGTTGCCACCTGCGACGAGGACACCACGCATAACGGCCGTCCCTGCGCAACACGTGATTGCCGCGCGCTGCAACAGGCGGTAGTCGTTACCACTTCGGAACATTATTTTACCCCCTCCGAAGCGGAGCTGTTCGACCGTATCGGCAACGCCAGCGCCAATGTCACGCTTGGGGGCGATGCCTATGCCTACGCCATGCTGGCCAATGGCCATATCGACTTGGTGGTGGATGCGCAGCTGAAACCATATGATTTTTGCGCTCTGGTTCCTGTCGTACAAGGGGCAGGCGGCGTCATCACCGACTGGAAGGGAGCGGCGCTGACCAGTGCCTCCGAGGGGCACGTGCTCGCCGCGGCGACGCCCGAGCTCCACCAGCACGCGCTGAAGTTGCTGAGCGCATGAACATCATGTTCCTCTATGCCCTGATCCTGGGCATCATCGAGGGGATGACGGAGTTCCTGCCCATCTCTTCGACCGGGCATCTCATCATCGCGGTGGACATACTGGGCTTCAAAGGCCCGCCGGGAAAATCCTTCGAGATCAGCATACAGCTAGGCGCTATCCTTGCCATCTGCTGGCTCTATCAGAAGAAACTGACCGACGTCGCCTGTAGTCTGTGGACCCACCCGGCTGCACAGCGTTTTGTCCTGAACCTGCTGTTCGGCTTCCTGCCGGCGGGCGTGCTGGGATTCTTTTTCCATAAGATCATCACTGGCCTGCTGTTCAATATCTGGGTGGTGGCGGGCATGATGGTGATCGGGGGCTTCGCCATCCTCGCCATCGAGAAATGGAAGCCGCCGCCGCGCATCCATGCGGTCGACGACCTGACGCCGCGCAACGCCGTAATGATTGGCTTCTGTCAATCATTGGCAATGATTCCCGGCCTGTCACGCTCCGGCGCCACCATCATGGGGGCGCTTTTGCTCGGTGTGGAACGCAAGGCAGCGACGGAATTCTCCTTCTTCCTGGCCATTCCCACCCTCTTCGCCGCCACCGTTTACGATCTTTACAAGAACTTCGGCGACCTGACCTCGAGCAGCATCACGCTGATCGCCGCCGGGTTCGTCTCGGCCTTCCTGTCGGCCATCGTGGTGGTGCGCTGGTTTATCCCCTTTATCAGCCGCCACGGTTTCGTTCCCTTCGCCTGGTACCGCATTATCGTGGGGAGTTTGCTGTTGGCAGTCTTATTGTCATCCTGAGCGAAGGCCGCAGGCCGAAGTCGAAGGATCTTTCTTCGGGCAGGCAAAGAAATATCTTCGACTCCGCTTCGCTGCGTTCAGGATGACAAGTTAAACCCCGCCACTAGCAGCCTCACATGCAGCCAGCCATTCCATTTCCTGCCATGCCGCTGCCGGTGTGCGGCAATTACGGCACTGGCCTTTCTCCATCCTGACTCGTCCACCGACAAGGCCCGCATCAATATGACGTTCATCTCATCCAATATGGCATCCAGATCCGGCGGCAGCGTGGGGAAGTGCTCGCGGTAATTCTCCAGCAGCATATTCATTTTTTCACGCGGCAGCTGTCCCGCTGCAATCACCGGCGCCAGTGCCTGCAATACCGGTTGCTCCTTGGGCGGCTGCCCCTCATACAACGCATCCACCGCTTCCTGCCACCAGGCATGGCGAATATGGCCAATCATTTCCTCGCGCGTGGCATAGTGGATATTTGCCAGTTCGACATTCAGCGCCAATAGCGAAAGCAGCGCCTCGCGCGCCGGCGCCGGTATGAACAGCGCCGCCAGGAAACGGTCTGGGTCGTGCGTCCTGACCATCTGGGCGCAGTAGGAAAGCTGCATAGGGAAACGGTTTTTTCCTTATTGCAATTTGATGGAGTGCACCCTACACAGGGGGCATGGATACGTCCAGACGTCAATTCTGCAAGGGCGTGGCGGCGGCGTCAGTCTTGACGGCAGCGGCCAACCGGATGATAGTAAGTGCCTTTGCAGCCCAACCGAATGAGGAGACCATGCCATTCACCCTGCCTGACCTACCCTATCCCCAGAATGCTCTCGAACCGCATATCTCGGCCAACACCCTGTCGTTCCATCACGGCAAGCATCACAAGGCCTATGTCGACAAGGCTAACGAGCTGGTGCAAAACACACCGCTGGCCAAGGCATCGCTCGAAGAAGTCATCATGGAGTCGGCGAAGGAAAAAGGCCCGCTGTTCAATAATGCCGCGCAGGTATGGAACCACACGTTTTACTGGAACTCCATGAAGCCGAACGGCGGCGGCGCGCCCCAGGGCGAAATCGGCAAGCGCATCGACAAGGATTTCGGCGGCTACGATAAGTTCAAGGAAGCCTTCAAGCAGGCCGGTATCACGCAGTTCGGCAGCGGCTGGGCGTGGCTGGTGCTCGATAACGGCACGCTGAAGGTGGTCAAGACACCTAACGCCGATTTACCGATGGCGCACGGCCAGAAAGCTCTGCTGACCATGGACGTCTGGGAACACGCCTATTACCTGGATTACCAGAACAAGCGGCCGGATTATATCTCCACCTTCCTCGACAAGCTGGTCAACTGGGAGTTTGCCGAGAAGAATCTCGGTTAGCCGGCAAGCGTCGGGGTATCGTCCTTGCTGCGACCGCCCTTGCCATTGGCATGCGGCGGCGAAAGGTAGCTCAGATTACTGGGGCAGACTTCCTGCGCATGCCCATCATGGTCATCCCTCTCCCCACCCGTATAGGCCGCAGCATCATCCAAGCTGCGCTGGGTGGTACCGGCGTGGCGCGTAGTATCCATGCGCATGTTGATCGCCAGCGAACGACGCTGTTCGGGAGTTAATTGATTTGCACCAACCACCACCTCATTGATTTCACCCGAAAACATATCAAATTGTTCTTCCGCAGGTGCGTTACGGGCACGTTCAGCCGCTTGTTCGAGTTGTTCCCGATTAGCAGCCTGCCATTCGGAAAATTGTTTGTCGGTCATTTCGTCAGCCATGACGTCCTCCTTCTTCACGTTCAGGGGCATGAGGATCATCACCCCTGCTTTCAGCGTAACATGCGAAAGCCCGGGTTTAAACCCCCGAATATGAAGTTTTTATGACAATTTCATGATTGGACAATTGGTTAGTCGCCCTCACCCGCTACGCTGTCGCTGCGCGCCAGCGCAGCTTTCCTCTCCTGCAATACGGGAGAGGGTTAGGCTGAGGACGTTTCTCGCCCAAAATTATATTGCCACCAGCGCCGCAGCGACGCGGCGGCCTTCGGCCAGCACGATATTGTAGGTGCGCACCGCCGCGCCGGTGTCCATCACTTCGAGGGCGATGCCTTCCTCTTTCAAGGCCGTGCGGATTTTCGGGGGCAAGGTAGATTGCGCCTTGCCGCAACCGATCAGCAGCAGCTCAACCCCGCCTTCATCGATGACAGGGGACAGGCTTTCAAGCGTAAGGGAGGAATGCGCATCTGCTTGCCACGGCAATACCTTGTCGGGAAACACCAATACCGAATGCGTATAGACCTGCCCGCTGATCTTGAACTGTCCGCTGCCATAGCCGGTAATGACCTGCTTGCTGCGCGGCGTAAGCGGGGTGATGTCCATGAGGAGGGATAATAGATGATTGGATGATGGATGATAAGATAAATTTCCTATCATCTATTATCTTATCATCCATCATCTATTCTAAATCGGCAATTGCTTCGGCCTCGTCCTCCGCAGCCACGTCACCACCATCAGGCGCGTCACCAGCACGGCGGTGAAGAGCGAGCAGACGATGCCGATCGAGAGCGTCACCGCGAAGCCTTTCACTGAGCCGGTACCGAAATTATAGAGGATCAGCGCCGCCACCAGGGTCGTCACATGGCTGTCGAAAATGGTGCCGAAGGCGAGCCGGAAGCCGTCCTCGATGGCGGCATACACGGATTTGCCGTTGCTGACTTCCTCGCGCATGCGCTCGTAGATGAGCACGTTGGCGTCGACCGCCATGCCGACGGTGAGCACGATCCCGGCGATGCCGGGCAGCGTCAGCGTCGCGTTGAACAGCGCCAGCAGCGACAGTGTCATGAAGGCGTTGACCACCATGGCGATATCGGCGAACAGGCCAAACAGCCCGTAGAACAGTATCATGAAAACGATGACGAGCCCGATGCCGATAATGGAAGCTTTTGTCCCGGCAGCGATGGAATCGGCCCCGAGGCTGGGGCCGACCGAACGCTCCTCGACGATCTTAAGCGGCGCCGGCAGCGCACCGGCACGCAGCAGCAGCGCCAAATCATTGGCACTTTCGGTGGTGAACCCGCCGCTGATGACACCGCTGCCACCCAGAATCGGCGTGCGAATGACCGGCGCAGTGATGACTTTATTGTCGAGTACGATAGCAAACGGCTTGCCGACGTTCGCGCTGGTGATTTCACCGAACTTGCGGGCGCCGGTAGAATTCAGGCGGAAAGCCACCACCGGCTCATTATTCTGGGGGTCGAAGGTGGCACTGGCATCGACCAGCAAGTCACCCGACAGCTCGACATGCGACAGTACGGCATACCGGCGCGGACCACCCTCCTCGCGCTCGCTGCGGTCGTCTCCGGCGATGATGCGCGTACCGGGCGGAACGATACCCCGCGCGATATCATCGGGATGCACGTCCTCATTAAGCAGATGGAAAGTCATTTTCGCGGTGCGGCCAAGCAGGCGCTTCAGATGCTCCGGATCGGCCAGTCCCGGCACCTGCAGCAGGATGCGCGACTCGCCCTGGCGCTGGATAATCGGTTCGCGTGTGCCCGTTTCATCGATACGGCGGCTGACAATCTCCAGTGATTGCCCGATCACCTGCTGCTGGCTGACCGTTTTCCATTTCTCGTCAAATGTCACTTCGTAATTCAACCCTTTGCGCGATACGGAAAGATCGGGGCTGATTTCACGCAGCAGCGGCTCCACCGCATCCGTACTGTCCTCGTCGCGCACGGAAAACATCACCTTGCTGCCGCTGGCGGAGAGGCTGCGGTAACCAATGCGTTTCTCGCGAAAGGTCGAACGTATATCATCGACCAGGTTCGTCATCTGGTCGCGCATGAAGGCATCGAAGTCCACCTCCAGCAGCAGCTGCGACCCGCCCTGCAGGTCGAGCCCCAAATTGACCGTATTCTCCGCCAGCCAGTCCGGCAGTTTGGCGCGGTTCTCCTTATCCATAAGACTGGGAATGGCGATTAATACCGACAGCAGGCAGCTGCCTACGATCAAAAGGATTTTCCAGGGGGCAAAGTGGAGCATTTTCAACCCCGCACTTGTTGCGGGGTCCGGTTAAATATGGAACACCGAAGATACAAACTTGCTCTCATATTTAACTCATTGTTTGTACCAGACCCCGCAACAAGTGCGGGGTTTGGTCAATTGTCGTTCGCCGTCTCGCCCAGGCCCGGCGTGTTCACCACTTCGGACACGGCGTTCTTCGCCACGCGGACGCGCACGTTGGGCGCGATTTCGACGATCAGCACGTCATCACCCTCGAATTTGATGATGGTGCCGAGTAGACCGCCGGTGGTCAACACCTTATCGCCCTTGGCCAGCGCCTTCATCATTTCCTGATGCTGGCGGATGCGTTTCTGCTGCGGGCGGATGAGAATAAAATAGAAGATGAAAAACAGGACGCCGATGAAGAACAAATTGTCCATCATCATCTTCTCGGCCGAAAGCTCGTAGGGGCTGGGCTCGGCGGTGGCGGTACCGGTGGTCGTGTCAGTCGCGAAAGCGGCGGACATGGTTACTTGATTTTAGCTTCGTTGAACACCACGTGCTTGCGCACCACGGGGTCGTACTTCTTGAACGACAGTTTTTCCGTCTTGGTCTTGGGATTTTTCTTGGCGACGTAATAAAACCCGGTGTCAGCTGAACTAACGAGTTTTATCAATAAGATGTTCTTCTTGGCCATGACGGTATTCCTTGTGTTTTCAATGAGGCGCATAACATATACGTAAAGGCTCCCCTGTCAAGGGCAAACTTGCACGTGGATGCTCACCGCAAGGCGCTAAATCCTTTGACTTTTCGCTTAGTTGGCATAGAAATGGCATCTTCATGACAAGTACGTACCGCAAAGTCCGAAAAGTCGTTTTCCCCGTGGGGGGGCTGGGCACGCGCTTCCTGCCCGCCACCAAATCGATGCCCAAGGAAATGCTGCCGGTAGTCGATAAGCCGTTGATCCATTATGCCTTCGAGGAGGCGCGGTCGGCGGGTATCGAGCAGTTCATCTTCGTTACCGGGCGCAACAAGCATGGCATCGAGGATCATTTCGACCATGTGTATGAGCTGCAAAGCCATTTAAGCACCAAGAACAAGAACCGCGAGTTGGAACTGACCAGCCACTGGCTTCCGGCGGCCGGCAATGTCAGCTTCACCCGGCAGCAGGAACCGCTGGGCCTTGGGCATGCGGTGTGGTGCGCCCGCCATCTGGTCGGCGACGAGCCGTTCGCCGTCATCCTCGCCGACGATATGGTGCTCTCGAAACAACCTTGCCTGAAACAGATGATGTCGGCATATAAAGACGTGGGAGGCAATGTGCTTGGCGTAATGGACATCCCCCGTGCCGATACCGGAAATTACGGCATCGTGGCTATCGATAGGAACGCGAAAACCAGCAACAGCCGGCTGGTACGGGCGAAGGGACTGGTCGAAAAGCCAGCACCGGCGAAAGCCCCTTCCACTCTTTCGATTATCGGGCGCTATATACTGCAACCTGAGGTATTCCGTTTTCTTGAGAAGCATCAGACCGGCGCCGGCGGGGAAATTCAGTTGACTGACGCTATCAATAAGATGATCGGAAAGCAGCCCGTGCATGGGTATCGCTTTGAAGGCACCCGCTACGATTGTGGCGGGCTGGTCGGCTTCGTCGCCGCCAATGCCGCCTTTGCGCTGGCCCGCAAGGAGCTGCGCGCGCCAGTCGCCAGGGAATTAAAGAACGTACTTAAAATGAGGGACGGTAGCCTATGAAGATTGCAGTCATCGGAACGGGGTATGTCGGCCTGGTATCGGGTGTCTGCCTGTCGGAGTTCGGCTACCATGTCACCTGCGTCGACAAGGACGGCGAGAAGATTGCCCGCCTGCAGCAGCAGATCATGCCCATCTACGAGGCGGGCCTCGAACAGCTGGTACAGAAAAACCGGGCGGCGGGGCGCCTGTCCTTCTCCACTGACCTGCCGCAGGCAGTGGGTAATGCCGATGTCGTCATCATCGCCGTCGGCACGCCGCAGAGCAATGGCAGTAACCTGCCCGACCTGTCCCAGTTCGACGCCGCAATCCGTGACGTGGCCAGAGCGTTGCGCGATTACACACTGGTCGTCATTAAGTCCACCGTTCCGGTCGGCACCAACCGCAAAGCCGCCAAAACCATTGCCGGTATCAATCCTAATGCGGATTTCGATGTCGCTTCCAACCCGGAGTTCCTGCGCGAAGGTGTGGCCATCGAGGATTTCATGTCGCCCGACCGCATCGTCGTCGGGATCGATTCCAAGCGCGCCCGGGAAGGTATGGCTAGGCTCTACGAGCCCATCGCACTCAATGGTGCGCAGCTTTTCTTCACCACCTTCGAGAGCGCCGAGATGATCAAATACGCGGCCAACAGCCTGCTGGCGGCGCGCATCTCCTTCATCGATGAGATCGCCGATTTCTGCGAAAAAACCGGCGCCAATGTACGCGATGTCGCCAAGGGCATCGGGCTGGATTCACGCATCGGCGACAAATTCCTGAAGCCCGGCCCCGGCTATGGCGGTGCCTGCTTCCCCAAGGACACGCGCGCGCTGAAGCAGATGGCCCGCGACGCCGGCGCCCCGGTCACCATCATCGAGGCGGCGATCGCCAGCAATGAAAGCCGCAAGCGGCGCATGGCGCAGAAAATCATGGACGCAGCGGACGGCGACCTCAAAGGTAAAACGCTGGCGGTGCTGGGACTGACCTACAAACCTGGCACCGACGACATGCGCGAATCGGCGAGTCTCATCATCGTCCCGGCGCTGCTGGAAGCGGGCGCCGCCATCCGTGCCTTCGATCCGCAGGGGATGAAGGAAGCTGCAAAACTCCTGAAAGGGAACATCAGCTGGTGCAAGGACGCCTACGAGGCCATGAAAGGCGCCGACGGCGTCGTCATTCTCACCGAGTGGAACGAGTTCAGAAGCCTCGAGATGAAGAAGGTCAAGGCGCTGCTCAAAACCCCGCTGGTGGTCGACCTGCGCAACATCTACAAGCGGCAGGACATGCAGCGCCTCGGCTTCCATTATGTCTCGGTAGGCCGCCAGGACGTCATCCCCGGCCAGCCCTGGATTCCCGACCTGAACATCGAGGACGAGGTAGCGGCGTAGGGAGAACTGGAGAGGTGGAGATGTGGAGAAATTCCTGATCGCCACATCTCCACATCCCTATCTCCCCCTATACGCTGGCACCCCCTGCTCAGGAATCCATAGTCCTTCCGGCGGCTCGCCGGTCTGGTAAAAAATGTCGATGGGAATGCCGCCGCGCGGATACCAGTAGCCGCCGATGCGCAGCCAGCGCGGCTTGATGGCCGCAATCAGCCGCAGGGCGATCGCCACCGTGCAGTCCTCATGGAACGCTCCGTGGTTGCGGAATGCCCCCAGGAACAGCTTCAGCGATTTGCTCTCGACCAGCCAGTCCTTCGGCACGTAATCGATCACTAGATGCGCGAAATCCGGCTGGCCGGTGATCGGGCAGATCGAGGTGAATTCCGGGCAGGTGAAGCGCACACAGTATGCCTCGCCCTTATGCGGGTTTTTCACCTTCTCGATCACCGCCTTATCGGGGGACGCCGGAAGCTTGGTTTTGCCGCCGAGTTGGGTTAGTTTTGCCATATTTTTCCGCTTAGTTATTGACTTTTTGCTCCCTACTGCCTAATCCCTAACCCCTACCCTTTATGGCGGGTGTAGCTCAGTTGGTTAGAGCGCCAGATTGTGATTCTGGATGTCGGGGGTTCAAGTCCCCTCACTCGCCCCATTAATGCGTTCCCGCAAAATGCGCCTTAAGCTGCTCGGCGACGGTCGGGGAGACGAAGGACGAGATATCGCCGCGCAGGCGGGCAATCTGCTTGACGAAGCGCGAGGAAATGAAATGTGTGCCTTCCGAGGCGGTCAGGAACACGGTTTCGATATCCGGCTTCAGGCGGGCGTTCATGCAGGCCATCTGGAACTCGTACTCGTAATCTGACACGGCCCGGATGCCGCGGATGATCAGCCGCGCGCCCACCTCCTCCGCCAGCGTCACCAGCAGGCCGGAAAAGGTGCGCACTTCGATGCGCTTCGCCTCCTCGCCCAGCGTGGCGATATCGGCCTCGACGAGCTTGCCACGCACCTCGAGGTCGAACACCGGCTCCTTGCCGGTATCGAGTGCCACTGCAATAACCAGCTTATCCACCACATGCAGCGCCCGCTTGATGATATCCATATGCCCCACCGTAATGGGATCAAATGTGCCGGGGTAGATGCCGATGCGCATTATTCCGCTACCGTGACCGGCGTACAGTCATCGCCCGCCGCATCGGTTTCTCCCTCCGGCAGCGTAACCACCGACACCACTTTCTCGCCCGGCTGGGTTTTGAGGATGGTGACGCCCTGCGTGTTGCGGCCGGCGATGCGGATGCCGTCCAGTGGGCAGCGGATGACGGTGGCGCGGTCGGTCATCAGCATGATTTCGCCGATATGGTTCACCGGCTGGCTGGCCACCACTTTGCCATTTCTAGGGCTGGTGATGATATTGACGATGCCTGAGCCGCCGCGGCCGGTGGTGCGGTATTCATAGGCGGAGGAACGCTTCCCGTAGCCATTCTCGGTGACGGTAAGGATAAACTGCTCGGCGGACTCCATCTCCTTGAAGCGCTCCGGCGACAGAGTGATCTCCTTCACTGCTTCGTCAGCGGTGCCGTTCTCCGGCTCGTCGAACTGCTCGCCCTCGGCGCGCCGTTTGGCGGAGGCGATCTTGAGATAAGCGTGGCGTTCTTCCACGGTGGTGCTGATGCCGCCCAGGATGCTCATCGACACCACCTCGTCGCCGTTGGCTAGCTTCATGCCGCGTACGCCGTCGGAGGTGCGGCTCTTGAAGACGCGCACGTCGGAAATGGCAAAGCGGATGCATTTGCCCCCCTTGGCGGCGAGCAGCGCATGGTCAGTGTCCTTGCAGACCTTGACCGCCACCAGTTTGTCGCCCTCGTCGAGGCGAATGGCGATCTTGCCGCTGGCGCGGATGTCATGGAAGTCGGAGAGGTCGTTGCGGCGCACATTGCCCTTGGCAGTGGCGAAGAAAATATGCATCGAATCCCACAGCGTCTCATCCTCCGGCAGCGGCATGAAAGTAGTGATAGTCTCGCCTTCCGACAGCGGGAAGATATTGACCAGTGCCTTGCCGCGCGTGTTGGCCGCGCCGAGCGGGAGTTTGTACACTTTCAGTTTATAGACCTGTCCCTTGTTCGAAAAGAATAACACGGGCGTGTGGGTGTTGACCACCAGCAGCTCGGAGGTAATATCCTCCTCACGCACATCCATCGCCGAGCGGCCTTTGCCGCCGCGGCGCTGCGCGCGGTAGGTCGAAAGCGGCGTGCGTTTGATGTAGCCGTTCGCCGTCACCGTCACCACCATGTCCTCTTTCTGGATCAGGTCCTCGATATCGGCCTCGAACTCGCTGGTCTCGATGACGGTGCGCCGCGGTGTGGCGAACTGTTCCTTCGCCGCCAACAATTCACCGCGCAGGATGCCGTACAGCTTCTCGCGGTTGCCGAGGACGGCGAGGTATTCGGCAATTTCCGCCGAGAGCTGCTTCATCTCCTCGTCGATTTTGTCGCGCTCGAGTCCGGTCAGGCGTTGCAGGCGCAATTCGAGAATGGCCCTTGCCTGCGCTTCGGTGAAGCGTATCTTGCCGCCTTCGACGCGGTTGTTCGGATCGTCCACCAGCTGCAGCAGCGGCAGCACGTCGCCGGCGTTCCAGCTGCGCTTCATCAACTCTTCGCGCGCGACGTTGGGATCGGCGGATTTTTTGATGACAGTAATGACTTCGTCGATGTTGGCTACCGCAATGGCCAGCCCGATCAAGACATGCGCGCGGTCCCGCGCCTTACCCAGCAGGAACAGCGTGCGGCGCGTAATAACCTCTTCGCGGAAGGCAATGAAGGAACGCAGCACCTGCTTGATGTTCATCAGTTCCGGCCGACCGTTATCGAGCGCCAGCATGTTGACGCCGAAGCTGGTCTGCAGCGGCGTGAAGCTGTAGAGTTGGTTCAGCACTACGTCCGGCACCGCATCCTTCTTGACCTCGACCACGACGCGCACGCCTGATTTGTCGGATTCGTCGCGCAGGTCGGAGATGCCTTCGATCTTTTTGTCGCGTACCAGCTCGGCGATGCGCTCGATCATGCGCGCCTTGTTGACCTGGTACGGAATTTCACTGATGATGATGGCGTAGCGGCCCTGGCGGATTTCCTCGATTTCGGTCTTCCCGCGCATGATGACCGAGCCGCGCCCGGTATGCATGGCCGAACGGCAGCCGCTTCGGCCCAGGATGATGCCGCCGGTCGGGAAATCCGGGCCGGGCAGCACTTCCATGATCTCGTCGATACTGACATCGCTATTATCCAGATACAGGCAACAGGCGTCGATGACCTCCCCAAGATTGTGCGTTGGAATATTGGTCGCCATGCCGACCGCGATGCCACCCGCGCCATTGACAAGAATATTCGGGAAGGCCGCCGGCAGCACCACCGGCTCTTTCTCCGAGCCGTCGTAGTTTTCCTGAAAATCAACCGTGTCTTTGTCAATATCGTTAAGCAATGCATGTGCGGCCTTCGACAGACGCGATTCCGTGTAACGCATCGCCGCTGCCGCATCGCCGTCCATCGAGCCGAAATTGCCCTGCCCGTCCACCAGCTCGAGGCGCATGGAGAAAGGCTGCGCCATGCGTACCAGCGCATCATAGATCGCGCTGTCGCCGTGCGGATGGTATTTACCCATCACGTCACCGACGATGCGGGCCGATTTCTTGTAGGGCTTGTTATATTCGCAGCCCAGCTCCAGCATGCCGTACAGAATGCGGCGATGCACTGGCTTTAAGCCATCACGCACGTCGGGAATGGCCCGCGACACGATCACGCTCATCGCGTAATCGAGGTAGGATTTCTTCATCTCCGCTTCGATGGAAACGGGCACCAGCTCCTGGTTTTCGGCAGAGGTGTTTTCGGTCACGGAATGGCTCTTTTTATGGGGGGTTAATATTGCTTTTTTGTAGCAGATCAATGGCAGTAATCAATGAAAAAGTGGGAAATAATTTATATACAAATTAGTAACTTAATATGGAAACAATGACTTATATTCTGTCACAGAAGCTTAACAACAATCGAATGAAAAAGGGGGTATAATTAGATAAGTAAGCATGGCGAGGAAAATAGATGGCTAGCCCAATTGGTTTAAGTGAGGCAACAACGCACAAACTGCTCAAGCTTTCCGATAAGCTCCATGAAACGGAAAGGGGGATACTCACAGAAATGCGTGAATGGATAGATAGGAAACTATCAGATGACACCATTTTTAGAAACTTTGGGGATTACGCTGAGATGTATCGAAACGTTCAGGATTTCCAAAGAACGGTGGATTTAGTCTCTGGGCGAATTCCTCCTTCCTCTTCAGCCGAGGCTACCAAGTGGCAAGAGGACAGGGATTGGATGGTGCGTTTGCGAATATCGTCCACTATGAAAACCACTATTCTAAATTAAAAGATTTTCCCTACATAGCAGAAGCTATTGGCCCGGATAAACCAGCCGGAAAGGAACTGGGCGATCTTTTAAAAGAATTACAGGCTATTCACTCTTCATCTCGAGAGGAACCATCTCAAGAGACGCCATCTCAGGATACTCAAAGCTGGGGAGACAAAGTAAAAAATGAACCTCCACCCTTTCCTACCTTCCCGCAACGTAAGCGTAGGCGTTAACTCGTAAATTGGCACGGCATTTGCAAATCTTCTGATTGGTATTCTTTTTACTCTCAGAAGAGGTGCGATATGGGATTTTATTCGGCGCTGGGCGTGGGGGTGACGGGAATCACATCGCAAAGCCAGCGAATCGGGACGATTTCCAACAATATCGCCAACCTAAACACGGTCGGCTATAAGGGCAGCGTCGTCGGCTTCCGGGACCTCCTCGCCTCCGATGCCGTATCCACCTATTCTCCCGCCGGGGCACGGGCGAGCGTGCAGGCAAGGAATAGCCTGCAAGGCGAAATTACTCCCACCCATTCTACCACCGACATCGCTGTCAAGGGCGCCGGCTTCATCCCGGTCAGTGAAGCAAGCCCTGCGGGCGGTGCCATTCTCTTTACCCGCGCAGGTTCCTTCCGACCGGACGCCAACGGGGATTTCACCAACACTGCCGGATTTTTCTTGCAGGGCTGGCAACTCGACAGCAATGGCGACCTGCCTGCCGCCATTGACGTCGCCGACAACGTAAACCTTGCCTCCGCCACCGCTATCGCCAACTTGGTTACCGTCAACATCGCCGACCTGTTCGCTGATCCAGTGGCAACCAGCAATGTCTCCATTCAGGCCAATTTGACTGCCTCGCAGGTCGCTTATGCCGGACCGCCCGCTTATGACGCCACGCTCAACACCGCCAATATGGCTTCCGGCTCGGTGCAGGCCCATTACGGCCTGCCGATCGGCGTGCTGGACAGCACAGGAGAAGAACATTCGCTGATGGTCAACTTCCTGAAAACCGGCATCAACAGCTGGGCTGTCGAGATTGTGGCTAACCCGGCGGCGGATGTGACTGCCACCGACGGGCAGGTCGCCTTCGGCACTGTAACCTTCAACGGCGATGGTACGCTGGCCGGCGTCAGCGGTGCCATCGCCTCACCAGTCGCGGTCGCCTGGACCAACGGCGCCGCCGCCAGCAGCATCACCTTCGACTGGGGTACGGCCGGCCCCATCTTCGGCACGCCGAACGCGACGATAGTCGGCCTGACCGATGGCCTGCACCAGTTCGATGATAGCTACCACCTGGTCAGCTTCTTTCAGGATGGCTTCGCGGGCGGCGGTACCAACCTGGTGCAAATCGACGAGAACGGGTACGTCGTCGCTAGTTTCAACGACGGCAGTGTGCGCCGCCTGTATAAGATCCCGCTGGTGAACTTCATCGAGCCCGACCGGCTGGAAGCCTTAAGCGGCAACGTCTTCGCGCAGACCGAAAGCTCCGGCGACGCCAATTTCCGGCAGGTTGGCCAGACCGGCGTGGGAGTGCTTAACCCCGGCGCACTGGAGGCCTCTAATGTTGATCTCGGCCGGCAGCTGGCGGATATGATCGTCGCCCAGCGCGCTTATCAGGCTAACAGCAAGACCATCTCCTCTTCCGACGACATGCTGCGGCAGCTGGATGAGATGCTGAGGGGGTAGGACTTCCCTGTCACAAAAGCTTCATTTTCCTAACAGCATGCAAGTTGCTAGCCTGCCGCAGGGGGAAACATGCCACGCGAACGCATAACCGATAATCGCCAGGCACGGCAAGAGGTATTGGAAGATCGCCTGGCTGCTGGAGAAGGCGGGCAGGACCAGATCCGACGCATCTTCTATAGTGTTCGAGGCATCCGCCAGCCAGTGTCTGCCGGTTCGGACTCTGCTGTATAACAGCCGTTGCTGGCCTATCGTTGTCGACACTCCGGCGCTTATTAAGACGATATACCGGGAAGAGAGGGACAGCGCTCCCTATATCGATATCCAGATCCGTTTCCAACCTTATGAGCGGAACAAGGCACAATGCACTGCCGATATCGCAAACATACTCTCGGAGATGATAATGTAACAATGGATAAAGATGGATTACATTGCCAGCATCACCGGATGGACTTTCTGAAACAGGATATCCCTAAGCTCATCGGGGCAGCAATTGCATTGAAGAATGCCAGAAACGATGCCTGGATAAGACGTTAGAGCAACTTCATAATTTACTGCCTTCACCGTTATTGCGAGTGAGCATTGTGAAGGGGGTTTATTCCAGCTCATCAATCATTCCGGCAATGACATTCAGCCCCTGCTGCCAGAAATCGGGTTTACCGGCGTCCAGCCCGAAGGGCGCCAGCAACTGGCGGTGGCGCAGCGTTCCGCCCGCTTCGAGCATGGAAAGATACTTACGCTCAAAGTCCGACACGGACTTTTTCTCATACACCGCATACAGGGAATTCACCAGGCAGTCACCGAACGCATAAGCATAGACATAGAACGGCGAATGGATGAAATGCGGGATATAGCTCCAGTAATACCGGTAGTCGCCATGCAGCCGGATGGCCGGTCCCAGGCTCTCACTCTGCACCTCCAGCCAAAGCTCGCCGATACGGTCCGCGGTTAGTTCGCCCCGGCGGCGCTCGCCATGCAGGCGCTTCTCGAACTCGCAGAAGGCAACCTGCCGCACCACCGTGTTCAGCATGTCCTCGACTTTGGAAGCGATCAGGCGCTGGCGGCGTTTGGCATCTTTCTCACGCCGCGCCATTTCGCGGAACGTCAGTTGCTCGCCGAATACCGAAGCGGTCTCGGCCAACGTCAGCGGCGTATCTGACATCAGCGTCCCCTGCTTCGCCGAGAGCACCTGATGCACACCGTGACCCAGTTCATGCGCCAGTGTCATTACATCGCGTTCCTTGCCTTGGAAGTTGAGCAGCAGATAGGGGTGCACCGACGGTACGGTCGGGTGCGCGAACGCGCCGGGTGCTTTGCCCGGCGTTACTGCCGCGTCGATCCATGGACGTTCGAAGAAACGCTTACCCACAGCAGCCAGTTCACGGGAAAAATTGCCATAGGCATCGAGCACCAGCTCGCGCGCCTCGTCCCATTCATAGCGGCGGTTGGAATCACCCGGCAGGGGGGCGTTGCGGTCCCAGTATTCGAGTTGCTTCTTGCGGAACCATTTCGCTTTCAGTTTATAATAGCGGTGCGACAGCTTCGGATAGTTCTTGCGCACCGTGCTGATCAGCGCTTCGACCACTTCGTCCTCGATATAGTTGCTGACGTTGCGCGAGGAAATAGGTTGCTCAAAACCGCGCCAGTTGTCTTCAATTTCCTTGTCCTTGGCCAGCGTGTTGGTGATGAGCGTGAATAGCGGCGCATTGCTTTTAAGCACCTTGCCGATGGAAATCGCCGCTTTTTTCCGCGTGGCTGCTTCCTTGGCCGAAAGCAGGTCGAAAATCTGCGCCGAGGCAATCTGCTTGTTATCATAAGGAAAGCGCAAGTGAGCGAAGGTTTCGTCGAACAGGCGTATCCAAGCCGCCCGTCCCGCCACGTATTTCTCGTGCAGCATCTTCTCCAGTTCGTCGGACAGCTGATATCGCCGCAGGGCACGTATATCGCGCAGCCATGGCTCGTACCGCTTCAGCGCCAGGCTCCGCAGTTTGTCGTTCAGGTCGCCGTCATCGAGTTTGTTAAGGTCCAGCGTGAAAAACAGTATTTGCGACGACAGGACAGTGATCTTCTCCTGCATGTTCTGGTAGAACTGCGCAACCTGCGCGTCGGCCATGTTCTTGGCGAAACGCAGGGAAGCGTAGCTGCCCAGCTTGCCCAGTGTTTCCTGGATCGTCTCATACTCCCCGATGGCCCGCGCCAGCGCCTCCGCCGGAAGCGTGATCACCTTGCCCTCATAAGCGCGCTTGAAATCGGCACAGCGTTTCTCGCAGGCGGTAATATCCTTCGCCACTGCCGGCGAATCAGGTGACGGGTAGAAATCCCGCAGATCCCACTCGGGAAGCTTTTTCGGCGCAACGATAGATTTGGATTTTAGAGCCTTCTTCACAGCCATGGCTAGTGCGCCTCCTGCGCGGGTAACGGTTCTGATTGCGGTTCCTCGGCCGGCGGCATGACCAGCCGCCGCTGCATCTCGGACTTAAACAGTTTTGCCAGCAGGGACGCTGCCACTTCCTCGAATGTCATCTGACCGACATACAGCGTGCCGTTCTGCTCGCGCTTGACCGGCAGGATGGTATGGACCATCGGCACTGCCGTCTGACCGGTTGCCTTCATCAGTATATCGGCCAGCGGCTCGCGCGCCTGCTCCGGTACCAGATCACTGGCCAGCAGCTGACGTAGGTTGTCGATCTCTATCATGATGCTGCCGAAGGGGAGAGGATCATTCGTAGCCCGTGAGAAAGCCCCCGAAGCTTTGACCATGAAATCCTCACCGGCGACGCTGAACCGGTTTAATGTAATGTCGGTCTCCCCGGCGGCAGGCGTCCAGTCCTTGAGCGTGAGGAACGGCATGTCTCCTCGGTAGCTGACATCCGCATTGATGTCATAGGTTTTCTGCCCTTTCAGCGCCAGATCATCCACCTGCAGCGTGTAACTGCCCAGCGGGCGTCCGTCCTCTCCCCCCGATTCACTAAAGCGGCTGACCAGCGACGACGCCGTTATCATCTGTCCATTAGTCTCGGTGATACGGAGATTGGCGAAAGCGTAGATTCCCTCCCGCTCGTTGACTTCCGGCCGGACCGTCAGCCGGACCAGCGGGTTCGGATCGTAGGTGATGATTTTTTCCTCCTTGCCGGCAGGACTATCGACCGCGTGCGCCTCGGCCAACGTCACCTGCGGCGGAAGATAGACGGCATGCACGATGGTATGCGCCTGCTTTTCCATCCCGTCGAAATAGCTGTATCGCAGCGGATCGGAAAAAAGAACTCTGGTTCTAAGCTGGCTGTTCTCAATCACATTGACCGGCTCGGGAAACACGAAAAGCAGGGTGCTGGCCGTCACGGGATCGGGCATTACCAGCATGCGGGTGGTAGAGAACGTCCAGCGGGTAGTGTCGAGCACCGACCGCTCGGCGATTTCCAGGCTGACGTTCTGAACCACCGCATACTTGCTATAGCCCCACCCTTCCATACCAATGGCGCCATAGCTGAACTTGCCTTCTCTGCCCTGTTTGGCTGCTTCGTCGGCCACATGGACGGAGAAAAGCTGCAGGCGCTGCTCGATGCCTTCCTTGTTGATAATGGAAGCACCGCTGGACATGATTACCGCAATGGCCGCCGCCATGATCAATATGCCGATGATTGAGATCAGGCGCTGCGAACTCGGGACGTTGAGCAGAGGCATCCGGGGGGCTCCCGCAGATAATGAAAACGAAGATAACAGCTTGCAATAATAACGGTTTTTGCCGTTTCTGGCAAGGCTGGCGGTTACTTTTTATCCACCATCATGTTGCGCGTCGCGGCCGGCAGCGTGACGCGGATGCCGTCGAGCGCGTCGGACATCAGGATCTGGCAGCCCAGCCGCGAGGTATGCGTCAGGCCGAAGGCGAGATCGAGCATGTCCTCCTCGTCTTCGGTCGCCTCCTTGAGCTTTCCGTACCAGGCCGGATCGACGATCACATGACAGGTCGAGCAGGCGAGCGAGCCCTCGCAGGCGCCTTCCAGCGGCACGCTGTGCTTGTGCGCCGCTTCGAGAATAGATATTCCGTTTGGAATCTCCACCGTTTGTTCCTTGCCATCGGCGTATACGAAGGTAATTTTTGGCATCAGGCTCCTCAAGAGTGCTCAGTAGACAGTGAGCAGTTAATGTAGCTTGCCACAGATCACTGATCACTGGCCACTTTATTAATATGCGCCCCTTTTAGCTTAAGTTGAATCGCCCTGTCCATCCTTCTTTCCGCGAAGGGCTGGGCGATGCGGCTAAGCTCCTGCAGCTCGGCGTCGATATAGTCACGGTCGCCACCCAGGATGGCGTTCTTCAGCACCCCGACCTGCCGGTCGATGCGCGATCTTTCCGCCGCTTCCAGCAGATTGCCGTCCTGCTTCATGGCCGATTGCAGCTCCAGTATGGCCCGCTCCGCCTCGACTTTCGCCTCGGCCAGCAAGCGCTCGGTGATGTCCTTGCGGGCATGCTGCATGCTCTCGGCCAGCATTTTCTCCATTTCTTCGGGCGACAGCCCATAGGATGGCCTGACATGGATCGCCTGTTGGACGCCGGTGGTTTTTTCTTCCGCCGAGACGGTGAGCAACCCGTCTGCATCGACCGTAAAAGCCACTTTGACGCGCGCAATGCCGGCCGGCAACGGCGGGATGCCGAGCAGTTCGAAGCGGGCCAGCGAGCGATTGTCGCGCACCATCTCGCGTTCGCCCTGCACCACATGGATCTGCATACCGTCCTGCCCGTCCTGGTAGGTAGTGAATTCCTGCGCCACCGATACCGGGATGGGGGTATTGCGTTCGATGATCTTCTCGGTCAGCCCGCCCATGGTTTCCAGCCCCAGCGACAGCGGTACGACATCCAGCAGCAGGTTGTCAGAGCCCTGCGTCAGCCCCTCTGCCTGAATCGCCGCGCCGATGGCGACCACTTCGTCAGGGTTGACGTCATTCAGCGGTTCCTTGCCAAACAGCTCGCGCACGCTGTCGATCACCAGCCTGACGCGCGTCGAGCCGCCGACCATGACCACGCCCTTGACATCGCTGGTCGTCAGCTTCGCGTCGAGCAACGCCTGCTCACATACAGCCAGTGTCCGTTCCACATAGGGGCGGATCAACTCCTCAAAAATCTCGCGCGTGAGCGTCACTGTCTTTCCCCTGTAGGCGATAATCGCCGTCTCGCTGCGCGAAAGCTTGTGCTTGGCATCCCGCGCCAGCGCCACCAGCCTGCCCACTTCTCCGCTGCTCAACTCCTGTTCCCCGATATTGAGCTGCGCCACTATCCATGCCGCCACCGCCTGGTCGAAATCATCGCCGCCCAGTGCGGTATCGCCTGCAGTAGCCAGCACCTGGAACACGCCCTGCTCCAGCCTGAGAAGCGAGATGTCGAACGTGCCGCCGCCCAGGTCGTACACCGCGTAAATACCCTGCGCTCCCTTATCGAGCCCGTAGGCCAGCGCTGCCGCTGTCGGCTCGTTGATCAGCCGCAGCACCTCGAGCCGGGCCAGACGCGCCGCATCCTTGGTCGCTGCGCGTGCGGCATCGTCGAAATAGGCCGGCACAGTGATGACCGCGCGATTAACCTCACGCCCCAACGCGCGTTCGGCATCCTGTTTCAAATGCTTCAGTATCTCCGCCGACACCTCCATCGGTGTCACTTCCCTGCCGCCAGCCCGGATACGCACAGTACCGTTACCGGGTACAATATCGTAAGGCAGTACGCCAAGCAGCGGCTTTACATCCTCCGGTCCGCGCCCCATCAGCCGCTTGATCGAGCCGATGGCCCCCTTTTCACCCTTGTCAAAACGCTGCTTCGCCGGATAACCGACTTCGATGCTGCCGTCGCTTCCGTAAAACACGACAGAAGGCACCAGCGCGTGACCATGGATGTTGTGGATGACTTCGGCCTGCACTATTTCCCTCCCCCCTTGTGGGGGAGGGTTAGGGTGGGGGGGCGGGTGCAACAAATGCGGTGCATGAGTGTGTGGAGAGCCCCCCCCCATCCCGCCTTCCCCCACAAGGGGGGAAGGAGAAAGGGTGGCAACCGCCACCACCGAGTTGGTTGTGCCAAGGTCGATCCCCACCGCCAGCGTATCCTGGTGCGGCAACGGCGTCTGCCCCGGTTCGTGGATTTGCAGCAGGTTCACGCTATCCCCCGCTTCTTCAGGCGGATGCGGTGGGTGGTGATTTCCTCGCGCGTCTTGAGGAGATAGCCAAGCCGCAGCACCAGCTTCGCCATGCCTTGCCAGTCTTTCTGAAGCCCGGCTTCAGCGATGTCGTCTTCCGCCGCCTCGGCCATCCGGTACAGCGCATGGTCCAGCTTATCGAGCTGCTCTGACGTTTCGGCCTCCGCCGCCTGCTCGCGCCATTCCATCACCTCCGCCAGCAGGTCGGCAGTGGGTTTCAGCGCATCATCCTCACCACTCACCGCGATGCCCTGCAGCTTGAGCAGGTACTGCGCGCGCTTCAGGGGCGATTTCAGCGTGTCATAGGCGTTATTGATATCGACCGAGCGCTGCATCGCTGCCTGCCGTTCCTTGTCCGGCTTACCGACAAAGCGGTCGGGGTGATACTGGCGCTGCGCGGCAAAATAGGCGGCTTCGAGCGCCTGCGGGTCGAGGGTAAAGGCGTGGGGAAGGCCCAATAGGGCAAAGTAATCCATCGTCAGTCATCGCCTGAATCGCGTCAGCGATTCTAGGGCGATCCAGTCACTTAATTTCCTAGGATTCGCTTCGCGAATCCGGGGAATGACGAGCACGTTACACATGGAAACTCTCGCCGCAGCCGCAGCGGCCTTTTTCGTTGGGGTTCCGAAAGACGAAACCGCTTTTCAGCTTCTCCTCGACATAGTCCATCTCGGTGCCGATCAGGAACATCACCGCCTTGGGGTCGATCAGAATTTTAATGCCATCCTTCTCCACCACCTCGTCGAACTTGCCGACTTCATCGGCATATTCGATGGTATAGGAAAGCCCCGAGCAGCCGCGCGTGCGCACCCCGACCTTGATACCCGCCGAGGGTTTCCCGCGCTTATTCAGCAGCGCATGGATGCGGCTCAGCGCCGCGTCGGAGACGTTCATCAGGGGTGCGGCCATGCTATGCGGCGTCCTGCTCGCCTTTCGCGCCGTGTTTTTTCTTGTAGTCGGCAATCGCCGCCTTGATCGCATCCTCGGCCAGCACCGAGCAATGGATTTTGACCGGCGGCAGGCTGAGATGCTGCGCGATTTCGGTATTCTTAATGGTCTGCGCCTCGTCGAGCGACTTGCCCTTGACCCATTCGGTGATCAGCGACGAGCTGGCAATCGCCGAGCCGCAACCGAACGTCTTGAACTTCGCGTCCTCAATGACACCGTTCGCGCCGACCTTGATCTGCAGCTTCATGACGTCGCCGCAGGCGGGCGCACCGACTAACCCAGTGCCGACACTGTCGTCGTTCTTATCCAGCGAACCCACGTTGCGCGGGTTCTCATAATGGTCGATCACTTTTTCGCTGTATGCCATAATCTATCTCCTAATGTATTGCCGCGCCGCGGGAGGATTCCGCCAGTTTCGGATTCTCCAGAAAGAGTTCATATCTCTGGATTACCCACTGGCGCGCCTGTTCTGCTGTTACCGATCTGATGTCCTCATCTGACAATAATATTTTTCTCGCTACGTCTTCGCAGGCCTGTTCGAGCAGCGCCCGGTTATCCGATTTCATGCTCGCACCGACGAAGCCCGCCGTCACACCATCTATAGGCTGCTCTGCGATATCCCGTATCTGCTTTGTCAATTTGATATGCGCTGACAGATACCCTCTATCGTCAGTACGTTCAAACTGCTCTGGAACATTAATGATGTTTTCTGCTTCAGCCATTAATGCCCCGCCCATTCGATCTTGCTGATATCGATGCCTTCCTGCGTCATTTCCCACAGCGGGCTCATCTCGCGCAGCTTGTCGATGCTGCCTTTCACCAGCGCGATAGCGTAATCCACCTCCTCTTCCGTCGTGAAGCGGCCGAAGCCGAAGCGGATCGAGGTATGCGCCAGCTCCTCGCCCACGCCCAGCGAACGCAGCACGTAGGACGGCTCGAGCGATGCCGAGGTGCAGGCCGAGCCGGACGACACGGCGAGGTTCTTCAGCGCCATGATCATCGACTCGCCCTCGACATAGGCAAAGCTCAGGTTGATGTTGCCCGGCCAGCGCCGCTCGCGGTCGCCGTTTAAGTACACATCCTTCACTCCGTCGAGAATTTCGGTGAGGAATTTATTATAGAGCCGGCGCACATGCTCGGCATCCTTGCCCATCTCTTCTTTCGCGATGCGCGCCGCTTCGCCAAGGCCCACCACCAGCGGCGTCGCCAGTGTGCCGGAGCGGAAACCGCGCTCCTGCCCGCCGCCAGAGAACAGCGGTTCGAGCCGCACGCGCGGGCGGCGGCGCACATACAGCGCGCCGATGCCCTTGGGGCCGTATATCTTATGACCGGAGATGCTCATCAGGTCGATATTCATCGCTTCGACATCGAGCGGAATCTTACCGAAGGCCTGCGCCGCGTCGGTATGGAAGAACACCCCCTTCTCGCGGCAGAGCTTTCCGATTTCCGCCAGCGGCTGGATGACGCCGACCTCGTTATTGACCGCCATCACCGACATCAGCACGGTGCTGTCCTTGATTGCTGCACGCAACTGCTCCAGGTCGATGATGCCATTTTTCTGTACAGGCAGGTACGTGACTTCGAATCCCTCCTGCTCGAGATGCCGTGCCGAATCGAGCACGCATTTATGCTCGGTAACCACGGTGATGAGATGATTTTTCTTGTCCTTGTTGAACCGCGCCACGCCCTTGATGGCGATGTTGTTCGACTCCGTGGCGCCGGAGGTGAAGATGATCTCCTTCTCCGTTGCGCCGATCAGCGCCGCCACCTGCTCGCGCGCCAGGTCGCACGCCGCTTCCGCCTCCCAGCCGAAGGCATGGCTGCGCGAATGCGGGTTGCCGAATTTCTCGGTAAACCACGGCAGCATTTTCTCCACCACCCGCGGATCGGTCGGCGTCGTCGCCTGGTAGTCCAGGTAGATGGGAAAACGGAGGGTGGTGTTGGCTGCTATCGTCATAATATCAATAGGTTATAATATATTTCGTTTCCGGCTCATAGTATAGTATAACCTACTAAATCAATCAACTATTCGCCGGGCTATTGTACGTAACGTATTTGGCCGGGAAATTCAAGCCAATCCCTTGAAAAATCTCAGGCAACTTTGCCTTTGGTTGCGAGTCGTTCGCAAGTGGCCCGCCATGCGTTTGTAAAAGCGGTAATCTCCGCTTCCGTCGTCGCCCAGCCGCCGCTGATGCGAATGGCGTTGCCCGCCAGCCCCTTGTCCACACCCATCGCAGCCAGCACATGCGATACTTCAATGCGCCCGGACGAACAGGCGCTCCCGGCGGAAACGGCAAACCCTTTGAGATCGAAATCCATCAATTGTACTTCCTGGCCGACGCCCGGCATGGCGACGCAGCTGGTATTGGGCAGGCGGGGGGCGGATTTTCCAAATACAATATTGTCATCCTGAGCGAAGTCGAGGGATCTTAAAGATCCTTCGATTCGCTTACGCTCGCTCAGGATGACAGATTCCATCCCATCCAACCACCGCCTCAACTTCTGCATCTGCCCGAAATCGAACAGCTCCACCGCCCGTGCGAATCCCGCAACAGCAGGAATATTCTCCGTGCCGGCACGACGGTTCAACTCCTGCCCGCCGCCGATGAGCAATGGCATGATCGCCAGATCCTTGCGCACCACCAGTGCCGCCGCTCCGACCGGCCCGCCGCATTTATGCCCGCTGATCGTCATCAAATCGACGCTCAGTGCCCCGAAATCGACCGGGATTTTACCAAACGCCTGCACCGCGTCACTATGCAGCAGCGCCCCATGTTTTTTACATAAGTCAGCTATATCACTTATTGGCTGAATAACGCCGGTTTCGTTGTTTGCCAGCATGATAGATACCAACGCCGGAGTTTCATCGGCGGCAAGCATGGCATCGAGAGCGGAGAGATCTAGGAGGCCCGAAGAGTGGACGGGTATTACGTCATTGCGATCCGAAGGCGAAGCAACCCAGTTCTTTTTCTGGATTGCTTCGGTTGTTTCACTCCCTCGCAATGACGGTTTCAACACCGAACTATGCTCCACCGCACTCACCAGCACCCGTCGGTCAGGGAAGCCGCGCAATGCCATGGCGTTGGCTTCCGTTCCCGAAGCGGTAAAAATGATTTCATTTGGCCAGGCGCTGACTGCCTCCGCGACCACCTTGCGTGCATCTTCGAGAGATTTTCTCGCCGCGCGGCCGAACTTATGCACCGATGACGGGTTGGCAGGAACTGTCAGCAGCCCCTGCATGCGCTCGATGACTTCGGGGCGCACCGGTGCGGTGGCGTTATAGTCGAGATATATTGGCATAGGGGTCAGGATTCAGGATTCGGGACTCGGGGAGCATTATCCTGCTGCATATAGTTTTCTGCCCTGAATCCCGAATCCTGAATCCTGATACCTTTCTTCCTGACATCCGCCAGCGATATGGAATGCAGGTAGCCATGAATCTGCCGCTCCAGCCCCGCCCACAGATCGTGGGTCAGGCACTGGGCACGGGTGGCCATGCAGCCGCCTTCCCTATGAATACTGCAGCGGGTCATCTTGAGCGATTCATCGACGGCATCAATGATATCCGAAATCAGAATATCCGCTGCCTCCTTTGCCAGTACATAACCACCGCCCGGACCGCGCACGGATTTCACCAACGCACATTTCTTCAGTTTGGCGAAAATCTGCTCAAGGTAAGGCACGGTAATTTCCTGCGCCTCCGACAACTCTGCGAGGGTCACTGGCTTGCCGGCATCGCGCCCGGCCAGCTCCACCATCGCCATCACGGCGTATCGGGCTTTGGTGCCGAGGATCATTTCATCCCCGCACTTGTTGCGGGGTCTGGTGCAGAATCAAACACAGCATTTCCATTTCTATTTTTAAAAACTACCAGACCCCGCAACAAGTGCGGGGTTAGGCTTCCCACTTCTTCGCGCTGCCGGCCAGCTCCTGATTCTCCGCCTCCAGCTCATTGACGCGCATCTTCAGATTCGCTATGTCATTGCGCAGCCGCTCCACCAGGTCGATCAGCGGATCGGCTTCCTCGGCCTTGGCCGTGCCGGCATAAGCGTCGAAATGCGTGTCGTGCGGCATCGCCTTTTCACTGACCGGCCGGGCCGGTATGCCAACGACCGTCGATCCTTCCTCGACATCTTTCACCACCACCGCGTTCGACCCCACACGTGCATTGTCACCGACCTGGATCGGCCCCAGCAACTGCGCCCCGGCGCCGATGATGACGCCGTTGCCGATCTGCGGATGACGTAGGCTGCCTTTCGCGTTGTCACCGGGCGATACGCCGCCCAGCGTCACGTCATGGTAAATCGTTACATCATCACCGATTCTGGACGTTTCGCCGATTACCACCCCGGTCCCGTGGTCAATAAAAAACCGTTCACCGATCGTCGCCCCCGGATGGATGTCGATCCCGGTCAGGAATCGCCCGACGGAGGACAGAAACCGTCCCGGCAGCTTGAGGCCGATACGCCACAGCCAGTTGGAAATGCGGTAGAATATGACGGCATGTACCCCCGGGTAGCACAGCAGCACCTCCAGGCGCGAGCGCGCCGCCGGGTCGCGTGCGAATACCGAATCGATATCCTTCACTATTTTCTTGAACATCGTGCCCTAAATTCAATATAACTACCCGCTAAAGTAGCCTCTTTATCACGAATTTACCAGAATAAAGCAATTGTTTTAACCGTTTACCCTGTAACTCATGCCCGAAATCATCATTAACGGTTCCGAAGGCCGCATTGAGGGACGCTATCATCATAGCGAAAATAAGGGTGCGCCGGTGGTGCTGGTGCTGCACCCTCACCCGCTCTATGGCGGGACGATGAACAATAAGATCGTCTACCGCCTGTATCACATCTTTGCGCAGAATGGGTTCTCCGTGCTGCGCTTCAACTTCCGTGGCGTTGGCAAATCACAGGGCAAATATGACGATGGGGTGGGTGAGCTGACCGATGCCGCCACCGCGCTCGACTGGCTGCAGCTGCAGAATCCCGATGCGGCAACCTGCTGGATCTCCGGCTTCTCCTTCGGTGCGTGGATCGCCCTGCAACTCCTGATGCGGCGTCCGGAACTCGAAGGCTTCGTTGCCGTTTCGCCCCCCGCCAATCTCTATGATTTTTCGTTTCTTTCACCCTGCCCCGCCGCCGGGCTGATTACGCAGGGCGACCGTGATGACGTCGTGTCAGAAGAAGCGGTGAGCAAACTCGCCGCCCGGCTGGGAGCACAACATGGCGGGCAGGTCGAATACAAGGTAATTCCCGGCGCCGATCATTATTACCGCGGGGTCGAGGACGAACTGACCTCGCAGGTCGGCGAATACATCACCCGCCGCATGGCCGATTTCAAACAGAAGCGGAAAGTCCGCCCCGATCGTAAGCGCCGGCAGCTGCCGAGGGATTGACATTGTCATCCTGTGCGAGCAAAGCGAGGCACAGGATTTCATGCCATGGATCAAGATCCTGCGCTGCAGCATTGCTGCCCGCAGGATAACGGCTCAGAACGGAATCTCGTCATCCACCAGTTCGCCGGCAGGCTTGGTCGCCGGGGCCGAAGCGGGCTGGTTGTAACCTCCGGAAGCATAATCGCCTTCGCCAGTGCGGCGCGCGTCGAGCATGGTCAATTGTGAGCCGAAGCCCTGCAGCACCACTTCGGTCGAATATTTCTCCTGGCCGTCCTTATCGGTCCATTTGCGGGTCTGCAGCTGGCCTTCGATATAGACCTTGGCGCCTTTTTTCAGGTAATTCTTCACGACATTGACCAGCCCCTCGTTGAAGATCACCACGCGGTGCCACTCGGTCTTCTCCTTGCGCTCGCCGGTAGAGCGGTCTTTCCAGGATTCGCTGGTCGCCAGCGTGAAATTGGCGATCTCGCGCCCATCTTGCGTCGTGCGGATCTCCGGATCACGCCCCAGATTACCCACCAGAATTACCTTGTTCACGCTGCCTGCCATATGCTTCTCCCCATGTTCTTTCATATCGTCATCCCGGCAAGGCCGGAATCCATGCCTTGAGGCATGAGAAACTGGCCCATATAAGCGTAAAAAGAGATTACAGGCCAGTAATAAATTGCTAATATCTCCAACCCTGAAATCTGGATCCCGCTTACCGGGATGACGAGGACTATGAAGACTGACGACTCCATCCGCATCCACGGCGCAAAAGAGCACAATCTCAAGAACATCGACGTCGAGATTCCTCGCAACAAGCTGGTGGTGATCACCGGCCCGTCCGGCTCGGGCAAGTCCTCGCTGGCGTTCGATACAATTTACGCCGAGGGCCAGCGGCGCTATGTCGAGAGCCTGTCGGCCTATGCGCGGCAGTTCCTCAATATTCAGGATAAGCCGGATGTTGAGTCGATCGAGGGCCTGTCGCCCACCATCGCCATCGACCAGAAGACCACCTCACGCAACCCGCGCTCGACGGTCGGCACCGTCACCGAGATTTACGACTACCTGCGCCTGCTCTACGCCCGCATCGGCATCCCCTATTCGCCGGCCACCGGCCTTCCCATCGAAAGCCAGACCGTGTCGCAGATGGTCGACCGCATTATGGAACTGCCCGAGGGCACGAAACTACTGTTATTGTCACCCATCGTGCGCGGCCATAAGGGCACCTACGCCAAGGAGTTTGCCGAGCTGAAGAAGAAAGGCTTCCAGCGCCTCAAGATTGACGGCGAAGTATACGAGATGGATGATCTGCCCACCCTTGATAAGAATAAAAAGCATGAGATCGAAGTGGTGGTCGACCGCATCGTTGTAAGTAAAGAGATCGGCAACCGCCTGCCGGATTCGATCGAGACGGCGCTGGGGCTGAGTGATGGGTTGCTAAAGCTAGAGTTAGTCGGGGGATCTGGTCGTCAGGTTATCGGGGAGAAGAAAAAGAAATCCTCCGACTCTCCGATAACCTCATCACCTGATCACCTGATAACCCTCTCTTCCAAGTTCGCCTGCCCCGTCTCCGGCTTCACCCTGTCGGAGATCGAGCCGCGGCTGTTCTCCTTCAACAGCCCCTACGGCGCCTGCCCGGAATGCGACGGGCTGGGTACCAAAGCCATGTTCGACGAAGCGTTGATCGTCCCCGATAAAAATAAGACGCTGGCCGAACGCGCCATCGCCCCCTGGGGAGCGATGCCGTGGGCGGGCAACACGCGCTTCTTCCAGGACGCGCTGTCGTCGCTGGCCCGTCATTACAAATTCAACCTGCACACGCCCTTCAAAGACCTGCCGGAAAAAATCCAGAACATCATCCTGCATGGCTCCGGCACGGAAGAGGTACGCATGACCTATAACGATGGTGCGCGCACCTTTACGGTGGAGAAACCCTTCGAAGGCGTCATCCCGAACCTCGAGCGCCGCTACCGCGAGCTGACCAGCGAGAACGTGCGCGAGGAATTCGCCAGGTATCAGAACGAGCATCCCTGCGAAGCCTGCAGCGGTTTCCGCCTGAAGCCCGAGGCGCTGTGCGTCAAGGTCGGCGGCCTGCATATCGGCGAGGTGACGCAGTTCACCATTGACCAGGCGCACGACTGGTTCGGCACAATCGAGAAGAAGCTGAGCAAGAAGCATCAGGACATCGCCAGCAAGATATTCAAGGAAATCTGCGAGCGGCTGCGCTTCCTGGTCAATGTCGGCCTCGATTACCTGACGCTCTCGCGCGAGTCCGGCACGCTGTCGGGCGGCGAATCGCAGCGCATCCGGCTGGCATCGCAGATCGGCTCAGGCTTGTCGGGCGTTCTATATGTGCTGGACGAACCCTCCATCGGCCTGCACCAATGCGATAACGAGCGGCTGCTGCATACGCTTCAGCACCTGCGCGACCTTGGCAACACCGTCATCGTTGTCGAGCATGACGAGGACACCATGCGCGCCGCCGATCATCTGATCGACATGGGTCCCGGCGCCGGCATTCACGGCGGGCACGTAGTGGCGCAGGGCACGGCGGACGAAGTGATGAAAAACAAGAAGAGCCTCACCGGCCAGTACTTAAGCGGCGAGAAGCTCATCGCCGTGCCGCCAGCCAGGCGCACCAGCGCGCGCGGCAAGAAAATATCCATCCTCGGCGCGCGCGCCAACAACCTGAAAAACATCAATGCCGACATCCCGCTCGGCACCTTCACCTGCGTCACCGGCGTCTCCGGCGGCGGCAAGTCGACGCTGGTGATCGAGACGCTGTACAAGGCCATCGCCCGCCGCCTGCATGCCAGCCGCGACCTACCCGGTGTACATGATTCCATCACCGGCCTCGAATATATCGACAAGGTCATCGAGATCGACCAGTCGCCGATCGGCCGCACGCCGAGAAGCAACCCGGCCACCTATACCGGCGCTTTCACTCCGATCCGCGACTGGTACACCGGCCTCCCCGAAGCCAAAGCGCGCGGCTATCACCCCGGGCGCTTCTCCTTCAACGTCAAGGGCGGGCGCTGTGAAGCCTGCCAGGGTGACGGGCTGATCAAGATCGAGATGCACTTCCTGCCTGACGTGTATGTGAAGTGCGATGTCTGCCATGGGCGGCGCTACAACCGCGAGACGCTGGAGATCAAATACAAGGACAAGTCGATCTCCGACGTGCTGCAGATGACGGTAGACGAAGGCGTGCAGTTCTTCTCCGCCCAGCCCTCCATCCGCGAAAAGCTGCTGGCGATGCAGGAAGTCGGGCTTGGCTATATCGCCATCGGCCAGTCCGCCACCACCCTGTCGGGCGGCGAGGCGCAGCGCATCAAGCTGGCGAAGGAACTCAGCAAGCGCGCCACTGGGCGCACCTTATATATTCTGGACGAGCCGACCACCGGCCTGCACTCGGATGACATCAGGAAGCTGCTCTCCGTGCTGCACAAGCTGGTCGATGCCGGAAATACGGTGCTGGTGATCGAGCATAACCTCGACGTCATCAAGACTTCCGACTGGATTATCGATATCGGGCCGGGCGGCGGCGACAAGGGGGGCAAAATCGTCGCCACCGGTACGCCGGAAGACATCGCCGCCAACAAGCAAAGCATCACGGGGAAATACGTCGCACCGCTCCTGAAGAAGAAAAAGGCGGCGTGAAAATTATTTCTGATTTTCTGATTCAGGCGGCATTGCTAGAGGATCCGGCCATTTCCGGAAGATAGTTGCCTACCTTTCTTCTGAAGAGATGCCACCAGCGCTTCCAGCGCCTGCATGTGGTCGGGATCACTGAAGAAATCGACCGGCAGCCGGATTTGATTGCTGGGATCCTTCGGGCTGATACATTCCTCCTTACGACTGTGCAGGCCGGCAATACAGTTTCTTGGCTTATCGCTATAGTAACGGACCGGTTCCGGTTTGATGTCCTTCAGTCGGCACCGGAAAATGCCCGATTCAAATCAGCAGCCAGTTGCTTCACCGCCCAGCCATCCTTGCCCTGCAGCACCAGCTCCTGCCCATCGGCCGGGGAAACACTGAATTCCGAAAACGCAAATTCTGGGGTATCCGGCCGCGCCATCGCCTCATACATTCGCGACAGTAATACGGATACCCGCATGCGCGTGTCATGATCACCAGAAATTTTATCGGGGGAGTGCATAGAACTAACGGTGAACCGGAGCGTCGGCGACCTGCTGTGCTGACCGTGCCATGTCGCGTTCCCGCTCTGCCTGGGTATATTTTCTTATATCTGGTGACTGCTCGGGAGTACGTTCGGGATCAATGCCTATGTTACGTTCAGCTTCGTGGGTCAGGGCGTTGCCGCGCTCTTGCTCGAGCGCCATGCGGTATTCGTGCTCCATGCGCCGGTAACCAGCCTTGCCGCCGAGATAAGCGCCTCCGAGAATGCTGCCCGCCGCAGAAGCGGCCAGGGTGCCGATGCCAGCAAAAATAGGGCCGAACATCTGCTGGGTAACCGCGCTATTGGTGATAGCGGATACCACCTCCGGCCCCATAACCTCCATCATGGCAACGGTGCCCAGCCCTGATCCCATCAATGCACCCGCCAGGGCGCCGATCAGCATCTCCTTATTCATCCAGCTCGGGCTGGTGACCGGCTTGCCCTCGGCATTCTCGCGCTCCAGCCGCTGTCTGCCGAGCTTCCCCCCGATTGCCGCGCCGATGCCGATGGCGACCAGCGCCGCAGCGCCGACCGGTGCGAAAAAAGCGGCGCCGGTCAGGGCGCCGACCAGGCCGCCCAACAGCATGTCCTTATTAATAAGGGACACGCGGTGATGCGGGTGCAGTATCAGCGGATTTGCCATGCGAGGCCTTGTAGTAAGGGATTGTTATTACAAGTATAGAATAGCCATGCAGGCAGCACAAATGAAGGAATTATGACAACATAATCGGTAAGCCAGTGGCTTACCGATTTTTTTCGACTGAAACAAGGAGTAGCTTACGCTGCCTCTTTCACCGCTTCCTTCTCGGCTGCGGCGGCGGCGACCTTGGCGCGCAGAAGCTTCATCAGCTTGTCGGTGGCGGTCTTGTGATCGATGCTTTCGGCGGCGGCGAACTCGCCGACCAGGCGGGCCAGCGCCGACTCATAGATCATGCGCTCGGAATAGGAACGCTCCGACTGATCGACGTTCTGATGCAGATCGCGCACCACTTCGGCAATGTAGAAAATGTTGCCGGAGTTGATCTTTGCCTCGTATTCCTGGGCGCGGCGCGACCACATGCCGCGCGAAGTGCGGGCGCGGCTCTTCAGCGTCACGAACACCTTCTTCATCTGGTCGGAGCTGGACACCGGACGCAGCCCGGCGGCGGTGGCGCGATGCACGGGCACGCGCAGCGTCATCTTGTCCTTCTCGAAGGAAATCACCAGCATGCGCAGCTCGATATCACCGATCATCTGGGTCTCTTCCGCCATGATGCGGCCTACCCCATGCGTCGGGTACACCACATAATGGCCAACCTTATAAATCGCCTTCTGGACCGATTGCGGCTTGAGCGTCTCGACCTTGGCAGCCTGCTGCGGCTTCGGCGCCGGGGCCTTGACTGCGGGTTTCACGGCTTTCTGAGCGGCCGGTTTCTTTGCTACCTGCTTCGGGGTGACCTTCCTGGTGATTTTCTTGCTCATATTTTTTTTCGCTACTGCCTTTTTGGTTACTTTCTTTGCCACTTTTTTTGCCGGTTTCCTGCTGGCCTTTTTCACAGCCCGGGCGACGACTCCCTTTTTCGCCTTGGGATCTGCCTTGCGGGCCTTAAGGGGCTTTCTGGCGGCGGGTTTCTTGGCCTTCGCCTTGATTTTTTTACCTATTTTCTTTGGCATGGTTGATTTTCCTTACACTCGGTGTTGCTGCGGGGTACCCCTCACGGTTAAACTACATCTGGTAGGTAATGCTGGAAAAACCCCAATATTCAGGGTCCTGCCTATAAAACAGGCTGAACTATAGCATAATTTTAACGGAAAAGAAAGGTTTTCCTTGTATGGGGCCGATTGCCCTCTTATTTGGTTCCCTCGCCCGGATTGGGGCTGAAGAATTTCTCGAACTTGCCTTCCATGCCTTTATATTCATCCGCATCGGGCGGATTTGGCTTCTTGACCGTGATGTTGGGCCACTTGGCGGCATATTCGCGGTTCTGCTCGACCCATTTCAGCAGCTCGTCCGACTCGGGCTTGATGGCCTCCACCGGGCATTCCGGCTCGCAGACGCCGCAATCGATGCATTCGTCGGGGTTGATGACAAGCATGTTCTCGCCCTCATAGAAGCAGTCGACGGGGCAAACCTCCACGCAGTCGGTATATTTGCATTTGATGCAGGCGTCGGTGACGACGAACGTCATGGCAGCTAAATCCTTATAAAAATATGGGCTGTTTTTATAGACTATTGGCCGGAAAACCGCAACCGTCTTATCTTTTGCTCAATCAAGGCCGCCTTGACGCGCAGCAGCAGCAGCAGCAAGGTCAGGCAGGTGAAGGCGAGCCCCATAGCCAAAAGCGGCACCAGCATGGCGTCATCAATGGCCACGCCCCCGGCGCGGATCAGGCTGGCCGGCTGGTGCAGCGTATTCCACCATTCGACCGAGAAGCGGATGATCGGAATATTGGCGAAACCGACCAATGCCAGGATGGCGCAGATTTTTTTGCCGCCTTCGCGATGGGCGGTGGCATCGGCCAGCGCGATATAACCGATATAGAGGAAGAACAGGATCAGCACGGAGGTCAGCCGCGCATCCCATACCCACCATGCCCCCCACATCGGCTTGCCCCAAAGCGACCCGGTGGCGAGCGTGACGGCGGTGAAGGCGGCCCCGACCGGCGCCGCCGCCCGCGCCAGTACATCGGCTAGCGGGTGCTTCCAGATCAAAAACGAAGCGCTGGCCACCGCCATCAGCGTGTAAATGCCGATCGCCATCCAAGCCGCGGGCACATGCACATACATGATGCGCACCGTATCCCCCTGCTGGTAATCCGGCGGCGAGATGAACAGCGCCTGCGCCAGCCCGAACATCAGCAACGCCACCGTCAACACAGTAAGCCAAGGCAACGTCTTATCGGAGAGACGAGTGAATTTCGCGGGGGATGCGAGGGCGTGCATGGAATTAGTATTAGTACGTCATTGCAAAGAGCGCAAGCACGTGGCAATCCAGTTCTTATTGTATATTCTGGATTGCTTCACTACGCTCACAACGACGTGATTATGCTGTTACACAACAAAACCATCTTCATCACCGGCTAAAATACGTCATTCCCGCGAAGGCGGGAATCCATAATCACCAAAGCTGATGGTAGCGCATGAAAGACAGGCAATCCTATGTCTACATTCTCGCCAGCGGCAAGCATGGAACGTTATACACTGGCGTCCTTCCGATTTAATCAAGCGTGTCTATGAGCACAAGGAAGGGCTGGCCGAAGGGTTTACCAAGCGATATGACGTGAAGAAGCTGGTGTACTATGAAATATTCGGCGATATTACCGAGGCTATTCATCGCGAGAAATGCATCAAGAAATGGAACCGCGACTGGAAGATAAGGCGCATCGAGGAAGACAACCCGGACTGGGAAGATTTATATTTGAAGCTTACCGGATAAATGGTTCCTTCTCTGGGATATGGATTCCCGCCTGCGCGGGAATGACGGTGGAAAGCAGGAATGACGGGGAAAGCGGGAATGACGGGGAAATATGAACTTACACAATAAAACCATCTTCATCACCGGCGCCACTTCGGGTTTCGGGCTGGCCTGTGCCAAGCTGTTCGCAGCACAGGGCGCAAAGGTTATTGCCACCGGGCGGCGCGGCGAACGGTTAGCGGCGCTTAAAAAAGAGTTGGGCGATGCGGTGCATCCCCTCACCCTCGACATGCGGGACCGGCAGGCGGTGGAGCAGGCAGTCAGTGAACTGCCTGAGGGCTTTTCCGAGATCGATGTGCTGGTCAACAATGCCGGCGGGGCGCTGGGGCTGTCCTCCTTCGACAAGGCCGACCTCGATGACGCCGAGCAGATGATCGACGCCAATATCAAGGGGCTGGTTTACTGCACGCATGCCGTGCTGCCCGGGATGGTGGCGCGCAACCGTGGTCATATAATAAACCTAAGCTCGGTGGCGGGCAGCTATCCCTACCCCGGCGGCAATGTCTATGGCGGCACCAAGGCGTTTGTCACGCAGTTCTCGCTGAACCTGCGCGCCGACCTGCTCGGCAAAAACATCCGCATCACCAGCGTCGAGCCGGGGCTGGCCGAGACGGAATTTTCGCTGGTGCGCTTCCACGGCGACGCGGAGAAAGCCGCCGCTACCTATAAGGGCGTGAAGCCGCTGTCGGCGGAGGATATCGCCAATACCATCCTGTGGATCGTCACGCAGCCGGAGCATGTCAACGTCAACCGCATCGAGCTGATGCCGACGCAGCAGGCCTTCTCAGCCTTCGCCGTGCACCGGGACAAGTCGTAGCCGCGCGCGCCGCGCCGCCCACGCGCCACCGATCAGCTCCGCCGAGGCGTAGAGCATCAGGAAATAATTGGAATAGTAGTAACGGTCCTCCCACCAGGCAGGCAGGATGACGAACCGCGCCGCCAGCGCCGCCCATGCCAGCCAGAGCAGCCACAGGAAATGCCACGTGCCGCGCATCGGATCGCACAGATAAGCGAAGCTGGCGAGAAACGACATCGCCAGCAAACCCTGCACCCGGCTATCGCTGGCCATGCGCCATGCACCATTTTTTAGAACATCGAGATATTGCTGCACGGTGAAATCGGCGCCCAGCTCCGCCGGGTAGGGCACACGGTTGAAAAACACGTAATTGAAGAGGTTCATGATACCATAACTGCCGGCCAGATGGTTGACCATGATATAGGTAATGATCCCCGCCGCCGCGATGATCAAGGCATGTGGCCGTTTCATCCGCTGCTCGGCGGAGGGATCGAGCGCAAAGAACGCCGTAAGCAGCACGAACAGCATCAGCGTATCCGGCCTGGCCAGCTGCGACAGCAGCATGCATACGGCGAAACCGATGGCGGAGCGCAGATACAGCCACATGCACAACCCGCCAACGAACAACGCCGCACAGAGCGTATCCGGCGTGGACCAGTGCGGCAGCGACATGAACGACCAGCGCCCCGCGGCGCAGAAAGCAATCACCGCCAGCCACCACAGGCCGGGGTCGATGCCGCGCGGCCGCATCAGGAAACATACTGCGCCTGCCATGAGGAAACCAGCTACAGATAGTAAGGATATTGTCAGGTAGAGTGGGATTCCGATTTCGTGAAGCGCCAGCATGCCGGCGACGTAAAGTGGCTTGACGGTATAATACGGCAGGGCCTGGCGCAGCGATTCGGCATCCTGCCACAGCTTCACTCTCTGGAAACGCTGTAAGCTTTCTTCACCGCGCCGGCCGTAGGCTTCTGCGCCATACTCCATCGTCCTGTCGTGGATACGCTGTGGATCGTCGGTCAGGTAGGCCTGGGATGCGGCAATGTAGAACACCATATCCCAGTTCCATACCGGCTTGCGGTATCCCTGAAACGAATGATAGCTGAAAAATACTGCGTAAAGGAGAGCGACGGCGCACCACCAGACAATCCTGGCTTTCTTTTTCATGGCCGCGTTAACTTCCATGGATCTGTCATAACGCCCCGAAAAGCGAATATCCACGAAATAATAAGATAGTAACGAGTTTAGCGGCGGGTCGAAACCGGCCCGCGCGGCGTCGGCGTACTGCCGCGGCTGGAACGATGAGCGCGCAGCTTGACGGAATTATCGCGGAAGGCTTGGCGGCTATAGGTTTTCATCTTGAGTCCGAACAGTGCCGCCATGAAGCGCCCGGCCTTACGGAGGTAATTGATCCCGTTGCCCGTGCCCCAGATCTTGATGCTGCCCTGCCCGAACGGATTGCCACCGATGCCGCCCCATACGTCGCCGGTATTGGTGCCCCAGACGTTGTCGGTTGATTTCCCCCAGACGTTGTCGGTGAAAGTGCCCCAGACGTTGTCGCTGCGCGCACCCCACGAGGTAGCCACGATGTTCTGGCGCGGACCTAGAGAAGCTTCACCGTACCCGGCGAACATCGAGGCTTCGGCGACAGGAGCGGAAGAAGCGGCGGGACCATGGACGTTGATCACATCCGGCGTCATTCCCATGCCGCCCGTGGCAGGATTCCAGCCATTCTGCATCGCCTGCATCTTGCGCAGATTGATGTAATAGGGACTGAACTTGTCGATGGCATCGGTAATGACCATCTTGGTCATCGCGCTCTTGGGCTTGTACTTGCCGAGCCCCCAGCCGGTCATGGTGGCGATCTTGCCGTTCTTGATATTCACTTGGGCAACCATGTTGCCGGCCACGTCGTAAATCTGGCCTTTCCGGTTAATGCTGCCGTTATGGTAATTCTGCGGCTGGACAATGACCATTCGGCGAAGCGCTTTGGCCTCTTTTGCCGCTTTCTTGGCGGCGATTTCCTTGAGCGCCTGTTCCGCCCGCTTGGACATCTTGCGGCCGCCGCGGTCGAACATGGCCTTCTGTTTACTCTCTTGAAGCCTTTTCTTGAGGATGCGCTTGTAGCGGTCGGAGGCGGGCAGCTTGCCTTTCTTCTGTATCTCGATGCGCATCAGTTCGCTGGCAACGCTGCGCTTGCCGCCCATTTCCCTGCTGCCGCCAAAAAATCGTACCGTGCTCATATGAATATAGTATATATAAAAACACGGGACTCACCTAGTCCCCCGGCTTAAAATTCATCAAACTGTAACAATTGCCATATGCGTAAAATTTGGCCGATATCAATATTTTGCTGTTTGGCAGCCCTGCTCATGGTCCAGACCCTGGCATCGGATGTCACTTTCGACCGGCAGCCTCTCTCGGTGAAAGGCACGGAAAAAACTCATGATTTCATAGTCGAAATGGCTATCACACCGGAACAGCAGCAGCAGGGTCTGATGCATCGTACGCAGCTCCCTGACGACCGTGGCATGCTGTTTGTCTTCGCGCAGGAACAGCCGGCGGCGATGTGGATGAAGAACACGAAGCTCGCGCTCGATATGCTGTTCATCGATAAGCACGGCCGCATCGTGCATGTCGCGCCCGACAACGTTCCCGAATCAACCAGGCGCATCGTTTCCCCTAAACCGGCGCTTGCCGTGCTGGAGTTGCCGGCGGGAACCGCCGCCCGGCTAGGCATCCGCATCGGCGACCAGGTCATGCACAAGGTCTTCACACCATGAAAATGTTTTTCCTCCTGCTGAGCCTTGTCCTGTCATATCCGGCGATGCCCGCGCTGGCGCTGACCGCCGACGAGTCGGCGCCGGTGCTCTACAGCCGGGGTCAGCTTTCGATCCAGCGCCGCACCCCGCCGCCGCCGATGCCGTGGCAGGCGCCTGATGCGGAGGTGGGAAATCCACCGCTCTATTTCGACATCGAAATTCGCGACGGCATGACCATGTATCATCAGAAGGACTGGTTCAGCCTGAGCAGTCCGCCGGACGGCAAAGGCGTTATGCTCGCCTTTGCGGCGCCGGGACTGGCGCCGGTCATCCGCCTTGAACAGTACTCTCCGCTCGACGTGCTGCTGATCGCTCCTACCGGCATCATCGCCGAAATCATTCCCAATATCGTCCTCGCCCACCTGCCGCAGGACCTGACCCCGCAGGCGCCGGTGCTGGCGCTGCTGTTTTTGAAAGGCGGTACTTGCGACCGTCTCGGCATCCGCCCGGGAGACCATGCCACGCATGCGATGTTCATGCCACCGACCACCGTGCTGAGTGCACCATCACAGCCTGCGCCGGTACCGGTGATTACGGAAACGCCTAAGGCCGCGCTACCTGCAGCAGCACCTGTTCCAGCAATGAATAACGAACCAAAACAATAATCGTCATTGCGAGTGCAGCGAAGCAATCCAGTAATGCCGCGTCCGTGGCATATTAGTTTTGATATTGCGCCCATGGCGCTTTGACTGGATTGCCGCGTCGGCCTAACGGCCTCCTCGCAATGACGGTTAGACCGGCTCGACGAAATCAGCCAGCACTTTCTTGGGGCCCGCCTTTTCGAACTCGATCTGCAGGTGGTCGCCGCTGACCGACTGGATGCGCCCGTAACCGAACTTCTGGTGGAAGATACGGGTACCTTTTGCAAAGGCGCCCCCACCCGCAACGGCTCTACCGTCGTTTTCCTCCCTCCCGAAGGGAAGGCTCAGGGAGGAGGCGCTCTTTTGTCCTCCCGCCAATATTGCCGCCACCTCATCCTTCCAGTTTCTTCCTGAAACGCCCTGCCTGCCATAGGGGCCGCCCGAAAGCTTCTCCACGCTCTCGGGAGGGATCTCCCCGATGAACCTCGACGGGATGCTGCTCTGCCACTGATTATAGATGCGGCGGTTGGCGGCGTGGGAGATATAGAGCTTTTTGCGCGCGCGCGTCATGCCGACATAGGCCAGCCGCCGCTCTTCCTCCAACCCCTTATTCCCCGACTCGTCCAGCGCGCGCTGGTGCGGGAACACGCCTTCCTCCCAGCCCGGCAGGAACACGACATCAAATTCCAGCCCCTTCGCGGCGTGCAGCGTCATCAGGCTGACCATGTCGGTCGTGGTGTCGGCGTTAGCGGCCTCGGTCACCAGGCTCACATGCTCGAGGAACGCATTCAGGTTCTCGAATTCGCCGAGAGCGCGCGACAACTCCTTCAGGTTCTCCAGCCGCCCCGCCGCCTCGGGCGATTTTTCCTGCTGCCACATCTGGCGGTAACCGCTCTCCTCCAACACCAGCTCCACCACTTCCGGCAGCGTCAGCGTACCGAGCTGCGCCCGCCAGCGCTCGCAGTTCTGGATGAACCTATCGAGCGCGCTCGCCAGCTTGCCCTTGACTCCGCCGGTCTTCAGCAGGTGGATGGTGGCATTATATAGAGAAGCGCTGAGATTGCGCGCCGCGCTGTGCATCTGCTGCAATGTCGCCTGACCCACACCGCGCTTGGGGGTGTTGATGATGCGCTCGAACGCCAGGTCGTCTGCCGGCGAGGCGATAAGGCGCAAGTACGCCACCGCGTCGCGGATTTCGGCGCGCTCATAGAACCGCAGGCCGCCGATGACGCGGTACGGCACGCCAAGCGTCAGGAAACGCTCTTCGAAGGCGCGCGTCTGGAATCCCGCGCGCACCAGGATCGCCATGCTGCCGAGGCTCATGCCCTTGCGCTGCAGCGCCTCCACTTCCTCGCCCACATAACGTGCCTCTTCATTCTCATCCCATACCGACTTGAGGCGGATCGGATCGCCCTCCGTGACCGGCGTCCACAGCGTCTTGCCCAGCCGCCCGCGGTTATTGGCGATCACCGCCGAGGCACCCGCCAGTATGTGCGGCGTCGAGCGGTAGTTGCATTCCAGCCGCACCACCTGCGCGTCCGGATAATCGCGCTCGAAGCGCAGGATATTGCCTACTTCCGCCCCGCGCCAGCTATAGATCGACTGGTCGTCGTCACCGACGCAGCAGATGTTCTTGTGATAGCTGGCCAGCAGCCTGAGCCACAGATACTGCGCCACGTTGGTGTCCTGATATTCGTCTACCAGGATGTATTTAAAGCGTTTGGCATACTCCTCGAGCACGTCCGGATAGGACGTGAACAGCGTCAGCATATGCAGGATCAGGTCACCGAAATCGCAGGCGTTGAGGCTCCTGAGCCGTTCCTGATAGGCTTTATACACCGAAAGCGCCTGCCCGCCCGCCTGCTGCATATCCTGCGCCCCGGTGACTTTCTCCGGCGTCAGCCCTTCGTCCTTCCAGCGCTGGATGATGGCAAGAAACAGCTTCGGCGGCAGCGATTTCTCATCGATGTGCTGCTCGGCAAGAATGGTCTTGAGCAGCCGCAGCTGGTCGTCTTCGTCGAGAATGGTGAAGCTCGAGGTTAGCCCCAGCCGCTCGGCATGGCGGCGGATGACGCGCGCGCCGATGGAATGAAACGTGCCCTGCCACAGCGCCTGCGACGCGCCGGTGAGCTGCGCCACGCGCTCGCTCATTTCGCGCGCCGCCTTGTTGGTGAAGGTGACGGCCAGTATCTCACCTGGCCAGGCCAGCTTGTTCAGAAGAATGTAGGCGATGCGCGTGGTCAGCACGCGCGTCTTGCCGGTGCCCGCCCCGGCCAGCACCAGAAGCGGGCCTTCCGTCGCCTGCACCGCCTGCCGCTGCTCGGGATTCAGTGCGCCAAGCAAAGGGTTTTCGTTCAGGGCAGCGTCAGCCATAGCGGCAATATTCCGTTGGCGTGCAGCGTCTCAATAAGAGCGAAGCACGGCAGCGGCAGGAAAAAAATAGTCGCGTCCATCAGCGTGCGGCGGATGAATTTGGGCTTGGCGTCGAACTGGTCGGGCTCCTTCCATAGCGACAGGTTGGGCCACCAGCGCGGTACTTCGCGCATATAGGTTTCGTATTCAGGCCCGAACTTGCTCAGCAGGAATGCCTCCTCCTTCTCCACTACCAGCGGGTAATACAGGATGAACGCGCCGACCAGCAGCGCCAGCAGTGTGAACATGCCCGACTGCAGCCCGATCCCCGCCACCGCGATGAAGGAAAATACATAGAGGGGGTTGCGCACCACGGAGAACGGCCCGGCGCGCACCACCGTGTCGTTCTTGCGCCCGCCGATATAGGTCGAGCAGTAGGCGCGCCCCATGGCGCCGAAGATAACGAGCAGGTAGCCAAGCCACAGCATCAGCTGGCGCGTAAAACTGCCCTCGTCGAGCAACGGCTGGCTAACCAGGACGAATGCAACGGCAAGAATAGCGAAAATACGGCTATGGGTCTGGCGGGCCTTGATCAGCTTGGGGATGTCGGTCATTTAACGTATTCATCTCTAATTCCCCCTCTCCCGCGTGCGGGAGAGGGTCGGGGTGAGGGCGCTTCCTACTGAAACCAAGTGCCCTCACCCTAACCCTCTCCCATAAATGGGAGAGGGGATTCATTACCGTTCTGTTATAGCGTCCTTCTCTCCCGGGTAAAGCGGTGATTTGCGCGGCATGCCGAACCAGTCAGGCCGCCGGTTCCACGGCCGCTTGCCGCGATGCGACTCCGCCGTATCGACCTCCATTGCTCCTGCCTGGAACCGTATCCCGGTGATGCCGTTGCGTTTCAGATAATTGCGGTCGATCACCAGCTTCACGGCAGGGCATTCCAGCGTTTCGGCGGTGATGACAATATCCGGGCCGCCGTCGCAGATGCCTTCCGTTTTCTTCTTCAGCGCCACCGCCACCTGCTTCCCCCCGATCTCCAGCAGGCAGCGCTCCCTGTCACAGCGGGGCTGCTCGGTTTTTGAAAGCGGCAGCCCCTCCTCCTTCCCATGATAGCGCAGCCAGATCTCGCCGTCATAGCTGTCCGGCCTGCCCCTCAGAAACAGGAACTCGCCGTCGGGCCGGCGCCACATGACCTTGGAGCCGTCATCGCTGACCATGATATCGTAGGGCCGGTGCAGGCCGATGGCGGCCAGCCCGATCAGCAGCGCCGGAATGCCGAGCAGCCGCCAGCGCTGCCTCCACAGGCAGAGCCACAAGCCCCCGAATACGATCAAGAGCAGCCCCCAGAAAGTCGGCGGCGGCACGGCGACGGAAGCATAAGGCATGGAAGCGAACCAGCGCGCGCCTTCGATCATCCAGCCGATGCCGTAATCGAGCCAGGTGAGCGGCCACGCCTCCAGCCCGAACGGCATCGCCAGGAAGGCAAGCACCGCCGCCGGCATGATCCAGAAGGAAGCCAGCGGCATCATCAGCATGTTGGCGGCGATGCCCCAGATGGAGAAACGATTGAACTCGTAGACCACCAGCGGCGTCGTCATCAGCGACGCCACCAGCGACGTGGCCATCAGGCCGATAAAATATATCCGCAGGCGGCGCCATAGACCCTGCCCCGGTTCATAAATAAGGTGCGAGTACCGCTCATAGAACGCCAGCATCCCGAGCGTCGCCGCGAAGGAAAGCTGGAAGCTGATGCCGAGCAGCGCCTCGGGTTGCCACAACAGGATCAGCATGGCCGCCCAGGCCAGCGAATAGAGGCTGATGCCGCGCCGGTCGAACAGGATGGCGGTCATGACGCAGGCCACCATCACGAACGAGCGCACCGCCGGCACGGGGTAACCCGCCAGCAACAGGTAGGCGAATGCGCCGAGTAATCCGAGAAAGGCTGCGATCTTTTTCACCGGCAGGCGGAGTGCCGCCGGGGGGTATAGGGCGAACAGCAGGCGGAAGGAGACATAGAGCAGCGCCGCCGCCAGGGCCATATGCAGGCCGGAGATGGATAGCACATGATAAATGCCGGCATCGCGCATGGCGTCCGCCACCTCTTCCGAGACGTTCGACTGCTCGCCCACCATCATCGCCGCCACCACCGGGCCGCTTTCGGGCGACATCGCCGCCAGGATGCGGTCGTTCAGTTGCAACCGCAGCGTATTCAGCTTTTCCTCAAAGCTGCGTGTTTCCGCTTTCTCCAGAATCGCCGGTGCGTGTGGCGCGAAACCGACCGCGCCGATGCGCTGGTAATAAAACTGCCGCGCGAAATCATACCCCCCGGGGAGCACCGGCTTGGGCGGCGGGAACAGCGTCGCCTTCACCGCTATCCGGTCGCCGATCGAGAGGCCGGGCGTATCCTTGCGCAGCGCCACCGTGATGCGCGCCGGGGTGGTTTTTTTTGACAACCGCTCGATGGAAAGGTCGGTCAGCGCCAGCCGCTTGCCTTTTTCGCGCAGGTGGATGTCGTCGATGCGCCCCTCCACCGCCCGGTGATAGAGCACGCTGTACAGTGCCGGCGCCGCTACCTGCTGCGTACGCCACGCCGCCACCGAAAATCCCAGCGCCGCCACCGCCAGCGCTACCGCGACCAGCCGGACGCCGAATTTCGGTATTTTCCATGCCGCCGGCACGCTGACTGCCATCACCAGCACCGACCACCACCAACGCGGCTCAATCGGCCAAGCGTAATAGATACCGATCCCAAAGCCCAGCACGACCGGCAGCCACAGCGGCAGCCGCTCGCGTTCCGCCATAAACGATTGCGCTATTTTCTTTTGCAATCCCAAGGATAAGCCCTATATAAAGCCAGCGAACCACTTTACATAGCATAGTTATGACCATCGTCACCCGTTTTGCCCCATCCCCGACCGGCTTTCTCCATATTGGCGGGGCGCGCACGGCGCTTTTTAACTGGCTTTTCGCCCAGCATCACGGCGGCAAATTTCACCTGCGTATTGAGGACACCGACCGCGCGCGCTCGACGCAGGAAGCCATCGACGCCATCATCGACGGCCTGAAATGGCTAGGGCTCGATTGGGATGGGGAGGTGGTGCACCAGTTTTCGCGCGCAGCCCGTCATAAGGAAATTGCGGAACAATTGCTCAAAAACGATAAAGCGTTTCATTGTTATCACACACAGGAAGAATTAGCGGAATGGCGTAAGCAACACGGCACCTCCGGTAAAAAATTTATCAGTGAGTGGCGGGACGGGAAAAAGCCACCGAGAGAAGGCGTCCAGCCTGCTATCCGCATCCGCACGCCCGATGAAGGCGAAACCGTGGTGCAGGACAAAGTGCAGGGCCGCGTGGCGGTCAAAAACAGCGAGCTGGACGACATGGTGCTGCTGCGCTCCGATGGCACGCCGACCTACATGCTGGCGGTGGTGGTGGACGATCACGACATGGGCATTACCCATGTGATTCGCGGCGATGACCATCTTACCAACACTTTCCGCCAGCTGATGATTTATGATGCCATGGGCTGGAAAGCGCCGGAATTCGCCCACATCCCGCTGATCCACGGCCCGGACGGGTCGAAGCTGTCGAAGCGGCACGGCGCGCTCGGCGTCGAAGCGTACCGCGACATGGGCTATTTGCCGGAAGCCATCTGCAATTATCTACTCCGTCTCGGCTGGTCGCATGGCGATGACGAGATTATTTCGCGCGAGAAAGCCATCGAATGGTTCGATCTGGATGCGGTGGGAAAGTCGCCGTCGCGCTTCGACTTCGCTAAGCTGGAAAACCTGAATGGGCATTATATGCGTGAAGCCAGCGATGCGCGGCTGGTGGAATTGATCATTCCACAGCTTGGAAATGTGGATAAAACCGGGATCGACCGGCTGCTAAAGGGCATGGACGGGCTCAAGCAACGGGCGAAAACCCTCAATGAACTGGCGGAAAATGCGCGTTTTTACATCGCTCCGCGGCCCCTTTTGCTTGATAAAAAGGCCCAGGAAGTACTGGAAAAGGGGGGCCGTGATATCCTAAAAGCCCTGCTTCCGGCGCTTGAAAAGCTCGAAGACTGGAACCATTTAGCCCTCGAGGAGGCCTGCCGGGCCTATGCCGAGGGCGTTGCCGGCGTCAAATTAGGCGCTGTCGCCCAGCCGCTACGAGCCGCTTTATCAGGCAAAACCGTATCGCCGGGCGTGTTCGACGTTATGGAAGTGCTGGGAAAAGAGGAATCTCTTGCTCGCTTGCAGGACATTTGTTAATTTATATTAATGATAATTGCGCCATCACAAGCCGAAACGACTTCGGAAGCACAGAGAATTAACGCTTGGCTCGACGAGACCGCGCTTAAGGTCATTGACCGTTTAAAGAACCGGATTACCCAATTTAATGAACCCCAAGGCGGGGTTTCTACCGCAACCGCAGAACAGAAAAGTAAATTCTCCGTGATAGCTAAAATGCTTGCCGAACATGACATGCATACAAAAGAAAGAAGAAGTTACTTGATGCGTATGATTAAGGGCTTTCTGGTGGAATTCACCCGCCAGTCTGAACGCGGCATCACTCCATGCAATGTTGAAAACAACAAAAATCCTGAAGCCAAAGCGTTCTGGGAAAGCCAGTCGCCTGAAGCATTCGAGGAGGCCAAATACGGTGGAATATTGCACAGCGCCACGTCCTACTTAGGATTAAAGCAGCGCTTTCCCCGGTCAGTAACACGTAATACATCCTTTCCTGTCTTAGGAGAAATCATCCGCTCCTCCATTGACGTCTTCAACGAGGAATACCCTAAATTTGCCCCGGATACAAAACCGCAGCCATCCATTTACAATGCACCCGATGCTATTGTCAGGAAGGCTTGGCTCCTTGATAATATCGTTCCCAAAAGCCGGAGCCGCTGAAAAGCGGACTAGCAAAACCGTTCCATTTGCCCTAGATTCATAACCATGGCTGTTTTACCGTTAGTGATCGCGCCGGATGAGCGCCTGAAAACCAAATCGGCCTCTGTGGAAAAGGTCGATGACGAGATCCGCATGCTTGCCGCCAACATGCTGGAAACCATGTACCATGAGCGTGGCATCGGGCTGGCCGCGGTGCAGGTCGGGGTGTTGAAGCGCCTGCTGGTCGCCGATGTGACTTGGCGCGAAGATAGCGGCCCGGGCCAGCAATACGTGCTGATCAACCCGGAAATCGTCGAGGTAAGCAACGACCCGCATGTCTATAAGGAAGGCTGCCTGTCCTTCCCCGACCAGTTCGCCGACGTTTCGCGTCCGAAGGAAGTGCGCGTGCGCTATCTCGACCTTGAAGGAAAGCAGCAGGAACAGAGCTTCACCGGCCTGCTCGCCACCTGCATCCAGCACGAGATCGATCATACGAACGGCATCGTCTTCGTCGACCATATCTCTTCGCTCAAGCGCGACATGATCATCCGCAAGCTGAAAAAGCTCAAGAAACAGGGCTATTTCGAGCCGCACGATCACGCGCATTGCGGCCATGACCATCATGACCATGTGCATGGCGAGCACTGCACCCACGACCATTCGCTGTAACGTGTGATGAAGCTGGTCTTCATGGGCACGCCCGCCTTTGCCCTGCCGACACTCAAGGCGCTGCATGAGTCCGAACATAAAGTCGTTGCCGTTTATACCCAGCCGCCACGTCCGGCCGGACGCGGCCAGCACGATACCCCCTCCCCGGTACATGCATTGGCGCTGGAGCATAAGCTTCCGGTCTTTACGCCAACCTCGCTGAAATCCGCCGAGGCGCAGGTGGAGTTTGCCGCGCACAAAGCAGATGTCGCCGTCGTCGTCGCGTACGGGCTGCTGCTGCCCAAGCCAATTCTGGACGCGTATCCGCTCGGCTGCATCAACGTACATCCCAGCCTGCTGCCGCGCTGGCGTGGCGCGGCGCCGATCCAGCGCACCATCATGGCCGGCGACCGCGAGACGGCGGTGATGATCATGCAGATGGATGAAGGGCTCGATACCGGCGGCATCCTGCTCGCCGAACCTTACACCGTCCCGCCCGGCACCAATGCCGGCATGCTGCACGACCGGCTGGCCGCCATGGCCGGGCCGCTGGTGCTGAAGGCGCTGCACGGGCTGGAAAGCGGAACGCTGCGCCCGGTGCCGCAGGACCGCGAAGGCGTGCTGTACGCCGATAAGATCCGCAAGGAGGAATGCCGCATCGAGTGGAACCGGCCGGTGGACAGCATCCATCACCAGATCCTCGGTCTCGCGCCTGCCCCCGGCGCGTATTTCCTGTGGAATGATGAACCCATCAAAATTTTCGATGCGGAGTGGGAAATGCGAAAAGCCGATGCCGCGCCCGGCACGGTGATCGATGACCGGCTCGGCATAGCCTGCAATCCTGGTGTGCTGCACCCTACCGTGCTGCAACGCCCGGGCAAGAAGCGCATGCCCATCGAGGAGCTGCTGCGCGGCTTCTCAATACCCACCGGTAGTATATTGTCCTGAGCATGCCGCGCTATAAATTATGGATAGAATATGACGGCACGCCCTACGCCGGGTGGCAGAAGCAGTCGGATCGGCCGAGTGTGCAGGAAGCCATCGAGGAAGCGGTGTTCAAATTTTGTGGCGAGCGCGCCGAAGTGACCGGCGCCGGGCGCACCGATGCGGGTGTGCATGCGGTAGGCCAGGTCGGGCATGTCGACATCGGCAAGGAACTCGACCCGTTTCGTGTCATGCAGGGCATCAATTTCCATTTATTCGCCGTTCCGCAAGGAGAGACCAGCACCAACCGCATTGCCATCACAAAAGCGGAACGGGTAAGCGATGAATTCCACGCACGCTTCTCCGCCACCCGCCGCCACTATCTTTACCGCATCATCAGCCGCCGCGCGCGGCTGGCGTTGGAAGCGGGCCGGGCCTGGCATGTCATCGAACCGCTCGACGCGGACGCCATGCACCAGGCGGCGCAGCATCTGGTCGGCCATCATGATTTCACCACCTTCCGCGATACGGAGTGTCAGGCCAAATCACCGGAGAAAACGCTCGAGGCGCTGGATGTCAAGCGCCTGGGGAACGAAATCCACATCACGGCCCGCGCCCGCTCCTTCCTGCATCACCAGGTGCGCATCATGGCCGGGACGCTGGTGCAGGTCGGCAAAGGCAGGTGGACGGAACACGACGTGGCAGAGGCGCTGGCTGCCAAAGACCGCCGCAAGGCCGGCCCTACCGCTCCGCCGGAAGGATTATACCTGCTGGGGGTAGATTACTAGCATCGTCATCACCCGAATCGCGAAGCGATTCTAGGGTGATCCAGTAAAGATGGATTCCCCTAGAATTTGCTGTGCAAATTCGGGGAATGATGAAAAAGCCCTAGAAGCCTCTTAGCAGCTCATTAATGCCCGTCTTGGCGCGCGTCTTGGCGTCCACGCGCTTGACGATAACCGCGCAGTAGAGCGACGGCTTCTTCGCCGTTTTCCCCGGGAGGGTTCCCGGCACTACTACTGAATAGGCAGGTACCCTGCCCTGAATGATCTTGCCGGTGTCACGATCGACGATCCGCGTGGAAGCGCCGATATAGACGCCCATGGAAATTACTGCGCCTTTCTCCACGATCACCCCTTCGGCGATTTCGCTGCGCGCGCCGATGAAACAGTCATCCTCGATAATGACGGGATTCGCCTGCAGCGGTTCCAGCACGCCGCCAATGCCGACGCCGCCCGAAATGTGGCAGTTTTTACCGATCTGTGCACAGCTGCCGATGGTAGACCAGGTATCGACCATGGTACCGTCGCCGACATAGGCGCCGACGTTGACGAAGCAGGGCATCAGCACCACGTCTCTGCCGATATAGGCCGAGCGTCGCACGACGGAGCCCGGCACGGCGCGAAAACCCGCATCCTGGAAACGCAGCGCATCCCAGCTCGTACATTTAAGCGGCACCTTGTCGTAATAGCAGCCCATCTTCTCCATGGGGCTCAGGCGGAAGGACAGCAGCACGGCCTTTTTCACCCACTGATTGACGTTCCAGGTTTTACCTTTCTTTTCCGCCACGCGCAGCGCACCGGTATCGAGGCGCCACAGCACCTCCTCCACCGCATCGCGCACGTCACCTTTCGTGCCGGGACCGAGCGTCTGCCGCTTCTCCCACGCCTTGTCGATAATCTTCTGCAGGTCCATGTTATATCCTTCCATCAGCGGCCAGTGCTTTTCCCGCCAGGTAGAGCGAGCCGCAGATACATATGGTGGCTGGTGTTTTGGCACGGGAAGCAACGGTTTGCAATGTGTTTTCGATGCTTTTCGCCGCTTCCGAGGGAATACCGAGCCGCTGCGCTTCCGTCTGCAGCTGCGCCGCAGATCGGCTTTGGCTTTCGCCTTCGATCGGCAGCGCATAAAGCATGGTTGTCACCGCTTTCAGCGGCGCCAGATAGCCCGATGCATCTTTCCCGCCCATCATGCCGCAGACCAGATAAGTCTCCTGCGCGCTGCGGCCTTGCAGCCACTCCGCCAACACTTCGCCGCCCTGTGGATTATGCCCGCCGTCGAGCCACAGCTCCATGCCCGGCGGCAGCAGCTGCGCCAGCCGCCCGGTCAGGTGCTGCAGCCGCGCCGGCCACACGGCGCCGGAAATGCCCTGCGTGATATGTTCATCGCCGATGGTAAAACCCGAAAGCTGATCAACGCACGCCGCGGCCGTTGCCGCATTCTCATACTGATACCGCCCCGCCAGCGACGGCGCCAGCGTCAGGCGGCGGCGGGGCGACTGGTAGACAGCATCCTGCAGATGCCATTCCTTTCCAACCCGGTACAGCGGCACATTGAGCGCTTCCGCCTTCTTTTCAAGCACCGCCGCTGCGTCCGCACGTTGCCTGCCGATCACGCAGGGTACATTTTTTTTCATGATTCCCGCTTTTTCCTGGGCAATCTTTTCAATGGTGTCGCCCAGATATTCCATGTGGTCGAAGGAAATAGGCGTGATGGCGGTGAGCAGCGGCTTTTCGATGACATTCGTCGCATCCAGTCGGCCGCCCATGCCGGTTTCGAGCAGCAGCACATCGGCCTTCACGTCGGCGAAGGCCAGGAAGGCCAGCGCTGTCGTCGCCTCGAAGAACGTCACCGGCTGCTGCGGGAGAATGGCGGCGAGGTGTTTAAGCAGCGTATGCAGGTAGGCCTGCTCGATGAACTTTCCCTGCAGCACGATGCGCTCGCGGAACTGCATGAGGTGCGGCGAGGTATATTTATGCACACGATAATTTGCAGCCTCGAAGACCGCCTGCAGATAGGCAAGCAGCGATCCCTTGCCGTTGGTGCCCGCGACATGAATGACCGGCGGCAGGCGTTTGTGCGGCGAGCCGAGCATCATGAGCAGCCGCTGCATCCGCTCCAGCCCGAGATCGATATTGGCCAGCGACGGGTGATGCAGACGGTTCAGGAAATCCTCGACCGGATCACTCATATACCGCTTCCCGTAATAATTGCCGGTGGCCTGCCACATCATGGACGCGCAGGTAATCGACCCCGGCGCGGATCAGGTCGCGCGATACGGCCAGCGTGGCCTCATCACGATCCGTCACGCTGCCGAGAAACGACTTGCGTGAATGGCCGATGAGCAGCGGCACTTCCAGCGCTTTAAATGTATCGATCCGCCGGAGCATCTCCCGCGATTGCTCAGCCGTCTTGCCGAATCCAATACCGGGATCAAAGACAATGCGCGAGCGGTCAATACCCTCCTGCTGCAAATCGTCCCGGCGCCTGCGGGCAAAGGCCAGCACTTCCGCAACCGGGTCGCAGGCAGCAGGTAGCACGATCTGCTTATCCACCGGTACACTCAGCGAGTGCATCACTACCAGCCTGCAATCCGAATCCCGGACTGCCGCCACCATCGCCGGATCGGCAAAGCCTGAGACATCATTGATCCAGCGCACACCCGCTGCCAGCGCTTTTTCCGCTGTCGCTGCGTGGCGCGTATCGATGCTGAACTCCACTTTCGCACCGGCAAACCGCGGCAGCAGCGCCAGCACCGGCTCCAGTCGCGTCCATTCCTCCTCCGGCGTCAGCGGCCTGGCGCCGGGGCGCGTCGATTCGGCGCCGATATCGATGACATCGGCGCCATCCGCCATATGCCGCCCGATGGCGCGCGCCGCATCCTCCGGGCGCAGACAGGCGCCGCCGTCGGAGAAGGAATCGGGCGTGACATTGACGATTGCCATCAGCTTTGTCCTAACCGGCAAGTGCCAACCTCCCCCGGTCCTGAAGCCTGTCGCTTAAGTGAAATCCCTTCGCCGCTGCAATCGCAGATGCCAGTTGCCCCGCATACGGCCCGGCGGGGTAACGCCAGTCCGGCGCCACGTCGATCAGCGGCAGCAACGCGAAATCACGCGCGAGCAGCCCGCGATGCGGGATGGTGAGGCCATCGTCCTCGAACACCAGATCCCCCACCGCCAATATATCGATGTCAATTTCCCGCGGGCCCCAGTTGCCGCGCGGCACGCGGCCCAGCGCCTGCTCGATGCGCTTGATCTCTACGAACAGCGCCGGCGGCGATAATTCCGTCTCCCCGCTCACTGCCATGTTGAGATAGGGAAGGTTCCACTCGCCAGGGGCATCCGGCGGCAACATGGCCGGCGATTCCAGCACGCGCGAAGCGCGCACGCCCTGCATGAGCGCTGATAGCTGCGCTACCGCCGCGCTGAGATTGCCCCGCCGGTCGCCCATATTGGATCCGAGCCCCAAGATAACCATTGTCAACCCGTCAAAGGGGAGTAATTTACTACCGAGATCACCCACTGTACAGGCCGCATTCGATGCCCTACTGCATGGTCAACCACCAGCTCGTGCCCGCCAATCAGGCGGCCGTTTCCATCCTAGACCGCGGCTTCCGGTACGGCGACGGGGTATTTGAGACGCTGGCCGTGCAGGACGGCGTGCCGTACCAGTTCGACTGGCACCTGCGGCGGCTGGCCGACGGCCTGCGCGCCATCCGCATCGATTGTGAGATCGATGCGGTGTATGAAAGCGCCCGCCGCCTGCTGCGGGAGAATGACGTAAAAGACGGGCTGCTGCGCATCCAGGTGACGCGCGGCATCGGCAGCATCGGGTACCTTCCCGATCCGCACCACCGGCTGGCCGGACCGACCGTGGTCATCGAAACCGGCCCCCTGCCCGAGATTCCCGTTGACCCCGTTTCACTGTGGCTGAGCAGCTATGCCAAGATCTCCACACGGGCGCTGCCGGTACAGTATAAATTATGCCAGGGGCTCAACTCCACACTCGCGCGCATGGAGGCGAACGAGAACCACTGTTTCGAGGCGCTGCTCCTCAACCAGGAAAGGCAGCTGTGCGAAACCAGCTCGGGGAATCTGTTCTGGCTGTCGGGTAATAAATTATATACGCCGGCGCTGTCTTGCGGCCTGCTCGAAGGCTCGACCCGCGCAGCCATCATGCGGCTGTCGCCTTATATCGTGGAGGAAGTGGAAGCGGGAATCGATGCGCTGCTCGAGGCCGACGCCGTGTTCGTCACCAACGTCGTCTGGCATGCCATCGCCGTAAACCGGCTGCTGCCGCACGGCGTGTCCTGGGACAGCGAGGATATCGCGCAGGAATTCCGGCACCGCCTGGCCGATGATTGCGCGGCATATTGCCGCCGTCACCGCGGCGAATGGTAGCATATAAAAAATGATGGCAAGAATTTTCAAACTCGTGTAGAAAGCTCGAATCGAACTTGTCCACCATCAATCACGAGGCATTCATGTCGAACACCAGCCAAGAAATCGAAGCAATGGTCAAAGTCTTCCTGGAAGAAGACGCCAAGTTCATCAGCGGCAACAAATCCGCCGGCACGCGTGCACGCAAGGCGCTGATGGCCCTTAAGAAGCTGGCCGATGTCCGCCGCAAGGAAATCCAGGCCGAAAAAACCGCCGCCTGATGTCCACCCCAGGCACCGGCGGGTGCTCTATAGTCTTCCATGCGTAACGTCCTGCTAATCGCGCTGCTGACTTTCACCGTGGTCGCCGGCGGAGCGTACTGCATCACCTGGTTTGTCCAGGCGGCGCAGATCAAAAGCGGCATCGAAGCCTTTGTCGCCCAGGTTAATCAACATCAGACCTATCTCACCTACGAATCGATCGAGACGTCGGGATTTCCCTTTACTGTCGAAACAAAGGTCGTCAGGCCGCATTTCCAGGGTCGCGTCGATCAGCTGCTGACCGCTGTCGAAGCGGCCGGTCATCAGCATGCTATCCCCGGGCAGATGCATACGCTGCCCGAATGGACGGAGAACTGGCTGCTGAACGGCAGCATCACCTTCGGCATCAACGCCCTTGCCAGCCGCTACACGCTGCGCGTCAGCGGCGACTGGCAGTCCAGCGGCGGCATCGCCGGCACCGCTCTCCCCGCGATGGCCACGCAGACCACCGGCGACTTCACCTGCGAACTCGGCTTGAAGAATCATTTTACTGCTTTCACGTCCTTGTGGGATGTCGAGTCGCTCTCGCAACGGAAAGAGTTGTTGAACGATCTGGAGTTGTTCGACTGCATCACTCCCGCCTACGTGCTCTTCGAGCAGGCCAGCCGCGAGCCCTTGCTGCAGAGCGGCCCCGGGCGCATCTACGTCACGCATGACCGTTCAGACAGCGAGCAATGGCGTCTTTTCCTGAAATCGGAAAACAGCGAGATTACCTCCCGGGGGGATAATCTGCTCACCCTCTATACGCATGCAATGGATCCCGCCTACCCTTTTCCGGTGCGGCTCTCCGTTTACGGAAAGCAGAATGTGGAGATGGATTTCACCTATGACGGTCCCGCCGAGTGGCCGAAAGGCAGCTGGGGGATGACACCCATCGATATACGCCTGGCGAAATTCGACATTGCCAACCAGGCTTACGAAGCAAACTCCCACTTTCATTTAAGCAACGGGGGTGCGGGAGCGACGCGCACCGGCAGCCTGGTATTCGGTTCACAGATGCAGTTCAGCGCGCGGTATGACGCGCTTACGCAGGACGTGGCGCGCAACTTCGTCTACAATCTCTATCATGACGATCATCCGCAGATGCTGGCGCTGCGTCCGCACGTGCAGCAATACTCCGAGGAGGAAATGCTTTCCATCCTTTATCCGGCCATCCCCGATTTCCATGCCCTCGGGAAGCTCGTGCAAACAATGGATGTCAGCGTAAAAGGCAGTGCCGATTTCAAGACCGCGGATATCACCATGCCCTCTTTCGAGTTGTCGGCCACGCCTTACGGCATCACCGGCAAAGGCAGCGCCAGACTATCGCCTGAACTGCCGGTCCCGGCAGCCAATGTCGCCTTGGATTGCCGCAACTGCCCGTCTCTGGTCGATGATATTTTCGCCTACGCGTCGCGCCTGCGAACGGTAATCGCCCGCTTCAATCCGCAGCAGGCGGACGCCATGGAGTTCAACCCGCAACTGCCGGAAGGCATCAAGCGCTTTCTGGCGGCCCTGGCGAGTCCCGCGCAGGCAAATAGCAGTGCCGTCATTTACCATTACGCTGTGGTCAGCGACCATACAGGCGTGAATGTCAATGGCATGACTATGGATATCGTCATGCGGCTGTACGCGGAACATATCGCCCCTTTCCTGAACAAGGCGAAGCCCGCCAGCCAGACTCCAACCCGGTCACACGGCTAGACCAGCGATTGCTAACGGTCCGCCCGGCGGGGCAGGCCAGGCAGCTCGTCGTGGGCCAATGGCCTGACATCCACCGCCTGCTCATGCAGAAAGCGCGCTTCGTGCAGAGCTTTTTCCAGCGCCTCCGGCGGCATTCGCTGAGGAATATCTTCCGGGCGCGAGGAATGCGGCGAACCCCACAGGCGTATTATTCTGTTGAAAAGCAGCGCCAAGCGTCGCATACAGGCTCCTGTTCCTATCCGTACCGTATTTATGCTGACGCCGCAATCCCTGTCCTGGATGCACCCGCTCGATCTCGCCGCCCGCGTGGATGAACGCCACTGGGTACTGCTCTATTCCGGCGTCCAGGCTTCCTATTCCGGTCGCTACAGCTATCTTGCCTGTGACCTGAAGGAATGCATCGAAGGCACTAATTTTACCATACTGGAGCGGAAGCTCTCCGTTGACCGGCCGCTGTTCGATAACGCCTGGTTCGGGTATCTGGGCTACGGGCTCAAAGACTGCCTGGAGAGGCTGGAGCCGGATCAGCCGAACTGGCTTTCCCTGCCCCCATTATGCATGATGCGTTTTGATACCGTTTACCAGTTCGATCACGCGCTGCAGACCCTGACGCGCTGGTCGTGCCGCCATGCAGAACTACCGGCCACAGTCACTTCTCATCATCCATACCCCCCCATCGTATGTAAGCTGCATTCATCCATGTCGCATGATGAATATCTGGAAAAAGCGGCGCAGGTCATTGACTGTATCCATCGCGGGGATTTGTATCAGGCCAACCTGACACGCAAATTCATCGGACAATTCGAAGCCGCCCCCTCTCCCTTTGCTTTATTCCGCCGGCTATGCGGGATCAGCCCGGCGCCCTACAGCGCCTATCTGCGGCTGGACGATACGCATATTCTTTCATCCAGCCCTGAGCTTTTCCTGCAGATAGACGCGGAAGGCGGGATACGCACGCGCCCCATCAAGGGCACCGCGCCGCGTTTTCCTGATCCGGCACAGGATGAGCGGTCGCGGGCGGGGCTTGTCGCCAGTGCCAAGGACCGGGCAGAAAACCTGATGATCGCCGATCTGATGCGCAACGACCTGTCGCGCAGCTGCGTCCCGGGCAGCGTGAAGGCCGACTGTCTGTTCAAGGTCACCACCCATGCCACCATTCACCATATGTCCAGCACCGTCACCGGCCGGAAGCGCCAGGGATGCAGCACGCTCGACGCCGTACGCCACTGCTTTCCCCCCGGCTCCATGACCGGTGCCCCGAAGGTCGCCGCCATGCGGCTATGCAGCCGGCTGGAAAAGCTGGAGCGGGGGGTCTATAGCGGCGCCATCGGATGGCTCGGCGGGGATGGCAGCGCCGAGCTTTCCGTCGTCATCCGCACCCTGTTGGTGCAGCATGACCGGTTCGAATTTCAAGTCGGGGGCGGCATCGTCGCCGATTCCACGCCACAGGCAGAGCTGGATGAAATAATTGAGAAATCGAAAGGGATATGCCTGTTGCTGGGCATTTCCCCGGAGCAACTGCGAGGCGTCTGAGGATAACGCCTTGATCAAATTTTCTCCCTTCCCGGCCGCTCAGGGCCGTTTTACCATCAGGCCTGTGGACGGTATCTACGGAGAAAATGAGCGGGCACAATGTCACAGAATGTCACGCTTTTTGTGATTTTTGACAGCCAGAATAATGTTAATTATTTGAATTTTAATATTATTATTCCAATTGAACCGATACGAAATGCATCGAAACAACGTTAGAATATGTTCAAATGCAGCGAATTGCATGAGAAGCGTAGAGAATCCCCGCCATTTGAGGGAAAAAGCATGAAAAACCCTCAGGAATAGATATGCAAATTTTGCATACCTACGCTTCGATTTTATCAATTACATGCAAAAATATAATGTCTATGGTAGGCACGTCTAACGTTTAAGGAATAACCGTGACTACACCATTCTACATTAAAATCATCGCCGCCAGCGCCTTGCTGGTCTTATCTGCCTGCTCTAACCCGCTGCCTGGCGGCCCCAACATGGTCGACTACAGCTACGTGCCGCCGAATGGCAGCGTTGTGACAACGCCCGGCATCGAATCCTTCTAATCCTTCCCGCCGCGGCGCATTTTAAGCGCGACCTTTTACGCGGGCACAGAAGCGCTGCGGCGCTATGCGCCATCTACCAGAAAATCAGTGGTGATTATGTCTTGGATTGATAATCCTGACCTGGGCCTGGCCAACGCTTCAGCGGCCGGTTTCTTTTGGAAGCGGTACTAGGCCTGGCTGCCGTCCGCCTTGAGGGTGCTGGATAGCTCTTCCATCTCGGCGAAGGTGGGCTGATAGTGGCTTGGGATCTGGCCGCGCCCCATCTCCATCGACACCTGCGGGGCCATGCCTTTGAGATGCGCCACCAGCACGTCGCGGATGATAAAATAAAACTGCTGTTCCTCGGCATGGATGGCCATGATCCTCACGGCGAGCGGGCCGACGATACAATAGGCGACGAATACCCCCAGGAAGGTACCCACCAGCGCCCCGCCGATCATGGCGCCGAGCACGGCGGGCGGCTCGTTGATGCTGGCCATGGTCTTCACCACGCCTAACACCGCCACCACGATACCGATGGCCGGCAGCCCGTCCGCCATACCCTGCAGGCCGTGACCGGCGCCGGAAGCTTCGTGGTGATGCTTCTCGAGCTGCTTGTCGATGATCTCCTCGATCTGCATCGGGTTTTCCATGCCCATGGTCAACGTGCGCAGCGTGTCGCAGATGAGGTCGGCGGCGAAATGGTCGTGCACGATATTGGGAAACTGGTTGAAGATAGAGCTCTCCTCCGGCTTCTCGATATGCTGCTCGACGGCGATCAGCCCTTTCGACTTCATCAGCTTGCACAGCAGGAACAGCAGGCACAGTATGTCCTTATAGTCCTGCGCTTTCCATTTAGCGCCCTTGAAGCCCTTGATGATCTCCTTCATGGTGGACTTCAGCACGTTCTTGCTGTTGGCAACGCAATACGCGCCGATGGCGCCGCCCATGAGCATGCTTAACTCGTGCGGCAGGGCATGGATGATGATTTCCATCTTGCCGCCCGAATGGATGTAGGCGCCGAAAACGGTGATGAATACGAATATTATACCGAAGATGCCAAGCATCGCGGAAATGAACCTTTGGTTGAGTGAACCTCACCCAAAGTATCGCAGGCAAAAACAAAGAAACGGTTAAAACCAGTGGGTTAACAAGGTATTACGCGGCCACTTCCTCGGCCGACAATACCCCCTTAAGCACCCTGATTTTATCAAGAATGACCGGAGAAACCGCATAGCGCCCCGGCAGCTGGATCTCCGCCCGGCCCTGCTCAAGCTCGGCCAGCAGCCGCACCGCCGCACCACGCCCGTTCGATTCGCCGAGCAACGCGCGGATGGATGTCAGGGATTCGGGTTGATTAACGATAATACGGAACAACGCCATGCCGTTGGACTGCTGGCGCTTCACCAGCGCCTCGTCAAACAGCGTAATGGACTGGGCGATCAGCCGCGGCCCGGCCTCCTCCAGCTTCGCGTCGGCCTGAATGAGTAATATCTTACCGTTTTCCAACAGGTCGCGTTGACGATTGAGCAGATCCTCATTGAATACCGATACCTCGAAAACACCGCCTAAGTCAGATAGCTGAATAAAGGCAAACCGGCCCTTGTCCGACACCTTGAATTTCCGACCGGTGACAATCCCCGCCACTTTAATACTGCAGTACTGGCTGGTCAGCTTTTCGGCAAAAGCGGAGGAGGCAATGGTTCCCATCTTCTCCAGCGCCAGCCGGTAGCCCGAGAGCGGGTGCGCTGACAGGTAAAACCCGATGGCGGAATATTCATGCTCGAGCCGCTCCAACACCGACCAGTCCGCCGCCTCCGCCAGCTTCGGCTTCGGAATCGCCGCCTCGCCCGCTCCGGCGAACAGGCTTTCCTGTTGGCTGTCCTTGTCGCGCTGGCAGGAAGCACCATAGGCCATGATGCGGTCAATCCCGGCGAACAGCTGCTGGCGGTTGGAATGCAGCCTGTCGAACGCGCCGGCTTTGATGAGGTGTTCAAGCGCCCGCCGGTTCAGCGCTTCCGGCGGCACCCGCGAAGCGAAATCGAAGATATCCGCGAACGGGCCGTTGGCCCGGCGTTCCGTCACCACTCCTTCCATGGCCTGCGCGCCCACATTACGCACTGCCGCCAGCGCATAGCGCACCGCACCATCCTCGACCGAGAATAACACTTCTGACCGATTGATATCCGGCGGCAGTAGCGGAATGGAAAAGCGGGATGCCTCCTCATGAAAGACAGCCAGCTTGTCCGTATTGTGCATGTCGTAGGTCATCGAAGCCGCAATGAATTCTACCGGGTAATTGGCTTTGACCCATGCTGTCTGGTAAGCGATTACCGCGTAGGCGGCGGCATGCGATTTATTGAACCCGTATTCAGCGAACTTGGCGATCAGGTCGAAGATGCCCGCCGCCTGCCGTTCCTCGACACCGCGCTCCACCGCACGCCGAACGAAAATATCGCGCTGCGCCTCCATCTCCGAGCGAATCTTCTTGCCCATGGCGCGGCGCAACAGGTCGGCCTCGCCCAGGCTGTAACCGGCGAGCAGCTGCGCGATCTGCATCACCTGCTCCTGGTAGATGATGACACCGAAGGTTTCCTTCAGTACCTGCTGAAGCAACGCATGCAGGTATTCCGGCTTCTCCAGCCCGTGCTTGCGGGCGATATAGGTCGGGATGTTGTCCATCGGGCCCGGACGGTAGAGCGACACCAGCGCGATGATGTCCTCGAGACAGTCGGGCCTGAGCTTCTTCAGCGTGTCGCGCATGCCGGCACTTTCCAGCTGGAATACGCCCACCGTATCGCCGCGGCTAAGCATTTCGTAGGTTTTCTTGTCGCCTTCCGGCAACGCCAGCAGATCCACCTCAATACCTCTTGGACGTATAAGCTCTACGGCACGCGCCAGCACGGTCAGCGTTTTCAGACCCAGGAAGTCGAACTTCACCAGTCCGGCGCTTTCGGCGTATTTCATCGAATACTGCACCACCGGCATGTCGGATTTCGGATCGCGGTACATCGGCACCAGTTCGGAAAGCGGCCGGTCGCCGATCACCACTCCCGCCGCGTGCGTCGAGGCATGGCGGTTCAGGCCCTCGAGCTTCAGGCTGATATCGACCAGCTTCTCGATCGTCTCATCCTCGCGAATGGCCGCCTTCAGCATCGGCTCGATGTCGATAGCCTGCTCGAGCGTCACCGGCGCAGCTGGATTGTGTGGCACCAGCTTGCAGATGCGGTCGACCTGCCCATAAGGCATCTGCAGCACGCGCCCGACATCACGCAGCACCGCACGCGCCTGTAATTTCCCGAAAGTAATGATTTGCGCCACGCGCTCAATCCCGTAGCGGCTCTGCACATAACGGATGACCTCCTCGCGCCGCTCCTGGCAGAAGTCAATGTCGAAGTCCGGCATGGATACGCGCTCAGGGTTCAGGAAGCGCTCGAACAGCAGGCCGTAGCGCAGCGGATCGAGATCGGTGATGGACAGCGCCCAGGCCACCAGCGAGCCGGCGCCCGAGCCGCGTCCTGGCCCAACCGGGATACCCTGCGCCTTGCTCCATGTGATGAAGTCGGAGACAATCAGAAAGTAGCCGGGGAATTTCATTTTGTTGATCGTCTCGATCTCGAACTGCAACCGCTCCCGGTAAGGCGCAGCCTTCGCCTCTTTTTCCTCCTCGCTCATGCCGGGAGAGAACACGTAGCGCTCCAGTCGCTGCTGCAGCCCGGCCTGCGCTTTCTTGCGCAGCATCTCCTCCTCACTCTGCCCATCTTCGGAAAAGCGCGGCAGGATAGGGGCCCTGGTCGTGGGTACGAAGGCACAGCGGCGGGCAATGACCACGGTATTCTCAAGCGCCTCCGGGAGATCGGCGAAGAGCCCCGTCATTTCCTTCGGCGTCTTGAGGCGATGCTCCGGCGTCAGGCGGCGGCGATTGGCATCGCCGACATAGGTACCGTCGGCGATGCAGAGGAACGCATCGTGCGCCTCGTACATTTCCGCTTCCATGAAATAGGCGCCGTTTGTGGCAACCAGCGGCAGGTGATGCTTATAGGCTAGCGCAATCAGCCCCGGCTCGATGGCAGCTTCCTCGGGCAGGCCGTGACGCGTCAGCTCGACATAGAGCCGGCCTGGGAAAATGCGGGCCAGTTCCAGCAGCTGTTCCTCGGCCGGCGCCTCGCGCCCGTGGATCAGCGCCTTGCCGACCATACCCTGCCTGCCGCCAGTCAACGCAATCAGGCCTTCGCTTTTCGCGGCCACATCGGCAAGCGTCAGCAGCGGCCCGTGTCCGCCGCCCGCCGGCTGCAGGAAGGACTGACTGACCAGCTCCAGCAGGTTCTTCCAGCCGGTTTCATTCTGAACAAATACGGGCAGCTGGTCAGGCTTTTGCGCATGGGCGTGCCGCGCCGCATCGGCATCCGGCGGTTGCAGGAACAGGGTGCAACCGATGATCGGCTGGATGCCGGCTTCGATCGCCGCCAGCGAGAATTCCAGTGAGCCGAACAGGTTCCCGTGATCGGTCACCGACACCGCCGGCATGCCCTGAGCGCGGCACCATTTGACCAATTCCTTGAGATGAATCGCTCCCTCAAGAAGCGAATAGGCGCTGTGCACGCGCAGATGGATGAAGGGTGGCGAGGAACTCATGCCGGAATCATAATCCCGCCGGAGCAGGAATCAATTATTTATCACTCCGCCTTCCAGCCGCACGGTGCGGTCGGCGCGGCGGGCCAGGTCGAGATTATGCGTGGCCAGCAGCACCGCCAGCTTCTTCTCGCGGCACAGACGCAGGAACATACCGAACACCGATTCCGCCGTCAGCGGATCGAGATTGCCGGTGGGTTCGTCGGCCAGCAGCAGCGCCGGGTCGTTGGCCAGCGCACGGGCGATGGCGACGCGCTGCTGCTCGCCGCCGGAAAGCCGCGCCGGGCGGTGAGCCAGGCGGTCGGACAGGCCGAGTTCGTTCAGCAGTGCCCCGGCTTTCTGCTGCGCCGCGTCTTTAGGCACACCGGCGATCATCTGCGGCAGCATGACATTCTCCAGCGCCGAAAATTCCGGCAGCAGGTGATGGAACTGGTAGATAAAGCCGACATGCGTCCGCCGCCAGCGGGTACGCTGCGTATCCGGTGCGCCGCTCATCGCCTGCCCGGCAATCTGCACCTCGCCCGAACTCGGCGTGTCCAGCAGCCCGGCGATCTGCAGGAGCGTCGACTTGCCGGAGCCGGAAGGTCCGACCAGCGCCACGATCTCGCCCTGTCGCACATGCAGGTCGAAATGCGACAGCACCGTCAGCGTTCGCCCGCCTTGCTCAAACCGGCGGCTGATGTTATTCAATGTTAGGACATTCTCACTCATAACGCAGCCCCTCCACCGGATCGAGGGACGCCGCGCGCCGCGCCGGGTAGATGGTGGCAAGGAACGACAGCAGTAGTGCCAGGACGACGACCATGACCACCTCTGCAGCCTCGACCTTCGATGGCAGGTGTGACAGGAAATAAAGCTCGTCGGTAAACAGCTTGTGGCCCATCATCGATTCGAGGCTCTGCTGGATGTTCTCGGTGTTGAAGGCAATCAACAACCCGAGTCCAACGCCGACTGTCGTGCCGATGACGCCGACGGAAGCGCCGCTGGCGACGAAGATGCGCAGGATGGATGCGCGCGACGCGCCCATCGTGCGCAGGATGGCGATGTCGCGCCCCTTCTCGCGCACCAGCATGATCAGGCTCGAGATGATGTTGAAGGAAGCGACGATGATGATCAGTGTCAGGATCAGGAACATGACATTGCGCTGCACCAGTACCGCCTGGAAGATATGGTGGTTGGAGGATTGCCATTCATAGAGGCGATAACCGGAGCCGAGCCCTTCCGCGATGCGTCGCGCCAGTTGCGCCGACTGGTCGGCGTCGTCGCCGACGATTTCGATCATGCTGGCAGCGTCCCGCTCCTGCCCAGCCAGCTTGAAATAGATTTGTGCTTCCTCGAACGGCATAAGAATTAAACCATTGTCATAAGCGAACATGCCGATCGAGAAGATACCCACCACCGGATATGCTTTAACACGCGGCACCATGCCGGCGACGGTGGCGCGGCCTTCGGGCGAAATCAACGTCAGCAAGTCGCCTAACTCGAGCCCCATCCGCTCTGCCATGCGGCTGCCGATGATGATGCCTTCCCCGCGCTTCAGCGCGTCTACGCTACCTTCCGTGATGCGTTCGATGAGTAGCTTTTTATACTGCAAATCATTAGGACGGTACGCGGCCACCATGGCCCCCATCGCTTGGCCCTTGTAGGACGCCATGATCTGCCCTTCGACCTTGGGCGCGGCGGATTTTACGCCCGGGAGTTCGGCAATATGCTGGCTTAACGAATCGTAACCTATAATCCCCTGCGGTGAGGCGCTGTAGACGCTGACATGTCCCTCAAGCCCGATGATGCTGCGAATCATCTCGCCGCGCACGCCGTTCATCACCGCCAGCACCACGATCAGCGTTGCCACGCCGAGCGCGATGCCGACCAGCGAGAACAGCGCAATGACTGAGATCAGCCCCTCTTCGCGCCGTGCGCGGAGGTAACGGATGGCCACCATGCGTTCGAAGGCACTTAACATTCACTCTCCTGTTCGTCACCCCCGCCAGGCAGGGGGCCATAACTACGTCCTGGAATATGGATTCCCCCGCCTTCGCGGGAATGACGGTACTATTTTAACAATACGTTGAGCGCGGCATCCGCCGACACTTCCTGCTTCTCGCCCGTCCTGCGGTTCTTCATTTCGACGATGCCCTTCTCGGCGCCCTTGGGGCCGATGGTGAGCTGCCACGGCAGGCCGATCAGATCCATCGAGGCGAATTTGGCGCCGGCGCGTTCCTCCGTGTCGTCATACAGCACCTCGACGCCTTTGCCTTGCAGCGTGTCGTAGAGCGACTGGCACATGGCATCGCATTTGGCGTCGCCGACGCGCAGGTTGATGAGCCCGACCTTGAACGGCGCCACCGATTCCGGCCAGATGATACCCGCCTCGTCATGACTGGCTTCGATGATGGCACCGGCGAGGCGGGAGACGCCTATGCCGTAGGTTCCCATCTCGACCCGCAGGAGGTTTCCATCCGGGCCGCTGACATCGATCTTCATGGCATCGGTGTATTTGCGCCCGAGCAGGAAAATATGCCCGACCTCGATGCCGCGCGCGGTGCGCAGCTTTTCCGGCGGTACCGGGCATTTTTCCGGTACGTGTAGCTCATCAGCAGCTGCATAGAGCCTGCGCATCTCTTCGCCGCTCATTTTCACCTTCCCGCTGCGCACATCATCAATCGCCGCATCGTAATAGACCTGGCTTTCACCAGTCTCCGCCAGCACCTGGAATTCGTGGCTGAGCGCCCCGCCGATATTGCCCGAATCGGCGTTGACGGCGATGGCGACCAGTCCCAGCCGGGCAAAGATACGGTGATAGACGTCGTACATCTTGGCATATTCGCGTTTTGCGTCATCCAAATCGGCGTGGAAGGAGTAGGCATCCTTCATGAAGAATTCGCGGCCGCGCATGACGCCGAAGCGCGGGCGCACCTCGTCGCGGAATTTCCACTGGATCTGGTAGAGGTTGAGCGGCAGGTCCTTGTAGCTCTTCACCGAGGCGCGGAAGATGTCGATGATCATCTCTTCACAAGTCGGGGAATAAATCAGCTCGCGCTCGGCGCGGTCGGGAAAGCGCAGCATCTCCTGCCCCATCACCTCGTAGCGTCCCGACTCCTTCCACAGATCGGCGGGCTGCAAGGTGGGCATCAGCACGCGGTTGCAGCCGGCCCGGTCATGCTCCTCGGCGACGATACGCTCGATATTCTGCAGCACGCGCAGGCCAAGCGGCAGCCAGCTATAGATGCCGGCGGCCTGCTGCCGGATCATGCCGGCGCGCAGCATCAGCCGGTGCGAGACAATCTGCGCCTCCGAGGGATTTTCTTTGAGCAGGGGGAGAAAGAATTGGGAAAGACGCATGGGGAACTCTGCTAATTGTCATTCTGAGCCGGAGGCAAAGAATCTGTTTCCAAAATAGACCTTCACTACATTCAGGATGACATTACTGTACAAAAACCGCCGCAAGGTCAACGGCTAAAGCGTATCCATCGGGAACCAGCCGCTGTTCACCACCAGCGCCAGCGCCAGGGTGAACAGCAGGCTGAGAATGGTGTTGACCAGGAATACCCGCCGCCACGGCACTGGCGCCGGCGCGGCGGCATAATCCATCTCGGATTTCTGCCGCTCGGGGCGGATATAGAATGGCAGCACGACAAAGAGCAAGATGCACCAGCTGGTAATGAAGCTAAGCGCGCCCAGCGAAAGGGTCATGGACTACACCTGCTCCAATTCTACCAACGTGCCGCAAAAATCCTTGGGATGCAGGAACAGCACCGGCTTGCCGTGCGCGCCAATCTTCGGCTCGCCGTCGCCCAGCACCCGTGCGCCGGACTTAAGCAGCCGGTCGCGCGCGAGCGCAATGTCTTTCACCTCGTAGCAGACATGATGAATGCCACCGAAGGCATTCTTGACCAGAAAACCCGCGATGGGGGAGTTTTCACCCAGCGGATGCAGGAGCTCAATCTTCGTATTGGGCAGAGTGACAAACACCACGGTCACCCCGTGTTCCGGCAGGTCCTGCGGCGCCGATACTTCGGCGCCCAGCGTGTCGCGATAGACGGCAGCGGCGGCTTGCAAATCTGGCACGGCAATCGCCACGTGATTCAATTTTCCGATCACCGGTTGTCCTCAAACCTACGCGGAACTGTCATAAAAATTTCACTTTCTGCGGCAGCGGATTCGGCTAGAATTTAGCATGTAACGTCACACATACCAAGCTGCAATACTTCCTGAGTTTATGGTCACCGTACCGCATACCGAAACACACGAGACGCCCCGCCCCGATTATTCCGAACAGGATACCCCCCGGGGTGGGGCGACCCAAACGACCTCCTTCCGCGGCCGCTCGTGCGACCGCCTGCAGTTCTGGAAAGTTACCTCGATCGGGCTTTGCATCGGGCTGACGCTGGGCGCTGGACTAGGCATCGGTATCGTATCCTTTGTCACGCTTCCCTTGGCCGATTGGGTAGTGTATCTGATGGCTGCCTTGGCCATGGGGCTGATTGGCAGCATCCTCGGCGCCCATACCATTCGAAAAAGACAACCAACTGAAAAAATTGAATTATTTTTAAACTACTCGACTGAATCTATCAGCACCGATAAAACACCCGCTAAGGCAGAACCAAAGCAAAATATTGATAACTCGACGATATCCCCGTTTATGACCATGGCATATATTGCCGATGGCGACGGTCTGGTCACCGATACGTATGAGCGCGGCCAGGTGCTATCGGCCGGGCGCAAGGCCCTGCTCGGGATGGATCATACGAAGACCACCGCCCACTGAACGGGCGACTGTCATAAAACATTAACATTCCAACGGCATAGTCTGTGTTACACTGAAAGGTAGAGAAATCTGCTGGAAGGGAACCTGTGGTCAACGAAGTCGAAAACACGCGTCTTGCTCATGAAGCCGCATCCCGCAGCCACTCGTTGAGGGGATGGAACCCGCTGAAACTGGTCAACCCGGAATTCGATGATCAGATCGCCGAGGAGATGGGATCGGTGGCTCCCGAGATCGAAGGCCCCGGCGATATCGTCAAGGAAAAGTACGATCAGACCCTGCGTGGAATCGGACAACGATTGTGGCAGGGCGTTCTGCAGGTGGCACAGAGCAGCTTCGGCAAAGGCGCGATAGCGATGGGTCTTGTGCTTGCCATAGGTACTGCGGCTTCAATTGTCCTCGCGGCACCGGTTCCCGAAGCGGCGATCGGAGCAGGTCTTACCGAAGGATTCAGCCTTTTAACCACCAACCTAGGGCTGGGTGTCATGGCCATCGGGGGCGCCATCGGAGCCATCATCGACACGCACAGCCGGAGCCGAATTTCCGCCACCGAGGCACAGCGCCTGGCCAAGCAATACGAGCAGGCGCGAGAGATAAACCTGGCGCGGAGACTGGAGCCTGTATTGGAGAAAGCCCCCGCGCAGGATCCATTCGGCGAACGGGAAGTGGCAAACGACGATATGTATCGCAAGCAGGGATCATTCTGTGCCTGTGAACTGGAGAAACGCGCGCAGGCGAAAACGGAAGGGCAGGATCATCATGTCAGGTAACGAACTCGCCCCGCCCCTGTCGCTGTGGGAAAAGATCAAGACCGGCGTGACCGACATTGTTAAAAATGCGGTCAACATCCTGCCGAAAGGTGTAATCCTGCTTGGTGCTATCATGGCTACTTCAGCCATAACGGGGATGGTAGTCCCTCACGGCGACTTTTTGAATGTTACGAATAGATTGGCCGGAGGTCACATAGGCAGTCTTCTCACGACAAGCGCTACCTATCTACTGATGGGCACTCTAATCTACGGCAGCGCGAAAAAATACATGGCACATAAACTTATTTCAAGCGTTACTGCCCACGGCATAATGCAAGGTGCCGCTTATAATGAAGCTCTCCAATCCGGTTACTTTCACGGCATGACACCTGATTTGCCGCTCGCGGCACCGAAGGATCTGCCTTTGAATGTACGTGGTAAACTGGGTCCTGGGTTATAGAGGAATGTATGAGTGATAATCATAATCAACCGGCAAAACCCCTGTCGCTGTGGGAAAAGATCAAGACTGGCGCAGTTGGTTTCGTCAAAAGCGCCATCAGCTACCTGCCGAGCGGCCTGATGTTCGCCGGGTTGATCATGGGCGGATCGGCGCTGCTGGGCGTCGCCACCGGCAAAGAAGCATTTGATATCCTGCATGTAGCTAAAGCTTTTCATGATGGAGGTGTCGGTGCCATCGCAACTAAAATGGCCCTCAGCCTGGCATTGGGCAGCACCATCTCGGGTGGGATGGGCGCCTGGAAGTCCGTGCAGCACGCCACGCAGGAGCGCGAGGCGCTGCGTGCGCATCAGACGGCCTCGCTGCAGCGCTGCCGCAGCCATTGCCCGGAGCTGGAGCATGCGTTATACCAGGAACCGCTGTCGCCGCAGCGCGACCTGCCGCACAAGCCGGACCACCTGCACACCACGCTGCACAGCATTCATTAAACGGAAGGATCAATTATGGCCGATACAACCAACACCCAGCCGAACTTCACCAGCCTGATGCTGAGCGGCATTCAGGGCACGTTCAAAGGCGCCCTCGTCGGCATCACCTTCGGACTGCTCGCCGGTGCTGCTTTTGCCGCCGGCATCGCTACCCTTGCCAGCGTTCCGGTAGCGACGGCAGTGCTGGCCGGGGCCACCATCGGCGGCATCAGCTTCGGCACCATTGGCTCCTTTGCCGGCGGCATGACCAACGTCATCGCCAAGAGCCGCGAGGGGCAGGTTTCTGTCCACGAGGCAACACGTGCCGTCAAGGCGGCATTCGCGCAGGGACTGCAGATCGGCAAAGGCCACCTGCATGAGCAGGAGGGGCCGGAAAGCACCAAATGGCGCGAGTATGAGCAGGAGCGGGCTACCAAGGCGCAGCAGACCAGCCAGAAACTGCACTAAATCCGCGTTACGTGCACCTCGATCACCGGCTTCTTATCCAGCTCGCGCTTGAGCATCTTGCGTAAGCTGAGGCGCACCTGTTCCCTGATCTGTTCTTCCGAAACGCGCGGCTTGCCGTGTTTCAGCGCGTGGGTGATCTCCTCTACGCATTCTTCCAATACATCCGCATCTTCCTTTGGGTCCAGCAAGCCGGGCGCGACCACCTGCGGCGGCTGAACCGGATGTCCCCGGTCATCGACCACCACGCTGGCAAATACCGCCCCGTCATCGCGCAACTTACGACGCGTACGGATGATATCGCCGTCGGTGGGGATCATGGAAAGCCCGTCGATGGCGATATAGCCGGCATGCACCTTGCCGATGACCGAGGCCTCGCCCTTCTCCAACCACACCACCGCGCCGTTATATGCCTCGACCGTCTCCTCCACGCCTAGTGAACGCGCCAGTTTCGCGTGCTCATGCAGATGGCGTGGCTCACCATGCGTCGGTACGGCGATCTGCGGTCGCACCATCTGGTACATGCGCTTGAGTTCCTCCCGCGCTGGATGGCCGGAGACATGGATGAAGTAATCCTTGTCGGTAATGACCTCGATGCCCTTGCCGATCAGCTGGTTATTGACCCAGTTGATCTTCATCTCGTTTCCGGGAATCTTGCGCGAAGAGAAAATCACCGTGTCGCCCGGCTGCAGGCGGATATTGGGATGATCACCGCGTGCGATGCGCGTCAGCGCCGCCCGCGGCTCGCCCTGGCAGCCGGTGCATAACAGCAATACATCGCCGCGCGGCAGATTCATCAGTTCCTTGTCGCTGACAAACTCGATATCGTCCGGCAGGTAGCCGCTCTCGCGCGCCGCATCGGTTACGCGATGTAGCGACCGCCCGGCCAGACAAACCACCCGTCCGGCATCCTTCGCCGCCTGGATGATGGTTGCCACCCGCGCCAGGTTGGAGGCAAAGGTCGTTACCACCACGCGCTGCCTGCATTGCTGGATCAGCCCCGCCAGATGCGCCCGCACCTCACCTTCCGACCCCGACTCGCCTTCGACGAAGACGTTGGTGGAGTCGCAGACCATGGCCAGTACCTTCCCATCGCCGTATTTAGTCAGCTGCCCGTAATCCGACACCGGGCCGATCAAGGGTGTCTCATCGAACTTCCAGTCGCCGGTATGCATTACCACGCCCTTATCGGTGGAGATCGCCACCGCCTGCATTTCGGGAATCGAGTGGGTCAATTCGATCAATTCCAGGGCGAACGGGCCGAGTTTCAGCGATCCACCCGGCTCTATCCCTGTAATCTGCGGTTTCTTGCCTGGCCCCATTTCGGAAAGCTTGTGCCTGAGGAAGGAAGCGGTGAACGGCGTGGCATAGATCGGGCATTCGAGTTCCCGCCACAGATACGGCACGGCACCCAGATGGTCCTCATGCGCGTGGGTAATAACCAGCCCCAGCAGGTCGTTCTTCCGCTCGGCGATGAAGGAGATATCGGGCACGATCACTTCCACGCCCGGCAGATAATCGGTCGCAAAGCCGATGCCGCAATCCACCATCAGCCATTTGCCATGGATGGTATAAAGGTTGAGGTTCATGCCTATCTCGTTCGAGCCGCCGAGCGGCACGAACAGCAGATCGTCATGGTGTTTCTTGAAGTCGAAAGTCATATTCTTATTCTTTCCTTGTCATTCCGGGGCAGGCCGGGATCCAATGCCAAACCAATTCGCAAATGGAGAAATATGGATTCCCGCCTTCGCGGGAATGGCAATATCAACTATTCATCCGATATAAATCTTTTAAGCCATGAATGGTCAAATCCGGCTCCGTATGCTCGATAGCCGGACAGGCTTTGGCGTAAAGCGCCGCCAGCCCGCCGGTGGCGATAGCTTTCATCGGGTTACCGTACTCGTTCCGAATGCGTGCCACGATTCCCTCTATCAATCCCGCATAGCCGTGATAAATGCCTGATTGCATGGCAGCCACCGTATTGGTTCCGATTACCTTGCCCGGCGGCTGAATGGCCACGTTGGGCAGCTTGGCCGCCGCCCGCTGCAGCGCGTCAAGCGAGAGATTGACACCAGGCGCGATCACACCGCCGATGTAATTCCCCTGGTCGCTCACCACGTCGAAAGTGGTCGCCGTGCCGAAATCGACCACGATCAGCGCCTGCTTATACCGCTGCCATGCCGCAAAGGCATTGACCAGCCGGTCGGCACCTACTTCCGAAGGGTTATCGATTTTTACCCCAATGCCGGTTTTTATGTTCAGGCGTGGATCGCCAATCACCATCAGATCAACATGGAAATATCGCTTTGCCAGCTGGCGCAGATCAAACAGCGCCTGCGGCACCACTGAAGCCAGCACTGCTCCCCTGATCTGATCCGGCATGATGCCGGCATGTTCGAGCACCTGCGTCAGCCACACGCCGTATTCATCGGCGGTGCGGCGCGCATCGGTATGGATCCGCCACTGTCCTACCAGTTGGTCGCCATTGAAGACGGCAAAGGTAACATTGGTGTTGCCGGCGTCGATGGCGAGCAGCATCTACGCCTCCATGGCCTCAGCCGGAAACACATCGGCGGCATGCACCTGCTGTTTCCTGCCGTTATCAAGCCCCAGCACCAGGCTGCCATCTTCATCAATGCCATGGCAGATGCCCTCGATCGTATCATCGGGCAGGCGCGCCCGGATGCGTTCGTCGATCCCCCAGGCAACGCCGGTCCATTTGCGGCGTACCGGCGTGAAGCCCATGGTGGTCCATTCGTCGTATCGCTCGATGAAGTGATGGATAAAGCGCGACAGGATGATCTTGGCAGAAACCAGCTCGACCCCCGCATCCTTAAGGCAGGTGGCGGGGAATTCAGTGCGTGGGGGAAAGCTGTCGACATTGACGCCAACGCCAACCACCACCCACGGTTTGCCATGGCCGTTATCACCGGTCTGGAACGATTCGAGCAGGATACCGCCAACCTTGCGCCCGCCAAGGAGGATATCATTAGGCCATTTGCACTGCAGCCGGTAGGTTTCGGGGATCAATCCCTCGAGTGATTCGATCACCGCCAGTGCTGCCACAAAGGAAAGCTGCGCGAATTCTTTCATCGGTTTGTCGGGCGCGAGCAGCACCGAGACGAATAGATTGCCTTCCGCCGATATCCAGACGCGCCCCATGCGGCCTTTCCCCTCGGTTTGCCGCTTCGCCCAGATGACCGCGCCGTGCGAGCCACCACCGCGCGCCAGCCGCTTGGCCTCCTCGTTGGTAGAATCCAACGAGTCGAAAGACAGCAAGTGATAATCATTGATCAGGTTGGCGCTTTTTTTCGGCTTGCTCATGTCATCTCACTAATAACTCGGCGGCGGCCCTAGCATGTAACACGAGCGGCGTCGGAAGCAAACAGAAGAACAGCGTTACCAGCGCGGCGATGGCGATGCCGAAGGAGAGCAGGCGCGAGGCAGGCGCGTCGAAGGGCACCGCCGGCTCGTCAAAATACATAACCTTCACCACTTTAATGTAATAGTAGCCGCCGATCACACTGGCTATTACGCCAATCACCGCCAGCCAGCTTAAGCCCGCGCTGACCGCCGCCAGCACAGCATACCATTTGACGAAGAATCCGGAAAGCGGCGGGATGCCCACCATCGAGAACATGAACAGCGCCAGCGTGAATGCCATGACCGGGCGCGTACGCGCCAGACCGGCAAGCGAGGCGATATCCTCGACATACTGCCCACCGCGCCGCATCAACAGCAGGATGCCGAAAGCGCCAGCGCTCATGAAGATATAGACGGCAAGATAAATCAGCACCGACTGCAGGCCGGCCGCATTGCCCGCCGCCAGGCCCATTAGCATGAAACCGGCATGGCCGATCGAGCTGTAGGCGAGCAGACGCTTGAGACTGGTCTGGACGATGGCCGCCAGCGCGCCCGTTAGCATCGATGCGATGGAAACAAAAATGATCACCTGCTGCCACTGCGACAGCAGATCACCGAACGGCTGCACCATGACCCGCACGAGCAGCGCCAGCGCCGCCGCCTTGGGGGCAGTGGCGAAAAAGGCGGTGACCGGCGTCGGCGCGCCCTCATATACGTCTGGCGCCCACATATGGAACGGCACGGCGGCGATTTTGAAGCAGAATCCGGCGATCATCAGCACCAGCCCGACGATGACGCCTTTCGACACGGTGGCGGGAGCGGCGAACAGCGCCGCCAGTCCCGCAAAATCGGTGGTGCCTGCAAAGCCGTATACCAGGGACATGCCGAACAGCAGCATGCCGGAGGCCAGCGCGCCGAGCACGAAATACTTGAGGCCCGCCTCGCTAGAACGGGCATCGTCACGCACGAATGAGGCCAGCACGTAGAGCGCCAGACTTGACATTTCAAGCGCCATATAGAGGGAAAGCAGGTTGCCCGCCGATACCATCAGCAGCATGCCGAGCGTGGCGAACAGCACCAGCACCACGAATTCGAAGGGCCGACCGCCCTCTTCCTTCAGCCATCCCGATGCCAGCAGCAGCGTCAGCGCCGCCGCGCCGAGAATAATGCATTTCGCCAGCGAGGCAAACGGATCGGCGATGAACATGCCGTTCATCACCACCGCCTGCAGCGGGTAGTTATAGATAACCAATCCTGCCGTCAGCGCCAGCACCAACAGGCCGAGGATGATCAGGAAATTTGTCGCGTGGCGGAGGCGGTAGACGCCATAGACCAGTAGCGCCATTGCCGACAGGCACAGGTAAAGCTCCGGTGCCAGCGCAAGATAACTGGAGGGATGGATATCGCCCATAATCATGGCCCGGTGCCCCCTGCCGCCTGCGTGAGAGCAGACTGCTTAACCAGCTGCGCTACCGATGCCTCCATAGCGTTCAGGTATGGCTTGGGATACAGCCCGATCCATACCACCAGCGCGATGACGGGAATGAAAAAGGCTATCTCGCGCCCGTTCATCTCCTTCAGCGCTCTCACCTCGTCATTGGCGATCTCGCCGAACACGACGCGGCGGTAGAGCCAGAGCATATAGGCGGCGCCGAGCACCACGCCGGTCGTGGCGAGGAACGCCACCCATGTATTAGCCCGATACGCCCCAACCAGCACTAGGAACTCGCCGACGAAACCTGAGGTCGAAGGCAGGCCGATAGAGGCCATGGTGAAAAACATGAAAACGGCTGCGTATTTCGGCATAACGTTAACTACGCCGCCGTAGCGGGCGATCTCGCGCGTATGCATCCGGTCATAGAGCACTCCAACGCAAAGGAACAGTGCGCCCGACACCAGCCCGTGGCTGATCATCTGCATGATGGCACCTTCGATGCCTTGAATATTGAAAGTGAAGATGCCGATGGTGACAAAGCCCATATGCGCCACCGAAGAATAGGCGATCAGCTTCTTCATGTCCTGCTGCATCAACGCCACCAGCGAGGTGTAGATAATGGCAATAACGCTCAAGGTAAAGATGAATGGCGCGAAGTAATGCGACGCCTCGGGCAGCATCGGCAGCGAGAAGCGCAGGAACCCGTAGGCGCCCATTTTCAGCAGGATGCCGGCCAGGATGACCGAGCCTGCCGTGGGCGCCTGCACATGCGCATCGGGCAGCCAGGTATGCACCGGCCACATCGGCACCTTGACCGCGAATGAAGCGAACATGGCCAGCCACAGCCATCGCTGCACGTTCTCGGGCAGGTACGGGGCGGCCTTGATCAGTTCGGGGATGCTGGTGGTCTCGAAAGCGTGATACAGGTACACGATCGCGACCAAAAACAGCACCGAGCCAGCCAGAGTATAGAGGAAGAATTTATAGGCGGCGTAAATGCGCTGCTTGCCGCCCCAGATGCCGATGATCAGGTACATCGGGATCAGCATACCCTCGAAGAAGATATAGAACATCACCGTGTCGAGCGCGCAGAACACACCGATGACAAATGCTTCGAGCAGCAGGAAGCTAGCCATAAAGGCGCGCACGCGCTGGGTGATCGACTCCCAACTGCACAGGATGCAAACCGGCATCAGGAAAGTGGTGAGCAGTACCATGAACAGCGAAATGCCGTCGATGCCCAGGTAATACTGGATACCGAGCCCCTTGAACCATTCGTGCTTCTCGACCCATTGGAAATTAGCCGTCCCGGCATCGAAGCCGCCCCACAGGAAGAGCGAGCCGATGAAGGTGGCGCAGGTGACGGCAAGGGCGATATAACGCGCTTCATCAGCGGAGCGCTCGTCATCGCCGCGCACGAGGAACATAATCAGCAGGGCTCCGAAGAGCGGCAGGAGTATGAGGGAGGTCAGGATCATCCGAACACCACCCACGTGAAAATGACCAGGAAGCCGACCAGCATGGCGAAAGCGTAATGATACAGGTAGCCGGTCTGCAGGCGGCTGACGCGGCCGGCAAGCAGCTGCGTCACCAGCGCCGTCCCGTTGGGCCCGAGCCCGTCGATGATGCGCTCATCCCAGATCTTCCACAGATATTTGCCGATAAGCATGGACGGACGCACGAACAGCCGGTCATACAGCTCGTCGAAATACCACTTGTTGAGCAGGAAGCGGTAGATGGAAGGGAAGAGCATCGCCAGCTTGTGCGGCACCGAGGGACGGTGGATATAGAGCAGCCAGGCCAGTCCGATCCCGGCCAGCGCCAGCAGCACCGGCAGGATAGCCACCCAGTGCGGCACGTAATGCGCCTCTTCGATGATGGTATGCGAGGCGATGGTCGCCTGCCAGAAATCGCCATCGGCTGACACCAGCCCGAACAGGTGATACCCCAGCATGCCGGAGAAGACCGCCCCGAACGCCAGCAGCAGCAGCGGCTTCAGCATGATGCCCGGCGATTCGTGCACATGGCTCATCACCTCTTTTGAGGCGCGCGGCTGCCCGTGGAACGTCAGAAAGATCAGCCTCCAGGAATAGAACGCCGTCATGAACGCCGCCATCACGCCGAGCCAGAAGGCGAGCCGGGCCGGGCCGATGCCGCCCGCATACGCCGCCTCGAGGATGAGATCCTTGGAATAATAGCCAGCAAAGAGCGGTACCCCGGCCAGCGCCAGCGAGCCGATCCACATGTAAGCGTAGGTTACCGGCATCTCCTTCCAGATGCCACCCATCCGGCGCATGTCCTGCTCGCCCGACATGCCGTGAATCACCGAACCGGCGGAAAGGAACAGCAGCGCCTTGAAGAAGGCATGCGTCATCAGGTGAAAGATTGCTGCCGAATAAGCACCGACGCCGCAGGCAAAGAACATATAGCCAAGCTGCGAGCAGGTCGAATAGGCGATGACGCGCTTGATGTCGTTCTGCACCAGTCCGACCGTGGCAGCGAAGAAGGCGGTCAGGCCCCCGATGATGGTTACCACGTCGAGCGCCACCGCCGACTGCTCGAACAGCGGTGAGCAGCGCGCCACCATGAACACACCGGCTGTTACCATGGTGGCAGCGTGGATCAGCGCCGAGACCGGCGTCGGGCCTTCCATCGCGTCGGGCAGCCAGGTATGCAGGCCGAGTTGTGCTGATTTCCCCATCGCACCGATGAAGAGCAGGATGCAGATCAGGGTCAGCGCGTGGAATTCATGGCCGAGAAAAGTCATAGTATCGCCGCTGCGCTCCGCCGCCGCGCCGAAAATCGCATCGAAATGCACGCTGCCGAACAGGGCGAAGGTGGCAAAGATGCCAAGCGCGAAGCCGAAATCGCCGACGCGGTTGACGATGAAGGCCTTGATGGCGGCTGCATTGGCTTCCGGCTTCTTGAACCAGAAACCGATCAGCAGGTAGGAGCATAGTCCCACCCCTTCCCAGCCGAGGAACAGCTGCACCAGATTGTCGGATGTCACCAGCATCAGCATGAAGAAGGTGAAGAGCGACAGGTACGCCATGAAGCGCGGCTGATGCGGGTCGTGGCTCATGTAACCCACGGAATAGAGATGCACCACCGCCGACACCCAGGTGACGACGACCAGCATCACTGCCGTCAGTGCGTCGACGCGCAGCGTCCAGCCAGCGGTGAAGTCACCGGAGATGATCCATGGCGCCACCTGCACCTTGTGTACCAGCCCCCCCGGGCCAACCGCGTCCTGCCAGCCGCCATAAATATGCGCCAACGTGACGAAATCAGCGAAGATGAAGCCGGAGAAGATCGCCGACACCACCATGGCGGCGCAGGTAGTGGCATGCGCCGCGCGCGGCGGGATGACCCGCACGGTCAGCCCGACGACGAGCGCTGCCAGCAACGGCAGGAAGACGATAAGCATGATCATGCTGCCGGTCGTCATCCCCTACCCTTTCATCAGATGCACGTCTTCCACCGCGATCGAACCGCGGTTACGGAAGTAGATGACAAGGATAGCCAGCCCGATGGCCGCTTCAGCGGCGGCGACGGTGAGTACGAATATCGCAAAAATCTGACCGGTCAGATCGCCCAGCTTCACGGAAAAGGCGACGAAGTTGATGTTGACGGCGAGCAGTATCAGCTCGATCGACATCAGGATAGTGATGATGTTCTTGCGGTTGAGGAAAATGCCGCAGACGCCGATGGTGAACAGCAGGCAGGACACGGTGAGGTAATGGAATATGCCGATCTGGCCGAAGAAATACGGGGACATCAGGATAACCCTTTCCCACTTTCGACCCTGACCAGCGTCACGCTGTCCCTGCGCTTGCGCTCCAGCTGCTGGGAAACCTTCTGCCGCCGCACGCCGGGACGGTGGCGCAGCGTCAACACGATGGCACCGATCATAGCAATCAGCAGGATAATGCCTGCCATCTGAAAGGGATAGAGATACCAGGTATAAAGCACGTTGCCGATCGCCTCGGTATTGGTGATCTCCGTAGCGGCGGGAATCGGCTGGGTGGCGGGTGCCAGCTTGGTGGGGAATTTGAGCGACAGGTACAACACCAACACGATCTCACCGAACAGGGTGGCCGCTACCAGCGCCCCCACCGGCAGGTAGCGCAGGAAGCCCTCGCGCAGCTGCTCGAAATTGACGTTCAGCATCATGACGACGAAAAGGAACAATACTGCCACTGCGCCGACATAGACGATCACCAGCGTCATCGCGATATACTCAGCCCCCAGCATGACGAATAGCCCGGCGGAATTGAAGAAGGCCAGGATCAGGAAAAATACCGAATGCACGGAATTCTTCGACGAAATCACCATCAGCCCCGACAGCACCGTCACCGAGGCGAAGAGGTAGAAGACAAAGGTGGGGAGGAGTTCAGTCATTATTAATCCTCTCCTCCAAGCGGAAATTCAGGCGGAAAACTAGTGCCCTGTGTAAGTTCTCTGGTATCGCGAACCTCCTCACCATGCCCAAGAGGATGTTGGAAAATCTGCTGGTAAAAAATCCAGCCGATAGCGCCTATCGCAAGAACCATGAATATTATGAATATAATAACAACAGTATCCATATGTTACCTGTACTCCGCGTCGGCCAAAACTTCCCCCTCTCCCGCTTGCGGGAGAGGGCCGGGGTGAGGGCACTTGCAATGGTTCGCAATCGTCTCCAATACCGCTTCCGTATTTTGCAGCGCTTCATTATTCCAAAATCGCATTACGGTAAAGCCTTGTTGCTGCAAAAAGCGGTCACGATTTTGGTCATATCCCTGTCGTTCTGCGTGTTGCCCGCCATCCAATTCTATAATGATCTTATGTTCCACACAGGCAAAATCCGTGATGTACGGCCCTACGGGACATTGACGGCGAAACTTCAAGCCAAACAGCCTCCGGTCGCGCAGGTAATACCATAATGTGCTTTCCGCGTCGGTAAGAGTACGACGTAATCGCCTTGCCCCACCTACCTTATGGCCTTCACGCATAACTAAGCGCCCTCACAAAACATTAAGTGCCCTCACCCTAACCCTCTCCCGTAAACGGGAGAGGGGACCGTCTGTATCGTCGCTACCACCACTTCCCCCTCTCCCGCGCAGCGGGAGAGGGCCGGGGTGAGGGCGCTTCCTTTCATCATCTATACTCCGCATCGGCCAATAAATTCGCGGCGATGGCGGATTCCCAGCGGTCGCCGTTGGCCAGCAGTTTTTCCTTGTTGTAGAAGAGCTCCTCGCGCGTTTCGGTGGCGAACTCGAAATTCGGCCCCTCGACGATGGCGTCGACCGGGCAGGCTTCCTGGCAGAAGCCGCAATAGATGCATTTGGTCATGTCGATGTCGTAACGCGTGGTGCGCCTGCTGCCGTCGGCACGGGCCTCGGATTCGATGGTGATGCATTGCGCCGGGCAGATCGCCTCGCACAGCTTGCAGGCGATGCAGCGCTCTTCACCGTTTGGATAACGGCGCAACGCATGTTCACCGCGAAAACGCGGGCTGAGCGGGCCTTTTTCATAGGGATAGTTAATCGTCACCGGCCGCTTGAACATGTATTTCAGCGTGATGCCGAAGCCGCGCACCAGCTCGAGCAACAGAAAGGAACGCGCCGTCCGGTCAAGCCACGCCATCGGATTCCTCCTTGGCCGTCTGCCGGGCCAGCCTGTGTTTCCGGCGTTTGTGCCAGACATAGATTGCTATCATCAGCACAACCGAGGCGATCGCCGCCGTGGTCACATAGGGCATGTATTGCCGAATCAATTCCTTATTGCCGCCGATGAAATAGCCCACCGCTAGCAGCGTCGTCATCCAGATGGCCCCACCCGCACCGGTGTAGAAACAGAATTTTTTGAAATCCATGTGCGCCAGCCCGGCGGGGAACGAAATGAAATGCCGGAGGCCGGGAATCAACCTGCCGGTAAAGGTCGAGATTTCGCCGTGGCTGGCAAAGAAACGGTCGAGCTTTTCCATCTTGTCGTGGTCGAAGAGTAAATATTTGCCATAGGCATACAGGAAACGCCGCCCGTAATGCAACGCGATATAATAGTTGAAGACGGCGCCGCCGATGGTGCCGGTGATGCTGCAGAACAGCACGATGAACAGATTCATCTCGCCCTGCTGCACCAGATAGCCCGCCGGAATCATGGTCACCTCGCTCGGAATCGGCATGAAGGTGCTTTCCAGGAAGCACATGATAAAAATGCCGGGATAGCCCAGCATATGCACGAAATGCACCAGCCATTCCGCCGCCTGCTGCAGGGTGCTTCCCACGCCTTCATGCAGGCCGGCTACCTCGCCCACCATCTCGTCGGAAAGCAGCTCATCGCCCAATGTGACGAATGCATCCTCTTTGGCCATTACATCGCTCCCGGTTTCAGATACACCACATAGGCAGCAGTCAGCACCACCCAGACGAGCGACAGCGGCAGGAACACTTTCCAGCCCAGCCGCATCAGCTGATCGTAGCGGTAGCGCGGTACGGTGGCACGCACCCAGATGAACACAAACAGGCAGAACAGCACCTTAATGAGGAACCATAACGGCGCCGGCAGCCAGGTGAAGGGCTCCATGTCGACCGGAGGGTACCAGCCGCCGAGGAACAGAATGGTAGTCATGCCCGACATCAGGATCATGTTGGCGTACTCGCCGAGGAAGAACAGAGCGAAACTCATTGAAGAATATTCGACATTGTAGCCCGCCACCAACTCGGCTTCGGCTTCCGGCAAATCGAACGGATGGCGGTTGGTCTCGGCCAGCGCCGAGATGAAGAAGAGGATGAACATCGGCAGCAGGATGCCCGCCGCATGCCAGTGCGTGATGCCGCCCGCCTGCGCCCGCACCACGTCGCCGAGATTCAGCGAGCCGACGACCAGCAGCACGGTAACGATGACGAAACCGATCGACACTTCATAGCTTACCATCTGCGCACTGGAGCGGATGGCACCGAGGAAGGCGTATTTCGAGTTGCTCGCCCAGCCCGCCATGATGATGCCGTACACGCCGAGCGAGGAGATGGCGAACAGGTAGAGAATGCCAACATTAATATCGGCGATGACGAAGTCCGGCGAAATGGGAATCACCGCCCAGCCGACCAGCGCCAGCGTAAACGTCAGCATCGGTGCCAGCAGGAACACCAGCTTGCTGGCCTGTGACGGGATGATGGTTTCCTTGAGGATCAGCTTCAGCCCGTCGGCGAAAGGCTGCAGCAGCCCGAACGGCGAGATGACATTCGGGCCCTTGCGCAGCTGCATCGCGGCGATGACTTTGCGCTCCATCAGCGTCAGCAGCGCCACGCAGATAAGCAGCGGGATGGTGAGCATAAGAATTTTTACTACCAGCCAAAATAGGGGCTCTACTTCCACCCAAAGTTGCCAGAGTGAATCCATCACGCCACCCGCCGCAGGTAGGGATTGGCGTTGACGCGCGTGCATTCGGCCATGGTTTTGCTGGCGCGTGAGATGGGGTCGGTCATGTAGAAATTGGCGATGAACTCATCCAGCGCCATATCGCTAATCTTGAACGGGCCGGAGTGCGTCGGGGGCGACCACTGAGCCGGCACGATCTCGCCGATGCGCGCGAAATGGGAGGCTACCTCCGCCATGTGTGCGCGCAGCCCGGCCAGATTATTATAGGGCAGCGGGTTTTTCAGCACGTCCGACAGGGCACGGATGATCGCCCAGTCCTCCTTCGCCTGTCCCGGCGGGAACACGGCGCGCTTCGCCTGCTGCACGCGGCCTTCCAGATTGACATAGGTAGCGTCCTTTTCCGTATAGGCAGCGCCGGGGAGGATGACATCGGCGCGGTGCGCCGCATCGTCCCCGTGATGCCCTTGATAGATAACGAAACTGTTGCTGAGCAGGCTCATGTCGAACTCATCGACGCCGAGCAGATAGACCAGCTTGATCTCCTCGCGGCGGCAGCCGTCGAAAATCTGGCCTAGCCCCTTTCCGCCCTCGCCCGGCAGGAAACCGAGATCGAGCGCCCCCACCCGGCCCGCCGCATGCTGCAGCACGTTGAAGCCGTTCCAGCCGGGCTTCACCAGCCCGTACCGATGGGCCAGTTGCCGGGCGGCGGCGAAAATCTCCTCCCCGTCCGGCCGCGCCAGCGCCGCCGTGCCGAGCACCATCATCGGACGCTCCGCGGAGGACAACACCTCCGCCAGCGCGTGCTGCCCGGCGATAATGTCGGACAGGAGGCGCGGATCGTCGCCCAGATGCTCATAGGCGTACGTCAGGTCAGTCGCCTGGCCGATATTAAAGATTTTGAGTTTCCCACCCAGCCATGCTTTGCGGAGGCGCGCATTGACCAGCGCCGCTTCGTACCGCGGATTCGTACCGACCAGCAGGCAGACATCGGCCTCTTCGATCCCGGCGATGGTGGTGTTGAACAGGTAATCGGCGCGGTCCTTGGATTCGAACAGCGTGCCTTCCTGGCGGCAGTCGCGGTTAGTGATGCCAAGATTGTCAGTCAGATCCTTCAACGCCATGACGCTCTCAGCACAGGCCAGGTTGCCGGTCAGCACCGCGGTTTCCTGCGGCTGCACGTTGCGGAAGCAGTCGGCCACCACCTGAAGTGCTTCCGCCCATGTGGCTTCCACCAGCCTGCCTTCGCTGTTGCGAATGTAAGGGCGGTCCAACCGCTGCACACGTAACCCATCGCAGGCGAAACGCGTCTTATCCGAGATCCATTCCTCGTTGATGTCCTCATTGATGCGCGGAAGCACCCGCAGCACGGCTTCCCCCCGCGAGTCAATGCGGATATTGGACCCCACCGCATCCATCACGTCGATCGACTCGGTTTTCTTCAGCTCCCATGGCCGCGCCACGAAGGCATACGGCTTGCTGGTCAGCGCCCCGACCGGACAAAGATCGATCATGTTACCCGACAATTCCGATGTGATTGCCTGCTCGACATAGGTGCCGACTTCCATATGCTCGCCGCGCCCGAACCCGCCGAGCTCCGGCACGCCGGCGATTTCCGAGGCAAAGCGGATGCAGCGCGTGCAGTGGATGCAGCGCGTCATCTGCGTCTTGATCAGCGGGCCCATGTATTTGTCCTCGACCGAGCGCTTCACCTCGCGGTAGCGGCTGACCCCCTGCCCATAGAGCAGCGCCTGGTCCTGCAGGTCGCATTCGCCTCCCTGGTCACAGATCGGGCAGTCGAGCGGGTGGTTGATCAGCAGGAATTCCATCACGCCCTCGCGCGCCTTCTTCACCATCGGCGAGTTGGTTTTGACCACCATGCCGTCGGCGCAGGGCAGCGCACAGGAAGCCTGCGGCTTGGGCGGCCCTGGCGACACTTCGACCAGGCACATGCGGCAGTTGCCGGCGATGGCGAGGCGCTCATGGTAGCAGAAGCGCGGGATCTCGATGCCGAGTCGCTCGCAGGCCTGGATGAGGACCGTGCCCGCCTCGACCTCGATTTCCTTTCCGTCAATGGTTAGTTTCAGCATGACACTTTATCAATAAATAGTTTCGGCATTGGGACCTTATGGATGATGCTTATTGGCGACTTTTTCCAACAGTTCAAAAACTTTTTCCTTCAAGGCCTCGAACTCGGCCTGTTTTTTCCGGGGGAAGCGGACGGCGCTGCTGGCGCGTTTGGTCTTTTCCTCCATGCTGCGGCCCGAGCGCACGAAATCGATCTCGCCCATGGTCATCATGCCCGCGTCCTTGAAGCCAACTTCCGAGATGGCGCCCAGCGGGATTTCGCGTTTGGCGTGCATGCCGTATTTGAAGGCATTCAATATCCCATCACGGCGAATGATGACGCGGTCGGGCAACAGCTCGATCTGCCCATCCATGCCCTCAACCCTCATGATCAGTTTAGCCATGTTGTTTCTCCATATCGAATTACGCTGCCTTCCGGGAAAATTCGTCTATGCGGCGCTCGATCTCGCCGCGGAAATGCCGCACCAGCCCCTGCACCGGCCAGGCTGCCGCATCGCCAAGCGCGCAGATGGTATGGCCTTCGATGCGCGATGCCACGTCCAGCATCTGATCGATCTCCTCGCGCATTGCCCTTCCCTGCACCATGCGCTCCATCATGCGCCACAGCCAGCCGGTGCCCTCGCGGCATGGCGTGCACTGGCCGCAGGATTCATGCATGTAGAATTTCGACAGCCGGGCGATAGCCTTCACGATGTCGGTCGATTTGTCCATGACGATCACTGCCGCCGTGCCGAGCCCGGACTTGACTTCCTTCAGCGCGTCGAAATCCATCAGCACCGTGTCGCAGATCGATTTGGGAATCAGCGGCACCGACGAACCGCCCGGAATCACCGCCAGCAGATTATCCCAGCCGCCGCGCACGCCGCCCGCATGTTTCTCGATCAGTTCCTTCAGCGGAATGCTCATTGCCTCCTCGACATTGCACGGCGCGTTCACATGGCCCGAAATGCAATAGACTTTCGTGCCCGTGTTGTTGGGACGACCGATGCTGGCGAACCATGCCGCGCCGCGCCGCAGGATGGTAGGTACCACGGCAATGCTTTCCACATTGTTAACGGTAGTCGGGCAGCCCCACACCCCAACCGCCGCCGGGAAGGGCGGCTTCAGGCGCGGCTGCCCCTTGCGGCCCTCGAGCGATTCGATCAGGGCCGTTTCCTCGCCGCAGATATAGGCACCGGCGCCGCGATGCACGAAAATATCGCAGTCATAGCCGCTGCCGCAGGCGTTCTTGCCAATCAGTCCGGCTTCATATGCTTCGTTGATGGCGTATTCCAGCCGGTTGGCCTCCTCCCAGAATTCGCCGCGGATATAGATGTAGGCCGCCACGGCGCGCATGGCGAAGCAGGCGATGAGACACCCCTCGATCAACTTGTGCGGGTCGTGGCGCATCATGTCGCGGTCCTTGCAGGTGCCCGGCTCACCCTCGTCGGCATTGACGACAAGATAGCTCGGCCGCCCGTCCGATTTCTTGGGCATGAACGACCATTTGGTGCCGGTCGGGAACCCCGCCCCGCCCCGCCCGCGCAAACCCGAGGCTTTCACTTCTTCGATGATCGCCTCCGGCCCTCTGGACAGCAGCGCCTTGGTATTATCCCAGTCGCCCCGCATGCGCGCGCTCTTCAAGGCCCAGTCCTCGAAGCCGTAGAGATTGGTGAAGATGCGGTCTTTATCGGTGAGCATCACGCTTTCTCCTTCGCCGGCTCGCTGGAGTGCCGCCCGGTCTGCGGGCCGGGCTTCAGCTTGCCGCCATGCGCCAGCAGGTCGAGGATGCGCCGCGCGTGGTCGGGCGTCAGGTCCTCGTAATAATATTCGCCCTCGCGGTTGATCACCTGACACATTGGCGCGTTGACGCAGGCGCCGAGGCACTCCACCTCACGCAACGTGAACTGCCCGTCTTCCGTCGTCTCGCCGCATTTGATACCCAGCCGCTCCTCGCAGGCCTTGACGATGGCATCGGAACCTTTGAGCCAGCACGGCGTAGTGGTGCAGACATTGATCACGTGTTTTCCGACCGGCTCGAGGTTATACATGGTGTAGAAAGTGGCCACCTCGTAAACGCGCACCGGCGGCATGGCAAGCAGCTGCGCTACATAATCCATGGCGCTCTTGGGCAGCCAGCCGTCGTTCTGGTGCTGCGCCAACGCCAGCAGCGGCATGACAGCGCTCTGCTGAAATCCCGCCGGGTAGCGCGCGATGATCGCTTCCGCCTGCTTAAGATTGTCGGTGGTGAACACGAAGCGATCAGGGCCCTGTTCCCGGTGCTGATGCAGTTTACCTGTCATTCCTACCTTCTCCGCTTCCGCCGTTTCTTCTTTTCCTTTTCCGGCTTTTCCGCCGGCTCCCAGATCTTCGCATACACCTTGACCATTCGCCCCGGATGCTGTCCCTGCGGCGGCATCAGGAGCAACTGTCCGGCACGGAAATTCCCCGCATCGCTGGCCACGATAAAGCATGCCCGCGTTTCGGCGGCAACGCCGTTTTTATAAAAATACAGCATGCCGGATTCATGCATCAGATACTGGCTCAAATCCTTGCCGCGTGCACTCTTCACCGCGTCCTGAATGGCAGTGGTGGAGAGATCCGACCGGCCAGCCCTGATCTGGGCATAGATATTATCGTTCTCGAAGGAGAGATACTGCACCGGGTTATTTTGGAAATCAGCGGTTTCCGTGCCAACCTGTTCTTCATAGACGTTCTGCAGTTTCCAGGTACCCTGTAAATCCTTGCGCACACAGGCACGCGACGGTGGCAGAGCGGGAAACATCGAGGGCGGCGTCATGGAGGGCATGGGGGGCAACTCCGACGATGCGTCGGGGATTGCCGGGGAAATTGCATGCGCCGTCACCGGGCAGGACAGTAAAAGAAAAAACAGCGCAAACCGCATCATTGATCGTTTTCCCCATTTGCTTTACACTTTGGAAACGCCGCAAATGCTTTATTAAATTCCAAACCTTGTTCTAATGTTTCAGCCGTCAATATTATTTCCCCACGTGTAATAGCACTGCGAACGACAGGTTTAAGAACTATTTCTCCATTCACCAGAACATGGATTTTCTTATCCAAATTCTGTGCAGTATATGCTGCAAAATGGGCCTTACCAACTTCATCAAAAAAAATATTAAAGGCCCGCTTTCCTTGTTCCGTTAAGAAGGGGTGCACACACCGAACTGAGGATGATGCTATGATTGATTGCCCCTCAGGAGATGCAATTTCAAACGCTCTTAATTGTACATTGGCGGCTTCAGCCATGCCTACAAACGCCATTACTCCGCAGAAGAACAGGAACCTTCTCATCGGTCGATCTCTCCAAATACAATATCCATCGTGCTGATGACGGTGACCACATCGGCCAGCATGTGCCCCCTGGTCATGAACTCCAGCGCCTGCAGGTGCGCGAATCCCGGTGCACGGATCTTGCAGCGGTAGGGCCGGTTGGTGCCGTCGGCGATGAGATAGACACCAAATTCTCCCTTGGGGGCTTCTACGGCAGTATAGGTTTCGCCCGCCGGGACATGGTAGCCCTCAGTGTAGAGCTTGAAGTGGTTAATCAGCGCCTCCATCGACTGCTTCATCAGCGCGCGTTTCGGCGGCGCGATCTTCGGATCGTCGGTAACCACCGGCCCAGCCTGCATCTGGTCGAGGCACTGGTGGATGATTTTGAGCGATTGGCGCATCTCTTCCATGCGAACCAGATAGCGGTCCCACGAATCGCCGTTCTTACCGATCGGGATATCGAAATCGAGCTTATCATACACCTCGTAGGGTTGGCTTTTACGCAGGTCCCATGCCACGCCGGAACCGCGAAGCATCGGGCCGGTGAAACCCCAGTCGATGGCGTCTTTGGCGCTGACCGTGCCGATATCGACCAGCCGCTGCTTGAAGATGCGGTTCTCAGTGAGCAGATTATCAACATCATCAAGGATTTTCTTATAGCCGATGGCGAAGCGGCGTATATCCTCCTCCATCCCGGCCGGAATGTCCTGGTGCACGCCACCCGGCCGGAAATAGGCCGAATGGAAGCGCGCTCCTGATGCGCGCTCATAGAATTCGAGGATTTTTTCGCGTTCCTCGAACATCCACAACAGCGGGGTCATCGCCCCGACATCAAGCGCTTGCGTCGTAACGTTAAGAATATGGTTTAAGATGCGCGTCAGCTCGGAGAACAGCACGCGGATATATTGCGCCCTGAGCGGCACCTCGCAGCCCAGCAGCTTTTCCACCGCCAGCGCGAAAGCATGCTCCTGGTTCATCGGCGAGACATAGTCCAGCCGGTCAAAATACGGCACCGCCTGCAGGTAGGTCTTGTGCTCGATCAGCTTCTCCGTGCCACGGTGCAGCAGGCCGATATGCGGATCGGCGCGCTCGACCACCTCGCCATCCATCTCCAGCACCAGCCGCAACACCCCGTGCGCCGCCGGATGCTGCGGGCCGAAATTGAGGGTGAGGTTCTTTACTTCAACCGGTTGGCTCATAAAAACCTATGCATGATATACACATCCACCTTGCCCTTGCTGGCGTGCTTGAAGCCTTTGGGCAGCGTGCCCACCACCTTGAAGCCGAGATCCATCCATAATTCCACCGCCGTCTGGTTGGCGCTCACCACGAAATTGAACTGCATCGCCTTGTAGCCTTCCTTTTTGGCGTGGGCGAGCGCCTTCTTGCCCAGCGCCTTGGCGATGCCCATGCGGCGAAAGTGCGGATGCACCATGAACGAGGCGTTGGCGACATGTCCCGCCCGGCCGGTGCGGTTGGGACGCACGGTGCCGACCCCCGCCACCTTGCCCTTGACGTCGGCGACGAAGCAATGCGTACCCGGCGCACTCATCCAGTAGGCCAGCGAGCGCTCCGGCGTCATCTCCTCGAGCGTGTAGGAATAGGTTTTTCCCTCTTCCAGTACATGGCGGAAGATGTCGTAGATTTCCTCAAAATCCTCCAGATGCGCATCACGGATCGTAAAATCAATTTTTTTCCTAGCCATTACGCCCATCCTTGTCATTCCCGCGAAAGCGGGAATCCAGCTTGTGGCACAAGGTCCCCGCCTGCGCGGGGACGACAGCAATGCTAAGCTCGCCATGCTCGCTAACCATTGCTAGTCGCCTTCTCATCCCCCGGCAGCACATAATCCGGCGCGCCTTCCCACGGGCTCAGGAAATCGAAGCTCCGGTAGGCCTGGTTGAGCTTCACCGGCTCATACACCACGCGCTTCTGCTCCTCGTCATAACGCATCTCGACATAGCCGGTCAGCGGGAAATCGCGGCGCTGGGGATGACCGTCGAAGCCGTAATCGGTCAGGATGCGGCGCAAATCGGGATGGCCGGAGAATAGCACACCGTACATATCCCACACCTCGCGCTCGTACCACCCGGCATTGGGATATAAGCCAGTCAGCGACGGCACCGGCGTTTTGTCATCGACCGCCAGCTTCACGCGCACACGCCGGTTATGCTGCATGCTGAGCAGGTGATACACCACATCGAAGCGCTGCTCGCGCTCGGGGAAATCGACGCCGGCAATATCGGTCAGCTGCGTGAACAGGCAGTTCGAATCGTCGCGCAGAAAAGTCATCAGCGGGATGATCTGGAACAGGTTGGCCGTCAGCGTCCACTCGCCATGGATGATCTCCGAGCCGCGCAGCGCCCCCGGCATCTGCCGCTCAATCGTTCCAGTGAGGTTAGTGAAGGCAATATCCATGGTTATCTAATTATCGTCCCGGTTCTGCGGATTTTTTTCTGCAGCTGCAGGATGCCGTACATCAGCGCCTCGGCCGTCGGCGGGCAGCCAGGCACATAGACATCGACCGGCACGATGCGGTCGCAGCCGCGCACCACCGAGTAGGAATAATGGTAATAGCCGCCGCCGTTGGCACAGCTGCCCATCGAGATGACGTAACGCGGCTCGGCCATCTGGTCATAGACCTTGCGCAGGGCGGGCGCCATCTTGTTGCACAGCGTCCCGGCGACGATCATCACGTCCGACTGGCGCGGGCTCGGGCGGAACATGACGCCGAAGCGATCCATGTCGTAGCGCGAGGCGGCCGCCTGCATCATTTCCACGGCGCAGCAGGCCAGGCCGAAGGTCATCGGCCACAGGCTGCCTGAACGCGCCCAGTTGACCAGCGCGTCGAGCTTCGCCACGACGAAGCCCTTATTGTCCAGCTCGTTGAAGGCCTGGTTCAACAGCGCATCCTGGTCGGTGATGCGCGCTCTGATATCGGAAACCTGATTCACTCCCATTCCAGCGCACCTTTCTTCCATTCGTAGATGAAGCCCACCGTGAGGACGAACAGGAACGCCATCATCGACCAGAAGCCGGCCGGGCCGATCACGCCGAGCGACACCGCCCAGGGGAACAGGAACGCCACTTCGAGGTCGAAAATGATGAACAGGATGGCCACCAGGTAAAACCGTACGTCGAACGTGCCACGCGCGTCGCCGAACGCCTCGAAACCGCATTCATAGGCCGAGTTTTTCTCACGGTCGGGCCGCTGGCGGGCGATAAATAGCGGCAAAAACACCATAATCGCCGCCAGAACCGAGGCGATACCGAAAAACACGAGGATGGGGAAATACTGCGAAAGAATGGAATCCATGAACTAAAAACCGTAGGAATATACGGCCTTAAGTTATAACGTTTTTTGACCGCAATACAAAGAAAAAACGTGTAGCCACATGCATCGCAGCACACCAAAAGTTAAGGTGGATTTAGGATTACTAGCTTGTCCGGCCCCGCCCGGCTTGTTCGGGAGAGGCACCCCCCACCTGCTTGGGCCCCCCGAGGTTACGCACCAGCACCTCGTTGGGATCCATACCGCCATAGACCTGGCCGCTATTGATGCCCTGCAGCTGGGCATAAATATCGGCAATGTCTTTTTCCGACTTACCCGGATAAAGTTGGGCCAGCCTATCCTTCCCAGCTTGCTCCGCAGCAGCGATGCCCGCTTCCCGCTCAATAGTCTCGTTGGTCTCCAGGGCACGCATCATGCGGACTTCCTGCGCCAGTTGAGTGACATCCATCTGGGCATAATAATTCCCCTTGCCGCCCCTAGTTTTCTGCAAAATTTCCATCCTCTGCTTGGAAGATAAATTATTCCAATGCTCTTTCATCAGCGCACTCTTATCCAGCTGCATGGCCGTCATCTGCGCCTGATCATCAAGATTGAGATCCCCGCCTGCGGCGGAGCGCACATTGCCTACGGCCTGCGCAATCTCCACCATATCGCGGGCGGAAGGTGATTTACCTCCATTTGTTCCGCCAACATACATATTATGCTTTTCGGTATTGTGTACGACTAGCTGTGTTTCTGCGTCCACGCCAGCATGCTTGTCAACCAGGATACGAACGTTTTTGCCCATGCCTTCGACGTCGATCCCCTTATCCAGCGCTTCCTCGTTACTGGCCAGATGCACTTCCCGGGCGCCATCGCCTTTGAGCTGCGCGATCAATCCCTCCTCAGTCAATTTCAGCGTGGCAATGTCCCGTGCATTGATGCCCGCAGCCTGCGCGCGCTCTTTGATACTAACCGGGGCCATCTCTGGCGCATGGCTTGCCAGGAAATCGCTCATGAAACGATCGGGGGATCTGCCTTCGTAGCTGGTGGCATCCCGCAGGGCGGCTATCCGGATTTCCTGTTTTTCAGCTTCCGTACGGGAATCGTCCTTCTCAACCTGGGCAAGGGTTTCCCGGAGCTGATCGCCCAGTCTTTCACCGATTTTTCCCAGCTTGTCGCCGAGCTTTTCCTGTTCCAGTTTCAGGTTTGTTACTTCCTCGTCGGCGAACCTGGATTCAGCATCCCTGATTTTAGTGTCATAGTGCTCGTCAATGACGGAAATCTTCAGATGATCGACAAAGAGTGCAAGATCATCGGTCCGCTGCATCAGGCGGGCTTGTTTGCCTTTTTCTACTTCTTCCAGATAGCCGCCGGCAGCCTGTAACTGTTCCGTGACGGACTCTTCCGTATTGGCCAGCCGCTGGTGCATGGCAACCCTGACCCGCGCATGATCAATGTCAGAGGCCTTACTATCGGGATTGCGTTCAGCCTCGGCAAGTTCGAACTGCGCCAACGCCAGGTGACGCGTCTCCGCCGTCTCCAGCAGGCTGCCAACCGTTCCGGCAAGGGTATCGCGATACACCTGATGACTGCTGTTCATTGCCGCATCGCGGGCTTGCGTCGCCGACTCTAGGAATTTTGCAAGCTCATCGCCCGTCAGACCGGTAACTTTGGCAGCATCTTCCTGCTGCTTAAATGCTTCCAGAGCCTGTGTTACCTGCGCCTCATGTTCTGCGCGGGCTGCCTCGAAAGCTGTCTTGGCAACCGTGATGTTCTCGACCGCCTGTTCTGCGCTCTGAACCGCTTCGGCGTAACCCGCCTCACCACCACCCAGGCTATCTGCCGCACTGCCTTGTGCATCCCGAACCCGTTTCAGCAGGGCTTCGGCAAGCGCCTGCTCTTTATCCAGCCAACCGTTTTCTTTATCGCCTATCCGCTCCTGCAGCTGCGCCACCTCCATAACAGCGAGGTCTTTTGCCCGTTCTGCACCATCCCGATCAAAATCAGCGATGGATTTCTGCAGGGTTCCATCCTCACCCCGCTGTTCCACTAACTCTTCCTGGCCGATCATGGCGAATTTAAGGTATTCGCCGGTCTGCCTAGCGTTCCGTGCCGCCTCTTCCTGCTGATCTAATGCAGCGTGAAGCGCTTGTTTCTGACTGGGATCAAGGTCTGATTTATACGCCATGGCAGCAGTCCTTAGCCGTTGGTATGGTTATACATTCTATACTATACCATCCTAAGATTATAGAAAGTATGAAGCTTTTATGACACTTCCGACCCTTATCGGCAATCGCCATGATATTGTAATAATTAAATAAGTAACGCTAATCCGGGTGGATAGCCAGAACAGATTGAAAACGGGTTGGGGTAGGAAATGGCGGGAGTGACGGGACTCGAACCCGCGGCCTTCGCCGTGACAGGGCGACGCTCTAACCAACTGAGCTACACCCCCGCATGGAGTGTAATATCCGCTTAAAACAGGGCGAACCGGCGTCAGCCACCCGAAGCCGAAGGCGTAGGGTGGTGGGCGATGACAGGCTCGAACTGCCGACCCTCTCGGTGTAAACGAGATGCTCTACCAACTGAGCTAATCGCCCCGCTTTCTTTAGCGGAGCAGGCGTTTTACCCTGTTTCCGGGCGCAATGCAACAGCCTCTTTCATAAAAAACGCCCGGGAAAATCATTCCCGGGCGTTTCATTTTCCTTAGGAAATTGCCTGAATTAGGCGGCTTTGCGCTTGGCGGCCTTGTTGACCACTTCGGTGAGCGCCTTGCCGGGCTTGAATTTCGGCTTGTTGCTCGCGGCGATTTTGATGACGGCGCCGGTGCGGGGATTGCGGCCCTCGGTGGCGCGGCGATGCACGACCGTGAAGGTGCCAAAGCCGACCAGGCGGATTTCCTCGCCCTTCGACAGCGACTTCGAGATGACGGAGATGAAGGTATCGATCACTTCCGCAGCCTTCGCCTTGGTGATTTCGGTCTGGTCTGCTACTTCCGCAATCAGTTCATTCTTGTTCATTGTTCTAACTCCCTAGTTGCTTGTTATAAGATGCGTAGAAGTGGGCTGAAACTCTAAGCTACAGCGTCAGCCATAAGCTACGGTTCGGACGTAAGCATGGAAAAAAGTAAATGTAAACAGCAATTCGTGCGGTTTTTTCAAAAAAAATTCTTGGAAGCTCGCAGTAAATCTACCGTTTGAGACGAAGCGATTGGTTAAATGCAATAGCTCTCCAAGCGGAGAGGTGCGGAAAATCAGCTTAAGCGCGCGTACTTTTCCTCAGCACACACACTTATCTTCTCTGATCTATAACTATCAGTGGGGTTTTTTGGATTCGCGCTTCTGTTCCGAATGCACGATTACCGGCGGCGCATTATTGTCGACCACGTCGGCATTGATGACAACCTCTTCGACATTCGGCATGCTCGGCAACTCATACATCAAGTCGAGCAGGATACCTTCCAGTATGGCGCGCAGACCGCGCGCGCCGGTCTTGCGCTTGATGGCCTTCAGCGCCACGGCTTTCAGCGCATCATCGGAGAAGCGCAGGCGCACGCCTTCCATCTCGAACAGCTTGCTGTACTGCTTGATCAATGCATTCTTCGGCTCAGTGAGAATCGAAATCAGCGCCGCCTCATCGAGATCGGTCAGCGTGGCAATAATGGGTAGACGACCGACGAATTCAGGAATCAGCCCGAACTTGAGCAAATCTTCCGGCTCCACTTTCGAGAACAGCTCGCCGACGCGCTGGTTTTCCGCGCTGCGCACATCGGCGCCGAAGCCGATGGCCGTGCCCCGCCCGCGCGCCGCGATGATTTTTTCAAGACCTGAGAAGGCGCCGCCGACGATGAATAATATGTTCGCCGTATCAACCTGCAGGAATTCCTGCTGCGGATGCTTGCGTCCGCCCTGCGGCGGCACGGAGGCAACGGTGCCTTCCATGATCTTGAGGAGTGCTTGCTGCACGCCCTCGCCCGATACGTCGCGGGTGATGGAAGGGTTGTCGGATTTACGCGAAATCTTGTCCACCTCGTCAATATAGACAATGCCGCGCTGCGCCCGCTCGACATTATAATCCGCGGCTTGCAGCAGTCGCAGGATAATGTTTTCCACATCCTCGCCGACATAACCCGCTTCGGTCAGCGTCGTCGCGTCAGCCATGGTGAACGGCACGTCGAGAATCCGTGCCAGCGTCTGCGCCAGCAGCGTCTTGCCCGAACCGGTGGGCCCGATCAGTAAGATGTTCGACTTGGCCAGCTCAACGTCGGAATTCTTCTCCAGCAGCGAAATGCGCTTATAGTGGTTGTGCACAGCGACCGAGAGAATCTTTTTCGCCTGATCCTGGCCGATCACGTAATCGTCGAGCACCTTGCGGATGTCCTGTGGCTTGGCGATGTCATCGCCTTCCTTTGCCAGCACCCCCTTGTCGGCGGCACGAATGATATCCATGCACAACACGACGCATTCGTCGCAGATGAACACCGTCGGGCCGGCGATCAGTTTCCTGACCTCGTGCTCGCTCTTGCCGCAGAAGGAGCAGTAGCGGGTGTTCTTGGATTCTCGGCTGCCGGATTTGGTCACGTTTTCAGGCCCTTTAGTTACTATCTATTATACTATGTAGGTAGTTAATGCACAATTACCAGAGGCTAAGTCCTTATTTCGGCTTCTTATCCAGCAAGTCTTCCGCCGACCGTTTTTCAACGATCTGGTCAACCAGGCCGAATTCCTTAGCTCCCTCGGAATTCATAAAGTTGTCGCGTTCCATGTTCTTTTCGATCACCGCCAGCTTCTGGCCGGTATGTTTGACATAGATCTGATTCAGGCGTGCCTTCAGGCTGAGTATCTCCTTAGCATGGATCTCGATATCGGTCGCCTGCCCCTGGAAACCACCAGACGGCTGATGGATCATGATACGGGCGTTGGGCAGCGCGTAGCGCATGCCCGGCTCACCCGCCGCCAGCAGCAGCGAACCCATCGACGCCGCCTGACCGAAACAGAGAGTGGATACTTTGGGGCGGATATATTGCATGGTGTCATAGATGGAGAGACCCGAAGTCACGATGCCGCCCGGGGAGTTGATGTACATGAAGATATCCTTATCGGGATTCTCCGATTCCAGGAAGAGCAACTGCGCGCAGACCAGCGAGGCCATATGGTCCTCGACCGGGCCAACCAGGAAGATGATGCGCTCCTTGAGGAGGCGCGAATAGATGTCGTAGCTGCGCTCGCCGCGGCTCGTCTGCTCGACGACGATCGGCACCAGCATGTTATTATACACTTCCAACGCATCTTTGGTCATAACCCATCCTGCACTAATAAATAAGATATAAAGAAGATATAGGAACCGTACTCGATTCTGTGTAGCGGCGAAAGGTTAATTATTTGTTATCGTTATTGTCATTCCCTTTCCCGCCTTCGCGGATAACTCCGACGGAATCCATGCCTTCCGTCATCGCCCGAGTTGCAAGGCAACTCTATGGCAATCAGTTATCTATTTATGCACTGGTAGATGGATTCCCCTAGAATTCGCAACGCGAATTGGGGGGGAAGGACGACAGGGACTACTTCTTCCCGCCGGCCTTCTTCTTCGGCGCTTCCTCGGATTTGCCGGCCTTCTTCTTTTTCTTCTCCGACGTGTCGGCGTCTTCTTCCTCGGCCAGATCCTCCACCGTCACCTTGCGGTCGTTGAACTTGACCTTGGCGAGGATGAAATCGACTGCCTTTTCCTCAAGGATCGGGCCGCGCAGGTCCTCCAGCCGGTCCGGGTTGTCGCGGTAGAAATCCATCACCTTCTTTTCCTGCCCGGGGAACATGCTCGCCTGCTGCACCATGGCGCGCGACAGCTCGTCGCGCGAGATCTGGATCTTGTTGCGGTTGCCGATCTCGGCCAGCAGCAGCCCCAGCTTGACGCGGCGGCGGGCGATCTGCCGGTATTCCTCTTTCAGCTCCTGCTCGCTCTTATCCTCGCCGACATCCTCGCCGCGGGCCTTGGCCTGCTGCATACGGTCCCAGATCGACTTGAACTCCATCTCGACCATGCCGGACGGCAGCTCGAAATCATATTTCTCTTCCAGCAGGTCGAAGAGCTGCTTCTTGAGTTGATTGCGCACCAGCTGGTCGTACTCCTTCACCAGCTGGTTGCGTACCGCCTCGCGGAACGCGCGCTGGTCGGCGAAACCGCGTGCTTTGGCGAAGGCGTCGTCGATCGCCGGCGTGTCCTTCTCCAGCACGGCCTTCACGGCAACCGCGAAGGCGGCATCTTTACCGGCCAGATTCTTGCTCGGGTAATCCTTCGGGAACGTAACCTTCACAGTTCGTTCATCCCCTTCCTTCGCCCCGATCAGCTGGTCCTCGAAACCGGCGATGAACTGGCCGCTGCCCAGCTCCAGATTAAAATCGCTGGCCGTGCCGCCCTCGAATGCGACGCCGTCAATCGTGCCTTTGAAGTCGATGGTTAGCACATTGCCTTCCTTCGCCGCGGTGCCTTCCGGCAGGCGGTTCAGCTTCGGGCTGCGCTCGGCGATGCGCCGCGCTGCTTCGTCGATATCGGATTCGGCGATCTCGAAGGTCTTGCGGTCAAGCGTGATCTTATCAAAGCCGATTTCAGGCACGTCCGGGAACGTCTCCACCGCCATGGTGAAAGTCAGTTCGCCCTCGTCCTTGTAATCCTCGATGTTGATCTGCGGCGTCAGGGCCGGACGCAGCTTCTGTGCGTTGACGGCCTCGGTGGTGGCACGGTTGATAACCGTCTTCAGCACGTCGCCCTGCACGTTCTTGCCGTAGCGCTGCTTGAGGATTTTCAGCGGGATATAGCCGGGGCGAAAGCCGGGAATCTTGACGCGCTCGCCGGCGCGGCGCAGCGCCTGCTCCATTTCCGAGTTGATCTGCTCCGCGCCGACAACGATGCGGAATTCCTTTTTCAGGCCCTGTGATTTCAGCTCGGTAACCTTCATGCGTGCCAAACCCTTGCGATATATATTGAGAGAGCCATAGGGATTACTATCCGGCAACCCAAAAGGCAAATGGTTTTCTGGGGAAATCAGGGAGTGGGAACCAGTCCGGCAGCTGGCGGAGGAGGAGCGGGTGTACGTGGTGCAGCCCCTGTTCCAGTTCCATTGGATGCGCTGTAGTCCTGATCCAACGTAGTGCCCGCCAGTGCAACCCCTGTTGCCTGCTGCTGGGCCGCGGCGACATTTCCCGCAGGGGGTGCGGCAGCTGTCTCGGGCTCTTTCAATAATTCATTTTTGAGCGTTGCAGAATCCACATTCAGGCCTTCTGCCAATTTGGATATATTACGGTTGAGCTTGGATTCCTGCATTCCCTCCTGAAAACTCCTGCCTGAGAGCATGGCCATGAAGCCGGAAAAAAGATCTTGGATAATGCCGAAATTCGACAGGCTGAATAGTCCGGCTATTTTTTCAAGGAATCCCCCTCCCAGCACCGCGCTCCCCGCCTGGGCAATGCCGGTAAACTGGCTGAAATCCATATTCTGGGTGGATTCACCTTGGGCAGCTTGCTTCAAGCCATTCTTAAGCCTATCTGCTTCCGCATCCATCCCATCATTGATTTTCTGGCGTAATTCTTCTTGAGTAAGGTTCGGTAACGTAGAATCGCGGCTTTGGGCTAGTTTATGTTTATCAACAACGCCATTAGCAACTTTATCGTAGCTGTTGGTCAATAGATGTCCAAGCGTACCTTCGCCGCTTTTGGCTTCCTCCATCAGTCGGTCGATATTGGAATTTATGCGTTGTTCAAGAGGCGTCATAACCTTCCGCAAAAATTGGTTTTTTACTCTTACACTCTAACACGGTGCCTGTCATCGGTGTGTTAAAATTTCATGACAACGGCTTAGATGCCAAAGGTTTTGTTACAGTATGATAACTTTTACCGTATGAACGCAACTCTCTGTATTAAAATACGGAACTAATTTTATCACTTGCTTATGCAAATTTCACAAAACTGTAACATACGGATTCATAGGAATGAATATAATAGCCGCCTATGCGACAGCTGTCTTTCATTCTGTTACTGATGCTTCCCCTCTCCGGCTGCGGGCTGGTGCCTGAAACGACGGGCTGGGACAGCTTCTATTACCAGTACACCGCCTGCCCGGACGGCCATAAATACCCCGGCTGCGAGGCCAGCTTCCAGCAGACGGCGCAGAACCACCTCTAGCCCAGCGCTATTTTTTCAATGGATACTCGGGCCAGGCCCGGGTATGACACGTGGGTGCGCGGATGTGGCGGAATCGACTAGCTTTCATTAGTGAGCGTATGCGAGCTTAGGAAAGCTGTCGTCCCCGCGAAGGCGGGGATCCACTTCTTCTTGCGGTCGTGGCGGAATTGGCAGACGCACCAGATTTAGGTTCTGGCGGGGTAACCCGTGGAGGTTCAAGTCCTCTCGACCGCACCATAAAAAACATGGGCCCCGGCCTGCGCCGGGGTGGCGATTTCTTAAGCTCGTACCTCGCCAACGAAATCTGCCAGTTTAGGTCCTGGCGCCGCAAGGCGTGGGGGTTCAAGTCCCTCCATCCGCACCAGCTCGAAAGCTACGGCTTGCCGAGTTGCCCGGATATCATCCAGTGCAGCGAAATCCGCTAAAGCATTTATACGTTTTTTATTATTTCCAATATCAATCGCTTATAAATCTGCAGCCACTTGTCACTGGTAATGGGGAAATACTTCCCCTATATTAGACGGTATCCTGCTGGTAAGCCCAGACACATTTTAACCGAAAGAAAAAGCGATTGCCATGGAACCATCCGCGCCCCTGAAGACCCAGATTTTCCCCGTGCTTCCGCTACGCGACATCGTGGTATTCCCTTCGATGGTAGTGCCGCTGTTCGTCGGCCGCGAGAAATCGGTGCGAGCGCTCGAGGAGGTGGTCAAGCGCGAGGGCAAGATCCTGCTCGTCACCCAAAAGAACGGCGGTGTCGACGATCCCAAAGAAGGCGACATCTACCGCACCGGCACGATCGGCAACATTCTGCAGCTTTTGCGCTTGCCCGATGGCACTGTCAAGGTACTGGTCGAGGGTGTGGCGCGCGCGCGCATCACCGACTTCATGGATAATAAGGACTATTTCCAGGTCGTCGCCGAGCTGGCCCCCGAGGACCAGGGCGACAAGCAGGAAATCGAGGCGATGTTCCGCACCGTGCTCTCGCAGTTCGAGCAGTACGTCAAGCTGAACAAGAAAATCCAGCCGGAAACGCTGGGTACTGTCAACAAGATCACGAACCCGAGCCTGCTCGCCGATACTATCGCGGCGCACATGTCGGTGGACATTGCTGAAAAGCAGAAAATACTCGAAATGCTGCGCGTGCCGGAGCGGCTTGAGCATATCTTCACACTGATGGAGAGCGAGATCGCCGTGCTGAATACCGAGCGCCGCATCCGCAGCCGGGTCAAGCGCCAGATGGAGAAAACCCAGCGCGAGTACTACCTCAATGAGCAGATGAAGGCCATCCAGAAGGAGCTGGGCGAATCCGAGGACGGCAAGGATGAGATCGGCGAACTCGAAGAGAAAATCGCCAAGACGAAGCTCTCCAAGGAAGCGCGGGAAAAAGCACTCGCCGAAGTCAAGAAGCTGCGCACCATGAGCAGCATGTCGGCGGAGGCCTCGGTTATCCGCAATTATCTGGACTGGATCCTGAGTCTGCCCTGGAAGAAGCCCACCCGCATCAAGGGCGACCTCAAGCTCGCCCAGAAAATCCTCGACGAGGACCATTACGGGCTGGAGAAGGTCAAGGAGCGCATCCTGGAATACCTCGCCGTGCAGCAGCGTACCAAGCAGGTCAAGAGCCAGATTCTCTGCATCGTCGGTCCGCCGGGCGTCGGCAAGACCTCGCTCGCCAAGTCGGTCGCCCGCGCCACTGGGCGTAATTATGTGCGTATCTCGCTGGGCGGCGTGCGCGACGAGGCCGAGATCCGCGGCCACCGCCGTACCTATATCGGCTCAATGCCGGGTAAAATTATCCAGTCAATGAAGAAGGCCAAATCGTCGAATCCGCTGATGCTGCTCGACGAGCTCGACAAAATGGGCTCCGACTTCCGCGGCGACCCGGCGGCGGCATTGCTCGAAGTGCTCGATCCCGAGCAGAACCACACCTTCAACGACCACTATATGGAAGTCGATTATGACCTCTCGGATGTCATGTTCGTAGCCACCGCCAATTCCATGAACATGCCGCGCCCCCTGCTCGACCGCATGGAGGTCATCCGTATCCCCGGTTACACCGAGGATGAGAAGGTGCATATCGCCAAGCGCCACCTTATCAGCAAGCAGATGAAGGCGCACGGCCTCAAGAAGGACGAATGGTCGATCACCGACGATGCGCTGCGTGACATCATCCGCTACTACACTCGGGAGGCCGGGGTGCGCAATCTTGAACGCGAGATCGCCAACGCGACGCGCAAGGCGGTCAAGGAAATTATGCTGGGCGAGCGCAAGAGTATCAAGGTGACGCCGGCCAATCTCGGCAAATTCGCCGGGGTGCGCAAATTCATCTTCGGCGAGGCCGAGAAGGAAGATCTCATCGGTATGGTCACCGGCCTGGCATGGACAGAAGTTGGCGGCGAGTTGCTCGTCATCGAAGCCGTTACCATGCCCGGCAAAGGCAAGATCACCATCACCGGCAAGCTTGGCGACGTGATGCAGGAATCGGTGCAGGCGGCAGCATCGTATGTGCGCTCGCGCTCGCTGGCGTTTGGTATCATCCCGCCGGTTTTCCAACAGAAGGACATCCACGTGCATGTGCCCGAAGGAGCGACCCCCAAGGATGGCCCATCCGCCGGCATCGCCATGACCACCGCTATTGTTTCCGTGCTGACTGGCATTGCGGTTAGAAAGGACGTCGCCATGACGGGTGAGGTGACGCTGCGCGGTCGCGTGCTCGGCATTGGCGGCCTCAAGGAGAAACTGTTGGCGGCGCTGCGCGGCGGGCTTACCACCGTGCTCATCCCGCAGGAGAACGTCAAGGACCTCGAGGAGATTCCGGATAATGTCAAAAATAATCTGACGCTCATCCCCGTCTCGACCGTCGATGAAGTATTGAAGCATGCGCTGGTGCGCATGCCCGAACCGGTCGAATGGACCCCGCCCCCCCCGGCTTCCGCCATCCCCAAGGCCGAGGGGGAAACCGGCGTGGTCACCCACTAGGCGCCACGTGCAGATTCCGCACAGTCATTTGCCCGAGCTTACCTGCCGCACCTGGATGAACTCAACCGCATCGTCATAAATTCCGGCCATGCGCTGGAAGGCAATATTTTTTACCACCATCATGAACCGGTTCCGTCGCGGAAAATCTCACTAATTCACCCAAACGCGGCAACCTGGCCGCCGCCTGCCGTGTCAGTCACCGGATGCTGGAAATCGGGCTGAATGGCGGACACTCGGCGCTGCTGGCGCTGGCGCACGGCGTCGAGCTGCATAGTGTCGATATCTGCATGCATTCCTATACGCGCCCGGTGGCGAATTACCTTCAGCATGCATTTAAAGACCGTTTTTATTTCTACGAAGGCGATTCCCGGCTGGTCCTGCCGCAGCTGAGGGAGCAGAATGTGCGTTTTGGCCTGTTTCATATCGATGGCGACCACCGTACGGACACCTGCCGCACCGATACCGGCAATGCCAGAAAGCTGGCCCTGCGCAATGCCTGGATCCTTCTCGATGACACGGACATGAAGGACATCCGTGCCTTTTACCAGGAACAGATCCAGACCGAAACCATCATCCCAGCCCGCCCCGGCGGATGGGTCGAAACACCCCGCCACGAGATTGGGAAACTAAGAATATCCATATAATTTATATAGTTATATAAATCTCCCGAGCGGGAGAAATGTCATCATTTTGTAACACCATCACTATTACCATCGTGGTAAGCTGGAAAATCGACAATACTGAGTAGAAATCCATGCGTTCAGAACCCATTCAAGAAAATATTAATACTCTCTTGAAAACCGGAAGAAGCGTCTTTCGGAAGATGATAAAGGTGGCTGACACCGAGAATAATAAAGCATTGCGGGAAGCAGCCCATGCTCAAAAATCCTGGTTGGATGTATTATATGATCTCCATAATGAAAGCGGCGAAAAACAACGAGAAGCTTATAGGAAAGCTCAGGCTTATTTCGAGCAGCTACAAAAAATTGGATTTGGGTCCGAAGGAATAGATACCGCACAGAATCTGCTAACTCAGGAAGTGATAAAAGCCACTGAGCATCTTAATACGATTCGCAACGGTGCCAGAGCTTCCAGAATATTGCCTCAAGGTCACACCAACATAGTAGAAGCCGCCGAGAAGGAGGCAGGACTCATCACCCGCACCATAGGCAAAGGGGTTGAATGGCATCAGAACACGCTGCACTCCGTTGACCAGAAACATCCCGGCGCCGGATTCGGTATTGCGGTAGCGGAAATGGTAGTCGGCGGCGCGCTGATAGACATGGGGGGGAAGATGTTGTCGGTGTCGATGACCGGCCTTAAAGAACGACAGGTTGAAACGGATAGTAATAAAGATGGGAATAAGTCCGTTACCTTTGCCTTCGAGCCTATCCCTACTACCGAGCGCGTAATCAAAGGTGTAATCGGTGGCGGAGCTTTGGTAGCGGGGTTGGCTGGCACGGTCGCCGGCTTTTATAATATCTTCCGCTCCATGTAACTACCTAAACACCACGGTCTTCGCCCCGTTGAGCAGCACGCGGTGTTCGGCATGGTATTTCACTGCGCGGGCCAGCACCAGGCATTCGATGTCGCGCCCGATGGCAGTCAGGTCATCGGGTGAATGCGTATGGTCGACGCGCGCCACTTCCTGCTCGATGATCGGGCCTTCGTCCAGGTCCGTCGTTACGTAATGGGCCGTCGCGCCGATGAGCTTTACCCCCCGGTCGAAGGCCTGCCGGTAGGGTTTGGCGCCCTTGAAGCTGGGCAGGAAGGAATGATGGATATTGATCGCCCGGCCTTCCAGCCGGGCGCACAAATCCCCTGAAAGTATCTGCATATAACGCGCCAGCACCACCACATCGATTTTGTGACGCACAACAATTTCCCACACTTGCTCCTCCTGCTTCGCCTGCTTGCCGCTGGCAACCGGCAGGTGATGGAACGGGATACCGTGCCACTTCGCCACTCCCTCCCAGTCTTTGTGGTTAGAAACGATGGCTGGCACCTCGATCGGCAGCTGGCCGGTCTTGTAGCGATAGAGCAGGTCGTTGAGGCAGTGCCCCTCCTTCGAAACCATGATAAGTACGCGGCTTTTCCTCTGCTTGTCGATGAGTTGCCACTGCATGCCGAATGCTTTGGCGACCTGCTCCTGAAAGCGCTGCTTCAGCACATCGTCGCCCGGTCCACCTTTCTCGACAGTGAATTCAATGCGCAGGAAGAACATGCCGGTCGAGGCATCGCCAAACTGGGCCGATTCGATGATAAACCCGTAATGCTCGGCCAGAAACCCTGTTACCGTCGCCACGATGCCGCGGGTATCCCTGCAGGAGAGAGTGAGGATATAGTGAATATCGCTCACGCCGCTTTCTTCGGTTTAAGATACTGCTGCATCTCCGGGTTATGCCTTTGCAATCGGCACTCGAAGCGCGAGCCTTTGCCCGGCTCAGAATGCAACTCGACATGACCACCGTGCAGTTCGATGAAGCTTTTAACGATGGAAAGACCGAGGCCAGTGCCTGAGCGCTGCCCGCCTTTGCCACGCGTAGCCTCCTGGTTGCGGCCCTTATAGAACTTGTCGAAAACGGCTTCCTGCTCTTCGGGCAGAATACCCTTCCCCTGGTCTTCCACCCATAACACGATCTGATCCCTCTCAGCCTCCCTGGCACCCAGCGTGACGGTAGCGCCGGCATCGGAATATTTGATGGCATTGGAGAGCAGGTTGAAGAGTATCTGCTTGATGCGGGTCTCGTCGGCGGTCATCTTGCCGATTTTTGCCGGACATTCGAACTCTACCTTGAGATTGTATTCCCTGGCGCGCTCCTGGATCAGCGACAGCACTGATTTCATCATCGCGTGTATATCGAACTTGCTGACTTCCAGGCGCATGTAGCCCGCTTCGATGCTCGCCAGGTCGAGAATATCGTTGATCAGCTGCATCAGTCGCTGCGAAGACTGGTGGATGCCGTCGACATATTCCTTCTGCTTATCGCTGAGACTCCCGAAATATTCCTGCTTCAGCATCTCCGAGAAACCCGAAATCGAAGTGAGGGGCGAGCGCAGCTCGTATGACACGTTGGCCAGGAACTCACTCTTGAGCCGGTCGGCTTCCTGCAGCGCCTCATTGCGCTCACGCAGTGAGCGTTCGACCAGCGTCGAGTCGGTAATATCGAGATACGTCATCAGCGTTGCGCCGTCCGGCAGCGGGATCTTGCGCCAGTCGATCACCTTGCCGTCGCTGCGTTCCATCTGCTCCGACATAAAGCTCCGCGTCTGCATAGCGCGAACGTGCTGCTGCTTGAAGTTCTCCCAGTTCTCATAAAGGTATAGCGGCTTGCATTTTTCTACGAGTTCCCCGACATGCGGCTCGGCGCGCGCCGTTTCCTCATCGATGTGCCACAAGCTGAGATAGCCAGGGTTGGAAAGTTTCAGGCGCCCGTCCTCGCCGAACACCGCCACCCCCTCATGCAGGTTATCGAGCGTCTCGCGCTGCACGGCGATCAGCGTGTTGTAGGAACGCTCGAGCGCCAGTCGATCAGTGACGTCTTCATAGGCAAACAATATACCGCCAAGCGCATGCGGAATGGCGATGACGCGTAAAGAGCGTCCGTCAGGCAGGTAGAAGAATTCCTCGCGCGGCTCAATCAGGTCGGTAAACAACTTGATCTGCTGCTGCTTGAACATCTGGAAATTGGCCTGCTCCGGCAGCTTGCGCTTCTCGCGCAGCTGCTCGAGGATTTCCCCATAGGTCGGCTGCGTATCAAGCCATAGCTCATCGAGCTTCCACAGCGCAACGAAGGCGTTGTTGAAAAACTTGAGCCGCATGTCGGCGCCATAGATGGCCATCGCCGACGCTGAACTTTCCAGCAGGTCGTCCTGCGCCGAGACATGCCGCGCCAGCTCCTCCTTCAGCGCCTCGATCTCCGAAATGTCGATGGCAAAGCCCACCGTAATTTTTTCTTCTGGAATCGGCAGTTCGGTGATCTGGTAGAGCTTGCGCGCACCGCCGCCGACCACGATGTGCTGGCGCTCGCTCATTGGTTTCCCCGTTTCCAATGCCTGTTTCGCCAGTCCCCGGACCTTCTTGTCCATCTCGGGAACCTCCGCTCCCTCGGCCCGATCCGCCACCTCTTCTACCGCTTCACCGTAGGACAGATTGTAGAAGCGGATGCTCAGGTTTCCGTCGCGCTGCCAGACCGGGAAAGGCGCCATATTGATGATAGTGGAGACGTTTTTCAGCTCATTCTTGAGCTTCTCGATACTATGGGTATGAGGCTGCATTGCCGCGGTGGCAAGGCGCTTCGACCGTTCACGCCACCACAGCGCTCCCATCAGCACGGCCAGCAACAGGAAAAGCAGGGATGTAACGTCCATAACGCCCGGTCAACCACCTCCTGCATTGGTCATAATCCAAATGCGAGATGCTGTCATGAGGTTTATTGTCATCCTGAGCAAAGTGAGGACGCAGTCCGAACGGAGTCGAAGGATCTGTTCTCCGAGCAAGCAGAAAATATCCTTTGACTCCGCTTCGCGGAGTTTATCCCCACGCAGGCGGGGACTCAGGATGACAGAAACTAATACCGGTATGCGTCCGGCTTAAAGGGTCCATTGACATCGGTGCCGATATACTTTGCCTGCTCCTTCGTAAGATGCGTGAGCTTGACGCCAAGCTTTGACAGATGCAAAGCCGCCACTTTCTCGTCGAGATGCTTGGGCAGTACATAGACTTTGTTCCCGTATTTCGCATGATTCTTCCACAGCTCGATCTGCGCCAGCACCTGGTTGGAGAAACTGGTGCTCATCACGAAACTGGGATGTCCGGTGGCGCAGCCAAGATTGACCAGCCTGCCCTTGGCCAGCAGAATGATGCGCTTACCATCGGGAAAGGTGATTTCGTCGACCTGGGGCTTGATTTCCTTCCATGTCATGTTGCGCAGCGCCGCCACCTGGATCTCGCTGTCGAAATGCCCGATATTGCAGACGATGGCGCGGTCTTTCATTTTCCGCATATGCTCGAGCGTGATGACGTCAATGTTGCCGGTGGCGGTGACGAAGATGTCACCTTTGTCAGCCACGTCGTCCATCGTCGTCACCTCGTAACCTTCCATCGCCGCCTGCAGCGCACAGATCGGGTCGATCTCAGTGACGACGACGCGCGCGCCCTGTCCTTTCAGACTCGCCGCGCAGCCCTTGCCGACATCGCCGAAACCATTCACCACGGCAATCTTACCCGCCAGCATAATGTCAGTGGCGCGTTTCAGGCCGTCGGGCAGCGATTCGCGGCAGCCGTAAAGATTGTCGAACTTCGATTTGGTGACCGAGTTATTGACGTCGATGGCTGGCACTTTGAGCGTTCCGGCCTTCGCCATGTCATGCAGACGATGCACGCCGGTGGTCGTCTCTTCGGAGATGCCTTTCACATTCTTCATCACTTCCGGGTATTTCTCATGCATGATCTTGGTGAGATCCCCGCCGTCATCGAGAATCATGTTGGGCGTCCAGCCGTTGGGGCCTTTAATGGTCTGCTCGATGCACCAGTCATATTCCTCATCTGTCTCACCCTTCCAGGCGAAGACTGGCACGCCGGTAGCGGCGATGGCTGCCGCCGCCTGGTCCTGCGTCGAGAAGATATTGCAGCTCGACCAGCGCACTTCCGCGCCGAGCGCCGTCAGCGTCTCGATCAGCACCGCCGTCTGCACGGTCATATGCAGGCAACCGGCGATGCGCGCGCCTTTGAGCGGCTGCGACTTGTCGAACTCCTCGCGCAGCGCCATCAGGCCGGGCATCTCGGTCTCGGCAAGCGAAATCTCGTTGCGGCCCCATTCGGCGAGCTTGATATCGGCGACTTTGTAATCCTGTGCGGTCATAACGGTTTTTACCTGCGTTCCCATGGGGTTTCCTTTCCGGTTGATCAGGCCGGAAACTAGCGATGTCAGGGCCTGACTGCAAGGAAAAATCCCCGTCATTCCCCAAATCGCGAAGCAATTCCAGGGGGATCCAGTTTTATTAATATACTGGAGGGCCTTAGGATTCCTACAGAATCCACGCCATGACCATTACTTACTCTGTATAGTCATCACTGTTCCCGTATCGCAGAGTGCCAGCACTTCCAGCAAATCCTCGCGCTTCAGTGCCACACAACCTTCCGTGCCGCTGTAACCCGGCGCCGCCACATGTAGGAAAATGGCGCTGCCCTTCCCGGGCACTGCCGGATCGTCATTATACCCTAACGGCACGATGAGATCGTAGCGGCGGTCATCACGCCACAGTCGCTCATGCGAAAATGCCTGCGGCAGTTTCACCTGCCTATTATACTCGGGGTGCTTCGGATCGTCACACCAGCCGTCATCCTCATGAATGATTTTCAGCGGCAGACCGGTCTTGGGCGCATCCAGCCGGTCAGGGCGATACCAGCATTCCCTTAAGGGAAAGGTTCCCAGCGGCGTGCAATGGTCGCCCTCCTTCTTGGAAGCAGAAAACCCGGCCTTACCGATGGCGCAGCGATAGGTTTTTCCTCCAAAGGATAACTGATTCCCGATGACCGTGACGGTCTTAGCCACGGCGCTTCACCAGCACGGGCTTGTTGCCCAGCCGCTCGTTGACGGCGCGTATGATCTGCGCAGCATTGAGACCCGCCTCGTCATATTGCGCTTCTGGCGTGTTATGCTCAATGAAGCGGTCGGGCAGGAACAAAGGCAACATCTTGCCTTTTTCCAGCAGCCCGGCCTGCGCGGCAAAGCTCAGAACATGCGCCCCGAAGCCGCCGGCGGAACCTTCCTCCACCGTCACCACCAGCTCATGATCTTTCAGCAGCTGGCGGATCAGCGCCTCGTCGAGCGGCTTGGCGAAGCGGGCATCGGCCACTGTCGCGCCCAGCTCTCCAGCCGCTTTCATGCATTCTGCCAGCCGTGTGCCCAGCGACAGCAGCGCCACGCGGCTGCCTTCGCGCATAATACGACCTTTTCCTACTTCCAGTGGAACACCCTGCTCCGGTAGCGCCACACCAACCCCTTCTCCGCGCGGATAACGGAAGGCGATAGGTCCTTTATCGTAAGCGGCAGCGGTGGCGACCATATGCACCAGCTCTGCCTCATCCGCGGCAGCCATGACGACGACATTCGGCAACGTCGCCAGGTAGGTGACGTCGAACGATCCGGCGTGCGTAGGCCCGTCGGCGCCGACCAGCCCGGCGCGATCGATGGCGAAGCGCACCGGCAGGTTCTGAATGGCAACATCATGCACCACCTGATCGTAAGCACGCTGCAGGAAGGTCGAGTAAATCGCGCAGAACGGCTTATAACCTTGCGTCGCCAGCCCGGCAGCAAACGTCACCGCATGTTGCTCGGCAATGCCGACATCGAAGCAGCGGTCGGGAAATTCCTTCTCGAACAGATCCAAACCGGTGCCCGATGGCATGGCAGCGGTGATGGCAACAACCTTGCTATCCTTCTGCGCCTCTTTGATCAGGCTCTGCGCAAATACCTTGGTATAACTCGGCGCCCTCGCGGCCGATTTCTTCTGCGTGCCAGTCTCGACATCGAACCTGCTGACGCCATGGAACTTATCCGGTGAGGCTTCGGCGGGCGCATAACCATGGCCTTTGCGGGTTACGACATGCAGCAGGATAGGGCCGGAATCCTTTTCGTTCTTGATATTTTTCAGCACGGGCAGCAGGTGCGCCAGGTTATGCCCGTCCACCGGGCCGACATAATAAAACCCCATTTGCTCGAACAGCGTGCCGCCTACCGCGAAATCGCGCGCGAAATGCTCCGCCTTGCGCATCAGGCGTGCCAAAGGCTCGGGGAATTTCTCGGCGACCATCTTGCCGATGTCGCGCAGCTTGTGATAAGGGCGCGAGGAAATCAGCCGCGCCAGGTAAGCGCTCATGGCGCCGGTCGGCGGCGCGATCGACATGTCGTTGTCGTTAAGCACCACAATCAGCCGTGAGCCCAGGCTGCCAGCATTGTTAAGAGCCTCGAACGCCATACCGGCGCTCATCGCCCCGTCGCCGATGACGGCCACCACTTCGTTATCGCCGCCAGAGAGGTCGCGCGCCACCGCCATGCCGAGCGCAGCAGAAATCGAGGTCGAGCTGTGCCCGGCGCCGAACACGTCATACGGGCTTTCGCTGCGCTTGCAGAAACCGGACAGCCCGCTTGGCTTGCGCAGGGTGCGGATGCGCTCGCGCCGACCGGTGAGAATTTTATGCGGGTAGGACTGATGGCCGACGTCCCAGATCAGGATATCCCTTGGCGTATCGAATACGTGATGCAGCGCCACGGTGAGTTCGACCACGCCGAGCCCCGCACCAAGATGCCCCCCGGTCTCCGACACGGCATCGATCGTTTCGGCACGCAGCTCGACGGCGAGCTGCTCAAGCTGCTCGAGGCTCATCTCGTGCAGGTCCTTGGGTTCCTGAACGTTGTCAAGTAAGGGGGTGTCGATCACGCGCGCCACGCTGTAGTCAGAAGATTCAGAAATCCGGAGTTTAACAGGCTTTAAGGCTGAATGTCAGGCCTTTTTTGCGAATAGATCGCCGAAATCCAGCAGCGAAGGCTGCTCATCTGCCGTTTTTTTACCCGATTTGACCGGTTTTACCGTCTGCGCGGCCAGCTTCAAGGTTGGTTTTAGTTCCAGGAACGCCAGACAGCGCTCGACCAACGCCTCCCGCTTCTGCCCTTCCGGCGCCAGCAGGAACTCCAGCCACAGCCCCTCGATCAGGGCCGCGATATCGGCCGCCTGCTCCGTCCGTCCGGCTTTGGCAAAAGCTTCCAGCATCTGTTGCCGCGCCGTGGCCAACAGTTTGCGGTACGGCGCATGAGTCGCTGCATGCGCGACGAACGCAGCCCAGACGCCCAGGCGACGGGCATTGCACAGCTTCGGGGAAAAATGCCCACGCACCAGCGCCTCTGGCGTATTGCCCGATTGCGCCAGGGTTTGCCCATATTCCTCGTTCAGGAAACGCAGAGTCTCCTGCATCATCTTTTCCTTGGACTCGAAATAGAAATTGACGATGCCGCGTGACATCTCCGCTTCCTTCGAGACATGTGAAATGGTGGTATCAGTCAGTCCGTAGCGGGCGATACAGGCCATGTTGGCAGCAATCAGCTGAATGCGGCGGGTCTCTTTGATATGCTTGCGGGACATGAAGAGAGGGTTACTACAGACTGCCGCAGGACGCAATCAGTCTATGATAATTTTTTTTCCATCTTTGACGATCAGCGTTACAGCGCCATTGTACATTGCATACCTGCCATTCGGCATGACCATGGGAATACCATTACGGTCAAACGTGTAAACATTCATGCCGACGAAGTGAAGGCGCTGGCCAGTGCTCAGGACAGGCAGTTCCCGCATGGATGAAAAGGTGGGTAACCAGATATCCGGGGTTTTGAACTGCGAGCGCGGTTGCTGCTGCGGCTGCAGCGGCGAAGCCGGACCAGAAGTCGGGGGCGGCGGATAATAGTTGTTCTGGGGCTGCTGTGCCGGCTGTGAGGGCACCAGCTGCGGCTGCTGGTAATTCTGCGGCTGGCCGTCACGCATCATATAGCCGGGATAGTTGGGTGGAGCGCCGGTAGGATCCTGATAGCCTGTATTATTAGGCGAGTAGGTATATGTACGCTGGCTGCCAGGCACCGTGTTGAGTGCATCTCCTACGCCGAAATCTTGGAACTGCGTCGCCTTGTTATGCTCCTCGATGGCGTGGATAAGCGGGTCCTTGCCCTCCATTTTCTTGGCATACTCCTCCTTGGCCTCCTCGATGGGATTATTGCCAAAGGCCACCATCAGGATGCAAAAAAGAACCGCTATGATAACAACAATAGGATTCATGGTAATGCCTCTTTTTATGAGCCATTATAATACATTCAGAATGGGGATTCTAGGCTAAAACCTTGCCTAAATGACTCCCAGACACCATAAAACAATGGCTTTCTGGGCATGCAGGCGGTTCTCCGCCTCATCGAACACCACCGACTGCGGCCCGTCGATTACCCCTTCCGTCACCTCCTGGCCGCGATGGGCAGGCAGGCAATGCAGAAAAAGCGCATCTGGAGCCGCGTGTGCCATCAGCGCCTCGTTGACCTGGTAGGGAGCCAGCAGCTTCATCTGCTTCTCCGCATGGTCGTCACCCATCGACACCCAGGTGTCGGTGATAACGCAGTCTACCCCTGAAACGGCCTCCTGCGGGGACTCCATGATTTCCACATGGCCGCCATGCTTTTTTGCCCACTGCACCACCTCGGGCAATGGCTTCAGTGACGGCGGGCAGGCCAGCCGGAGCGTGCAGCCGAACAGCGCGCTCGCCTGGATCCAGCTCTGCGCCACGTTATTGCCGTCCCCTATCCAGGCAATGGTTTTACCTCTGATGGAGCCGCGATGTTCCTCGAACGTCAGGATATCGGCCATGATCTGGCAGGGGTGACTAAATTCGGTCAGGCCGTTGATGACCGACACATCAGCATTTTCCGCCAGTTCGAGAAGCTTGTCGTGGCTGTGGCAACGCAGCATGATGGCATCGACGTAGCGCGACAGCACCCGCGCCGTATCGGCCACGGTTTCGCCGCGGCCCAGTTGCAGGTCGTTACCGTTGAAGCACAGCGCATGCCCGCCCAGTTCCATCATCGCCACCTCGAACGACACGCGGGTGCGCGTCGAGTTCTTCTCGAAGATCATGGCAAGCTTTTTTCCCGCCAGCAGCGGCGGCATCCGCCCGACCCGCCGCTCCGCCTTGAGATGCGCCGCCTCGGTCAGGATGTGGCGCAGCGTATCCCCGTCGATGGCGGCAAGATCGAGAAAATGGTTGGGTGCGGAGGAATCCACCTTTACCTGCTCAGCTTGCATAACGCTCCCTGCCATAGGCCTCGCATACGCCGCGCAGGATGCGCAACGCCTCTTCGATATGTTCCCGCTGGACGATCAGCGGCGGAATGATGCGGATGACGCCGCCTTCCGCGGTAGGGGCGGTCAACAGCCCGGCGCCGCGCAGCTGCTCGGTGAAATCCCGGTGATCGATGCGCATCTGGATGCCGAGCATCAGCCCCGCCCCGCGCACATCGGCAATCAGGTGGGGATAATCCTTCGCCAGCCCCTGCAGGCCGTTTTCCAGCAGTGCACCCGTCATGGCAACCTGCTCGAAAAAGCCCGGTGTCAGCATGACGTCGAGCACGGCATTGCCGACCGCCATCGCCAGCGGGTTGGAACCGTAGGTCGAGCCGTGCGAGCCGGGCGTCATGGCGGCGGCGACCTTGTCGGTGGTCAGGCATGCCGCCAGTGGGAAGCCGTTGCCGATGCCTTTGGCCGCCGTCACGATATCGGGCACGATACCCATCTGCTGATGCGCGAACAGGGCGCCGGTGCGGCCCATGCCGCACTGCACTTCATCAAGGAACAGCAATAAACCATGCTGATCGCACAGGCGGCGTAGCCCCTGCAGGAATTCCTTCGTCGCCACGCGCACCCCGCCCTCGCCCTGGATCGGCTCAACGAGAATGGCGGCGGTTTCGGGCGTGATCGCTTTTTCCACCGCTTTCAGGTTATTGAATTCCCCCCGGTCGAAACCGTCCAGCAACGGCTCGTAACCCTTGCGCGCCACCTCGTTGCCGCCGGCGGAGATGCAGGCCAGCGTGCGCCCGTGAAAACCGCCCTCCATGGTGATGATTCTATATTTCCTCCCCCCTCGTGGGGGAGGATTAAGGTGGGAGGGGTGGCGCGTCGGACGCGATGCCTGAGCATGTGGAGAGTTCCCCCCCATCCCACCTTCCCCCACAAGTGGGGAAGGAGAAGAAGAAAAGTATTTCCTCACCATCTTCAGCCCGCACTCCACCGCCTCGGTGCCGGAATTGCAGAAGAACACCTTGTCGGCAAAACTCGCCGCGACGAGACGCTCGGCCAGCCGCTCTAGTCCCGGTATGCGGTACAAATTGGAACAGTGCCACAGCGTATCGGCCTGTTCCTTAAGCGCTGCCACAACGTGCGGATGGCAATGCCCGAGCGCATTGACGGCGATGCCGGAGGCAAAATCGAGATAGCGCCTGCCGTCGGCGGCGATGAGATACATTCCCTCGCCCCGGGTGATGGTGATGTTGGAACGCCGGTAGACCGGCAATACCGCAGACATCGGCTCCTACTTCCCCCCTCTCCCGCATGCGGGAGAGGGCTGGGGTGAGGGCGACGCTTCCTTAAAAGGAACAAAGTGCCCTCACCCTAACCCTCTCCCACTTTGTGGGAGAGGGAATTAAACAATAGAAAAACCGTGATTATCTGCCTGCGGCGCTGGCTTGTCAAGTCTCAGGTTTTTAAGCGGTAACCCCGCTTGAACATCTGGGCCGTCACCCCCCACAGCGCGATATTGACCGCCGTCAGCACGATCATGCCGAGCCCGATGGAGCCGTCCGTATAGCCGGTCATGGCGTAGCGGAATCCGTCAATCATATAAAAAAACGGATTGAAATGGCAGAGGTTATAGAAAAAGTCAGGCAGCTGCCTGATGGAATAGAACGTGCCCGACAAAAAGGCCAGCGGCGTCACGATATAATTAGTCAGTGCCGCCAACTGATCGAAGCCCTGCGCCCAGATGCCGGCCAGCACGCCGAGCAGCGCCAGCATGACCGATGCGGACAATAGGTAAAACACCCCAATCCAGAAATGCTCAACGCTAAGCGGAACGAAAATATAGACCGCGCTCATCACTACCACCCCGACCATCACCCCGCGCACCAACCCGCCCATCACCAGGCAGAATACCACCTCAGCCCCGGTTAGCGGCGGCATCAGTATGTCGATGATGACGCCCTGGATCTTGCCCAGGATCAGCGACGAGGACGCGTTAGCGAAGGCATTCTGCACCACCGCCATCATGATCAGACCAGGCGCGATGAACTGGTTAAATGGGACGCCGTCGATGAGGCGCTCATCACCGCCAAGCGCCAGCGTCATGATGGCAAGGAACAGCAGCGTCGTAATCACGGGGGCGACAATGGTTTGCCCCCATACCTTCATAAAGCGCCATATCTCGCGCTTGCAGAGCGTATAGACGCCGATGCTATTGATGGATTGCATCACAGGAAAGTAAAAGTAAACGGCGCGTTATGCCAGTAATATTTGGGATTAGCGATTAGGAGTGGAATCCTGATCCTTGCCGGAGAACATCCACTGGAACGCTTTGCCAGTAATAATCCCGCCGACAATAAGCGTTGTCGTACCGGCTGCAATCGCCCAGCCTTTTTGTGCGCCGGTCAGGTGCAGTCCTTCGGCAAAGGGATTGATGCGCCTGAGCCAGGAAATTTCCCTTACCTTTAACGCCACATTGGCACGATCCGTTTTTTCCGCCTGGTCTACGATGGTTTTTAAGAGGTCTTTGGCCGCGGTTTCATGTGCTACACTGGTCGCCGATGCAACCGCTGCTACTTTTCTACTTAATTCCTGAAATTTCGGCCTCGCTTGCGCTGCCATTGCTGCCTCGGTCGCTGCTCTTGATGCTTCCCTTGCGTCGCCTAACACCGTACCGGGAGTCCGCAGATCTACATGCATAGGATTGTCCGAATGCATAACAGTGTGATGGGCATTATGACGTATTTCATTGGATAAATCTTGCGCCGTGCGGCTGATTTCTTCAGCGCTGGCACCTTGAGGAAAATACTCGGCCGCATTAATAGGGTCTGCCTGCATTTTGGTTTCAGTGAGATACGTATCCACCAAATTTGTTTTGATATTGCGGTCGACGCTTAATTTGGTAGCGCCCAAACCTAAAGCAGCACCGGCGGCCGTACCCGTCACTGCCGGTACGATGCCGATGCCGCCTTTTTCCTTATCGTCGTCTTCCATATTCGCCATAGGAAATCCCCAATATTTATGGATTGAGTATAGATTTTCAGTGGCTTGTGATCAAATGACACTTTGATGACGACGCGGATTTAGGTAAGGTATTATTTTACCTATGATTTTTTCTTTCGTTTTAGATAGGATGCAGCATAGGGGCAAATGGGGATAATAGTAAGTCCCTTCGCCTCTGCATCGGCCACCACACCGTCCATGACACGCGCGGCGATGCCCTGCCCGCGCAAATTCTCTGGTGTTCCCACGTGGGTGATGCTTAAACGGTCGTTCAGCAGCTTATAGTCGGCGACGGCAACCTGCCCGTCGATATGCAGCTCGTAGCGATGCTTCTCGGTATTATTGATCACCTCGCCCATGCAACCGATGTAGGAGGAAAACCGGCACGGGTCAATGGCAAAAAAAAACCCGGCCCTAAGGCCGGGTTTTCAGAAGTGGTACGAGTTACCTTCTCTCGCCCATGAAGCGCAGGATGTACATGAACATGTTGATGAAGTCCAGGTACAAGCTGAGCGCGCCCATGATGGAAGCCTTGGCAATCATCTCGCCGCCGCCGGCTAGCTGGTAATACATCTGCTTCAGCCGTTGCGTATCCCAGGCAGTCAGGCCGACGAAGATCAGCACGCCGATCACCGACAGGGCGAAATTCAGCCCCGAGCTTTGCATGAACATATTCACCACCGAAGCGATGATCAGGCCGAACAGCCCCATCATCAGGAAGGAGCCCATGCCCGACAGGTCGCGCTTCGTTGTATAGCCGTAGAGGCTCATGGCGCCGAACGTGCCGGCGGTGACGAAGAAGGCACGGGCGATACTCTCGCCGGTGAAGGCGAGAAAGATCGAACTCATGGACAGGCCCATGATGACCGCGAACGCCCAGAACACGCCCTGCGCCATGGCGGCGCTCATGCGGTGCACGCCGAAGCTCATCCACAGCACCAGCCCCAGAGGCGCGAACATGACAAGATAGCCGAGCCCGCTCGGGCCGGCCTGCCCCGCCGCGTTGACGGTAAACAGCGCCTGCAGCATGGCCGGCGAGTTGGCGGTGAAGAGCGCCGTGATGCCGGTCAGCGCCAGGGCGCTGGCCATGTAGTTGTAAATGCGCAGCATATAGCTGCGCAGCCCGGCGTCGTAAGTAGTGGCCCGGCTCTGGGTTGCGGTGGACACGCGGGCGAACGGATCGCGTAATGCCATGGTAAACCTCCAGTATTTCTCCTGCCAGGGGATCATTCCCCCGGCTCTCTGAGGGTATTATATGGTGCTTTGCCCTTGCTTTTCAAGCCTAAACGGCATCCGGTGCAACCTGCGGTTTTTCACTTGAAATCGCGCCCGATTGCGGTTAAGAAGGCTCTCCCTCATCGTCGGGCGAGGCATTGCCTTGTACGGTCAGGTTCATTGTCATTCCCGCGAGGCGGGAATCCATTTATTTAAGGAGAACAAAATGCCCAAGCTGAAAACCAAGTCCGGCTGCAAGAAACGCTTCCGTTTCACCGCTTCCGGCAAAGTCATCGCCCCGCAGGCCGGCAAGCGCCACAACATGCGCAAGCGCACCAACCGCTTCATCCGCAACGCGCGCGGCACCACCATCATGGACGAGTCCGATACGCACCGTATCGTGCAGTACATGCCGTACGGGGGTAAATAGCTATGTCCCGCGCACAGAATGCCAACCGCCCCCGGCGCAAGAAGCTGCTGAAAGCCGCCAAGGGCTATCGCGGCCGCGCCAAAAACTGCATCCGCGTCGCCATTGAAAAGGTCGAAAAAGGCCGCCGCTACGCCTACCGCGACCGCCGCCGCAAGAAGCGCACTTTCCGCTCCCTGTGGATCCAGCGCATCAACGCCGGCGTCCGCGAGCACGGCATGGTCTATTCCCAGTTCATGAACGGCCTGCTCAAGGCCGGCATCGAGATCGACCGCAAGGTCCTCTCCGATCTCGCCACCCGCGAACCGGAAGCCTTCAAGTCCCTCGTCGAGCAGAGCAAGGCCGCGCTTGCCAAAAAGGTGGCGTAGTCAAGTATGAACTCAGGAAAATCCTATACCCGCGAAGGCATTGAGGATAGATTGCACGCTATCGTGCAGGCTGCATTTGCCAATCAATTTACGCCTGCTTATAGTGTTGCAGATTTATACGCTGAGCCCAAACTCCGCACCGAACTCCGTCCTCACTTGCAAGAATTCCGGGAAACAGGAGTTACTTTATCGAGATTGGCGTTGGACAGCATGGCAATCGAAGATGTAACACAACATTGTGCAACAGAATTCGGCATCAAGTTAAATTATGATGATCCTTCTGATCTGCTATCACCAATGGAAGCCACCATCCCGGAATTCGTGGACTACATAGCAAAAAAGCTCAAGGAACAGGGTCGCCTTATCGAAAAGAGCCAGCCGGTCAGCGGCAAACAGACCAAGCGGCAACGCTAATCTTCAAAAAAACCGGATTGCTTCACTGCAACTGCAGTGACATATTCGTAACCCTATGACTGACCCTAATACTATTCGCTCCCAAGCTCTTGCTGCTGTATCAGCCGCGCGGTCTTCAATCGCACTGGAGGAACAGCGCGTCGCCCTGCTCGGCAAGAAAGGCATCATCACCGAAGCGCTGAAGACGCTGGGGCAAGCCAATCCTGAGGAACGCAAGACGCTGGGCGCGGCGCTCAACCAGATCAAGAATGAAGTGACGGAAGCCATCGAGGCGCGTAAGCGCGATCTCGCCATGGCCGAGCTGAACCAGCGGCTGGCATCCGAAAAAATCGACGTCACCCTGCCCGCCCGTCCGGAGCCGCAGGGTAAAATCCACCCCGTCACGCAGGTGATCGAGGAAATCACCACCATCTTCGCCGCCATGGGCTTCAGCGTCGCCGAAGGACCGGACATCGAGACCGACGAATATAATTTCGACAAACTCAACATTCCCGAATCGCATCCCGCGCGGCAGATGCATGACACGTTCTACCTGCAGGGCAATGGCGATGGCAAAACCTTGTTGCGCACGCATACTTCGCCCGTGCAGATCCGCGTCATGAGCGGCAGCAGGCCGCCCTTCCGCATCATTGCGCCGGGCTCGACCTATCGCTGCGACTCCGATCTCACCCACACGCCAATGTTCCATCAGGTCGAAGGCTTCGTCATCGATAAGAGCATCCACATGGGCCATCTCAAAGGCTGCATCATCGAATTTCTCAAAGCATTTTTTGAACTCGACGACGTGCCGGTGCGCTTCCGCCCCAGCTTCTTCCCCTTCACGGAACCCTCGGCGGAAGTCGATATCGGCTGCGCGCGCAATAAGGATGAAATCAGAATCGGCGCCGGCGCCGATTGGCTCGAAATCATGGGCTGCGGCATGGTGCACCCCAATGTGCTCAGGAACTGTAACCTCGACCCGAACGAATGGCAGGGCTTCGCCTTCGGCCTTGGCGTCGAGCGCATGGCCATGCTGAAATACGGCATCCCCGATCTGCGCACCTTCTTCGACTCCGACGTACGCTGGCTGAAACATTACGGCTTTGACCCGCTCCATATCCCATCGCTGGCGGGGGGATTATGAATTATTTATTTACGTCATGCCCGCGCAGACGGGCATCCATAACCACTAAAGGAAATGCTCTGTATGAGCTTTTCCCCGTACTTATTTCCGACTCTGGAATATGGATTCCCGCCTGCGCGGGAATGACGGTTAAAAGAGAGGAGGAATCATGAAATTCACCCTCTCCTGGCTGAAAGATCATCTCGATACCAATGCCTCGCTGGATGAGATCAGCAAAACGCTAATCATGATCGGGCTCGAGGTCGAGCAGGTCATTGACCGGTCGGAAGCGCTGAAACCGTTCACGGTGGCGAAAATCCTGCATGCCGAGCAGCACCCGCAGGCCGACAAGCTGCGCGTCTGTCGTGTGCAGGCCGATGTCGGCGAGTTGCAGATTGTCTGCGGCGCCGCCAACGCCCGCGCTGGGATTTACGTGGCCCTCGCCAAGGAAGGCGCGCTGATTCCCGCCAATGGTATGGTCATCAAAAAAACCAGGATACGCGGCGTCGAGTCCAACGGCATGCTCTGCTCCGCCGAGGAACTGGGCATCGGCGGCGATTCGGAAGGTATTATCGAACTGCCCGAAGCGAATATCGGCGAATCCATCGTAAAAGTGCTGGGACTCGATGATCCCGTTATTGAAATCGCCATCACCCCCAACCGCGCGGATTGTCTCGGCGTACGCGGCATCGCGCGCGACCTCGCCGCCGCCGGACTTGGAAAATTAAAACCGCTGGAGCACATTTCCGACATCAAAGGTAGTTTCGCTTCGCCCATATCGGTAAACATCACCACATCGAACTGCTACCAGTTCATTGGCGTGTACATCAAAAACGTCAAGAATGCTGTCAGCGGCGAATGTGCGCGCCGCAAGCTGGAAGCGATCGGCCAGAAGCCGATTTCTACACTCGTCGATATCACCAACTACCTCACGATTGATCTCGGCCGCCCGCTGCATGTCTATGACGCGAAGAGGCTCAAAGGCAACATCACCGTGCGTGATGCGAAGGCAGGCGAAAGACTCAAAGCCCTCAATGGCAAGGAATATCAGCTGCAGGCAGGCATGTGTGTCATCGCCGACGATTTCGGCCCCGTCGCGCTCGGCGGCGTCATTGGCGGCGAGCCGACCGGCTGCACGGAAGAAACTACTGACGTGTTTTTGGAAGTCGCACTGTTCGACCCGGTGCATGTTGCTCGAACCGGACGCGAACTGCAGATTGATTCCGATGCGCGCTATCGCTTCGAGCGGGGCGTCGATCCGGCCTTTGTCGAGGAGGGCGCCAAAGTTGCTACCCATATCATTAAGCAGCTCTGTGGCGGTGAAACCAGTAACATAGTAAATGCCGGAAAAACGCCGGAGTGGAAACGTTCGATCAGCTTTAACCCCGAGCGCGTGAAAACACTCGGCGGCGTCGATGTGCCTGCCACCGAATGCAACCGCATTCTGACCGCGCTGGGCTTCACCGGCACTGGCTCGGTCACGCCGCCGTCATGGCGCGCCGATGTGGAAGGCGAAGCCGACCTGGTGGAGGAAGTGCTGCGCATCCACGGTTACGACAACATCCCCACCACTTCCCTGCCCCCGCTATCGGGTATTCCTAAACCAGCGCTGACGCTGGCGCAGAAACGGGTGCAACTGGCCAGGCGTACCTTAGCGACGCGCGGATTCATGGAAACCTGCACCTGGTCCTTCCTGCCGGAAGCACAAGCCAAATTATTCGGCGGCAGCAATGCAAAACTGAAACTGGTGAATCCCATCTCTGCCGATTTAGATACGATGCGCCCTTCCCTGCTGCCAAACCTGCTCGAAGCGGCGAAGAAGAATGCCTTCCGCGGCTTTAAGGACATAAGCCTGTGCGAAGTCGGCTTGCAGTTCCACGATGTCACGCCCGACGGCCAGCGCATGGTCGCCGCCGGCATCCGCAGCGACAATGCAGTGGAACAATCCTATAAGGATAACCTGTTCACGCACAAAGACCGCGGGATGGACGCTTTCGATGCCAAGTCCGACGCGCTGGCCGTTCTGCAAACGCTTGGCCTCGGCAAATCCGACATCACGACGAACGTCCCTTCTTATTATCATCCCGGACGCTCCGGCGCGCTGACGCTCGGCGGCAAGATCATCCTCGGTTATTTTGGCGAGATCCATCCCGGCATTCTCAAAACATTCGATATAGAAGACCCTGTCGCCGCGTTTGAAATCTATCTAGACGCCATCCCCGTGCCGCGCACCAAAGGCAAGGCCAAGGTCGCTTTCAAACCGTCTGACTTCCAGGCAGTCGAGCGCGACTTCGCCTTTACGGTGGACAAAGAAATTACCGCCGCCGATATCGTCAAGACCATCAATGCCGCCGACAAGCAGCTAGTCACCGGCGTGGAAATCTTCGACGTCTATACCGGCAAGGGCGTGGATACGGGCAGGAAATCCGTCGCGGTGAAGGTGACGCTGCAGGCGCACGACCGCACCCTGTCCGAACAGGACATTACCGCCGTCTCGCAGGCCATCGTCGCCGCCGCCGCCAAGGGCTTCGGCGGACAGTTGAGGCAATGACTACACCCGCCTACTGGCCCGAAGCCAAGGCCTATCTGCGCAAGAAGGATAAGGTGCTGAAAGCCATCATTGACTCCTATCACGGCGAGTCGATGCGGCTGCGCGGCGATCCGTTTTTTACCCTCGCCCGCTCGATCACCGGCCAGCAGATTTCCGTCAAGGCCGCCGACAGTGTCTGGAATAAATTACAGGCGGGCGTCGGCAGGATCACCCCGCAAACCATCGGCAATGCGCCGGCAGAGCTGCTGCGCTCCTGTGGCCTGTCGGGCAGCAAGGTCATTTATATGCACGCGTTGGCCAATCACTTCCTTGAAAATAAAAACCTGATGAAGCAACTGCCGGATATGACCGACGACGAGGTCATCGCCGATCTCGTCAGCATCAAGGGCATCGGCCGCTGGACGGCGGAGATGTTCCTGATCTTCGGCCTGGGCCGCCCGGATATTTTTCCCGTCGATGATCTCGGCCTGCTCAAGGGCATCTACCGTCATTACAACAGGAGCGAGAAAATGCCACTGGACAAGGTCAAGCAGGTGGGGGAGCGCTGGCGTCCCTATCGTTCCATGGGCACCTGGTACATGTGGCGCGTGCTCGACCCCCTGCCGGTGGCATATTAGGGTGGTTTAACTATATGTTAAACCCTCTGGGCTATATCTGACAGGATATGCGTAGCGTACTATCTTATATTATTATCGCCTCGCTGGCTCTCCCCTCTGCCGCGCATGCGCTGGAGCGGGCCTGCTGCCACGAAGGCGACAACCCGCGCTGGTATGCGGGCTTGAGCACTTCGCTGGTGCTGCTGCGGCCGGCCGATATTGAAACCACCGGCCCCCTGGTTCCTACGAAGCTCAGCTTCGAGCCCGGCTTCGGCGTTGCCGGCGCCATAGGCTATAAGCTGCTCGCTGGCGTGCGCACCGAGCTGGAAGTGGCCTATCGCCGCAATGAACTGGATAACATTGATCCTCCCGCAGGATTTCGCCACCTGCAGGATTCCGTCACCATTATGGGAAATGTATATATCGACCTAATCAATGACACGCCTTTCACCCCCTACATCGGTGCCGGCATTGGAGCTATACATGTGAAGAGTCCGGTCTATTACACCATCCCCGGTCCGCCTTCGGAAACCCTGTCGCTGAAGGAATGGACGCTGGGCTACCAAGGCATGCTCGGCATCAGTTACGCTCTTGATGCCGGCAGGACGCCCATCGTCTTCAGCTTCGGTTACCGCTACGTCGGCAGTCAGGAGCCCGAAGCCGAGGCCGATACCATTGCCGCCGGATTCAAAACCTCCAACGACTCGCATAATTTCGAACTTGGCGGGCGGATGTATTTCTAGAGCATTTTCATTATTTACCTCATGCCCTCACCCGCCGCCTCTTCGCTGACGCGAAGCGGCAGCTTCCCTCTCCCGCTTGCGGGAGAGAGGTAGGGTGAGGCGCTTCGCGCCCAAATGTCGATGGGTCAATAATGAAAAGGCTCTAATGGCATAAGCCATTAGTTAACCGTAAATTAATTCATAGGCGCTATAGAAGAAGCAGAAAATTGCCGGAGTTTGCATGCGCCTGTCCGTTCTGCCGTTTCTTCTCCCCGCCCTGCTGGCCACGCCTGCACTCGCCGACAATCCAAACGTCCCCCGCTGGTATATCGGCCTCAGCACCTCGCTGGTGATGCTGCAGAATGTTGATATCGATAACACCGCCGGCCTGGGCGCCGATACCCTTACCATGCATCCGGGCATCGGTGTTTCAGCCGCCTTCGGTTACCGTTTATCCAATAATTTTCGTACCGAGCTGGAAGTCGCCTACCGCACCAATGACATCGATGACGACCTGAATGTTACGTCCGATGCGACTTCTGCCCCGCACACCTCCGTTGCCATCATGAGCAATCTGTACTTCGATTTCCGGAACAGCAGCCGGTTTACGCCCTATATCGGTGCCGGTATTGGGGCGGCGCGCGTCAATAACCCCCGCTATTATGTTTTATATGACGGCATGTCCAACCCCATAGAACATGTTCCGTTAGAAGAATGGACCCTGGCCTATCAGGGGATGGCGGGCCTCACCTATACGCTGGATCCCGGCAGGTCGCGCAAGGAACTGTATTTCGGCTACCGTTATTTCACCGGCCAGGACACCAGGGTACACTCCAAGATATTACCGGAGGACAAGTTCTATTTCCCCAATGATTCGCACAACTTCGAGATCGGCGGGCGTGTCTATTTCTAACCGCTTGGTTTCAGTTGCAAGTTAAGCACCGGCTTGTATATATCCTTGCATGATACCGCGCTATTCCCGCCCTGAAATGGCTTCCCTCTGGTCCGATGAAACCCGGTACCGGATCTGGTTCGAGATCGAAGCGCATGCCTGCGACGCCCTTGCCAAAGCTAAAGTGATTCCTCAGGAGGCCGCCAAAGCCATCTGGAAAAAGGGTAAATTCGATGTGTCGCGCATCGAGGAGATCGAGCACACGACGCGCCATGACGTCATTGCTTTCCTGACCAATGTCGCCGAGCATGTGGGGCCGGAAGCGCGTTTCCTGCATCAGGGCATGACCAGCTCCGACGTGCTCGACACCTGCCTCTCTGTGCAGCTTGCCCGCGCCAGCGATATCCTGCTGGACGATATGGACGCCCTGCTCGCCGCGCTGAAAAAACGGGCAATGGAGCATAAAAACACTCCCACTATCGGCCGCAGCCACGGCATCCATGCCGAGCCGATGACGTTCGGACTCAAGCTGGCCGGCTATTACGCCGAGTTCAGCCGCTGCCGCGACCGTCTGGTCGCCGCCCGAAAGGAAATCGCCACTTGTGCCATCTCGGGCGCTGTCGGAACCTTCGCCAATATCGACCCGTCGGTTGAGGCATATGTCGCTAAGAAAATGGGGCTGACTCCAGAGCCTGTCTCCACCCAGATCATCCCGCGCGACCGCCATGCCATGTTCTTCGCCACGCTCGGGGTCATCGCCAGCTCAATGGAACGCCTCGCCGTCGAGATCCGCCATTTACAACGTACCGAAGTACTCGAGGCGGAGGAGTATTTCTCTCCCGGCCAGAAAGGCAGTTCCGCCATGCCGCACAAGCGCAACCCGGTGCTGTCGGAGAATGTCACCGGCCTCGCCCGCATGGTGCGCAGCTACGTGACGCCGGCGCTCGAGAACGTGGCGCTGTGGCACGAGCGCGATATTTCCCACTCCTCGGTCGAGCGCATGATCGCCCCCGATGCCACCGTAACGCTCGATTTCGCGCTGCACCGCCTGACCGGCATCGTTGAGAAGCTGGTGGTGTACCCTGAGCGCATGCGGAAAAACCTCGACCGCCTCAGCGGGCTGGTATTCTCACAGCGCGTGCTGCTGGCGCTGACGCAGAAAGGCCTGTCGCGCGAGAACGCTTATAAGCTGGTGCAAAAGCACGCCATGAAAGTCTGGGAGAAGGACAAGGATTTTCTCGCCGAGCTGATTGCCGACGAGGAAATAACGCAGCGCCTGAAACCGGCCGAACTGCGCGCACTGTTCGATCTTAAATACCACACGAAGCATGTGAACACCGTGTTCAAGCGCGTGTTCGGGTAATGTTCACCCTCCATCCGCAACTGGTGAAAGATACCGTTCCCGTCGAAGATCTCAGTATCTGCCGCGTGCTGCTGATGAACAACCGGCACTTCCCCTGGCTGGTGCTGGTGCCGATGCGCGATGGCCTGCGCGAGCTGTTCGATCTACAGCCAGATGATTACCGGGCGGTCATGGAGGAAGTGCGTACAACGAGCGAGTTGCTCGCCGTGCTCACGCAGGCATACAAGATGAACGTGGCGGCGCTTGGCAATGCGGTACCGCAGTTGCACATTCATATCATCGCCCGTTTCCCGCGCGATATTGGCTGGCCGAATCCGGTCTGGGGAAGCGCGGCGGAACCCTATGCGGAACAAGAGCTGGCGGCAATGGTCGAGAGGCTTAAAGCGTTTGCTTTCGGCCGTAGACAGGGCAGCTAAAATATACGTGCTCCAGCAACATTACAAAAATGTAATGTTTTTTACATGGTGCTTTCATGTGGTGGGTGCTTATATCACCCCACACCGCATATGGTGGAATGTTCAAAAACCTTATAAGGATAAACGTCATGAACAAGACTCTTGCTCTGATCGCCGCTCTTGGCTTGGTTGCCACCCCCGTTCTGGCCGCTGAACCGGCTGCCACCACCGAAACTGCCGCTCCGACCGAAGCCTCCCCGGCTGCTGGTGCGAAGCAAGATGAAAAGGCCGGTGAGAAGACCGTGAAGAAGGAAGGCACCGAAGCCACCGAAGAAAAGAAGTAATCTTCTTTCCTTTCAGAAAACGCGCCGGCTCCTCAGCCGGCGCGTTTTTTTATGCCCGCCCTCCCTCACGGCAGTTTTTACTTGCAATTTCAGCCATAATCCCTAATCCCTATGGCTCGGCTTTCGCCTGAAGCTGGCAAAATTCGCTAGCTTGCGCTACACGCGCAGGGTTTTTGAAAAACGCAGCGGAACGTACATCTGGTACGTGAGCAGCGGCTTTGAGAAAACCCAGGCAGGTTAGCCAGGATAGTAGAATTTTTGGCTCGGTAGCTCAGCGGTAGAGCAGGGGAATCATAATCCCTTGGTCGGGGGTTCAAATCCCTCCCGAGCCACCATTATTCATCCCTCCTCCGGCAGCGCACGGCGCGACACATTAGAGCGCGCAGAACGCCCGGAGAACGCGGGCCAGAGCCACCTTCAGAATTTGTTCTCTCGTGCAGTGACGCGCAGCGCCCTGCCCGCATTTGGCTCCCAGGGTTGCAGCCCAGCGGCGTTCACGGGTATATTTTAGGGGTCTTTTGGACCGTGAACGCGGCGGGGGTTGCAGCTTCGCCCGGAGAGCGGCGCGGAGCGCGGGTTTTAGAAGGTAAGGTTTTTCATGTTTGAGCCTGATCCAGTAGGACTTGAGAACTTCCTCAAGATATTCACCTTCGACAAGAAGCGGGAACTGGAGAAGTATTGCCGTCAGGTTGAAATCAACCAAAAGGACTTCGCTGCTTTCATCATAGCCTGCAAGGCGGGCATCCCCCAGATTGAAAATCACATTCGCTACCAAGAAAGCTCGCCTGAGTTTGTTGAACGCTGGGGAGAGTTCTGCGAGTCAGTTGGCGTGCTGTCCCTCTCCTACGATTTCGAGCTTAAGTCTCAGCAAGCAGAAGCATTGGGGAAGGCCGCGACTACAGTTGACCCTTACCGCCAATGGTTCGCCCTTTGGATGATGCATTATGAACGGCAAGGCGTACCTTTGAACTTCGCCCGCCACAAGCTTGCGAAGCTCTTAGCTGATGTAAGAGAAGGCAAAAGAAACGTGCCGGATAGTTTCCCGCTCGAGATTCCCGACATCATGCTCAGCGGACGTGAAGCCCGCTTTAAAGTTACCTATCATGGTAGGCATCAGTCGTGAGTTGGATCAATTTATCTTAATTACTACCTTTCTTTAATCTTTGGTTAGGTAAGTTCAGTTACACTGATGGATCTTTCCCCATCAACGGGTGACTGTATGAGTTCTTTTGTATACAGGGCATCACGAGTTCTGATGTTGGTAGGCTTATCCTTGTGCTTCACCGTTGCGGCGGCGGCAGAAGGATCGCTTGAAGCATCCTATGCACGTCTGCTCAAAAATCCGACGGATCGTCAGCTCAATCTGGACTATGCGGCGCTCGCCATGCAGATGAAGGACTATGAGTCGGCCATTCCTCCGCTGGAACGGATTCTGATGAACGAACCGGATAATGCGAAGATCCGTCTGCAGATCGGCATTCTCTACCATCTCCTGGGTTCGAAGACGATCGCCAAGGAGTATTTCCTCGAAGCCAGATCAACCCCCGGAGCACCTACGGCCGTGGTTCAGGAGGCGGAGGGTTATCTGCATGGTATGTAGTAGAATCGCAGTACTGCCTCATCTGTGTGCGCTGATCTTTTTGTTGGCCCTGCTGCCGTGTGGCCAGGCCTGGGCGGCAGAACTTCAGAAAGCCGGCGTGGTCGGCAATGTTCAGGGCACGGTAATCGGCACCCTACCGGACAAAAACACGGTCATACTCAAGGCCGGCGACCCGATCTATGTCAACCAAACGCTGCAGACAGGCGAGGACGCCAAAGCACAGTTGATGTTTCTTGACCGTTCCGCGCTAACGATCGTGCCCAATACCCGCGTAACCATCGACACGTTTATCTATGATCCTGAACGCACCAAGGGCGCCATGACGCTGCAAGGCGCCAGAGGCACGCTTCGTTTTATCGGCGGTGCGCTCACCAAGCAGGATTATGTGACGATCAAGACACCCGTATCGACCGTCGGCATTCGCGGCGGGATCATGCAGGTCAGCATCGCTGGCGACGGCAGCAAGGCCGAAGCGATCTTTTTCTATGGCCGCGACATGATGGTGGCAAACGCTGCCGGAAACATCCAATCGGTCACTGAATTCGGCCACGGCATGGTCATGCATCATAACGGCGCGGCTGAACCGATGGGGCCTGAGCAGGTCAAGGCCAGCATGCAGACCTTCAACAAGGCCGCCCAGCCCAAAGAAAATTCTGATGGACAGCCGACACGGCAAGATCAGCCGAACCGTCCCCATGACCCGAACCCGGATCAGCCTTTTCCGCATGGCGGCACGAAGGATGGGGATTCAACCTCTCCTTCCGGGGACAGCACGCGACTGCCACCTCCGCCTTCCGGCGAAAAGAGCACCCTCCTGCCGCCCCGAGATCCGGGTTTTTTAAACCCCGATAACGGCTTATTGAATACCAGGACCAGCGCGGGTGCCGGCACAGGAAGCAATACGGTAATCAACACCAGTACCAGCAGGATAGGCAATCCGAACGATCCTGGCCGGTGGGGTCCCTGGGCACATGATATCTTCTTCATCCAGACACAAGATCCCTTGCCCAATCTGGAGGAAACGACTGCATCCGTGACCGGCTTACCTTTGCTTCCGCAAAACCTGATTGCTTTGGCGCCTACCTACACTAGTTTCGGAACGGTGAATTATCAGGGTGTAGTGGTCGGCCAGACCAGAATAGGCGCTCTTAATCAGCATGAGCATGGCGTATTCAATGCAGCCATCGATTTTAATACCCGGAAGCTCGACGCATTGACCATTAACCTCGGTCAGTTCGTCATCAATAACAGTGGCACTCCTACCAACCTCGGCATTATTAACCTGACGGGAACGGCCAACGCGGTGCCCGTGAGCGGTGCCGCTAATGCCGCACTGTATGGAATCAATGCCGATCTCCTGTCCGGCAAATTCAATGTCATCAGTACGGACACCACGGTAGAGGCCGACGGCGTTTTCACCGGCGGAAAAGCGCCGTAATCTTTATTTCTCCCTCGCATCGTAGACACCATCCCAGCAACCGTCGGGCATACTGTTGCGCAGCAGGGCAATGCGCCTGGCAAAGCGCGTGTACAAGCCGCTCTTGCGCAGCGATGGCAAAGATTCCGCAGCGCTGACGCAATCCTTCCTCACCCGCTCCGCCTGATCCCACTGGCCGCCGCGATAGGCATCCGTCAGAAGGCGATGCCGCTCGGCAAGTGCCGAAAAAGCTGCGCTCTCCGCCATTCTTTCATCCCCCACCAAGGTATAGGTGCGCGCCAGTGCCTCTCTGCCCTGCACCCGGATCAAATCCAACTCCAGACATGCCATGCCACGGATTTCTTTTTCGGTATTCTCGCCGAGGATAATATCGACCCCATAATGCCTGCACTGCGCCTGGAGGCGGGAGGCGAGATTCACGCCGTCACCCAGCGCTGAGTAATTAAAACGCTGATCAGTCCCCATATTCCCGACGCAGCAGAGGTCGGTGTTAATGCCGATGCTCGCCTGCAGCGGTGCGGCCTCGCGCTCCGCATTGAGGCGATTCAGCGCTTCCTGTATCCCCAGTGCCGCGAGCACTGCGTGCCGTGCATGCGCCCCATCGTCGAGCGGAGCATTCCAGAAAGCCATGACGCAATCCCCGATGTATTTGTCGATGGTGCCCTGACGATCGAGGATGATCTGGGTAATAGGTGTCAGGAACCGGCTGAGCAGGCGCGTCAGCTCCTGGGGCGGTAGGCGTTCGGAGACCGACGTAAAACCACGCATATCGCAGAACATCACGCTGAGCGGCCGGTTTTCCCCTCCCAGCGTCAGCCGCTCGGGATGATTGGCCAGTTCCCTGACCAAGGCGGGGGACATGTATTGGGAGAAGGCGGTGCGAATGTGGGTGCGTTCGCGCTCGGTGTGGATATAGCGCACCACTACGTCCAGGATATAAACCACAACGATGGTAAGCGCCGGCATCACCGGTTCGACCAGCAGCCGATGCGAGGCAAAGGCGTGCCAGGAAAGCGTGAGGATGCCCCCCAATGTCACCGCCATGAACACGATACCCGCCAGCGGCGTCAGCAAGGCATTGACGCCAAGCAGCAGCAGGCTGGCCGCCACCATGAGAAGGATTTCAGCACCGGCCATCCAATCGGGGCGTGAAAGCGTGATGCCGAGGATGGCTTGCTCCAGCGCCTGTGCGAACACTTCGACACCGGGCGCCGCCGGATTCAGCGGCGTGGCGCGGATATCTTTTAGCCCAGCCGCGCTGGTGCCGACAAGAATAATGTGCCCGGCAAGACGACTGGGATCGGCCGTCCCGTCGAGGACCTGCCATGCGGGAACAGAGCGTTCTTCGACAGACGCAGAATAATAAAGCCACTGGCTGCCGTTTTGGTCCGTAGGAATGACGATATCAGCAATCTTGAGGGCAACTATCCCGCTAGTGCTCCCTTCTTCGCCACTGGCACCGACAGACTTGATGACATAGCTGTCCGCACCCTGGGCGACGCGCAATGCTTCAACGGCCAGTGACGGATAGAGTTGGCCGTTTAGACGCATCACCAACGGCAGATGGCGCAGGATACCATCCCCATCCGGAGTGCTGTTAAGCGCACCGTTCCCTCTGGCTACCGCTTCCAGTTGCGGCAGGGTAGTAACGCTGCCGGAGAATGACGGTACGAAGGCTGATGGGTCATTTCCGACGACGGCCCATCCAGCCTTGAGTGCCGGAGCGGCGCCACCGCCATGGGTCAACACGAATCCCGTCACCACCGGTGCCGAGGCGATGGCTTCGGCGAACAGTGCATCATGATCGGGAAGTTTCGACAAGACATCGCGCAATGCAGGCTGCCTACCCCACAAGGGAACAATCTGTTGGGGCGACGTGCGGTCCGGTTCGGCGAAGACGGCATCGAAGGCAATTACCGATGCGCCTGCCCGCTGCAGCTTCTCCACCAGCGCGGCAAGCTGGGTGCGCGGCCACGGCCACTGCCCGGCGCGCTCCAGGGTGGCATCATCGATATCGACAATGCGTACCGGCGCCGACTCGTAAAGACGTGGCTTCAACTGCTGGTAGAGATCAAAACTGCGGTTCTGAAGGTCGGTAATGGCCGCCGGTGCCAGCAGCTTCAAGGTCACCGCCGCGGCGATGAGCAAGCCGGAACCCGCGAGCGAAAGCCGCCGAAACTTCATACAAGCCTTTGTAGCGCCTAAATTTAAATTGCTTCTACGAAAACGGCTTTGTTGACAAATAGCAAGCACATTTTTTCTTAACGTTCTTACTATAAATTAAGCACGTTATGAAAGCTGGTCGGTCAATGCACATTCTTCGCGTTACTGGAATGGTTGTTTTGCTGGTATTGTCCAGTGCGCCGGACGGAAGGGCCATCACCAGCGAATACGATCTCGACGCCTATCTGCCGCGCGAGTCGGCGCTTCCGGACTTGAAGCAGCAGATCCAGGCTGACCCCGAGAACAAGAACAATTATTACGCTTACGCGCAGATGGCCGTCCTGTTCGGCAAGCTCGAAGAAGCGGCATGGGCTTATGACCAGCTTCTCCAGATCGATCCCAACCTCGATCGCATCCGGCTGGACCTCAGCCTCATTTACGTCTCGCTAGGCCGCTACAAGGACGCCCGCGAGCTTCTGGACACGGTATTGGCCAAAGATCCGCCTGAGGCAGTGCAAGAGAACATCCGCGCCGTTCTTGCCAAGATCGACGAGGCCGAGCGCCGCCATCACCTAGCCGCCTCGCTGATGGCAGGCATCGGCTCCGACAGTAATGCCAACGCTGCGCCGGGCTCGGGCAATATCCTGGTGCTCGACACCATCGTGCCGTTGGAGCACGGCACACAGCCGCGCAGTGACCTTCAGGAATTCGGCGCTGTCACGGCAAGCCATACCTATTATATCGGCCGCATCGCCGACCGCACCACCCTGCGCTGGCAGAGCAACGCCATCACCTATTTTACACGCCAGCATGCGCTTTCCGAACTCAATCTCCAGCTCTATGGCATCCGCAGCGGCCCCGAGTTCCTGTACGAACCGTGGGAGACCCGCTTCGCCTTGACCGGTGGCTATAATTATCTGCTTCTCGACAAGCAAAGCTACCTGCGCGATCCAAACATCGAATTCCTGGCCGATTTCCCGCTGTACCGGAATCTGCGCGGGGTATTCTCTTCCCTGTGGGAATACCGGGAATTCATAAATTCCCAGACGGTGAGCACCTATACCGATCGCGCCGGCCAGGCGTGGCAGACACAGTTCAGCCTGCGTTATCCGTATTCGGAGACCCAGTTATGGGAGGCGATCGTTACGCTGCGCAACGAAAGAGCCAAACAGAATTATTATGCCAACGAGCAGATGGGAATCGCCCTCAACCACACTTATGCTTTTTCGCCCGAGCTGGCTCAAGGCTGGCTGGCTGATTTCTTCACCACGCTGCGCGCCGGCTATAAGCAGTCGCGCTACGATGCGCCAGATTCGCTCGTCAGCGTTAAAACCCGCAATGACAGGGAGCGCAGCCTCCAGGCGATGCTGGGCCGCAAGCTGCCGTACAATCTGGTGCTCAGCGCGGCCTACGCTTACACCAATGTGCTCTCCAACATCGAGAACTACCAGTACAGTAACCATCGTTACACGCTGACAATCACCAGGAACTTCTAGGATGACGGGCAATAATGATTTCTGGTTACGTTTCTGGGGAGTGCGCGGCTCCTTCCCGGTTTCAGGCGCTTCTGTGGCACGATATGGCGGCCATACCTCCTGTGTCGAAGTCCATTGTGCCGGCCGATGCTTTGTGTTTGATGGTGGAACCGGCCTTAAGCCCCTAGGTGATATGTTAAAAGACAAGCAGATCGATATCCTGCTCAGCCACACACATATCGATCATATTCTTGGCATTCCCTTCTTTGCGCCGTGCGCAGATGCGTCGCGCCGGATACGGCTGTGGGCAGGCCATCTCAAGCCCGATTATGATTTAGCCGGTGTAATCGGCATGATCATGCAGCCACCCGTATTTCCACTGACGACCAAGAGTTTCAGGGCCGAGGTGGAATACCACGATTTTGCCGCAGGCGAAGAGCTGGCGGATGACTGGCAGAAAGACGGCATCCGCATCACGACCCTGCCGCTTGCGCATCCGGATCGCGCCACCGGCTACCGTCTCGCCTGTCAGGACAAATCGGTCTGTTATATCACGGATTATGAACATGTATCGTCCACTCCTGACAAGGCATTGACGCAGTTCGTCCAAGGGGCCGACCTGCTAATCTATGATTCGACCTATGCCGACGAGGAATTCGAACGCTATCGTGGATGGGGGCATTCGACCTGGCAACAGGGTGTACGGCTTGCTGATGCGGCGGGTGTAAAGAAACTCGTGGTTTTCCATCACGACCCCGATGCCACCGACTCCGTACTCGACAAACGGGCGGCGCAGCTGGAAACTCTGCGATTCGGCTCGATTATCGCAAAAGAAGGGTTGAAAATTGGCTTAATCGAAAGTTAACGCATACTATGTATAAAAGAATAAATATTAGAAGGTTAAGGAGATAACGTGTCCGTAAAACCGACATTAGCGGTCCCGGCCGCTCATACGCATCATGATGTGATTTCCCTAGTCAAGCGCCTGGTGGCGATCGGCATGGCATTGTCGACGGAAAACAATCTCGACCGCTTGCTCGAGATTATCCTCACCGAGGCTAAGGAGATTACTAATGCTGAGGGCGGCACACTGTACTTTCGTACTGAAGACGACCGTCTCGAATTTGCCATCGTCCACAATGATCCTCTGAATATTGCTTTCGGCGGTAGCACCGGTGTCAAAGCACCGATGCTACCCATTCATCTCTATGACCCGGTCACCAGAGAGCCCAATTACGCCACGCAGTCCGTGTTTGCCGTGCTCAAGCAGAAACCAATCAACATTGAAGACGTCTACGATGCCGATGGCTTCGATTTCAAAGGAACAAAAGCCTTTGATGCAAAATACAATTACCGCACCCGCTCGGTGCTGACGATCCCGATGGTCAGTCACACGCGCGAAACGATCGGCTGTCTGCAGCTGATTAACGCCCGTGACCCCGTCACCGGCACGGTTATACCGTTTTCCGCCGAAACGCAGAATCTGGTGCATTCCCTGGCCTCGCAGGCGGCTATCATGCTCGACAACCGGCAGCTGATCCTAGCACAGAAGGAACTGCTTGAATCCTTCATTAAGCTAATCGCCAAGGCCATCGATGCCAAGTCGCCCTATACCGGGGCGCATTGCGAGCGCGTGCCGCTCCTGACCAACATGCTGGCCCAGGCAGCGATCGATGCCAGAGAGGGTCCGTTCAAGGATTTCCAGCTTACTCAGGAAGAAAAATATGAGCTGCATATCGCCGGCTGGATGCACGATTGCGGCAAGATCACCACCCCCGTGCATGTGATGGACAAGTCGACCAAGCTCGAGACCATCTTCGACCGCATTGAGCTGATCCGTACGCGATTTGAAGCGATTAAGCGCGACCTGAAAATTGCCATGCTCGAGCAGGCGGGAAAGCCCGGCGCCAACCGTCAGGTACTGGAAGAGACACTGGCCTCGCGCATTCGTCAGATCGACGCCGACTTCACATTTATTGCCCAAGCCAATATCGGCGGCGAGTTCATGTCCGATGAGCATATTGCCCGGCTCCAGCAGATTGCGGAGGCCTACCGTTGGCACGATGGCAAAGAAGAAAGAAAGGTGCTGACCGATAACGAGATCTACAACCTAAGCATCCGCCGGGGGACGCTAACCAACGAAGAGCGCATGATCATGAATGATCACATGGTCCATACCTGCGCCATGCTCGAAGCGCTGCCATTTCCGAAACATCTCAGGCGTGTGCCGGAATATGCCGGCGGACATCACGAGCGCATGGACGGTAAAGGCTATCCCAAGGGTATTATGGCCGGTACCATGTCGATCCCGGCGCGCATGATGGCGGTGGCCGACGTGTTCGAGGCACTGACCGCCGTCGACCGCCCCTACAAGGCACCCAAGAAGCTGTCAGAATGTATGCACATCATCGGTCAGATGAAGAAACACAACCACCTGGATCCCGACATCGTCGATTTCTTCATCACCTCGAAAACGTACCTGATTTACGCAGAGAAATACATGCAGCCTGAGCTGATCGACAACGTAGACGAAGCTGCCTTGCTTGCCATTAAACCGCTGCCAATGGCATGAACAGCGAACCGGTCAGAGAAGAAGAGCCGTATTACACGGTTGAATACCGGATGCAGTTCGACGACGGCACCGTCACTTCCTATGCCATCGATATCCATAAGGAGACGATGATTTCCAATGTCATGACCGATGACGTACCGCCCGAATGGGCAAGACTGGAGAATGGCAAGTGCACAAACTGCCCGCTGGAGAACAGCGAATACTGCCCCATCGCGTTGCGATTGGCCGAACCGCTGCGCCGTTTCGATGGGCTGATCTCACAAGCACAGGCTATGACCACCGTTACTACGCCAGAACGCAATTATATTAAGAAAGGCGATCTCCAGGATTCACTGCGTAGTCTGATCGGGTTGGTTATGGCTACCAGCGGTTGCCCTTTGATGCAGCCGTTCAAATATATGGCGCGTTACCACCTGCCGTTCTCTTCGCTCGAAGAAACGATCTGTCGCATTACCTCTACTTACCTAATGCGTCAGCTGACTGCCAACATCGACAAGAAGGAGCTATCCATTGATCTTCAGGAAATCGAGCGGCTCTATAATACCATGCGGTCGCTTAACGAGGCCATGGCCACCCGTCTGCGCAACGCTGTCAAATGGAGTGGCGACGGCACGGTCAGTGCGATCGTCATTCTCAACACATTCTCGTCGCTCATTCCCATTATCATCCGTGATGAGATTAAGAATCTGCAGCCATTATTCAAATAACTTAAAATGAGAGGCATTCTCAACGGATTTCGGCGTCGAAGAATGATAGCGAAAAAACCCCTTTATCGGTCTAGCCATAACCTTCCATCTTCCCTTAGGGGAGTTTTAGACTAGCATCCCCCTGCAAATCCCCTGACTACAGGCGGCCCCCTTAATCTCTTCACCGTCCGCGAATCACCGCATCAGCGCTTTCAGCTCCTGCGTCGCCTTTTTCAGGCGAGGGAGGGCCTTGCGTACGCCGGGGGCATCCCCCTTCTCGGAAAGGGCATGGATTTCCTGAATCGCTTCATTGAGCGTATCAAGCGCTTTCTGCTGCTTTTCCGCCTGCACCTGCAGCAGGTCTCCCGCCGCCTCAAGCGTATAGCTCTGCTCGTGGACACCCTCGAGGTCCTTCTTATTCAACGCCTGTTCGGCAAGGGCGGTACGCTCGGCAAGCAGCGTTAGTGCTTCCTGAACATTCATCGGCTTCACGGCAGCGTAATGCTCTACCCGCTCCTCAGCATACGCGGCCGGGCTGACTGCCAGGGCGAACGCCATGATATAGGCAAACGGCATGGGGGATCTCCTCAAAGGTTATTTGCGTGCTTGTAGCCGCGAAGACACAGCCTGTCAATGAAATTGAGAATCATTATCAATTTAATCTTGACGGGTATACCGGGACTCTTGTAATGGGAAGTCTGATTCAAATGAGAATCACTCTCAACTAATATTTCAAGAAAAGGAATCCTGTCATGTCTGCAAGAAAGCTAGGCCTCCTAGTGAGCGCCCTCCTCTGCTCCACCAGCATCAGCACTGCGCACGCCATGCCGTCACAGGAAGAAATGTGGCGCATGCTGCAGGAGCAGCAGAAGGAAATCGCCGCCCTGAAAGCGCAGCTGAACAAAACCAATCAGCAGGCAGCCAAGGCGGAGCAGAAGGCGGTGCAGGCAGAGAAGAAGGTCGAGGCGACCAGCGCCCAGGTCGAGCAGGTGGCGGCGAGCGGCGGCGGGGCGGGTGCGCCCGGCTGGTGGCAGCGCACCTCGGTCGGCGGCTATGGCGAGATGCATTATAACGGCGCCAAGGACGGTGATGACCAGATCGATTTCCACCGCTTCGTGCTGTTCTTTGGCCATGAGTTCAATGAGGACATCCGCATGTTCTCCGAACTGGAGCTCGAACATTCCTTAAGCGGCGAAGGCAAGCCCGGCGAGGTCGAGCTGGAGCAGGCCTATGTCGAGATGGATTTCACCGAGAACCACCGCGGCAAGGCCGGTCTGTTCCTGATTCCCGTCGGCATACTGAACGAAACGCATGAGCCGCCGACCTTCTTCGGCGTCGAGCGCAACCCGATCGAGACCAACATCATCCCCAGCACCTGGTGGGAAGGCGGCGTCGCGGTCTCCGGTTCGCTGGCGCAGGAATTCGGCTACGACCTCGCCGTGCATTCCGGCCTGGCGACGCCGACCACGGGGGCTAATGCATTTAAGATCAGGAACGGCCGCCAGAAGGTCGCCAACGCCGAGGCCGACAGCGGCGCCGTTACCGGCCGCCTGAAATGGACCGGAATCCCCGGCGTCGAGCTCGGCGCATCTGCCCAGTATCAGCAGGACTTCGCCCAGAAGGATTTCAGCGAAGGTGTGCCGGCGACCCTGGTGGAAGCGCATGCCGACATACGCCGCGGCCCGTGGGGCCTGCGCGCCCTCTACGCCCGCTGGGATGTCGATGCGAGCGCCGCCGAAGCGGTCGGCCGCGATCTCCAGCACGGCTGGTATGTCGAGCCCTCCTACCGCTTCGCCACCCGCATCGGCGAGCTCGGCTTCTTCGGACGCTATAACCAGTGGAACAACGAGGCAGGCCTGAGCAACATGGGCGATACGCGCCAGTATGACGTCGGCCTCAATTACTGGCCACATCCGCAGGTGGTACTGAAAGGCGACGTCGCCCTCATCGACTACCCGGCGAGCAGCGCCACCGGCGACGACGAAATCTTCAACCTCGGCGTCGGGTTCCAGTTCTAGGGAACCGCTTTCGCATGGAACGCCTTGCCTTAACGGCAGGGCGTTCTATTACATTAGGGCCATGATGCGCTACCTGTCTGCCCTGTTGCTGATTTTTCTCTGCCTGCCGGCGCTGGCGGCCGACGACGTCTACCAGCCGCCGGAAGCGTTCGTGCGGGAGGCGTTTCAGCAGAGACCGCCCGAGCCGCAAACGCTTTGGATCAGCAAAGAAATGCGTCCGGCGGTGGATGCGATCATGGAGCACCCCTACCCTGTCCTGCGCACGAAGTACTGGGCGCGCGGCCAGAGGAGCGCGTGGATCCTGGAGGAGATCGGCAAATACAAGCCGATCACGGTGGGCATCATCGTCGATGCGGCAAAGATCGAGCAGGTAAAAGTGCTGGTCTACCGCGAAAGCCACGGCTGGCAGGTGAAGCACGATTATTTTACCGACCAGTTCAAGGGCGCGCGCCTGACGGGTGAGCGGGAGCTTTCGCAGCCTGTCGACAACATCTCCGGCGCCACCATGTCGGTCGATGCGCTGCGCAACCTGGGAAAACTCGCCTTATATTTGAGCCGGCATGCAGAAGCACACCCATAAGCGCAAAAAATTGCGTATGAGCATGCGGCGGCTGTTCTTCCGCTGGCATTACCGGCTGGGCCTCATTGCCATTCCGCTGGTGGCGCTGCTGGCTATCACCGGCATCCTACTCAACCACAATGCCGGCCTGAAACTGCACAAGGCCACCATCGACAGCCCGGCACTGCGCGAATGGTACGGGCTGCCGCCGGCCACCGAAGGCGTGCAGGAAGTCGTCACCTGGGACCGCCTGCTGCTCGATCTGCATACCGGACGCTTCTTCGGCCATCTGGGGCCGTATGTGATGGACCTGGCGGCGATTCTGCTGCTGCTGCTCGCCGTATCGGGAGGCTACAACTGGCTCAAACGCATTGGGAAATGGTAGGCGATGCAACCGCTGACACGCCGCCGCTTCCTTAAAATTACTGCTGCCGCCGGCATCGCCGCCGCCCTGCCCTTCCCCCTGCCGGCGATGGAAAGAGATAGCATCTACCGCTGGCGCGGCATCCTGCTGGGCGCCGAGGCCAGCCTGCAGATGTACCTGCCGGAACCGGGAAAGGCGGCGGCACTGGTGCAGCGCATGCTGGCGGAGATCCGGCGGCTGGAACGGATTTTCAGCCTGCATGATCCCCAGTCCGCCCTGTCCATGCTCAACCGGCAGGGGTACCTCGATGCCCCGCCTGCGGAACTGGTAGAGCTGCTGAACGAATCGCGCCGCTACTCTGACCTTACCCAAGGCGCTTTCGATGTCACGGTACAGCCCTTGTGGAAGCTCTATTCTCATGCAGCCCCCTCGCCCGAAGCCGTCAGGGAAACGCTCCGGCTGGTGGATTACCGAAAGATCAGTGTTACACCGGAGCGTATCGCATTCGACCTTCCGGGCATGCAGATAACGCTGAACGGCATCGCCCAGGGATACATCACCGACCGGGCGACCGCCCTGCTGAAAGCGGAAGGCATCGCGCACACGCTGGTCGAAATGGGCGAGATGCGCGCGCTGGGCCGTCATCCTGACGGCAGGCCATGGCGCATCGGCCTGAGAAATCCGCATGACCCTGCCGGAATTATTGCAACGCTGCCGCTGGCCGACCGGGCGCTTGCCACCTCCGGCGGCTATGGCATGCGCTTCAGCCCGGTAATGCATCACCTGTTCGATCCGAAGACCGGCGCCAGCGCGAATCACTATGCCAGCCTGTCCGTTCTCTCCGGCCGGGCCATGGTTGCCGATGCGCTATCGACGGGGCTGTTTGTCCTGCCTGAAGCACAAACGTCTCGATTGCTGCAAACTCTTCCCGACATCGAGGCGTTCGCCCTGCTGCCGGACGGATCGCTCAGACAGTTGTAATCCTTTTCTAATCGGTTCCCGTCAGCGCACCCAGATAGTCGCGGCACCATTTGTCGAGCGTCTGGTTCGAGATCGTATCGTACATGGCGTGCCAGCGCTCCTGTCGCTCCTTCAGCGGCATGTCGAGCGCCCGATCGACCGCATCAGCGATTTCATGGATATCGTACGGATTGACCAGCAGCGCCTCCCTGCATTCCTCCGCCGCGCCTGCGAACTGCGACAGCACCAGCACGCCGGGGTCTTCCGGGTCCTGCGCGCTGATGAACTCCTTGGCCACCAGGTTCATGCCGTCGCGCAGTGGCGTGACGAGGCATACACGCGCCATGCGGTAGAAAGCGGCGATGATGTCGCGGCGCACGCCGCGCGCCAGGAAGCGGATCGGCAGCCAGTCCACCATGGCGTGCTTGCCGTTGATATGGCCGACCAGCGACTCCACCTCGGCGCGCAGCTCAGCATACTGCCGTACCTCCTCGCGTGAGGGCGGGGTAATCTGCAGGAAGGTGAACTGCTTTGCGCGCTCGGGACGGCCACTAAGCAGCTCATCGATCGCCTTCATACGGTGCAGAATGCCTTTACTGTAATCCATGCGGTCAATCCCCAGGATCAGCCGACGGCCCTCGAGGCTCGCTTTCAGATCCTGCGCCTCCCGGCTCGCCATAGCTTTGCGGCTGGCCTCTGCAAACTCCTCCGTCTGTATACCGATCGGGAAATGACCGGTCACCGTTTCTGAGCGCTCCGGCCCGTCCTCAACATGCAGCGGAATATTTTCCGACGTCACATAGTCGCGGAAGGCATTCAGGTCGCGGTTGGTCTGGAAGCCGACGACATCATATGACATCAGGCTCTCCATCAGCTCGCGGTGCACAGGCAGCGTCAGCAGCACTTCGCGCGATGGAAATGGTGTATGCAGAAAGAAGCCGACGCGGTTCCTGATGCCAAGCGCACGCAACTGCTTCGCCAGCGGGATGAAGTGGAAATCGTGCACCCAGACGCAGTCGTCCGGCTGCAGCATGGACCGCAGCTGCTCCGCATATTGCCGGTTGACCTGCTGATAGGCAGCGTAGGTCTCATGCGCGAAATCGGTAAGGCCGATATTGTAATGCAGTATCGGCCAGAGCGTGCTGTTGCAGAACTGCAGGTAAAACTGTTCATAGAGTGGCTTCGGCATATCCTGCAGCATGTAAGTGACGTTACCCTGGCGCACCGCGCGCAGGTTCATATCGCCGGTTTTGCCGCTCCATCCCATCCAGATGCCGCCATGCTCCCGCAGTACTGCGCTCATGGCCACTGCCAGCCCGCCCATATTGGCTTTGGCCGTCTGTGGCAGCGATACCCGGTTAGACACTATGACGAGACGGTGCTTACAGGGCTGGCGCCGGAGCGACGGCTGAGGCGTCTTGATGAGCGGCTGCAGGGCTGTCCCGTTCGGCTGGTACGCCAGCGATCCCAGCCAGCGCCGCACCTGTGCGGGCGAATCGAGATACGCCAGCCCAGTTTCCGGTTCCCCTACCTTTATCGCATGTCCGCACATTTCCTGCACCACCACAAAAACATCATGATCGGTTACATCATCTCCGATGTAGATCGGCACGCGGTTCTGGAATTCCCGGCGTTGGTAGAGGCGGCGCACTGCCGTACCCTTGTTAAAGCCGGCCGGTTTGATCTCAACCATCTGCTTGCCCGATAGCAACATCCATTCTTGTCCGAGTTCGCTCACCAGCGCTTGGGCATGGGCGCGCACCGCTGACTCGGCGGCAGGATTCAGACGGTAGTGCAACGCCACCGAATAGGGCTTGACCTCGATGACAACACCTTCCGCCTTGATCACCCGGCAGCGTTCCGCAATGGAAGCAACTGCCGCTTTATCGAAAGTGAAGGAGACTACTTTCCCCTTCCCTACCCGCATCTCCCCCCCATGTACACCGATGGCAGGAAGCTGCAATGGCGCAAACAGCGTCTCCAGCTCAGCGATCGGCCGGCCACTTACCAGCACCAATGCCCCTGACAGCGTATCATACAGGCGTAGTAGTGTTTCCTTAATCCCACCCGGTACAACCACCGCATCCGGACGGTGAGCGATGTCGAGTAGCGTGCCGTCCACATCCAGCATCAGTAGCCAGTTTGGCTGTAACACCGGAAGTGGAACGGATGCCTGCGGAGAAGGAACGATATCGAGTGCCTGAAGCATAGGTTATCCCGTTGCCTTCAGAAGTTCAGCACGCGTGCGTGGCAGGCTCTCCTGCTGCGATTCCTTCAGGAATTTCAGCAGCGCTTCGCGTACGTTACAGCGCAGTGAAAACAGGTCACCGGAATTGCGGGCGCTGACCAGTACACGTACTTCCACAGTGCTTTCCTTGACGTCCGTCACCTGGACAGCGGATACACGCTTATCCCATAACTTTGATTGTTCCAGTATGCGCGCCAGCTCCTGGCGGATAGCATCCACAGAAACAGTATGATCGAGATAGAGATACGCTGTGCCGAGCAACTGGCTGGTGGTATGCGTCCAGTTCTGGAACGGTTTTTCGATGAAGTAGCTGAGCGGAACGATCAGACGGCGTTGATCCCAGATATTGACTACGACGTAGGTAGCAGTAATCTCCTGAACACGGCCCCACTCCCCTTCCACGATCACCACGTCGTCGAGGCGGATGGGCTGCGCCAGCGCCAGCTGCATGCCGGCGATGACGTTCGACAGTGTTGGACGCGCCGCCATGCCGATGACAAGCCCCGCCACTCCCGCCGAGGCAAACAGGCTGACCCCGAGATTACGTAGTCCCGGAATGCTCATGGCAATGACAGTGCCAGCAATCACCGCAACGAAGAACACGGCGATGTTACGAAACACGCGCAGCTGGGTGCTGACGCGCCGGGCCGCCAAGTTATCTTCAAGGTTCTCCCAGGCAAAGCGTGATGCAATCCAATCCGATATGCCAAAGACGATACCTACCGCCAGCCAGCCGATAGCCGCGATAAGTGTGGTCCGGACTATCAGGCCGAAATTTTCTCTCCAGTCAGGCGGAAAACCGGTGGCGCCGATTGCAAAACTGAAAGCCAGTAGCAGCAGCGTCCAGCGAAGAGAGCTCCTGATATGAGGAAGAATATAGTCACTCATCTTTTTCCAACCGAACTTGCCGGATCGATGCAGGATGTGGATCAGAATGGCATGCCCCGCTAGCCCGATCAGCACGGCCAGCAGCAGCGGGAAAATGGCGACCATGCCGTCCCATAGCGTGGCTGCCAGAGTATCGAAATTTATCGCGCCAAACATGATACTATTAGGTAAATCTCGAACAGGCCCAGTGCGACAGATAAAGCAAAAAGAATATAATTTTTCGATGGGGGCTTGCTTCTTGATAGCCTTAAGACATTGGCATGCGGCTTTTCTTATCGCTTCTTTATGGAGTCTCTGGTTCGCTTAGAGGTAACCCGTACAGCAAGTATGTATTGCTTTTTTTTCAACATAAAAAAGTATAATAGAGCCGGACGATTCAAGCTCTCCTGTCTGGGGGTTGCCGCTTTTCTGGCAGTCCACACACCTCTTGCCGGCTGCGGCTCGACCAATGCCGCCCGCGAGTATCCCCGCACGCCCTCTTATGCGCTGCCGCAAGGTACAGATACCGCTTTCTCCCGTGCTCTTGCTGACCGGATTGCCGCCTATCCGGGCAAGTCCGGATTCCGACTTCTTACCACCGGCAGCGAGTCTTTTGCCATGCGCCTGGCCTTGATCGAGGCAGCGGAGAAGACGCTTGACCTGCAGTATTATAGTATCCATGACGACACGACATCAAACCTGTTACTGGAAGCGCTGGTGCGGGCCGCCCAGCGCGGTGTGCGCATCCGCATCCTGCTTGATGATATAGGGTTCGATGATGACGATTACACATTTTCGGTTCTCGACGGGCTGAAAAATATTGAGATCCGCGTATTCAATCCGTTCGTGATGCGCGAAGACGGCTTGCTGGCACGTACTGTGGGCATGCTGACCGATCTGGAGCGCATCAACCGGCGCATGCATAACAAGGCGCTGATCGGCGACAACCAGTTGGCCATTATCGGTGGGCGCAATCTCGGCGACGTCTACTTCGAGGAAGATCCGGACATCGCTTTCAATGATCTGGACATCCTGATCGCCGGCACCCTCACCGCCGATATCTCACGTAGCTTCGACAGCTACTGGAACCATGAGGAGAGCATCCCCCTGGGGCAGGTAAAGGCACCGACGAAAAACCAGACGGCAAAACTGGATATAAGGGAGAAGCTTGCAACGCAATGGCAAGAAACGCTACAGAGCGAAAAAGGAAGAAAAATCCTGGAATCTTCCCTACCCGAACGGCTAAAACAGGGGAAGCTCGACCTAATCTGGGCTCCCGGTGAGGTGGTGGCAGACCGCCCGCACAAGGTCAAACAGGAGGCGGAGGAAGCCGAGAGCCGTCCGCTGATGCGGCTGGACAAGCTGCTCGACCGCGCCAGCCGCGAATTCATCGCCATCACTTCCTACTTCGTGCCACGCGAGGAAGGAGTGGAATGGCTAGCAGGACTAACGAAGCGCGGCATGCGGGTCCGGATACTCACCAACTCGCTGGCTTCCACGGATGTCGTGGCAGTGCACACGGCCTATTGGAAATACCGGGCTCCACTGCTTGCCGGTGGCGTGGAGCTGTACGAAATGAAACCCGTTAACCGGAAGCGGTCACCGCAGCGCCTGATTGGTAGTAAAGCCCCGCCCTACGCTACTCTTCATTCTAAAGTATATGTCATCGATCGGCGCGAGGTAATGATCGGTTCCTTCAATCTCGATCCCCGCTCCATTGAGCTGAATACGGAGCTAACGCTGGTCATTCACAGCCCGGCGCTGGCAAAACAGGTAGTAGCCATATTTGCAGATGCCACCGCTCCGGAAAACAGTTACCGCCTCATGCTGGAAGATACGGGCGGCGGTAAGGCGCGGCTGGTGTGGAGAACTCGGGAGAAGGGAAAATACATCGAGTTCTATCAGGATCCCAGGGCGGGATTCTGGCGGACGCTCCAAGTGGGAGTCATGGGCCTGCTGCCTATCGAGGACTATCTCTAAGGCGGAGGCAGATTAAACCGTCTCCCCCCACTTCATAGACGTACGCTGTTGCATGCTTCTTCACAGCGGCGGCAGCTCTCGGCGCAAATGTGACAATGTTCATGCCTGTCGGCGTGTTTCTCGCACTCTTCAGCGCATAGACGGCAGGCCTGAGCACAAGTCTGAAGCATGCGTGAAATCAGCTCTTCGTCCGATCCCGTGCGCCGGGAAGCCAGTGCGCCGGTGGCCAGACACACATTCTCGCAGTCGAGGTTCAGACGGATGCACTGGCGCAGTTCATCAATTTCCTGCTCGGCTAGGCAGGCATCGGCACAAGAGAGGCATATCTGCGCGCAGGAATAACATTCCTCCACGCAGCGGATCAGTGTTTCATTGACATTCCCCTGCACGTCGGGATGACTTTTGATCATCTGTAATGCTTGCATAACGACCTCCTTGAAATGGGATGTCAGCATGCGCACTTTTCCTGTTTTTTTTAAATGCGAAAAGTAAGGGGCTTTATTGTGTATCCATAAATAAGCCGCCACAGATGCGGCCATGCGACATTATAATTAACTATGCTGCCGAATAACTTAATGCTATATAAGCCAAACTATGATCGACATCGCCAGTGAGTCTTTCCTCCCAAAAATGATCGATGTGGGGGCCGGGTTTGCTCCTGCCGCTCCCGGCAAGATAGCCGATTGTGGCATTGATCGACAGCTGCTGATCGATCTCGCACTCCGTACTGCCTACTTGATGCCCCAGTTTACCACCGAGCAGATGGCGCATCGCCTGCACCTGCCGCATGCCCTGACGCACGACCTGCTGGAGCAGCTGCGGCAGGACAACATGCTGGAAGCCAAGGGGCAGGACGGTCCCTTCAGCAACCGTTATACCATCTCCGGCCGCGGCCGGGAGCGCGCCGAACAGTTGATGCAGGTCTGCGGCTATGTCGGACCGGCACCGGTCTCTCTGGAAGCCTACCGCGCCATGCTCGAATGGCAATCGGAACAGAACCCCGCTCCGACACCCGAGCAGGTGCAACAGGCCCTGTCCGGGCTGGTGCTGGCAGGAGACGCGGCGATGATTGCGGGGCTGGCCATGTCCTCAGGTCGCAGCCTGTTCGTGTCCGGCCCCCCCGGCAACGGCAAAACCACGCTCGGTCATCTGCTGAATAAGACCGTGGATGCCGATCTATGGATCCCCTACTGCATTGCTATTGATAACTTCAATATTATCCGCTTGTACGACGCACATTGTCATGAAGCTGTCGAGCACGATGGCACCCAGCCATTCGACCGGCGGTGGATCAAGATTCGCCGTCCCTTTATTGTTGCCGGCGGCGAGATGACGTTGGCTTCACTTGACCTCGCCTATGTTTCCGCCCTGCGCTACTATGAAGCGCCGCTGCATCTGAAAGCCAATGGCGGTACATTTCTGATCGATGACTTTGGGCGCCAGCATGTCGCGCCAGAACAGCTTCTCAACCGCTGGATCATCCCGCTTGAGCACCGTGTCGACTTCCTGACGCTGCACACCGGGCAGAAAATCCAGGTGCCGTTTCTGCTGATGCTGATCATCGCCACCAACCTCAATCCGAACGATGTTACCGACCCTGCCTTCCTGCGCCGCATCGGTTACCGCATTCAAATCAACGCGCCGACACCGGAAGCCTATAGTGAAATCTTCCGGCAGTATGCCGCCCAGTGCGGAATATCGAATATCGATTCCAAGGTTATTGCGAAGCTGCTCGAGCGTTACAAAGTCAGCGGGCGTGAATTGCGCGCCTGCGAGCCGCGCGACCTGATCCTGCGCGCCAGCGACATCTGCCGCTTCCGAGGCCAGGAACTGGCCCTGACCGATGACATCATTGATCTGGCCTGGAACGGCTATTTCGGGACCACGTAATCCCTTGTTCGCTTAAGACTCCCTTCCTGCCATTCATCATGAAAACTAGCCTCATCACTGTTGCCATACCTTATCACCGAAACATTGCGTATCTCAAAGAAGCCATAGACAGCGTAGCAAAACAAACTATTGAGCCAGCGCAGCTTATTATTATCGATAACAGTGCAGAGGGGGAGGCAAAAAATGTTCTGAATGATTTTCCAGGAAACATAACCTATGTCCGTATGCCACCAGGCTTGGGTTTGGCGGCATACTTCAACCGGTGTCTCGATGAAACCAAAACGCCCTGGTGTAATATCCTGCATTCGGACGACCGGCTGTTGCCAGACTATGTTAAGACCATCTCCTCCATTGCATTGCGCTATCCTGCGGCGGCGGGGTTATTCTGCCGGACGATGGTGATCGATCGGCAGGGAAACCGCACCTTCAGCTTCAAGGATTGGGCAAAGTGGTTTTTCTGGCCGGATACCGTGCCCGAGCTACAGGTAAAAGGAGAAACTGGTCTTGCCGCGCTGCTGCGCGCAAACTTCATCATGTGCCCCACGATGTGTTATCACCTGCCCGTACTGAAAGAACGGAGGTTCGACCCTGCCTGGAATGTGATGCTGGATCTGGATTTCCATGGACGCCTGTTGCTGGAGGAAGAACTGCTGGTAGGGGTTACACAGACCTTATATGCCTACCGCCGTCACCCATCCGCAACCACGTCGCTATACGAAAAAAACCTTGCCATGTTTGAGGAAGGGAGGCACTGCATCCAGTCGCTGGCGGATCGGGCCAGGAGCAAAGGCTGGGAGCGCGCCGCGCTTGTCGGTAACCGGAAGATCATCTATCGCCTGTATGTGCTCTCCCGTCTCTTATGCGGCAGCCGACCCAACACTCTGCGAATGTCACTGCATTTCCTCCGGCGCCGTTAGACTACCTGCCATAACGTTCTTTCGCTGCGCTGCCTCGATGAGGCTCATATGCCGTACAATCGAAGTCAGCATCTCGGTCATGGTCTGCAATCGCAGGTAGATATCCAGAATCACCACCAGCATGATGGCGATGAATAGATAAATAATCAGATCGACGCCCCGGGATATTCCCACCCGGTCAGCCAGTAGCTGAGCGATTTCAGGAAAAGTTACCAGGAGAATACCGCCTCCTGAGAGCAGCATCATGCAGAATGCTATCAATGGCGCCTTTTCCCGCCGCAAAAGCGCAAAAAAAAGCGCACCCAGTAAAATACCGCTTAAGATAAACTGGATAATCATTTATGTAGCCTCCGCAGAATCAAATCGGCAAATATATAGGCAGAATGGGAAAGCTTCTGACCTTTGGCAAGCGAATAGGGTGTGTATCTTACTGTGCAGGGCGCCTCCACGTAGCGTAGCCGGTGCCTTGCAATCTGATGCAGCAGCTCAGAAGCATGGGCCATGCGATTTTGTTTCAGTACGATGGATTTAGTCGCCTTCACCCGCATTGCCCGAAGGCCATTATGCACATCGGTCAGCTTCAGTCCGGTCGTCAGATTGGTATACCTTACCATCAGCTTGAGCAGCAGCTTCCGCAGCCGGTGAATTCCTTCCGCCTGCCCGAGGAATCGCGAACCGAGAGCGATATCGGCGCTTGTGCGTTCCAACGCGTTTAGCAGAATGGGAATATCCGCTGCCTGATGCTGGCCATCGGCGTCGAATGTAACAACGACATCGGCAATGCCCTGTTGCCGCACATACTCGATACCGGTCTGTAGAGCAGCTCCCTGCCCCAGGTTTACACAGTGCGATAGCACCGTTGCACCCGCTTTCCGCGCTATTTCAGCTGTAGCGTCTTTTGAACCGTCGTCGACGAGTACGGTACGGTACCCCAGTGCCTGCAACCCTGAAAGCACATTCCCAATGGTGCTGGCTTCGTTGTAAGCAGGAATAATAACACAGACAATCATGTGTTTACTGTATAGGCGCAACCCGTATTAGACCAGCGGGAACTAGGCCAGCCCCAGAATTCCCAAATAAAGAATGCCCAACACGCTGAGGCTGACGACGAGTTGTAACATGATAGCATGGGCGTACCATCTCTCGGGCAGCCGGATACTTCCTGCCATAGCTAGGAAAGGCAGCAGGGGAACCATATATCTGCCCTGCACCCCGAAACGGGTATTTCCGGTATACAGCGCTACTGCGACAAGCATCGCCGTCAACAGTATGATGCAGAGCAACAGTACCCTATCGGGTGCGCTGGGAACATATCCCCCTGCATCTGTTTTCTTTATACCCATGGACGCAGGAACAGGAGCGCGAACAGCAATGAAACCGAATATAAAAGGCAAGAATGCCAATAAGAGAGGATATGATCCGTACGGTTTCAGGAGTGGAGCATATCTGTTAACATGCCAGATGAAAATGCCGCGCAGTTGAGCTTGCAGAAACGATAGCTCGACATATTGGCTGCCTACCTGCTGAAGCACCTTGAAAGGTTCTTTCAGAACTTGGTGGACAAGCAATTCTTTTTTCTCCCACCGTTTCTTGTTCCATGGCTTCGGGTTCCTTTCTTCATATAACCCTCCGACATTCATGCCATAGTCTGCATGCAGCGCGTGGATTGCACCGGTAGCGGACGCTGACAGGCTTAGTAACAATACCGTAGTAACAAAGATGATACGCCGCCGGACAGAATCGAACTGCCGGGTAGGAATCACCAGCAGGCTGAGCGTCAGCGGGAAATATACAATCTTGCTGGCAGAGACAATAATGCCCGTGATAATGAACCCCGCCATGTGCCTCCACCCCATACGATCCTGATGCCACAGCGCCCGCACCAGCAACGTAAAGTACAGGAAGGCAGCGGTAATGACCGTCTGGTCGGCGTATTGCTGGATGCGCATGGCCCAGCCGGAAGGAAACAACAGCGCAACCATCACCGGCAGATGGTAAGCAGGCAGCAGCCGCAGGATGAGGTAGCCGACGGCAACCCCTGATAGCAGGCAGATTGCCCTCGCCAGGTAGAATATGGTCACCGGCTTGAGGGTATAAAGGTCGCCTAACGTGCCGGCGATGATCTGCGGCACGTAGTTCACAAAGGAATAGACGGCCACATTGCTGTGCGAGGAAAAGCGCGTCTGAGCCTGGGGATGCAGCTCGCGCTCGGCCGCACGGGCGGGAACGGGAAGCCACTGGCTGATCAGAGGTTTGTCATCTACCGCCCGCTTTGGCCTTGGTTTTTTTACCGCCTCCCGGGTGAACACGAGGATGCTGCGCGGCAGCCTTCCCTTCTCGTACAGGCTGCTGAAGGTCAGGCCGTGCAGGAAATGCTGCCGCTCGTGCGGGCTGCGGAGTGGCGGATAAGTCAACAGCAGAGTAATGGCAATAACGGCGGCAAGTACAGCATAGAGATTGGCGTAAAAGCGTGGAGCAAGGCAATCCATGGTAATGGCTGTAACATTATTCCATGGTTTTTGAAAGCACTAGCGGCTGATACCTATACGAAATTAAACTAGTACTCCGTGCCCCGTGACGGCTTGCTAAATGCAAAATAGCCGCTTTATACCTTTAAATTATGGGATGTGACTGCCACCTCGCCCCCTTTATTGTATTCAGCCAGCAACGCCTGTTGTGCATCGGTGAGGAAATCCTCGGCGCCGAGATAATCCTTATTTTCACCAGTAATCAAATCAAGCGGACTATGGCCAAATACCCAGCCCAGATTGGGTTTATGCACATTATAGCCCAGGAGATGCTGAAGCTTGGGGTCAAATGTCCTTACAACATCCAGCGGATAGGAAAGATACTGATTCTCTGACTGGCGCAGCCATCCGAGACTATAGCTGATAGTAATACCGGTGCGTGGTGTATCTGTAATATTGGCGCCGCCTGCATGCAACAATGATCCGGCATAAATTAATACGGATCCCGGTGACATTTCCGCATGCATGATCTCATGGGGGCTTGGCTGTCTGCCTTCCGGCCACTTATGACTTCCTGGCACGATGAGCGTAGCCCCATTTTCCTGCTTAAAGGTACTGTAGGCCCATATGGCATTAACCATGAACTCAAACGGCTTATTCGGTAACGGGAACATGGCACTGTCCGGGTGAATAATCTGTGCTTTCTCACCAGGATTAATCCTGATGCCTTGCGTCAGATTGATTTGTATATGATCGCAATGTTCACCAAGGATGTGGTTTACCAGCCGTAGGACCAGCTCATTGGTCGCCATGTGCTGGCAGGTGATCGATTTCGAGAAGAGCGCCTCTATCCGCTTGGTATTGAAGCCGAAGAAATGCGCTTTGCTGTTGGCCCGGTGGTAGAAATAGGGTTCCAGCTCTTTATGCAGCTGCCGAACGGCCATGAAATCCATGGCGTCCTGCAGGATGACATAGCCTTCTTCCTCAAGAACAGAAGCAAGATGCTTTATTGGGGAATTTTTGGCATCGAAAACAGCTAATTTCATACATCCTCCTCTGATAAGGGATGTATTCCTTTAACTTTACATGGATGTTCTTTCACCTATACGTTCGTATAGGTCAATGTAAATGGCAACTATTGCCCGTTTATGATTGCTTTCAGCAGGATTTTGACCCCTTTTCGCATCCGGGGGTTGGTAATCTGGTAGAACAATCGGATGACTTCCAGATCTTCCCGTTTAAGGCCAGTCTCATTGGCTATATCATCTTGAAGGGGTAACTCCTGCTTGGAGATATTCTGTCCCGGCAAGCCTTCGAAAAAATAAGCTATCGGTCTTTCAATGGCTCGGGAAGCGTCAAGCAACCTGGTAGGGCTCAGCTGATTGTAACCTGTCTCATATTTCTGCACCTGTTGATACGACACATTCATTCTTTGACCTATTTCCTCCTGCGTCAGGCCCAGCAGAATGCGCGCCTTTTTAAATTGCCGCCCTATGTGTCGATTCACTTCCTCTGAATTGGATTTTGTATAATGGCCTTTTCCCATATCTGCCTTTATTAATAGTATTTCTTTAACTAAATACTCTTTGGGAGTTGTGTTGCATTATGGTATGTATTACCCGTTAAACTACAGCTATATCTAAATAATAAAGCCACATTATGACATGCTCTTAGAGGAATTCATAGAGCAGACCAATGCCGCAGAAACACCCGATGATGTTTTTGCATATTACTGTCGCGCTCTGGCAAAACTTGGCTTCGATAAAGTAGTTTATACCCTTATCACGGACCATATGCAAATCAATCGCAAGGCCGGGCATGCCATTAAGGGGAATTATCCCGAAGGATGGATGCAATATTACACGGCCAAGAACTATTATAAAATGGATCCGGTGGTGAGATATGCCTTTAAGACCTCAGCCCCTTTCACCTGGAAGGAACTGGAACATTCAGGACTCTTTTCTAAACCACAGTTGCAAATTCTATCGGAGGCAGAAGAAGCCGGGATAACCAACGGCATTGGCGTGCCTCTCTATGGTGCAAGAGGTGAAATGGCTGGCGTTGGCCTCGCCAGCAGTGTTCCTGATGTCAATACGGACGCGAACACCTTATCGAAACTTAAGCTGCTTACCGAACAGTTTCACCTGGCCTACTGCAGAAAGCACCCCACGGTACCGGAAGAAGTTGTGCATCTTACTAATAGAGAAATCGAGATGCTGAAATGGTGGGCGTCAGGTAAGACGGCGGCCGAAATAGGGATTATTCTCAATTGTTCCGAGATAAACGTCAAAAAGCATATTCAGAACATTTACCATAAGCTGAATGTGAATTCCAAAATCATTGCCATCGTGAAAGCTATCTGGCTGGGCATTATCCCATTGGATTGCATTAAACTAGGAGACTAACCTATACGTTCGTATAGGTGATTTTTTCTTTCAAATGTTTTTGTTGTTGTGTTGCCACTTACCCAGGAGGCAGCATGACCGTCGAGTGCGTAACTATCGCAACCAATCACCTATTTCCGGGCAATCCAATCGCTGCCCAGCATAGGCTGCGTTACCGCACGATTATCGAGCGCCAACATTGGTCCGTGCCGCACTACGAGCACATGGAATACGATCAGTATGACAATCCCGCGGCAACCTATTTGATCTGGCGAGATAATATGGGAGAAGCAAGAGGGGTGACTCGCCTCTACCCCACCGATCGGCCATTCATGCTCCAGGAATGCTTTAGCCATATGGTCACCTATGGGGCCATGCCTTCCGGTTTCAATGTATTGGAAGGCTCCCGGTTCTGTATCGATCATACCGTTGGAAGTAAGCAGCGCGAGCGCGTAGCCAGGGAATTGGTCCTGGCTTACCTGGAATTTGGCCTTGATCACGACATAACTTGTATCATCGGCCTCATGTATCCCATCTATTGGCACAATCTGTTTACCAAAGTCGGCTGGGAACCCTTCTGGCTTGGGGATGCAGCCGCTACGGAAGATGGCAAACGTGCGCGGGCCGGGGGCGTGACTATCAATCAGGAAAATCTGGCGGCGGTACAAAAAATGGCAGGCGTTAAAGAACGTATAATCAGCTACGGCAATAGCGGGAAGAAATATGTACTCGCAGCATAGAATGTAAGTTCGAAATAGAGGAAGCCCATATGGAGATAGACACTGATCAATTGGATGAACTCCAAGCAGTGGTTACGAGTTTATACTACCTGGCGTCAGAAACGAATAAATCCGGTCTGAAGGAAGTCAGCAATCTCTTAAAAAAAGCGATTAACGAAATCGAGGACTGGATAAGCACTGGCTCATGCTGCGGAACAGCCGTACCAGAAATCATCATTGGTCATGAGCTATACAACATACTAGCCCTGCTGCATAAATTTTCTCAGAATAACAAATACGACTTGCCCGGTATTTTAAAAGCCATTGAATCCTACGATGCGCAGAGGAAAAGGGCTAACTAATAGAAGGAAGCAGGCGCGGGGGAACATATCCCAAGACGGTGCGCAAATTAACAATATAAATACGATTACTATCTATTCTGGCACCGCAAGTTCTACCAACAACTGGCTAGGAAATAAGAAAAAGATATATTCTTTAATCGGCTGGACAAGGAGGGAGACATCTTCTATAACCCTAGCTCTTTTCACTGAATTTTGTTCCCGTGCCCGGATAGCTCAGTTGGTAGAGCAAGGGACTGAAAATCCCTGTGTCGCTGGTTCGATTCCGGCTCCGGGCACCATCCTTCGGTTTTACTGCGTCCGCCGCGACATGATGCAAAAATGGGGGGATTTCCTCGATGCCAAGGCCAGTGAAGAAACGGTTATTGTCGGTAAATTCAGGAAGATGATATAAAGATGGCCAGCTATGGCCATTACCATCTCAGAAACTGATCCAATCGAGCACTATTTAAATGACTAGTCAGCCCACATTAATGACCTTGGAAGAAATTCACGATTTTGGTGTTGAAATTATGTTTGGTCAACTACGTAAAGAAGGCTACGAAATTGAAGCAGTAAACGCCAAACTTGGTATGAATCCGCAGATTGTAGCAAAGAAAAATGGCCATTTGGCTTTTATACATGTACGAACCGCGTGTTATCCCAACAAGGGAACTATAGAAACCAAAACTGAATGCTTCAATATTCTAAAACATGCGCAAAAACATAATGCCACTCCCTACCTTGCTTCGGTGGGTATTGCCAACGCGGACTCTACTACTGCTGAAGAATGCGGAACACCTGTAAAAGGAGCGCCGTACCACGTGCTTTATAATGGCTTATTAATTATAGCCACGTCAGACAGTATTAAATTATGGGATGAGAATACCAATTCTCTCGTAGACTATAAAAGCAGTAACCTCTAATGAACTAGCCGCTACTCCCCGTCGCGATATTTTAAAGTCACATATAGAGAATGCAGATAGCCCCGTACCGGCAGTGCGAGGTGATAAAGAGGCTGGGAAAGCGGGAGAACCGGGAAGATAAGCTGGATGCTATCTTGCAGGCAGTACAAGCGCCGCGTAACGAATCTGTTTGAAGATGGCGCGTTAATGCTTATAACTCATGGTGATGGCAAAGATAGGCACCAAACCTCTGGATAAATTCATCGACGACTTCGCGGAATCCGGCGGGGCGGAAAGATCTAATGCCCAACTCTTCATCACTCGTCTGTGCGAAGTGCTGGGGCTGGATAAACCAGACCCAACCAAAGAGCAGAACCACCTGAATGATTATGTTTTCGAGCGCAGCGTCAATTTCAAGCACCCGGACGGCACGCAAACCAAGGGCAGCATAGACCTCTACAAGCGCAACTGCTTCATTCTGGAAGCCAAGCAATCCGCCAAGCGCGGGCTGGCGAAATATAACCCTGACCAGCATGAGCTGATACCGGAAGATAAAATCCAAACGAAGGGCGGCACGGCAAAACGGGGTACCCGCAGCTGGGATGCTGCGATGGTAGCGGCCCGCAAGCAGGCGGAAGGCTACGCCCGCGCACTGCCCGTGGAACATGGCTATCCGCCCTTCCTCATGGTGGCGGATATTGGCCATGTCATCGAGGTGTATGCGGATTTCTCCGGGCAGGGAAAGAACTACGCGCACTTCCCCGACCGCCAGTCCTACCGCATTTACCTGGATGATTTGCGCGACGAGAACATCCAGGCCCGCCTGCGCGCCATCTGGACAGACCCGCTCTCGCTCGACCCCACGCGCATCTCCGCCGAGGTTACGCGCGATATTGCAGACCGGCTGGCCATCATCGCCAAGCGGCTGGAAATGAAGCACGACCCCAAGGACGTGGCGGAGTTTCTCATGCGCTGCCTGTTCACCATGTTCGCGGAAGATGTGGGACTGCTGCCGGAAAAGAGCTTCGCGCAGTTGCTTGAGCGCATCCATAAGACACCTAAGAATTTCAAGCCCGCGCTGGAGGATTTGTGGCGGGTGATGGACGAAGGCGGATATTTCACCGCCTTTAATACTTCCCTCAAACGCTTCAACGGCTCGCTGTTCAAAAAGCGCAGCGCCATCGCGCTGGAGCAGGATGACATCCACGAGCTGTGCATCGCCGCCAACCGCGACTGGCAGGATGTCGAACCCGCGATTTTCGGCACATTGCTGGAGCGCGCGCTGGACTCGCGTGAGCGTTCCAAGCTGGGCGCGCATTACACCCCGCGCACCTATGTGGAGCGGCTGGTGGTGCCCACCATCATTGAGCCGCTGCGCCAGGAATGGGAGGAAGTGCAGGCCCATGTGCAGGAGCTGCGGCAGGCGAAAAAAAACAAGGAAGCGATTGAAGCGGTCAAGGCATGGCATCATAGGCTTTGCACTGTGCGGGTGTTGGACCCCGCCTGCGGCACCGGCAACTTCCTTTATGTTTCGCTGGAGCTGATGAAGAAGCTGGAAGGCGAAGTGCTGGAAGCACTGGAAAGCCTTGGCCATACGCAGGCGAAGCTGGAGCTTGCAGGCGAAACGGTGAACCCCCAGCAATTCTATGGGCTGGAGCTGAACCCCCGCGCCGTGCCTATCGCAGATCTGGTGCTGTGGATTGGCTATCTCAAATGGCAGATGAAAACGAACGGCATGAGCGCGATTGCGGAACCGGTGCTGCACGCCTATGGCACCATCCGGCAGCAGGATGCCATCCTTTCTCATGACCGGCAGGAACAGTTGAAGGATGACGACGGCAAGCCGCTCACCCGCTGGGACGGGCACACGAAGAAGCTGCACCCCATCACGGGTGAGGAGGTGCCGGACCCGGATGCACAGGTGCCGATGTACAAATACGTGAATCCGCGCCCCGCCAAATGGCCGGAGGCGGAGTTCATCGTCGGCAACCCGCCCTTCATCGGCGGCAAGGACATGCGCGCCGAGCTGGGAGATGGCTACGCCGAAGCCGCGTGGGAAGCCCGCCCGCACATGCCCGGCGGCGCGGATTTCGTAATGCATTTCTGGGATGAAGCCGCCACGCGGCTGGTTGCCAAGGCAAGCAAGGTGAAGCGCTTCGGCTTCATCACCACCAACTCCATTACACAAACCTTCTCCCGCCGCGTAATCGAGCGGCACATGAGCGCCAAAACGCCGCTTTCGCTGGTGTACGCCATTCCCGATCACCCGTGGATGAAGGCATCCGACAAAGCGGCGGTGCGCATCAGTATGACCGTGGCGGAAAAAGGCGAGCGTGATGGACTGCTGGCGCATGTCGTGTCCGAAGAAGGACTGAACACCGACACACCGCAGGTGGCGCTGGAAAGCGAGGAAGGGAAGATACAGGCCAATCTGCGTCTTGGGGCAAATATGAGCCTCGCGCAGCCGTTATCAGCAAACGCGGAAATCTCAAGCGCGGGGGTTAAGCTGCACGGCGCGGGCTTTATCGTCACGCCGCAGCAGGCGGCAACGCTTGGGTTGGGAAAAATAAAGGGGCTGGAAAACCATATCCGCCTCTACCGCAACGGGCGCGACATTGCCGACAGGCCACGGGATGTGATGGTGATTGATTTATTATCGCTCACGCCGGATGAAGTCAAAAAACGCTATCCGGCAGTGTATCAGCACATTCTGGAACACGTGAAGCCGGAGCGCGACCAGAACAACCGTGCAACCTATAGGGAAAACTGGTGGGTTTTTGGCGAACCGCGCAAGGAGCTGCGCCCCGTGCTGGAGCCGCTGCCCCGCTACATCACCACCATCGAAACCGCCAAGCACCGTTTCTTTCAGTTCCTCGACAAGAGCGTGCTGCCGGATAATAAGCTGGTAAATATCGGCCTCCAGGAGGGGGCACACTTATCCATCCTCTCTTCATCCGTTCATTGTTACTGGTTTCAGGCTAATGCCGGGAAAATCGGCGTGTATAACCTCGATAGCGTCTATGTAAAAACCAAGTGCTTCGACCCGTTCCCCTTCCCCGCTTTCGAGGAACTCCCACCCGCACAGCTTGCCCGCCTGCGCGAGCTGGGCGAGCGGCTGGATACCTTCCGCAAGGAGCGGCTGGCAAGCCACGGCTTCCTCACCATGACGTCGCTCTATAACGTGCTGGAGCGGCTGCGCGAGCTGGAGAATGGTTGCGAGGTGGAGCCGCTGACCGAAAGCGAGAAAGCCATCCACGAGGCGGGGCTGGTATCCGTGCTCAAGGAAATCCATGACGACATCGACCGCGCCACGCTGGAGGCTTACGGCTGGGCGGATCTGATTCCCGCGCTGGTGGGCAGGCCCGGCGCGACCACGCCATCCCCGCACAAAACGCCGGAGCAGGAAGCGGCGGAGGAAGAATTGCTGATGCGCCTGGTGGCGCTGAACCAGCAGCGCGCGGCGGAAGAAAAACAAGGCAAAGTGCGCTGGCTGCGCCCGGATTACCAGATACCCAAACTTGGCAAGAAATCGGAAGCCGTGGGCGAACAGATGGAGGCGGATATTCTCCTGCCGGATACCACGGCGCTTCCAAGCTGGCCATCGGACGGGCTGGAGCAAATCCGCATCGTGCGCGAGATGCTGGGCAAATCGGCCTCGCCCGTGGATGCGGAAGCCATCGCGAGTGCCTTCGCGGGCCGCAACACCGCCAAGCGCAAGGAGCGCGTGGCCATGGTGCTGGAAACGCTGGTTTCCACCGGCGCGGCACGGGTTGCCGACGATGCGCGGTACTTCATTCCGAAGCAGTAGTAAGGGTGACCTGTGGCAGCGGGACTTGAATACGTCACCTGCGCCTGTACGGGCTGCGGCAACAGTACGCGTATCATGCGCGCCCAGTGGGAAGATTTATGGGATACCCCATTCACCGCCGCCAGCGCGGGGAGGCTGTTTGACCATCTCCCATGCAGCAAGTGCGGAAAGAAAGCCGCTGATATTACGCACCCGGATGGCCGGGTGATTATTAAGGCGGCGGCCATACAACGCTGCAAGGGTGATAGCTGCAATCACGCGCCCCTGTCAGAGATTTACCTGAACGCCAAGCCTACCGGACGTCTGCCGGATGATCGACTGGACTTTGTAATTGTCGTTAAACTTCTGACTGCCCCCCTTCCCTATTCAGTCCGCCATTTTAACTGAAGCTCGTGCGAGCCGTTCGCCATCCCCTCGAGCACCTCTGAACGGGATGGAGCGAACACGAGCGGCAGGTCGCGCGTGAAGCGAATCTCGGGTTCCTGGACCTTCACCATCAGCGACAGCGGATTGGTCAGCGCGTTCACGCTGTGTGTCCAGGTGGTCACGCTGGGATCAATTCCGGTGACAGTAAGGTGCCCATCGATAAAGGAAAAATCATAATTAGTCGCGGCAAGCGTGCCAAGCGCCGGCGTGATAGCATAGCTTCCTTCTCCAGAATTTACAGTCGCCATCGACGTCAGCGTCGGACTGCCGCTTACCACGCTGGCATCATCACCGTTGACGAAGCCGGTGATCGAAGCGGTGAAGGGTGGATTTTGCTGCCCCCATTGCCGTGTCTTGTCCTCAGCGGCCACGGTCAGCGTCGCCTTGTTGATGGTCAGCGTGCCGTTGGTGAAGCCAAGGCTGTAACCCAATAAGGTGACGCCAATCGTGCCCTGAGTGATGGCGTAGGCGCCCGCGACACTGCCGGTGGCGGCCGCAGTGGTAATGCTGCCGGAGAGCGCGTCGCCCGCCGTGTCGCCGTCGAGCAGGCCCGCTACCTGATAGGTCAGGCCGGGATTCACCGAGCCGTACGTCTTGCTCTTGTTGTCGGCGGTAACGGTTAGAGTCGGGGCAACGCTATACAGCCAGACATTGCCGTTTTCGACGACCGAGGCCGGATCGTAGGAGGCGTAGGTCTTGTTGTAGCGCTTGGTGTAGCCGGTGAGGCCGCCTTTGGTGTCCTGAGATGGGGTTTCGGAATAGATCAGCCAGCGGCCGGAAGGCGTCGAAAACGCGCCCGCCCCGGCGTTATTATGGAAGTCGTCGCCCGCCGCCAGCGTGATCGCCGTGCCCGCCTTGGAGGCCATCAGCGCGGCGCCGCCGGCCAGCGTCAGATCGCTCGTCGCGCCCACGCTGCGGGCGAAAACTGAACCCGCTGTAATCGAAGAAAGCACCAGCGAATTCGTCGAGGTCAGCGACACATCGTCGAGCGCTATCGAGCCGCCCCAGGTGCCGTTGAAGCTGAAGGCACCCGCTGAGCCGGTAAGGTCAAACCCGCCATTGACCGTTCCGCCGAAACTGATGGTGTCGGCCGAGGTTAACGTCAGGTTGGCACCAAGAGCCAGCGGATCATCAATCGTAATGTCGCCGATGCCCGAGGTGATAATGCTCCCCGTCCCTGCCGTGGTGAAGGTCCCGCTGCTCGTGGCAATGTTCAGGGTCTTGTTGGCGGCCAGCGTCAGCGCCGTCCCACCGCCATCGAACTGGATATTGGCCGAACCGTTCAGCAAGGCGATATGGAAATCACGGGCGCTGAAGTTATAGCCGGTGGCCCGCAACAGGCCCTGTCCGTCGCTGCGGCCAATCGTTAAAGTAAATCCATTACCGGCGTTGATGTACCCAAGATAGGTCGTGCTTATGTTCAATGTCCCGGCGCTACCGGCAATGCCGATGGTTTCAGCACTCGTGTATGGCGCAATGGTCAGGTCACCGATACTGTTGATATTATAGGCATTGGCCAGGCTCCAGAAGTCGGAGCGCACGGTGATATCGCCGCTGCCGCTGGTCTGAATGGCATTGGCAACATTCAATGACAATCCATAATTGCTTGCCGCGGCTCCGCCGCCGCGTACGCCGCTGATCGAGATATCGCCGGTGCCGGTCGTACGGATGGCGCTATTGGCGCCGTTCACATAGATCCCATAATTATTCGTACCCACCCCCGCGCCGCCGCCGGTACCGATGACCGTCACATTGCCGTCTGCCGCCGAAACAACGCCGCCGTTATTGGCATAGATGCCATAATTATTGCTGCTATTGGTGTTACCCCCGCCGGTACCGGTGATGTTGATACCGCCGCTGCCGGTATTGGTAACGCTCCCGCCGGCGCCGTTGATGAAAACGCCATAATTCGTGTTGCCGCTGCTGTTGCTACCGGTTCCGGTAAGGTCGATCAGGCCGCCGCTGCCGGTAATCGCCCCGGCAACGCTGATACCGGCGTTGGTGGCGCCGCTGCCGCTGCCGCCGGTGCCTTCCAGGGTAATGGTGCCGCCGCCGGTGGTGCGGATGGTGCTGCCGGCCTCGGTGGCAATGCCGCTGATCGTGCCGCCGCTGCCCGCGAGATTGCCGCCCCAGCCGCGCGCCAGGATGCCGCCGGCGCCGGTGGTCTGCATGATGGCCGTACCGTTGAGGTAGATACCGTTATTCAAGGTCCCGCTGCCGCCGCCGCCGCCGGTGCCTTCCACGGTCAGCAATCCGTCGACCGTCGATAGGGAAATATTGCCATTCAGCAGGTAAACGCCTATATTAATTGCGCTGTTGGTATTCCCGCCGCCGAAGCCGGTGACGGTCACGGTGCCGCTGCCGGTGTTATTGATACCATTAGCCGATGTGATGACAACGCCGTGATTGGAATTGCCACTGCTGTTGCCGCCGGTACCAGTCACCGATATATGCCCGCCATTTCCTGAAACGGTGCCGCTGATATTGACGCCGGCATTACTGTTACCGGCCGTGGCATTGCTGTCGCCCGTGAGGGTGATCGTACCGCCGCTTCCACTGATCGTTCCGCTCATGAGAATACCAGAACTGCCGCCGCTGCCGCTGCCGCCAGTCCCGTCGATGGTAATGTCGCCCCCGCCCGTCGTCTGCACGCCATTGGCGGCGCTGTTCACCACGCCGTAGTTCTGCGTGCCGCTGACCGTACTGCCCCCGGTGCCGGTAATATGCACTTCACCCGTGCCAACAGTGCGAATCGTGCCCAACCATATATAGGTGCCGTAATTGCTTCCACCGCTCCCCGCACCGCCACCGGTGCCTTCGACGGTTACCGTGCCATCCTCCGCCGAGATGGTGCCGTTACTGCGTATATAAATACCGTGATTGGAGGCGCTATTGGTATTGCCGCCGCCCGTGCCGGTGATGTCGATGGTCCCGGCGCCGCTGGTCTGCACGGTGGCGCCCCAAACCAGCACGCCGAAATTTTCATTCCCGCTGTTATCGCCTCCTTGTCCAAGGATGGAGATATTACCGCCCTCGGCATCAATCGTGGAAGTATCAAGATAAATGCCGCTGCTGAATGGAGAACTGCCTATCGCGGCGGCGGCGGTCGGATCGGCTCCCCCGCCGAGCACAATGTCGCCGCCGTTGCTGGAAAGGATACTATTCGTGCTGACCACGATGGCGCCAGCACCCACGGCATCCCGGTTCGAGTTAAGCGTGATGTCGAGTGCGCCGGCGCCGGTGGCGGTGAGGCGGGCGCCGCTGGCGATTACAACATCGTTATTGGCCTGGAGCGTCAGGTTATTGGCGCTGCCTCCCGTATAGGTGATGTTGGCATTGACCCTGAGATTATTATCGGCAAACAGGGTCAGTGAGTTGGCACTGCTCCAGGTGATGGCGTTGGAGACAGTCATGTTGCCGGTGCCGCCGAGACCGCTGGCGGTGGTAACCAGCACATTGGTGGTGGCCAGTTGGTTCTGCAGAGTGGTGACGTTTAGGTTCGACGTTGCGGCGGCGGTGTCCTCGAACTGCGTGCCGTTCCAGGTCATCGTCCCCGTATCGGCGGCGGTGGAAATAGTGATATCGGTGGGATCGAGCAGCCATAGGCCGGTATCCCCGAAAGCTGCGAGCGTATTCACGCTGCCGCGTGCATCGAGATAACGCTTTCCCGAGGTTTCGACGAAGCCGCCGTCGCCGCCTGTGGTGCCTCCCTTGGCTTCGATATCGCCATAAAAGCCGGTGGCATCATCCGCCCAGAGAATGACCTCGCCGCCATCTCCTTCGCCTGTTGCATTGGCTTTCAACGTAACGCCGCCTTCCACCAATGTAGTGTCGGCGGTAGCTGTCGTTCCCTTGCCCTGGTATTCCCCGCCGACATGGATGGTGCCGCCGCCAGTATCGCCCGAGGCGTCGATGAGACTGCCGTTCAGGATGCCGACGTTATCCCCCAGTACCTCGATGGCGCCGCCTGTCTCGCCTTCACCATACCCGCTCGCATCCAGCACGCCGCTGACCAGCACTGTGCCGCTGCCGCTCTTGATACCCTTATCGGCGGCGATGTTATCCTTTACCGCGTTGCTGCCCTCGGCATAGAGCACGATCTCGCCATTCTGTTCGCCGACGCTCGCCGCCCGGATGATGCCGTCCATGTTGATGAGGCTGCCGACCGCCTGCTCGGCCAGCGCCGCGGTCAGCAGCACGCTGCCCCCATCGGCCATGATCGCGCCGCTGTTGCTGACCAGCTGCTGCTGCATCGCCGGAGAGGCCTGCAGGTTGATCAGCCCATCACCATGCAGATCGAAGGCATAGATGTCGCCCGAGGCTAGCTGTACCTTGCCCAGACGCGCCTCGATCAGCCCTGTGTTGGTGACTTCGGCAGCGGCGAAGGCCGCCAGACCGCCCGGCGCAACACGGATAGCACCGGCGTTGCGGATGGCGCCATCGGCATTCCCCGGCTGGTCGAAGCGGTAATCACCCGCCATGAAGCGATCGTTGTCGATGTCGCTCGTGGTCGCGAGCAACCCACCCACGTCAACCTGCGCGCCCTGGCCGAAAATGACGCCGCTCGGATTAATAAGCCAGACCTGGCCATTGGCAGTTATGCTGCCGTCGATCTGCGACGGCTTGATATCATGGACGCGGTTCAGCGCGATGGCGGTGGAGGAAGGCTGGTCGAACTGCACCTTCTCGCCGCCTGCCACATCGAAGCTGTTCCAGTTAAGCACTGCCCGCGCCGACGATTGGCTCACCGTCAGCACCGAACCATCCACCGTGATGTCGGCCTGCCCGCCCGCCACCTGCCCGCCCTGCGGCAGCGCGTGCACAAGTGACGGCTTGAACGCCAACGCCAAGGCCAGCCCGCCGGCCAGCGCCGTGCTATAGTGTAGGGAATGAAATTTGGTTGGCCGACGCATACACCCCGTATCACGCGCGAAGTGCCTGATTGCACCTATCTAAAAGTGTAAATCTTTTGCTTTACTAAATGGTTAATAGATTCGGTGTGGCGTTAACTTGTTGGGTATACGCGTCCACGGACGCGCAACTACGAAGGGCACAGAGCTCAGATATATTCAATAAATCCTGGGGGTTGTGAATTCTGGCGAACGCCTGCGAATAAGGGATTGGTTGCGGGGGCTGGATTTGAACCAACGACCTTCAGGTTATGAGCCTGACGAGCTACCGGGCTGCTCCACCCCGCGTCACCAAGAATAAACAGACAAAATGTCCGTAGCAGTTGATAAGAGCGGACTGCTTCCGCCTTCGCATAACGCTTCGGCGGACAAACCACCCAAGCATACCTAAAAATATCGACCACGCTGCCGCAGCCTGAGCCGTTTTTAAGTTCCTGTGGTGTAATACACAATATAAGGCTTGCCAAGCATTATTTCAAGCCGGATGGGGGATAGCAGCGACCAGGTACGAAGGAATTATCTATTGTAATCCATCGCTATTTACTTCAGATAAGTATGTATGCTGGCAACGGATGTACATACCCTTGGTTTGCGTTTCAAACAGATTGCCCACCAGTATCCCAGCAACCGAGCCTTAGCCGCTCCTGAACCGCTGGCCTACGCGGCGCTCGACGCCAAAAGCGATCAGATTGCCACTCACCTTCTGAAAGCCGGCCTCACTCCCGGCAGCATTGTGGCGATTCTGGCAGGTAAACACCCGCTGACCTATGCAACGATGCTGGCGGCGCTGAAAATAGGGGCGCCTTACGCCATTTTAGACGTGGAAGATCCGAAAGAACGGCGCGACCGGATATTGGAGCGCTGCAACCCGGCGCTGCTGGTCTCGGCCAGCCCGGAATTTGCCTGGAACGACGTTCCGGGCCGGAGTTTTGCCGAACTGGATGCTCCTGCCAAGCCCCTGCCCTCATCGATTGTAACAGCCGTCAGGCCGGATGCGCCCGCCTGCCTGCTGTTCACATCGAGCCCGACCGGCTATCCCAGGGGCGTCATGATCAGCCATGCCGCTCTGCTTGGTTTCTGCCACTGGGCACGCCAGACCTTCCGCATCGAACCGCATGACGTCCTGTCGGGGGTCCACCCGCTGCACCTCGACCATGCGCTGTTCGACGTTACGGCTACGCTCTTCAACGGCGCCTGCCTGCTGCCGCTGCCGGAAGCGCTGACGCGGCAGCCCGGGCGGCTGATCGAGCGCACGAAGGAATGCACCATATGGTTCTCCACCCCTTCCCTCCTGATGCAGCTCATGGCGGCGAAGGCGTTGCATCGCCAAAGCTGGCCGCACATGCGCGCCATTCTCTTCGGCGGCGAAACCTATCCCAAGGGCGAGCTTAAGCAGCTGCATGCGCTGTTTGCAGGCAAGGCGGCGCTATGGCATGTCTACGGGGCAGCCGAATGCAGCGGCATCTGCTCCGCCTACCGCATTATCCCGGCGGACTTCGATCATATGCATGTGCCGGTACCGCTGGGGCCGCCGTCGCCGGGCATCAAGGCGCTGGTGATGGATGCTTCTGGCAGGCGCGAAGTGGTGCAAGGAGGCATGGGCGAGCTGTATCTGTACGGCCCGCAGGTTGCGTCGGGCTATTACCATGACGAGGAGCAGACGCGAGCGGCTTTCACCGTGCATCCGCTGAAGCCCAAAAGCGGCGAACGCTGCTTCCGCACAGGCAACCTGGTGCGCCGCGACCTTGAGACCGGCCTTTTCCAGGTCATGGGCCGCAAGGATCACCAGATCATGCATCGGGGCCACCGCATCGAACCGGGGGAGATCGAGTCGGCGCTGGCGTCGTTTCCCGAAGTGGCGCAGGCGGCCGTGATTTACCGCTCCCGGAAGCCGGGCGGCGGCCAGTTTCTGGCTTTTGTTACGACCACCGAGGCCAGCGACGGCCACGTGCTGAAAAGGCGTTTGCATGAGCGCCTGCCTTCCGCCATGATCCCCGATGCGATCGTCTTGGTGAATGCCTTTCCCTTAACCAGCCAGGGCGGTATCGACCGCGTCGCCTTGGCATCCCAGGCGGATCAGGAGAAGGAACTTGTATCGTCGGATGCGGCCGACCATACAGAGCAGTCGGCTATTATTCCACTCAAGGAGGATGTATGACCATAAGGATCTCTCTGGCAATGGCTGGTTTACTCATGGGCATGAGCGCCATCAGGAGGATTCGGTAAAAATAAAGATTTCCATCGGCGATCAGCAGCTCATCCGTGATTACCTACGCAGCAAGCATGCGCGCCACTGCCCGCCGGGAATAGCTAAAAAGAATAACGGCTGCCTGCCACCTGGCATCGCCAAGAAATATGCGCTGGGACAACCGTTGCCGCCGGGCGTCGGCAAGAAACTGCCGGGCGACCTGCTATCCCGCCTGCATCCGGTTCCAGGACACATGTACGTGCAGGTGGATAAGGATATCCTGCTGATCGCCGAAGCGACGCGGCATGTGGTGGATGCAATTACACTGCTCTCGGCGGTGAATTAAGATGAATCCCGATCAATAAGCTCATTGAAAAACTTCTTTTTTTCTCTTTGAATGACTCATCCTGCATAATCAGCTTCTGACGGCACTGCAGATGCGTTGCAAACGTTCGATGGTAATGCTAGCGCCTGGAACGGATTGCATAGCTTTCCCATTGAGCTGCTAAGCCTTTTCCTGTACAAACACTGCTCCCCCACGTGGAATAGGAGTTTAGCTGGTCATATGACCAAAAAAGTTACGAAAAAAAATTTCCTCATCGGCGCCATACAGATGCGCTGCTCTGCAAAGCCCGCCGAAAGCCTGAAGAAGGCCATCGCCATGCTGGAAAAAGCTGCCAGCAAAGGCGTCGATATCGCCTGCCTGCCGGAATTATTCCTGACCGATTATTTCTGCCAGAAGGAAGATCCGGCGCTGTTCGACCTCGCCGAGCCGATTCCCGGCCCGACCACGGAAGCGCTCGGCAAGGTGGCGAAAAAGACCGGCATGGTGATTGTCGGATCGATCTTCGAGAAGCGTAGCCCCGGCGTCTATCACAACACGGCGGTGGTGATCGAGCGCGATGGAAAAATTGCCGGCATCTACCGCAAGATGCACATTCCGCACGATCCGCTGTTTTACGAGAAATATTATTTTACGCCAGGCGATACGGGATTTAAAAGTTTTGATACCAGCAGTGGCCGCATCGGCACACTGGTCTGCTGGGACCAGTGGTATCCGGAAGGCGCGCGGCTCACCGCGCTGCAGGGGGCAGATGTGCTGTTCTACCCGACCGCCATCGGCTGGCACCCGAAGGAGAAGAAGGAATTTGGTGAAGCACAGGTATCGGCCTGGGAGACCATGCAGCGCGCGCACGCCATCGCCAACGGCGTCTATGTCTGCGCCGTCAACCGCATTGGCCACGAAGGCATAGTGAAGAACGACAAAACCACTGGCCTCGAATTCTGGGGCCATTCCTTCATCTGCGATCCGTTTGGTCGCATGCTGGCCGTCGGCTCGCATGACAAGGAGGAAATACTGACCGCCCGGTGTGACCCGGCACTGGTGGAGGAGACGCGCCGCAACTGGCCGTTCTTCCGCGACCGGCGGATTGACGCATACGGGGATATGACCAAAAGATGGGGAACCATATGAGTGATTTTACTGGCATTATCGTAGTCATTGTCGCGGTCGTCTGCATGTACCTGGCGCAGCGCAAATCGGCCACCACCGCTGACCGGCGGGTCTATTCGCTGCTGGGTAGCGTGGCATCGGTGCTGATCACCTTCGAGGCGGCGCGCCGCGGTGCTTCGGGCGTATCGATCCTATTCGCCTCGGCGGCGGTGATCAGCCTGATGACGCTGGTGTTCGACTACCTGTCGCGCAACCGCACGTAAATGGCCGTTCAATACCGGATGCCGGCCGAATGGGAGCGGCATGCCGCCACCCTGCTCGCCTGGCCGCATCATAAGAAGGACTGGCCGGGGAAGTTCGAGCCGATCCCATGGGTTTATGCCGAGATTATCCGCCAGCTGGCGCGGGTGGAGCGCGTGCGGCTGGTCGTGAAGGATGCCGCGCAGAAAAAACAAGCCGCCGCCATACTGAAGCGCGCCCATGCCGATCTGGACAAAGTCGATTTCCACATTATCCCCACCAACCGTGTATGGCTCAGGGATTCCGGGCCGATCTTTGTGCACGATGCCAACGGTCAAAAGACCATGCTCGACTGGCGTTTCAACGCTTGGGCGAAATATAAAAACCATCAGCTCGACGATCAGGTACCGGAGCAGTTGAACAGGAAGTACAAGCTGCCGCACATCCAGCCGGTACATAAAGGACGGCGCGTTGTACTCGAAGGCGGCTCGATCGATGTCAATGGCAGGGGTACGCTGCTGACCACCGAGGAATGCCTGCTGTCCGATATCCAGTGCCGAAACCCCGGCTTCACGCGCGAGGACTACGAGGCAGTGTTTGAACAGTATCTTGGCATTAAGCAAGTCATCTGGCTGGGCAATGGCATCGCCGGTGACGACACGCACGGACACGTCGATGACCTGGCCCGTTTCGTCAACCCGTCTACCGTGGTTACGGTAGTGGAGAAGGACAAGCGGGATGTCAATTACACGCCCCTCAAGGACAATCTGAAGCGTCTTCGAAAAGCACGCGATCAAAAGGGCAAACCACTCACGGTCATCGAACTGCCCATGCCCAGTCCCATTACCTTTGAAGGCACCCGCCTGCCCGTCTCCTATGCCAACTTCCTGATCGCTAATGGACTCGTGCTGGTGCCCACCTTCAATGACCCCGCCGATCGCATAGCACTCTCTATCCTTGCCGAGCTCCTGCCACGGCATGACATCATCGGCATCCACGCTGTCGATCTGGTCTGGGGCTTCGGTACGCTGCATTGCATGAGCCAGCAGGAACCATTATAAACGCATCTGGCGAGAGGTCAGCGGGAGGCAATGCTGGGAGGAAAAGACATACTATCCTGCCTGAAAAAAGCTGTGGTGTGCACCATCAACCACGACGGCATCGAGCATGCCGGCTATCTGGCTTTTCTTGGTCTGCTTGCCATGTTCCCCTTTCTGGTGTTCCTGGTGGCCGTCGTTGGCGTCATCGGTGAAGGCGAGGCTGGCGCCCGCTTCATCACCGCCATTCTCTACGAACTCCCCGATGATGTGACCGAGGCATTGCTGCCGCGCATCGTGGAGATTGTCTCCGGCCCACCGCAGGGATTGCTGACCGTTTCCATTCTCGGCGCCATCTGGACCGCCTCCTCGGCAGTGGAGGGCCTGCGCACCATCCTGAACCGCGCCTACCATGTGGCCACACCGCCCGCCTACTGGTTCCGCCGGTCTTTAAGCATCCTGCAGCTGCTGTTCTTCACCTTTATCCTGGTCAACGGCATGCTGATGGTCGTTGCCATCCCGCTGGTGCTAAGCCATATCGAACACTGGCTGGGCTTTTATTTCATCTCCGACCATCAGCAGTTCTGGAGCAGCGCCGTCTATGCTGTAAGCATCGGCCTGCTCTTCATCGCTGTCGCCTACATCTATTATATTATTCCTAATACCAAGCAGCGCTTCGTCTCGGTTGCGCCCGGCGCCGCTGTAGTCGTACTGCTGTGGTTGGGAGCCGCTTACCTGTTTACGGCCTATCTTTCCAATTTCGACCAGGTCAACCTGATTTACGGTAGCCTTGGCGGCGTCATCGCCGCACTGGTGTTTTTCTATATCTGCAACATGATTTTCATCTTCGGCGCTGAGTTCAATTACCAGCTGGTGCATGCGTTAGGCATCTACCTCGGCCAGCGCGAGAACGTCGACGACGAAACCCCGGAGCAGAATATATAAGCCATCATCATCCGAATCGCGCCAGCGATTCTAGGTGATCCAGTCTCTATGTGAATTCCCTCAGAATTGCTATACAATTCAGGGAATGAGATATTAAATGGCGGGAACCCTTCCCAGCCACATCATGATGAGGAACGCGCCCGCGATGGCTAACCCATAGGGTACCGGCTCTCCACTTTTTAAAATGCGCGGCATGCGGGTAATCTGTTCACCCTTTAAAACGAGATACTCGCCCTTGCGGATACCCCATAGAGCGATGGACAGCGCGCCGCCGAGCAACGCAACGATGAAAACGAAGTCGAGTAGATGGGGGAATCCCACCCACAGGCTGCAGGCAATCAGCAGCTTGATATCGCCACCGCCCATCCATTTCATGGCAAAGACAAAATATCCGACGACGAATACGACCGCCAGCGCCGCCAGCCCCATCGGCCAGTCAACCGGATGCGGCGCCATCACGACCGCCAGCGGATAGACCGCAAGCATCGCCCCGACCAGCCAGTTGGGGATGATATAGCGCGTGGCGTCGAACCAGATAACGGCCAGCATGCTAAACAACAGGAATAACGCAATGAAAGCCATGAAAAACCTCCTGCCTATACTGGCAGTTACTCATTAACAGGCCGTTAATGGATAGTATGTGATAATGGTTGGATATCTGGAATGCGCCCCATGCTCATCAGTCTTCTGCTTGCCGTTCTTGCCGTCTATCTTGCGCTGGTTGGTTACCTATTCGTCCGCCAGCGCACGCTGCTGTATTATCCCGATACAAACATCGAATCGCCGCAGCAATATGGGTTGGCGGGTTTCGCCGAGCATTTTGTCCCATCAGACGGCGAGACCATTCAGCTATGGTACCGCCAGCCGTTGAAAGGCTTCCCCATCATTGTCTATTTCCATGGCAACGCCTCGCATCTTGGCAACCGCGCCGGCATCTACACTGCGTTGGCCGATAAGGGATTCGGTGTGCTCGCCGTTAGCTACCGCGGCTACGGCAAGAGCACCGGCACCCCCTCCGAGGAAGGGTTCTATTATGACGCCCGCGCCGCGCTGCGTTTTCTGACTCAGGAAAAAAACATTCCCATTTCGCGCGTGCTGCTGTTCGGGGAGTCGCTTGGATCGGGCGTGGCGGTGCAAATGGCCGTGGAGTACCCGGTGGCTGGTCTGATCCTGCAGGCCCCTTTCACCTCCGTGGTGACGCGCGCCGCCGAGCTTTATTTCTATATCCCGGTCAGGTTGCTGCTGCAGGACAAGTTCGACTCCCTGTCTAAGATTGGCAAGGTGAAAGCCCCATTACTGCTATTCCACGGCGAGCTGGACACGGTCATCCCGGTAAACCACGGCAAGACCCTGTTTGAGGCTGCGAACCAGCCCAAGCAGGCCTTCTTTTTCCCTCATGTCGCGCATAATGATTTTGACAGCAGCCTCATTTCGGCGCATGTTTTAGACTTTGCAAAGCAATATCAGCTAATTGAGTAACCATGCCCGCCATCAAGCGCGAGCTCTTATACGGGTGGGGCCACTACCCGGTGGAGGAGTGCATCTCCTACCGCCCGGAGCGACGCCGCGACCTGGACCTCATCATGCAGGAACACCACGGGCCGCTGCTGGCGCGCGGCATGGGGCGCTCTTACGGCGACGCCTCATTGCAGCCGGGCGGCACGGTGCGTACCGAGCGGCTCAACCATTTCATCGAGTTCGACACTACCCAAGGTATCGTCCATGTTCAGGGTGGAGTGACGCTGGCCGAACTGATGGAAGTTGCCATTCCGCGCGGCTGGCTGCCGCCGGTCATCCCCGGTACGCGCCATGTGACACTCGGCGGCGCCTTTGCCTGCAACGTTCACGGCAAGAATCATTACCGCGAAGGTGATTTCGCCGAGCATGTGCAGTCCGTCCGCCTGATGCTTGCCGACGGCGAGGTAATCGACTGCTCGCCGCAGCAGCACGCTGAAATCTTCTGGGCCACCGCTGGCGGTATGGGCATGACAGGCTTGATCCTGGAGATGACCCTGAAGCTGAAACCGATCACTTCCTCAAGCCTGCGCACCACTACTTACCGGGTCGATTCCATGACCGACATGATCGCCGCCTTCGAGCATTACCGCGTCAGCGACGAGTACATGGTCGGCTGGATCGACCATACGGCGAAGGGCGATGCGCTTGGTCGCGGCATCTTCGAAGCCGCCAGCCACATACCCTACGGGGAAAACAGCGCCCCGCTGTCGGAATACGACCCGCCGCGCTCGCGCCTGTCGGTGCCGTGCTTCATGCCCTCTTTTCTGCTCAATCGCCACAGCATGGCTGTCTATAACAGGCTGCGTTTCCGGAAATACTCCGCTTGGCGTGAAATTGAGACGGTCGGCTTCAATGGCTTTTTCCATCCGCTGGACAGCATCGGCAACTGGAACCGGCTGTATGGGCGGCGTGGCTTCTTCCAGTACCAGTGTGCCCTTCCCGATACAGCCGATGTCGCGGCGCGGCTGACTGCCCTGCTCTCGGCCATCCAGCGCCACAAGCTGTTCTCCTTCCTCGCCGTACTGAAATACCATCGGCAAGGCAAAGGCTACCTCACCTTCCCGCTACAGGGCTACAGCCTCGCGCTCGATTTCCCCAACACCCGACGCGTGCGCAGCATGCTGCCGCAACTCGACCAATGGGTCGCCGATCACGGCGGGCGTGTCTATCTCGCCAAGGATGCGCTGCTGACGCCAGAACTTTTCTATCAAATGTATGGGCAAACCGCACATGATTGGTGCGAGATCATTCACGATGTAGACCCGAAGGGACGTTTTTCCTCGCTGATGTCGCAACGGCTGAAATGGAAGCAGTTTGCATGACCGAAGGCACCGAGACTGATCGCGAATGCGCCTTGATCGTGGGAGCCACTTCCTCGCTGGCGCAGGCCATTTGCCATGAGCTGGCACGGCGCGACTACCGGCTGACGCTCTGCGCTCGCGACGAAGCCGAGCTAGCGCTGCTGGCCGCCGACCTGTCGGCGCGCTACCTCGCCCAGTGCCGACTGATTCCCGGCGACGTACTGGAGCCTGGTTTTTCCCCGGAGCTGTTCATTGACCGGGCAGGGAATTTTGACATTGCCATCGTCACCCTTGGCGACATGGGGGCGGAGGAACTCGCCAATCTCGAAAACATCGCCTATACCGCCCACATTAATTATATTCTCCCCGCTCAGCTGTCAGCGGTGATTGCCCAGCGTTTTGCCGATAAGCGGCGTGGAACGCTTGCTGTCATTTCTTCAGTGGCGGGGGACCGCGGCCGCCAGAGCAACTATGCTTATGGCGCCGCCAAGGCGGCGCTCACCACCTTCGCCTCCGGCTTGCGCAACCGCTTCTCCAAAGAGGGAGTGCATGTGGTCACCATCAAACCAGGATTTATCGACACGCCGATGACTTGGGGGATGCAGAGCAGGCTCATCGCTAGCCGCGAAGAGGTCGCGCGTCACATACTGAAATCCATTCTCCGCAAAAAGAACGTCGTCTACGTTCCCAGCTTCTGGCGCTGGATCATGCTGATCATACGCCACATTCCGGAGAGGATTTTCAAGAAGCTGTCGCTGTAATCTATCCCCTCTCCCGCGTAGCGGGAGAGGGAGAGTTCAGCAATGCCAGCGCCTCGTCGACATTGGATGCCGTGTGCAGCTTTAGCTGCGGCGCATCGGCCAGCTTCTGCGTTACCTTCGAGAGAATGCCTTGCGGTCCGCACAGCACGATATGCTTTCCGGCCAGCGTATCGCTGGTCAGCAGGTTCTTCATTGCCACCAGGCCGGTCATGTCGATCAGCGGCACTTCGCGCATGTCGAGGATCAACGTATCGATGCTGTGGCGCAGGAACTCCGTGCGGTCGAGGGCGCGCTCCACCGTGCCGAAAAAAAGAGGCCCGGAAATGCGATACAGCAGCACGCCGGGCGGCAACGCCGTTGCCTGTCTGCCGCCATGCGCATGCACTTCCGCCTCCGTAATCTCCGACATGCGCTTGATGAACAGCAGTGCCGCCAACATGATGCCGACTGACACGCCCGCGACCATGTCGATGAATACCGTCAGCCCGAAGCAGGTCAGCAGCACGATCACATCCTCGCGCGGGGCGATGGTAAGAATCCGCCAGCATTGCCGGTAATGCGACATGTTATAGGCGGTGAGCACCAGAAGCGCCGCCAGCGATGCCATCGGAATGTAGGAAATCAGCCGCGCCAGTGCCAGCACGTACAGCAAAATTAGCACCGCGTGCATGGATGAGGCGAGCGGGGTTTTGGCGCCACTCTTGATGTTGGTGGTGGTGCGGGCAATGGCGCCGGTAGCGGGCATGCCGCTGGCCATGCCGGAGAGAATATTGGCGATGCCGATGCCAGTCAGCTCGGCATTGGGATTATGGCGCGTGCGAGCCAGACCGTCCGCTACCGTGGCCGACAGCAGCGATTCCAGCGCCGCCAACGCCGCGATAACGAAAGCGGGCATCGATAGCACCCGCAGTTCCTCGTAGGTCGGCCAGGCGAACAGCCCTTCTGTTTCAATGAAATGCAGTGACGGCGGGAATGGCGGAATGCCCTGTTTAACCACTCCGCCATCCTCGTAGCTGAACTGCGTGCCAATGGTCGCAACATCAATGCCGTAATGCCTAAATGCCAGAGCAATCACCGTCCCCACGCCGATACCGAGCACCACGGAGGGGATTTTACTGGTGATGCGCTTGCCGCTGAACATGATAGCCAGGCTGAGAAGCCCGATGCAGGCTTCCGGCCAACGCAGACCGGGAAAATGCTGCATCAGCGTCGCCGCTTTCTCAATGAATGAGCCGGAGAGATTGGTAATGCCAAGCCCCAGCAGATCATTCAGCGATAGCGTTGCCAGCACCACGGCGATCCCGGCCGTGAAACCGGTGGTCACCGGGTAGGGAATAAAACTGATGAAACGGCCGAGCCGCGCCCAGGCCAGCGCCAGCAGCATGATGCCGGCCATTACTTCGGCGAGGATAATCCCGCGCAGGCCGAACTGGGCGACGATGGGCGCAACGATAACGACAAACGCCGCCGTTGGGCCGCTGACCTGGGTTACCGATCCTCCCAGCAGCGGCGCTGCGATGCCGGCAACGATGGCGGTATAAATGCCATGCTGCGGCGGCAGGCCGACGGCGATCGCCAGCGCCATCGACAGCGGCAGCGCCACCAGCGACACGACAATGGCAGCGACCAGGTCCTGTCCGAAAGTTTTGAGCGAATAGCCCCGCGCCAGCGACTCGCGCAGCGCTGTGGCAACGGGAAATGATGCCCAAGAATGCATATCAGGCCGGCAAGCGGGCTTTGAGCGCCGCCCCCAGTGTGCCATCATCGAGGTAATCGAGTTCACCTCCCATCGGGATACCCTGGGCGAGGCGCGAGATGCGGACGTTGCAGTCCTCCAGCCGCGTTGCCAGGTAATGTGCCGTGGTCTGCCCCTCAATGGTGGCATTGGTGGCAAGGATGATTTCCTTCACCTCCTCCTGTCCCGCACGGGCAATCAGCGGCTCGATGAAGAGTTGCGATGGCCCCCGGTCATCAATGGCCGACAGCGTACCACCCAGCACATGGTACCTGCCTTTGAATAAATGGCAGCGCTCGATGGCCCACAAATCGGCGAGCTCCTCGACCACACAGATCACCGATGGGTCGCGGCGCTGATCCTCGCAGATGGCGCACGGGTCGCGCGTGTCAAGATTACCGCAGGAAGCACAGCTGCGAATGCTCTCCATCGCCTGCCCCAATGCGTTGCCCAGCGGCGCCATCAGCGTCTCCTTATGGCGGATCAGATGCAGCACGGCACGCCGCGCCGAGCGCGGCCCGAGGCCGGGCAGCTTGGCGAAGAGTCGTATAAGTTCATCAATGTCGCTGTGTGACATTATAAAATTCTTTCTCTAATTCGCTAGGCTGAGCCGGATGCGAAGCTTTTTCGAGAACCGTAACGCAAGCGTACACTATAGTACGTGCGTAGCGGAAGCGCAGAAAAAGCAAGCAAGCCGGCCAGCCTAGTAGAATTAGAAAGGCAGCTTCATCCCCGGCGGCAGATTCAGCCCCCCGGTCATCTTCTGCATCTCGTCGGAGAAAGCCGCATCGACCTTGCCGCGCGCATCGTTATAGGCAGCGACGATCAGGTCCTCGAGCACTTCTTTTTCCTCCGGCTTCAGCAGATCGGCGTCGATATCCACCTTCAGCATCTGGTGTTTGCCGTTGATGCGCACCGATACCGCCCCGCCGCCGGCGCTGCCATCGGTTTCCTCGGCTTCCATCTTGGCCTGCAGCTGTTGCATTTTCTGTTGCATCTGCTGCGCCTGCTGCATCATTTTCTGTAGATTCATAGTCTCTCCTTTACGACTTCACTCCCACCAGTTCCGCCCCCGGGAACTGCTCCAGCACGCTTGCCACCAGCGGGTGTGCGGCGGCTTCCTGCTTCTGCTGTTCCTTCCGTGCCTCCTCCTGCTCATGCAGCGTCGGCTGCCCCCCCTCGTCCGAGAGGATAATCTTCCACGGCTGCCCGGTCCATTTGGTTAGACAGGCCGCCAGCTGCGGCGCGAAGTCGCGCGGCATCGGCTGCGTCAGGCGGATCTCAATCGCTCCGGGGCTGAAGCGCACCAGCCGCACATGGTTTTTCAGATGCGTATGTTTCAGCGGCTCGCGGTGCTGCTCGAACAGCGCCACGGCAGCTTCAAAGCTGTCCACTTTTATTCCTCCCCCCATAGAGGGGAGGTTAGAAGAGAGGCTTGCTGGAGACGATTCTGTTGCCCCAACCCTGTCCCTTTCCCTCGGGGGGAGAGAACTTTCCATCTCTCCCTTGGAGGAGCCAATCACCTCCGCCGGCGTCGGCAGCTGCGCCGCATAAGCCACACGCACCAGCAGCATCTCGAGCGCCGCCAGCGGCGACGAACTCATGCGCACCTCGCTTAAGCCTTTCAGCAGCATCTGCCACAGGCGGGTGATGACCGGCATGCCGATCCTGTCGGCCATTGCCTTGGCGGCCGTGCGGTCATGCTCGGAGAGCGATACATCGGCAAGCGCCTCGGGCGCCACTTTGACGCGCGTAATCAGGTGCGTCACCTCGAGCGCATCCTGTACGATCAGCAGCGGATCGGCCCCTGCGCCGTATTGCGCCCGGATTTCGGCAAGCGCGGCGGCGGCATCGCCTTTCAGCAGTAACTCCAGCAGGCGGAACGTCGCCGTGTTGTCGGCCGCGCCGATCATCTGGCGCACAGCAGCGGCAGTAATCGGACCCTCCTCCACTCCGCTCGCAATCGCCTGGTCCAGCAGCGACAGCGCATCGCGCACCGAGCCCTCGGCGGCCACCGCCAGCAGCTTCAGCGCCTCATCCTCGATGGCCACATTTTCCTTCGCGGCAACATTGCCCAGGTGCTTCGCCAGCCCTTCCATGCCGATGCGCTTCAGGTCGAAGCGCTGGCAGCGCGACAGGATAGTGACGGGGATCTTGCGCGCCTCGGTGGTGGCAAAGACGAACTTGACATGCGGAGGCGGCTCCTCGAGCGTCTTCAGCAGCGCATTGAACGCCGAAGTCGAGAGCATGTGCACTTCGTCGATGATATAGATTTTGTAGCGCCCCGAGGTCGGCAGGTAGCGCACCGTGTCGATCAGCTCGCGGATATCGTTCACGCCAGTATGGCTTGCTGCGTCCATCTCAATGACATCAACATGACGGTCTTCCGCGATCATGGTGCAGCTGCCGCAGGTGCCGCAGGGGGAAATGGTCGGCCCCTGCTCGCAATTGAGTGCGCGGGCGATGATACGGGCGGTGGTGGTCTTGCCGATGCCGCGTATGCCGGTCAGCAGGAACGCATGCGCAATGCGCCCGCTTCTAATAGCGTTGGAAAGTGTTCTGACTAATACCTCCTGCCCGATTAGGTCATCAAAGTTGGTTGGGCGGTACTTACGGGCGAGGACGCGGTATTCCATGAGTGCCTAGTGCCTTGTGCTTAGTGCTTAGTAAAAAAAGAAACGAGGCACTAGGCACTCGGCACTAGGCACTCGGACTGACTGACGGTGACCCGCCGCATGCCGCTACGGCTGCTGCCTCTCGGCCCTGACCGGGTTTGCGGCTGCCTGCGCCCACCGCCAGCCTTGGCGGAGTATGGGATAAAGTGCCGCCACCTGCAAGCATAGACTTGCGCCAGGAGAAAGAAAATAAACGGCTCATTAACACTCTTGCATTATGGCTAGGAAAATCTTTAATAGAGTGGCATTTTCTGGTAACGAATAAACGGATTATGACTGCACGCGCGATCACCAAGTCTGCTCACGCTTACGAGGGCCGAAACCCACTGAAGGTGTTGGCGGGGCTGGCGCTGTCCATGCTTGCCTTCTACCTGCTGATATGCCTTGCCACCTATAATCAGGCCGACCCGTCGCTGAACCGCGCCGCCGACGCGCCCGTGACCAATGCCGGCGGCTATACCGGCGCGCTGGTCGCTGATCTCACACTGCAGGTACTGGGGCTGGCAAGCTGCCTGCTGGTGTTGGTGCCTGCTGCCTGGGGATTGAAAATGATGCGCGGACACCGGGTCCCGCACTTGTGGCTGCGCTTCTCGCTGCTGATCGTTTCGCTGGTGCTATCGGCCTCGTTGCTGGCGCTGGTGGAGCCGCCGCTCTCCTGGCCGATTGCCAGCGGTTTCGGTGGCTCGATCGGGGCGCTGCTGCACGACTGGTTCTACCAGCTGTTCAAGAGCGAGCTGTTTATCCTGGCGGTAGCAACGGTAACGCTCGTCATGGTGTCGCTGGCTTTCGGGATGAGCTGGTCGGAATGGAAGGCACTGGGCGGCGGTATGAAAAAGGCATTCCTGTTCGTATCGGGCGTGATTCTTTCCATCGCCCACCGCCGCCGCTCCATGGATGAAGATTATGAGGATCGCCCTTCCTGGCTCAGCCGCCTCCCCTTCTGGGGGCGCCGCCAGCGTTATATCTACGATGATGATGACGACGAGGATGACGACGAAGAAGAGTATGAAGAAAGAAGTGAGCGCATCAAGCCGCAGCCCCGCGTCAGCGGCAAAACCCTGCGCTCTCCCGAAAGATCGGCTCAGACCGTGCCGCGGACGCAGGCTACCTTCGCCCTGTCACAGGGGAATTATGAACTTCCCTCCATCAAGCTGCTCTCGAACGCGCCGCGCGCGCGAAAAAACAATGTCAGCGAAACGGCGCTGATGCAGAACGCCAAGCTGTTGGAGAGCGTGCTGCAGGATTTCGGCGTGCATGGCGACATCACGGAGATCCGCCCCGGGCCGGTCGTTACCTTATATGAACTGGAACCCGCACCGGGCACCAAAACTTCACGCGTCATCGGCCTTTCCGACGACATCGCCCGCTCGATGAGCGCCGTGTCGGCGCGTATTGCGGTTATCCCCGGCCGGAATGCCATCGGCATTGAACTTCCCAATTCGACGCGTGAGACGGTATTTCTGCGTGAAATGCTCGAATCGGAGGCCTTCGATGCCGCCGAGGCGAAGCTTCCCCTGGCGCTGGGCAAGGATATCGGCGGCGCGCCGATCATCGTCGACCTGGCGCGCATGCCGCACCTGCTGGTCGCCGGCACCACCGGCTCGGGCAAATCGGTCGCCATCAACACCATGATCATGTCGCTGGTCTACCGCCTGACGCCCGACGAATGCAAATTCATCATGATCGATCCGAAAATGCTGGAGCTTTCGGTCTATGACAGCATCCCGCACCTGCTGGCGCCGGTGGTCACCGAGCCGGGCAAGGCGGTGGTGGCGCTGAAATGGACGGTCAAGGAAATGGAAAGCCGCTACCGGCTGATGTCCAGTCTCGGCGTGCGCAACATCGAGGGTTACAATAAAAAGATTCGAGAAGCCAAGGCGAAGGGCAACACGCTGACCCGCACCGTGCAGACCGGCTTTAATCCCGATACCGGCGAGCCGATCATCGAGGAGCAGCCGCTGGACATGAACGAGCTGCCGTTCATCGTGGTGGTGGTGGACGAAATGGCCGATCTGATGATTGTCGCCGGCAAGGACATCGAAGGTTCCATCCAACGTTTGGCGCAGATGGCGCGCGCCGCCGGTATTCATATCATCATGGCGACGCAGCGTCCGTCGGTCGATGTCATCACCGGCGTCATCAAGGCCAACTTCCCGACGCGCATTTCCTTCCAGGTGACCAGCCGCATCGACAGCCGCACCATCCTGGGCGACCAGGGCGCCGAGCAGCTGCTCGGCCAGGGCGATATGCTCTATATGGCCGGCGGCGGGCGCATCACGCGCATTCATGGCCCGTTCGTCTCCGACAAGGAGGTCGAGCAGGTCGCCGAGCATCTACGCGAGCAAGGCTCCCCGACCTATCTGGAGGATGTCACGCGCGACGAGGAGGAAGGCGGGCTGCTCGGCGATGACGGCGAGCGCGACGAGCTGTACCAGCAGGCGGTGATGATCGTCAGCCGCGACCGCAAGGCCTCGACCAGCTATCTCCAGCGCTGCCTCAAGATCGGCTACAACAAGGCCGCCACCATCATCGAGCAGATGGAGCGCGACGGCATCGTCGGCCCCGCCAACCACGTCGGCAAGCGGGAAGTTTTGGTTAGGGAAGATTCGTGATAATCCCCGCACTTGTTGCGGGGTCTGGTTCGTCATCCCGGCGAAAGCTGGGATCCAGTTAGAAGGATGGTATGCCAAAACGTGAAGCCATTATAGAAGCCATTAAAGAGACAGCTAAAGCCAATGGAGGCGAACCATTAGGTAAAAGAGTTTTTTTAAAACAAACAGGAATAAAAGAGTCTGATTGGAGTGGTATTTATTGGGCGCGATGGAGTGATGCGTTGAAGGAAGCTGGGTTTACTCCCAACACATACAATCAACGTACAGAACAATCCGTTTTATTAGAAAAGATGATTCCAGCCATTAGGCACTTTGGTAAAGTGCCTACCGCTATGGAAAATAGAATCTATAAAAAAACAAATCCTGATGTTCCTAATGATAAAACAATACGTAATCATTTCTCTACGAATTCTGAACTGATTGCCGCATTAGCAGTCTATGTTGATGGAAAATCTGAATTAGAGGACATAGCAAATTTGTGCAAACAACTTTATGTTCCACAAAATGATGATACTAAGCCTGCGCTAAACGAGGGACATGTTTACTTGTTTAAATCAGGAAGCCATTACAAAATTGGGAAAACTTCTAATTTGGAACGACGAGTGAAAGAAGTAACAGTAGCACTACCTGAGTCCCTAACTATAGTTCACACGATCAGGACTGACGATGCAGATGGAATAGAATCTTATTGGCATCGCCGTTTTAATGATCGCCGCGCTAATGGAGAATGGTTTAAACTATCTTCTGCTGATGTTGCAGCTTTCAAGCGTCGTAAATTTCAATAAACTGGATTCCCGCCTTCGCGGGAATGACGAAAAAGAATACAATGATAAAAATCTTTTCTCTAAATACATGGATTCCCGTCTTCGCGGGAATGACGGCATTCATCGCATCATCGCTCATCTCGCCCGCCCCCGCCCAGGAACCTCCCCTCATCTTCATGACGCAGGAGGAGCTGGCGCCCTATGCCAAAACCATCCGCCGCATCGAAAATTACCTGAGCGGGATTTCGACCATTGTCGCCGATTTTACGCAGGCGGCGCCCGACGGATCGATCTCCACCGGCAAGTTCTTCCTGCAGCGTCCCGGCAAGATGCGCTGGCAGTATCATCCGCCGACGCCGGTGCTGATGGTGGCCGACGGCAAGGAATTTATTTATTATGATTATGAGCTCGATCAGATCAGCCGCATTTCGCTCGATTCGACGCTGATCGGCTTCCTGGCCCAGGAGCGGATTCGCTTCGACAACGGCCGGGTCGGTATCCGCGATTTTTCGGAGCAGGCAAATGTCATCCGCATCACCGTTGCACAGCGC
>CAYXYU010000001.1:0-27119 GCA_964469525.1 uncultured Rickettsiales bacterium | reverse complement strand
CGCGAGAAAGCGAAGGAAGGCGAATTGACCCTGGAATTCTCTACCAGCCCCATGGTCATCCGCAACATGGTGGTGCGTGATGCCGCAGGCCAGATCACCAGCGTGGCACTCAACAATGCCCGCTTCGGTGTCAAAATGGATCCCAAGCTGTTCCTATTCAAGGAACCGAGGAACCGGCTTAAAAGAACATAATCAGCTGGTTAAAAAGACCACCGCGATATTACAAATATAAAGCGCCCTTCCACTGTCATTGAAATTTCACACAACTTTCCCATATTTTGTGGTATAGATAGTATAAATTCACAAAAAGGATCACAGGATATGGACATACCGGGCGGAAAAACAGCTTCAGACGCTTACGCCATCCTGCTCGATTCGCTGCCGGTTGCCTATGTGCGGCCGGTATCCACCGAAAAAGGCACCCATTACGCGGTCTGCGCCGCCGACGGCACGCAGCTCGCCGTATTCGGCACCCGTGATGCCGCCTGGTTTGCCGCCAAGCAGCATGACCTGGAGCCGGTATTGATTCACTAAGGAAAGGTCGTCTCCTGATTGGACCCGCCATGGAAACATGGCGGGTTTTTTATCCGCCCGCGCGACAGCCTGCAGGGCGAAAGCGGGGTAAGTGCTTAGGCGCGATGAAGTCTCATGGCAGCAATCCGGCACGCTGCGTTGCTCGCAGCAGCATCATGAAGAAGAAGATAATCATTAGCCATTTCCACTTCACGAAGCGATTATAACTATGCGGCAGCCGGTCGCGGATGGCGGTGCGCTCTTCGGGATCGTTCACCTCGACCAGGGCATGGCCGCCGCCGGCAAATATCTTACGGTGCTTGCCGAAGCGATGCAGTGCCACTGGCGGGTGCCATTTGACCGGCAGCAGATGCGTGGCCTCATCGCCTTCATGCCGGTACACGTACGGGCCGCTAACCTCCGCCAGCGCCACCTGGCGCGACTCCACAAGCGGCACGGCGACGACGTCTTCCTCCGCCAGCTGCCCATACAGCTTCCAGACGCGCTCGGTACGCCGCGCTACGGATTCCGGCGGATCATCCGGATACAGCTCCAGCATCAGGCGGCGGCATTCCCCCTCGTTGCGTAGTTGCGATAGATCGGGCAACTGCGCGTCGATCGGCAGCGGCAGATGCGTCCGCCGGGTGATGCCAGCCTCCTTTTCCTTCATCAGCGGCAGATGCAGTATCCAGACAGTCATGCCACGTACTTCACCGGATCCTTCAGGTCGTTTTCGCGAAAGCCCTTGAGGCGCAACTGGCAGGCATCGCAGCGCCCGCAGGCGCGGCCTTCTTCATCCGGATCGTAGCAGCTGGTAGTCAGTGCGTAATCTACCCCGAGCTCAAGTCCCTTGCGGATGATCTCCGCCTTGGTCAGGTGGATGAGCGGTGTATGGATGGAAATCTTCTTCCCGCCCTCGACGCCATAGGCGGTGGCAAGATTCGCCATGCGCGCGAACGCCTCGATGAATTCCGGCCGGCAGTCGGGATAGCCGCTGTAGTCGAGCGCATTGACCCCGATGAAGATATCGTAGGCCTTGAGCACTTCCGCCCAGGCCAGCGCGAAGGAAAGGAAGACGGTATTCCGCGCGGGGACGTATGTCACCGGGATACCCCCCGCCAGTTCCAGTTGCGTGCGGTTCTTAGGCACAGCGATGTCACCTTGTGTCAAGGCAGATGCTCCAAAAGCAGCCAAGTCAATGGTGATGATCCGGTGCTCCTTCACTCCTGCCCGGGCTGCGATTGTCCTCGCAGCCGTCAGCTCATGCGCATGCCGCTGCCCGTAGGCAAAGGAGAGGGCGTAAACTTCATATCCTTCCGCTTTTGCAATAGCCAGCGTGGTAGTCGAGTCCAATCCGCCTGATAATAATAATACCGCTTTTTTCATCCTTCTCCTTTAGTCGTCATTTCCGCGCAGGCGGGAGTCCATATTCCAGAGACGTGGTTATGGCCCACCTGCGCAGGTGACGTCACTGTTATTCAATCTCCAACAATTTATGCAACTGCAAAGACAACCGGTACCCGTGCCGCTGTGCCAGTTCCTTCGCCAGCACTAGGTTCTCGGCATTGCGCTGTTCGTCATATTCGTCCATCGGCTGCACATATACCGGGGTACCGTATCGTTCCTGCCCCACTTCTCCGACATGGTCATACATGGGATTATGTCGGGAAATGATGAATTTCAGTGCCTGTACGCGCTCAAGTAGATCGCCACGCAGCGGCACGTACCCACCACCGGTATTTTTAGGCGAGCAGACAATATCTACCCTGTCCGGCAGCGGGCGGAACAGCGTGCCGTTGGTCTCGATCTGCACGCGGAAGCCCGCCGCCAGCAGCCGCTCGCAGAGCGGCGCGATATTCTGCCGCAGCGGCTCGCCGCCGCTAATGACCGCCAGATTGCGCACGCGCCTACCACCCTCCGCCGCCAGACTTTCCACCTGCGCCACGATGTCATCCAGCGGCATGGGGGAGAAATCCTCAAACTCCGTATCACAGAAGGCGCAGGCCAGGTTGCAGCCGCCCAGCCGCACGAACACCGCCGGGTGGCCGGCATACGGTCCCTCGCCCTGCAGCGTCGGAAACAGGCGCTTCACCTCCAGTATGCTGCCGTCGCCCGCTACCGGCCCTCGTATGGGATTGTCCCCTTGCACGGTCCTATCCTCTGCATTATGCTCACGAAACCTGATTATACCGAAAAAACATGAAGAAAAAGAAGCAAAATCCTGCAAATTGGGGCCTCGCCACCCGGCTCGTGCGCGGCGGGCGGCTGCAAAGCCCGTTCGGGGAAACCTCGGAGGCTCTGTTCCTCAACTCCTCCTATAGTTTCGCAACGGCGGAAGAAAGCGAGGCGCTGTTCGCCGGGAAGCGCGACGGCTTTAAATATGGCCGCTACTCGCACCCCAACCTCTCCATGCTGGAGGAGCGCCTGGCCCTGATGGAAGGCGCGGAAGCCTGCATCGTGACCGCCTCCGGCATGGCGGCGGTTTTCGCTGCCATGCTGTGCCAGCTTAAGCACGGCGACCACGTGGCGGCGAGCAAGATGCTGTTTTCCTCCTGTCATTACATCATCACCGAAATCCTGCCGCGCTTCGGCATCACACATACGCTGGTCGAGGGCGGCGATCTGTCCGCATGGAAAAAAGCGATTACGAAAAAGACGCGTTGCGTTTTTATCGAAACGCCCGCCAACCCGACGCTGGAGCTGATCGATATCGCCGCCGTCGCCCAACTCTGCAAGGCAGCCGGCGCGCATCTGATCGTCGATAACGTGTTCGCCACGCCGCTGCTGCAGCGCCCGCTCGAACTCGGCGCCGACAGCGTGATCTATTCCACCACCAAGCATATCGACGGCCAGGGCCGTTCCTTCGGCGGCGCTATCTTAAGCAGACGCAAATTCATCGATGAGGTGGCGTTGCCTTTCGTGCGTCATACCGGCCCGCATATGAGCCCGTTCAACGCCTGGCTGCTGCTGAAAAGCCTCGAGACGCTGCACCTGCGTGTCGATCGGCATTGCGATAATGCCGAGGCGTTGGCCAAACTGCTGGAAGCGCATCCGCAGGTGGCGCGCCTCTATTACCCCGGCTCGAAGCGGCATCCGCAACACGCGCTGGCAAGAAAGCAGATGACGCGCGGCGGCCCCATGATCGCCTTCGAGCTGAAAGGCGGCAAGAAGGCGGCCTTCCGCTTCATGAACGCGCTGTCGGTGATCGATATCTCGAACAATCTCGGCAACACCAAGAGCCTCATCACCCACCCCGCCTCGACGACGCATGCCAGCATCCCGGCGGCAGAACGCCGGAAACTCGGCCTCTCGGACGATCTGCTGCGCCTGTCGGTCGGCATCGAGGATATCGCCGATTTAAAGAAGGACATCGAGGCGGGGTTGAAGGCAGTTTAAATCCCCTCCGCATGGCGGGGTCCGGTGTTTTTTCTCTTCCGGGGCATGGTTTTCCATGCACAATGAGCCTGTCATGCATGACACCAGACCGCGGAGGGATGCAGGAATCCGGATGCGGCAAGGAAGCTTCGGCGATACCAACCTCACGTGGCAACCTTAACGTAAAACCTGTATGGGCGCGCCCAGCTTTTAACAATAGAGAGAGATAACAAAACGGATAGTATAACTTAACCACCGCGAGAAGGACTTTTGGGAACCAGCGGATCATTCTGTTTCGCTTCGGCAAGTCGTTCTTTGATTTTTTGCAGCTGCTCAACATGGGGCGCCGCACCTTCCTTTTTTTGCAGAATGGAGGCTATTTTAGCTATAGCATTCGCTGCCTCGTCATATTCACCAGCACGTACTTCCAGCATGGATTTAGGATGCGCATGTTCGATGGGTTTCTCTACGACCATAGGAGATAAAGGCATTTCCTTCTTAGGTCGTGGGGTATACGCATATAAATTAAACGCCGCATCAAAATTACTGCCGCCCGCTCCTTTGAATACGCAGAACTGTGGAAGAGGTATCTCAGGATTATTTGCAACCTGAGGATCCCACTCCCGGGTACATACAATACTTTTAATGCCTAATCTTTTGCTAAGGGATCGATCTACATCTCCTATTCCCCGCTCCCCGATATGACCATGTCCTACCAGAATCAAATATTTCTTATCATTGCCCGTATTGTCACGAATGTTTATTTCCATGAAATCATTGCGCTCTTTTATATCGCCTGCAATGTTTATAAGCACTACTCTTTTTCCAGTGCGGGCTGCGGCCTCTATAATTTGAAAGTATGAGTCACCCTCATCTTCGTGATGATAATTCACCACGCATTTCCTCGCGTTTGCACGCGCATCACTATCGTCGGGATGGGACAGATAATTATCTATAATCGCCTGCGCATCTATTTTAGGCTGCTGACTACTTTGCATTGGACGTTGATTATCGATTTGCTGGTAACGATCTTGCTCAAGAAAAACAACATCAGCATTAATTTCATGCAGATGTTCGGCTAACCAAAGTTTATCTTGTATCTCCATGTGATCGTCACCAATGGCAACGCCACGATCTTGGGCTAATAGCCCATTCAGGTAATCCACAAGATTTAGGCTCAGAATTTTGGTCATGTCCTATGATAGTCTGACTGAATTAAAATAGGTTTAAGCCTTATTTGGCATTTTAAACTCTAGTAAGACTTAAATAAGTTGGTTGTCTCCCCGCCTTGAGCGCCTTCTGCTCGTAGCGCGTCGAAATCCAGTCATTCCATGGCTTTAGCCAGTCATCGCAGCTTTTCGCCTGCCAGGTGAAGGCCGGGTGGGACAGCGCGTGCTCCAGCATCCAGGTCGCGTAATCCGCGTCGTCGGTGGCCAGCCGCAGCTCGGCGCCCGGTTTCATAATGCGTGCCAGTTCGTCCAAAAACGGCGTCGCCACCAGCCGGCGGCGGCGATGCCGCGCCTTCGGCCACGGGTCGGGATAGAGAATGAACACCCGCGAAAGGCTGGTATCGGGCAGGCAACCCGTAAGATGCCGCGCATCATTATTGTAGATGCGGATATTGCGAAGGTTATTTTCCTGGATACGCGCCAGCAGCCGGGCGATGCCGTTGATATAGGGCTCGCAACCGATAATACCCGCCCGGGGGTATTGCAGCGCCTGATGCGTCAGATGCTCGCCGCCCCCGAAGCCGATCTCAAGGAAAAGTTGGGGATGTGGGGATGCAGGGATGTGGGGAAAGAGAGCGGAAAACATTTTCTCCACATCTCCACCTCTCCATCTCTCCATCTCCTTCAGCGTCAGCTGGAGCTCCGGCAGCAGCGTATCCACCAGCGCCTGGCGTCCGGGACGCAGGCGGCGGCCGCGCCGCCGGCCGAAGGAGGCCAGCAATTGCTCCCTCTCCCTGAGTAAGGGGGAGGGTTGGGGTGAGGGTTCCTTTGACATACCCCCCTCACCCTAACCCTCTCCCCCAATGGGAGGCGAGAGAAAATCTAGAAGACGCTTTCCTTGATGCGTTCGGATTTGCGGACATTGAAATGATCCTGAAGCTGGTTAACCAGGTCGGCCTTCTCCCAGGAGAATCCGCCGGTCCCGTCCGGCTCGCGTCCGAAATGGCCGTAGGCGGCGGTGCGAGCGTAGATCGGGCGATTGAGCTTCAGGTGGTGGCGGATACCACGCGGACTCAAATCCACCAGCTCCTGCAGCAGCTTCTCCAGCCGCGCCTCGTCCACCGTGCCGGTACCGCCGGTGCTGACATAAAAGGAGATCGGCTTGGATACCCCGATGGCGTATGATAGCTGGATGGTGCAACGGTCGGCCAGTCCCGCCGCCACCACGTTCTTAGCGAGGTATCGCGCCATGTAGGCCGCCGAGCGGTCAACCTTGGTTGGGTCCTTGCCGGAGAAGGCCCCGCCGCCGTGCGGCGCCGCGCCGCCATACGTATCGACGATGATCTTGCGGCCCGTGAGGCCTGCATCCCCGTCCGGCCCGCCGATGATGAACTGCCCGGTCGGGTTGACATAGAATTCGTCCTCGTCGCACATCCAGCCTTTCGGCAGTGCGCCCACGACATAAGGCCGCACCAGCTCGCGCACCTGCTTCTGGTTCAGCCCCGCCGCGTGCTGCGTCGAGACAACGATGGAGGTGGCCTTCACCGGCCGCCCGTCCTCGTACAAAAGCGACACCTGGCTCTTGGCGTCGGGGCCAAGCCCTTTCGCCTCGCCGGAATGACGCGCCTTTGATAAATCCAGTAAGATACGGTTCGCAAGCTGGATGGGCGCCGGCATCAGTGCCTTGGTCTCATTGCAGGCAAAACCGAACATGATGCCCTGGTCACCAGCCCCCTCGTCCTTCTCGCCGTTGGCATCGACGCCCATGGCAATGTCGGCGGACTGGTTATGCAGGAGGATATTGATATGCGCGTTATCGGCGTGGAAGCCCTCCTGCTCGTAGCCGATATGGCGTACCTTGTCGCGCACAATTTTTTCAATCTGCTCGAAAGTAATGGATTCGACCCCGCGCGTTTCGCCGGCGATAACGATCTGGTTGGTGGTAGCCAGCGTCTCGACGGCGGCGCGCGCCTCGGGATTCACCGAAAGAAACGCATCGACGATGGCGTCGGAAATCTGGTCGCAAACCTTATCGGGATGACCTTCGGCCACCGATTCGCTGGTAAAGACGTAGCTGCTCCTGCCGGCATGGAACTGATCGGACATAGATTCTCCCTATAAGCACACTGAAGGCGAGCAGCCTTCAGTGCCATTACAATACAATATCGGGGATTGGCAATATCAGGATGCGCGCAAGCGCATGTCCGGATAGCTTAGACCATGATTAGTGGAAACCGATGGTTTCCAGGTGGCGGCAAGCTGTACCAAATCCCCACCTATACTGCCAGAACCTATAGAATCCCTAGGGCATGTCAAGCGCCCGTTGCTGGCGCTATTCCATAATCAGCCTGTTGTCGGCGATGGCGCGCACCAGGTCGGCCAGCCTTTTGCGTATGGCCTGCACCTTAATCCGCTTGAAGGCCTTCATCATCTCCAGCGATTCCCGTTCCGAAACACCCCCATGATCGAACGTTTCGCCCTTACCTTCGGTAAAGCCGCGATCTTCACTTTCACTGGCTTCCAGGCCGTCGAAGAAATAGGCCACTTCCACCCGCATGAACTGGGCGAATTCATACAGACGGCTCGCGTTCATCGCATTGGCGCCCTTTTCGTATTTCTGCACCTGCTGAAAGGTAATGCCGACCGCCCTGGCCACCGCCTCCTGTGAAAGACCCAGCATGGTGCGCCGATCACGTAGACGCTTGCCGACATGGATATCAACATCCTGCTTCGATAAGATTTGCCGCTTCGGTGCAGCGCTATGCTTGCTCATATGGTGTTCCTGTCGTTAAGCAATATTACACTTCCACTCTTTCCTTAAATCATACAACTTGCAAGCGAAATTTATTAATTTTTTTGCCTTATTCGTTGCCAGACTGCTAACAGTAGGCTAAAAATTATTAATAATTGCAAAAACCTGTTATTATATCTCGCATAGGTAGTTTCCTCCCTCCGCGCCTGCGGAAGCGAACTGTCGAGAACCCCCTGCTCGCCAAGCCCCAGCGAGGCAACGACACGACCGTAGCCGTCAACCACCGCGGTGATGCCGGTATTGGCCACGCGCACCAGCGGCACTCCCTGCTCCGCTGCCCGCATGCGCGCCATGGCGAAATGCTGGTATGGACCAGAACTGATGCCGAACCAGGCATCGTTGGTCAGGTTGAGCAACCATTGTGGCCTGGGACTGGCGTCCAATCCCCATTCAGGAAAAATCGCTTCGTAACATATTAGCGGCATCATCGGCGGCAGTGATGGCCATTGAAATGTCTGCGCCTGTGGGCCACTGGAAAAATCCGTGTCGCCAACGGGGGTCAGCCACGATGCCGGAATCAGCGCGCGAAACGGCAGAAACTCGCCGAACGGCACCAGCTTGACCTTATCGTAGCTGCCGACGATGTTTCCCTGATGATCGAGCGCCGCCAGGCTGTTCCATATACTGAGCCCCTCGCCTTCGGCTCGCAGCGTGCCGGTGATGAGCATTGTGTCTTCCGGCACCGCGCTGCCCAGCATGCGCGCCAGCGGCGTATCCGGGCGCAGCGTATACGGCACGGCCGTTTCCGGCCAGATGACATGCGTGACATTTTCCAGCCCCGGCGATTGGGTAAGGCGCACATGTTCCTGCAATCCCTGCATCCTCAGTCTTGGATCCCATTTATGATGCTGCTGGATGGCCGCCTGCACCAGCCGCAGCCTGACGCCCTCCGCATTGTTGACGATGTACGGCTCCGGCAGACGTAATTTGCCCCAGATCGCCCCTATGATGAAAATGCTCCATACCGCAGCCACAACTATCACACCGCGTTTTTTCGAAATACCGGCAAAGGAGGCGCCCAGCAGCACGGCGAAGAAGGTGAGTCCGTAGGCACCGACCAGCGACGCCAGCTGCAGCGTAGCGTCTGAAAATCCAAACACGTAACCGGGCAGATTCCATGGAAACCCGGTGAACAGGTGCCCCCGCGCATATTCGACCACGGTCCAGATAGTGCTGAAAACGATAATCCGGGTCAGTCCGCGCGTTTTTGTCCATGCCGTCAGCCAGCAGGCAACGCCGCTGTAGATCGCGATGACGCCGGTCAGGCCGAGCAACGCGAAGGGGATCAGCCAGGCGAATTTCTCCGGCTCGGTCAGCAGCGCGATGCAGAACCAGTAGAGCCCGCTCATATAAAAGCCCCAGCCCCACCACCAGCCGTCAAGGAATGCACGCCTAGGGGTGGATGCGCCGTCAAGCAACAGCAACAAGCCGCCAAAGGCAGGAATCAGCAACAGGAAAAGATAGAACGGCGCCAGCGTTAATGTCGCCAGCACGCCCAACAGGAACGCCGTCACGTTGCGGCGCCAGCCGGCAAGTTTTTGCGGATAATCGGATAATTGGATGATTAGATGATTAAGTCGCCGAATGACTGACATAGCCTTATACTTAATCATCTAATCATCCAATAATCCAGTTATCTCCCTTCATCGCGAGGTGATGATGCGTACCTTGCGGATGCGGCGTGGATCGGCATCCACGATCTCGAATCGTATGCCGGACACGTGCGGCACGATCTCGCCGCGCACCGGAACGCGGCCCAGCTGGAAAAAAATCAGTCCGCCCAGCGTATCGAACTCATCTTCCCGCTCCTCCGTTACCAGGTTAAGCCCCAGCTGCTGTTCCAGCGCATCGATGCGGATGCGGGCGCTGACTTCGTAGGTGGTATCGTTAACGCGCAGGATACGGTCCTGCTGTTCCTCATCCTCGTCATGCTCATCCTGAATGTCGCCGACAATCTCTTCAAACAGGTCCTCCATGGTCACCAGCCCGTCAGTGCCGCCATACTCGTCAACGACAATCGCCATATGGCTGCCGACATGGCGCATCTTGACCAACAGGTCGATGATACGCATCGATGGCGGCACGAAGAGCAGCGGCCGCAGCACGCTTTTCATGGAAAACGGCGCGTCGCCCGACAGCATCGGCAGCAGGTCCTTCAGGTGGATGAAGCCCAGCACATGATCGAGCGTGCCCTCATAGACCGGCATGCGGGTGTGGCGCTGATCGATAATATGCTGCTTCAGCTCTTCCAGCGTGATATCGCTCGGAATGGCAGCAATATCGGTCCGCGGCACCATGATATCGCTGACACGGATGTCGCTGAAGGACAGGACATTGTGCAGCATCACCTTTTCTTCCGGCGCCAGATGGCCTTCGATCTGGTCGCCGTGTTCTTCGATGACTTCTTCCAGCACTTCCTTGAGAGAGGTTTCGCCGCTCTGAAACAGCTTATGACGCAGCCAGCTGCGCAGGCGCTCAAGCAGCGCAGGCCGCCCCTCTCCGCCCGATCGGTCCTCTTCCGACGACGCGGAGGTCGGCGATGTACTGCTTGCGGGATCGTCCATGACAGGAACGGTTTGTGTCTGCGCAGAGTATTTCATAAAAACGCTGCTTTCAGTGATAACATAGCCTTCCCACCCTCACAAGTAAGGATTGCTAATCCTTAGTTTCTTAAGAATTTCCACTTCCAGCTCTTCCATGCGCCTCGCTTCAGGGGATGCCTGGTGGTCGTACCCCACGAGGTGCAGCGTGCCATGTACCAGCAGGTGTATGGTATGATGGCGCGGCGTCTTGCCCTGTGCTTTCGCCTCACGCTCGACAGTGCCAAGCGCCAGGACAACATCGCCCAGGTAACAGCTTCCTTTTCCCTTGAGGGTGAAATCGCCACTGGGGAACGACAGCACATTGGTCGCCTTGTCCATTCCCCGGTAATCGCGGTTAAGGGCGCGAACCGCCTGGTCGTCCGCCAGCACCACCGCCATCTCGAAGCGATGCTGTTTCTTTCCCAGTGGCGTATGCGCCAGTGCTGAAACGCAAACTCCCTCCACCGTTTTCCGGTACGGGCGCAGCAGCGCCTTCCAGCGCGCCTCCTGGCAGTGAACGGTAATGTCGAGCTTCACGAGGACGCTGGGGGCGTTTTTTTCTTTCTGTCCCACTCATCGTAGGCCTGGATAATGCGGGCAGCCAGCGCGTGGCGCACCACGTCGGTGTCGGTGAAGCGCACGCAGGCGATGCCGGGGATACCCTCCACCTTGCGCACCGCATCGGATAGGCCAGATTTGACATCCTTTGGCAAGTCGGTCTGGGACAGGTCGCCGGTCACTACCATACGCGAGCGCTCGCCCATGCGGGTCAGGAACATTTTCATCTGCGTCGGCGTCGTATTCTGCGCTTCATCGAGAATGACGAAGGCATTGGAAAAAGTGCGGCCGCGCATGAAAGCCAGCGGCGCCACTTCGATTTCACCGTTTTCCATGTGACGGATCAGCTTTTCTCCCGGAATCATGTCATGCAACGCGTCGTACAGCGGGCGCAGATAGGGATCGACTTTCTCCTTGAGGTCACCAGGCAGGAAGCCGAGTTTCTCACCCGCCTCGACCGCTGGCCGCGACAAGATGATTTTTTCGACTCGGCCCGAGCTGAACATCGACACCGCCATCGCCACTGCAAGGTAGGTTTTTCCTGTGCCGGCTGGGCCCAGTGCAAAGACCAGATCGTTGGCAGACAGTGCTTGTATGTATCCGGCCTGATGCGGCGAATAAGGCTTGACGATACGGCGCGGGGTCTTGATGACCAGCTGCTCGGCTCCCTTGAATAACGTGTTATCCTCGCCGCTCTCGCCGACCATGCGTATCGCGGCATCAACCTGCGCCGGGCCGACCTCGCCACCCTTTGCCAGATCGTCATAGAGTGACTGCAGCACGGCGCGACCGGCTTCGATGTCCGCCTTGTCACCCGAGAGCGACAGCACGTTCCCCCGCGAGGATGCCATAATGTTGAACTTTTTTTCCAGGCTCGCCAGATGCGCGTCCTCGTCGCCATACAGCATGGGCAGCAGCGCATTGTCCGCGAATACCATGTTGATGCTGGTGACTTCGTGCCCGCCGTTACCATGCCTGCCGTTTTTCTGTTTCACTAGCTCGCCTTTCTTTTCACATTGTCATTCCGAACGCAGTAAGGAATCCGTTTACAGTTCTCGCCTTCGCTCGGGATGAAAGACTCCATCTCACCCGCCACACTATTCAAATATGCACTGGTAATCTTCACTTCCGCCAGCCGCCCGCGCTGCGCTTCCGCGCCCTGCACATGCACCGACTGCATATACGGGCTTTTGCCGAGCAGCTGGCCGTCATGTTTGCCCTCGCGATCGAACAGTACGGTCACGGTTTTACCTACCGTGGACTGGTTAAAACGGGTCTGCGAGGCGCGCAGCAGCGCCTGCAGACGCTGCAACCGCTCGTCCTTGACCGCCTCATCGATCTGCTCGTCCACTGCCGCCGGCGTGCCGGGGCGGGGACTGTATTTGAAGGAATAGGCCTGTGCATACCCCACCGCCTCGGCGAGTTTTAGTGTATCCTCGAAATTTTTTTCGCTTTCACCCGGAAAACCGACGATGAAATCCGACGAGAACGCCATGTCGGTCCGCGATTTGCGTAGCCGATCGATAATGTCCATATAAAAGGCGGCGTCGTGCTTGCGGTTCATTTTTTTAAGCACCGTATCGGAGCCAGACTGCACCGGCAGGTGAAGGAAAGGCATTAATTTCGGTTCGCTTCCATGAAGGGCGATCAGGTCGTCATTCATATCGCGTGGATGTGACGTGGTGTAGCGGATGCGCGAAAGGCTCTCGATCTCCGCCAGCCGCGCGATGAGATCGGCTAGCGACCAGCTTGTGCCGCCTGGCCCTTCGCCGTGATAGGCGTTGACGTTCTGGCCGAGCAGTGTGATTTCCAGCGTACCCTGATCTACCAGCCGGTGCGCCTCTTCCATCACCGCCGCCACGGGCCGTGAATATTCGGCGCCGCGCGTATAGGGCACGACGCAGAAGCTGCAGAACTTATCACAACCCTCCTGCACCGAAAGAAACGCCGATACCCCCTGGGGGGAAGTGGACTCCGGCAGCAGGTCGAATTTTTGCACGGCAGGAAAATCAAGCTCCACCACGCCGCCGCCATCGCGGATGGCGCGGGTGACCATCTCCGGCAGTTGATGGTAACTCTGCGGGCCGAGCACGATATCGACGAACGGCGCACGGCGGATGATTTCCTCACCCGCCGCCTGTCCGACGCAGCCGCCGACGGCGATCAGCATCTTTTCGCCCTTCGCCGCCTTCTTTTCCTTCTCTTGCCGGATGCGTCCCAACTCGGAATAGACCTTGTCCTCGGCCTTCTCGCGGATATGGCAGGTATTAAGGATGACCAGATCGGCGCCCTCGACATCATCCGATGTCCGATACCCCAACGGCGCCATGACATCGCCCATGCGCAGCGAATCATAGACGTTCATCTGGCAGCCGTAGGTCTTGATGAAGAGTTTTTTGCTCAAGGAAAAGCGACCCGATTACAAGGAAATATAATGATATTTTAAAGCATTAGGTGAGGTTAGGGCAACCTCTTTAACGGCCATTTTGCAATGCATTGATTTTGCTGGCCATTATAAAGTCGTTTTCGTGCAGTCCGCCAATGGCGTGCGTCCACAGCTTGCAGTCGGCATAGCCCCAGCCGAAGCCGATATCCGGGTGATGCCCCTCGGCTTCCGCCACCTCGCCCACCTGGTTGACGAAAGCCAGTGCCTGTTTGAAGTTCTTAAAGGTAAAGCGGCGGTGGATTGCCTTGCCGCCGTCGGTGAATTCCCAATCCGGCACATCGGCAAGCAGCTTTTCCGCCGCGTCGGAGGAAAGCGGCGCCAGCCCGCCTTCACACGGCACGCATTTTCTATTTTCCAGGCTGCAGGCGGCTTCGGGCATTTCTCTCTCTAAACAGCAATTAAGACTACCATCTATAACGTTTTATGGATAAACGGTCAATATGACCATCCTTGCGCTTGATGCCGCCACCGGCCCCTGCTCCGTCGCCGTCCTGAAGGACGGGCGCATCGCCGCCTATCGGGAGCATGTGCAGGGCCTGAAACAGTCGGCGCTGCTGATGCCGATGGTCGAACAGGCGCTGGCGCAAAGCGGCATCGGCTATAACGATCTTTCCGCCGTTGCCTGCACGATCGGGCCGGGCAGTTTCACCGGCATCCGCGTCGCGCTCGCCGCCGCGCGCGGCATCTGCTTCGCCGCCGGCATTAAAGGCCTCGGCTTCACCACGCTCGCAACTCTGGCCTACGGCGCGCCGATACAGCCGGTGCTCGCCGTGCTCAACGCCGGTAAGGGCGAGTGCTATTACCAGGGCTTCGACGGCACGCCGCTGTTCGAGCCTCGGCTGGGCACGCTGGAAACGGCGCTCGCCTCCCTGCCCGGCGCGCCGGTGATCGGCAACCTGCAAGGCCACACCGCCTTCCCCCGCGCCGACGCGCTGGCAAAACTCGCCGCCGCACATGCTGCCGACGCCCTGCCCCTTACCCCCTTCTACATCCGCCCGCCCGACGCCAAACCGCAGATGAAAAAAGCCTGAAATTTTATCTGACAATGCGGGTCATTTTGCTATGATGGCGCGCAAAATTCAAAGGAGAGGCCCATGCGCCTGTGGATATTGCCGTTCCTGCTGTTGCTGGCGGGCTGCCAGCCGCCGCCCGAGCCGCCGCGCCCGCAGCCTATCTCCTTCACCCGCTACCAGCCGTTCTTCCTCGACGTCGGAAGGATTGAGGTCATCGATGAGTTCCAGCCGCCGGGGCAGCTGCCGCATATCGAGCACCTGATGCCTTACTCACCGGGTGAGGCCATGCATATCTGGGTGAATGACCGGTTACGCGCTATAGGCGCCGGGCGGCTCATGCAGGTGATCATCAAGGATGCCAGCGTCATGGTCAGCGAGCTGCCGACACCGGAAGGAATCAAGGGGGTCTTCACCCTGAGCCAGGACAGGAAGTACGATGCGCGGCTGAACGTCGAAATCCGCATTTACGGCCAGGGCGCCATGTCGGAGGCCGGCATCTACATCACCAGCACCCGCTCCATCACCATGCGTGAAGATGCCAGCCTGGTGGAGCGCGAGCAGGCGATGCGCCGCCTGGTCTTCCTGCTGATGGAGGCCGCCAACGCGCAGCTGGAGAAGAATATCTACCAGTATTTCGGCCGCTACCTTAATTACTCGTATACGCCGTAAATATTATGCGCCCATCTGGAAACTCCATTTCTGCGAGACGAGTGCTAGGAAACGCCGCGCGCAGAACCGCAATGTACAACGAAGCACATGAGGATTCGAGCACGTCGTTGACGACGCAATCGGCCGCAGAAATGGGTTTATAGAGGGTGCATGAACATCTACCTCCCCATCGCCGAAATGTCGGTCAACATCTTCCTGATCCTCGGCCTGGGCGGCATCGCCGGACTGCTGGCGGGAATGTTTGGCGTCGGCGGCGGTTTCCTGATCACGCCGTTGCTCATCTTCATCGGTGTGCCGCCGACTGTCTCCGTGGCGACAGTAGTGAACCAGATTATCGCTTCATCGGTGTCCGGCTTCCAGGCCTACTGGCGGCGCGGCAACGTCGATTTCAAAATGGGCTGGTACCTGCTGGTGGGCGGCCTGGTGGGGTCGACGGCCGGTGTCGAGCTGTTCCGCTGGCTGAAGCGCCTCGGCCACATGGACCTGATCATCTCCGTGCTGTATGTGGTATTCTTGGGCGGCATCGGTGCCATCATGGCCGCCGAGAGCATTCGCGCTATCCTCAAGGTCAACAAAAAAGCCGTCGCAGAACCGTCGCGTCCGCCCCTGGCTACGCGCCTGCCCTGCAAAGTCGAATTCCCTAAATCGAAACTGCATATCAGCGCTATCGTGCCCATCGGCATCGGCTTCGTCGTGGGGCTGCTGATGTCGCTGATGGGCATTGGCGGCGGCTTCCTGTTGATCCCGGCGATGATCTACCTGCTCGGCATGCCGACCGCGATGGTCATTGGAACGGCGCTGTTCCAGACCATTTTTGTCACCGCGCATGTCACGCTGCTGCAGGCCATCACCACCCAGACGGTGGATATCCTGCTGGCGCTGCTGCTACTGACCGGCTCGGTGGTCGGCGCGCAATTCGGCAGCCGCTATGGAGCGAAATTACCCGGCGAGTATCTCCGCGGCCTGCTCGCCGCCATCGTGCTGGTGGTAGCGGTCAAGCTGGCGTTTGGCCTGTTTACGCCCCCTTCCAACATTTACAGCGTGGATGTACTGGATGAGTAGCATGCGTCGCATCCTGTTACTTTGCCTGCTCCTGCTGCCCGGACCCGCCCTCGCGACGCCGCTGGTCGGCGACCTCTCCAACTACCGCATCGACATTGACTCCGGCTTCAACGGCACGCGCATATTCCTGTTCGGGGCGCGCAACGACATCGGCGACGTGGTGGCGGTGGTGCGCGGCCCCCACCGGGATTACATGGTGCGCCGCAAGGAATCCATCGGCGGCGTGTGGGTCAACCGCGAACGCATGAAGCTGTTCGACATGCCGGAATTTTATGCCATCGCCGCCAGCCGCCCCTTGAGCGAAATCGGTGCGGCAGCTCTCTTCCGGCGTCTGGGCATCGGGCAGGAATTCCTGTTCAGTCCGCCCGCCGACGAGCAGCGGGCGCTTGTATTCCTGCCGTTTGCCGAGGCGTTTCTGCGACACCAGACGCAACGCAAACTCTATGCTGACAATCCCGAGCCGGTGACGTTCATGGGCGAGACCCTGTTCAAGACGGTGGTCGCTTTCCCGGACAATATTCCTTCGGGTAATTATACGGCGGAGATTTACCTGATCAGCGACGGCGAAGTGACCGGCATGCAGTCTACACCCATTACTGTTGTTAAAAGCGGCGTGGACGCATTTCTTTACGATTATGCACATGAGCGTCCCTTCTTTTATGGCATCACCGCGGTAGTGCTGGCGCTGGCTATCGGCTGGTTCGTCGGTCGCGCATTCGAGAAAGTATAAGGCAGGAGCATGTATGAACGCAGAATCGCCTAAAGCATCGGTTATTCGGTCAGCCAAGTATCTGGTATGCGTCGATCAGCGCGAGGAATCGCGTGTGGCGCTGCGCCTCGCCTGTATGAAGGCGGTGGCGCGAGGCAGCACAGTGGGCATGCTGCATGTCATCCCGCCGACCGATTTTCAGACCCTCGGTGCCATCGCCGACCGCATGCGCGAAGAACGCCGCGCCGAAGCGGAAAAACTGCTGAAGAACCTGGCCGACGAGGCGGCGGCCGCTTTCGGCGTCCGGCCCGGTATCATCCTGCGTGAAGGACCGGTTGGGGAGGAAATTCTTGCCGCCGCGCTCGAGGACGCCGATGTTAACATGATCGTCATCGGCATCGCGCAGGCTTCGGGGCGCGGCACGCTCGCCTCCTGGCTGGCCGGACAGCTCGGACACAAACTGTTTATTCCGTTGTTGATGGTGCCGGGGAACCTGACCGATCAGCAGCTGCAGAGCGTGATTTAGTTGGGGGAGTCTTTGTTTTCATCTTCAGGAGGTTTTTGGTAACTGCCAAAGCCTATATCTAAATCAACAGCTTTAGAAAATAACCACAACCATATTAACGTAAATATTCCTGCTTCGATGGCCCCAAGATGAAGTCCAAAATATTTTTTAGGAAGAAATACGAAAACCCAAATGCAGACTAAAATAGAGCCATACAATATTCTTTTATAAAGTGGCTTTTTATTTATTTTTCTTTCCTTAGCGCTATTCCACGGCACGACCACCACCACCGTGTTCGCGATCTTGTCGTGCCAGCCCTGGCGCCGCTTGTCGATGCCGATCCAGAATATACCAACCAGCGACGGGCCCGAAACGATATAGCCAAGCAGCCTAAGGAATATTTGTCGGGTAGTAATGGGCTGCTCGGTATCGGCATTCACTACCTTGATTCTGAGCAGCATCTTGCCTGGCGTGGCCGACCATTTGCTCCAGCACCAGCCGGTCAGACCCAGCAGCACCAGCAGCTGGATCAGCGATTTCGCCACGTAACGCTCAAGAAAGCCCGTCGTGCGCAGCACTTCCCAGAAATAGGCCGCCGCTTCTTCCTGGCTCGGCTGCATCTGCATCTGGCGGCGCAGTTCCTCGAGCGTGATCGGCGGCGGGCCGTAGCTTAAGGTGAACAGCACCTCCACAATGGGCGCGATCAGCAGCATCAGGAGCACCGAATCGACAGTCACTGCCAGCATGCGCCGGTTAAAGCTGGCATATTTCTTGTCCGGGCCGCCGGAGCGACCTTTCAGTCCCGCAATCCGCAGCAGATCGAAAGAGTCGTTTTTTTCATTCATTGGTCGCATATCCATGCAATAGGCGGCACATATTTCCACTGCTCTTCCTTTTCCACGATCCGCGGCATTTTTACAATGGGCAGATCGCGCGGCAAAAACTTCGCAAGTGATTCTGCCATAGCCTCCAGCGGCACCGGAGTAAGTTCGGATTCGCTCACGATCACTGCCCGCACCGGCACCTGCCGCAGGCGCAGCGCCTCGAACGCCGTCAGCGCGTGACTGACCGCGCCGAGATAACTTCCCACGACAAGCAGTGCCGGCCATGCGAGCGCTTCCATCCAGTCGAGCATGGTATGGGTGTCGCTCAAGGGCGACATCACCCCGCCCACACCTTCGACCAGCAGCACATCGCTGGCCAGTCCCGCATGCTCGCGGCAGAAAGCGGTGAGTGAGGGGAGATCGACCAGGTTGCCTTCCCGCGACGCCGCCATGGCCGGAGACAGCGCAAGTGTGTAACGCCATGGCGCAATGGTTTCCATCAGCGGCGGCGACGGCACCAGTCCGCAGCTCTTCAGGATCAGCGCCGCGTCGCCTTTCATGTCCTTCGGGTTGTAGCCGCTGATGACAGGCTTCAGGGCTGTTACCGTCTTTCCCGCCTGCTTCAGTTGCCAGCACAGGGCGGTCATCACCAGCGTCTTGCCGATATCCGTACCCGAGCCGGTGATGAAGAAAGGCTGCATCACGGTTTCTCTATGGTCATATAATAGACGCGCCAGCTGGCCGGCAGTCCCTGCGCATTGCCGAACCGATGTTTGTACATCCGTTCGATCTGCCGCAGCCGGTACGGCGTCATCAGCCCCTTGCGGCGGCTCACGCGCTTGTCGGCGGCGCCGATGGATCTCAGCGACCGCATCAGCGCCATGCTGTCCGGATAATGCTCGACAATGCTGCTTTCCTCCCCGGCAATCAGCCGGAAGCCGGCCTGTTCGACATAATGCCCGAGTGCCGGCTTGTCGGGAAACTGGCTGACGCCCGGTTCTTCTCCAGTGGCAGCGAAGGACTCGCGCAGTTCATGCAGGGTACCGTCGATCAGCGTCGCCACCACCAGCTGGCCGCCCGGCCTGACCACCCGCCCCATGTCGCGTAGCATGGCCAGCGGATTGCCCGCCCATTGCAGCATCAGCGATGAAAACACACCGTCGAAACTGGCGTTCGCGAACGGAATGGATTCTGCATTGGCATTGACCACTCTTCCCTCCCGCTGCCGCGCAAAGGCGCACATGCCGAATGCCAGGTCGAGCCCGGTGATGCGCCAGCGCAGCCGGTAATGCCTGATATCCTCAGCCAGCGCGCCGGTGCCACAGCCCGCGTCGAGAATGTGCGCTGTATCCTCCCAGCAGGTCCGGGCGCGCCGGATGCATTGCTGCCGCACTTCGCGCTGCAACTGCGCGTACTCGTCATAAGCGGAAGCCGCCTCGCTGAAATCCTGTTTAAGCGCCCGCAGGCTATACATGCGCATGCTCCATGATCTGCTCCCGCACTTCGTTGGTAGCATGCCAGTGGGGGGCATGGCCAGCCTCTTCAAAGGAAAGGAGCCTCGCCTGCGGCAGCGCCTGCATGAACCGTCGCGACTGCGCGTGATCCACCACCGCGTCACGCCCGCCATGAATCAGGAGCGTTGGAGGGAAGTCCTGCAGCGGCAGGCCGTCGAAGGTAAATCCATCGAGCAGGTCGAGCCAGCGCAGCCAGTCTTTTTCCAGCACCTGCTCCTTATCATACTGCTCCAGCTTCGCCCGCACATGATCGGCGCGCGCATCGTCCTTGTGGATAAGCTCCCACGCCTTGTGCAGCGTGCGCCCGGGATGGCGGGCGTAGTTACCGCGGAATTTATCATAAAGATCGCGCTTCATGCCGATCCTGCTTTCCGGCGTGGCCACGAACTGGAACGGCGCAGCAATCAGCACCAGCCGCTTCGGTTTCAGCATCCCGCTTGCAATAGCGCGTGCCGCCAGTTGCCCCCCCAGTGACCAGCCGATAATGGCGTCATACTGTCTGCCTTGCGCCGCGATCGCTTCCAGCGCGTCACGCACCGTTGGATGATGCGCGTATTCCAGATGCACCGCTCCTGGCGCCACGTCTTCCAGCGCGTCATGCGGCTGCCCCCAGCCGCTCAGGGTCATGATGTGGCCAGCCATCCCTGCTCCTTGATAACCTTCGTTACTTGCTCGATCTGCTCTTGCGTATGCAGCGCCGAGAAGGCGAAGCGCAGCCGGGCCGTATGCTCCGGCACGGTCGGCGGGCGGATGGCGGCGACAAGGAAGCCGTGCTCCTCGAGCAGGCGCGATGCCGCCACGGCCTTCTCGTTCTTCTTGAGGATCACCGGCACGATGGCGCTCTGTGCTTCCGGCATGCCGAGCAGCGAGGTGAAATGCCTTGCATGCTTAAGCGGCTTCTCCAGCAATGCCTTATCCCTCTCCATAATGCCAAGCGCCGCGATGGACGCCGCCACCGTCGCCGGCGGCAGCGCCGTCGAATAGATCAGGCTGCGCGCGCTTGTCTTTAAATAATCGATAAGCGCCTGTGAGCCACAAACATACCCCCCATAACTGCCTGCCGCCTTGGAAAGGGTACCCATTTCGATAACCCCTTCCTTCCTCAAAGGAGAAACTACCCCCATCCCATGCGCATCATCGGTCATCAGCCATGCGTCGAACTCCTGCGCCAACTGGTACAGCTCGGCTACCGTTCCCCGATCGCCATCCATGCTGAATACCGTTTCGGTCAGGATCAGGCAGTGGTGATGCTCCCCCCGGCTACCCTCCAGCAGCAGGCGGCAGTGTTCCGGCTTGTTATGGGCGAAGCGCATGACGGTGGCGCCGGAAAGTCGCGCCGCGTCGAGCATACAGGCATGGACGAACTTATCCGCCAGCACCAGGTCGCCCGGTCCCACCAGCACCGGAATAGTGCCAAGATTGGCGAGATACCCGCTGCCGAACACGCAGGCTGCCTCGGTACCTTTATATTGTGCCAGCATTGCCTCCAGCTCGTCATAGAGCGGAAAATTGCCCGTCACCAGCCGCGAAGCCCCTGCCCCAGCGCCGTATTGATCGAGCGCCTTATGCGCCGCTACGATCACTTCCAGGTGATGCGAGAGCCCCAGGTAATCGTTATCGCTGAAGGAAACCAGCATTCTTTCCCCACGAATAACCTTCGCTCCGTCAGCCGGGCCAGTCACGGTAAGTTGCCGCCTTACATGCTTCGCCTCCAGCAGTTGCAATTTTTGCTTACACATCGCGTCTAATGCTGGCATTTTGATGAATCCTAAGGTATTAAGGCCCCTGACTTACACCTATCAGGAACCGGTATGCAACCCACCATCCGTCACGACTGGCGGCAGGACGAAGTCATAGCCCTGTTTGACCTGCCGTTCAACGAATTGCTGTTTCGGGCGCACAGCGTCCACCGTCAGCATTTCGATCCGAGCGAGGTACAGATCTCGACCCTGCTTTCCATCAAGACCGGCGGCTGCGCCGAAGACTGCGCCTACTGCCCGCAAAGCGCCAAGTTCGATACCGGCGTCAAAGCCGGGAAGCTCATGGAAAAGGACGAGGTTTTGGCCGAGGCGCGGCGCGCCAAGGAGGCCGGGGCCTCACGCTTCTGCATGGGTGCCGCCTGGCGCTCGCCCAAGGACCGCGACATCGACAAAGTCGCCGAGCTGATCGAAGGCGTCAAGGCACTCGGGCTCGAAACCTGCGCCACCCTCGGCATGCTGTCGGGCGAGCAGGCGCAGAAGCTTAAAGCCTGCGGTCTCGATTATTACAACCACAATCTCGACACCTCGCCGGAATTTTACGGCAACATCATCACCACCCGCACCTACCAGGACCGGCTCGATACGCTGGCCCATGTGCGCGACGCCGGCATGAGTGTCTGCTGTGGCGGCATCGTCGGCATGGGGGAGACGCTAGAGGACCGTGTCGGGCTGCTGCTGCAACTGGCCAACCTGCCGAAGCATCCCGAGAGCGTGCCGGTCAACCTGCTGGTGCAGGTGGAAGGAACGCCGCTGCAGGGCGTGGTGCCGCTCGATGATTTCGATTTCATCCGCACCATCGCCGTGGCGCGCATCCTGATGCCGCGCTCTTATGTGCGCCTTTCCGCCGGACGCGAAGCAATGAGCGAGCAGACGCAGGCGCTGTGCTTCTTCGCCGGCGCCAATTCAATTTTCTACGGGGAAAAATTACTGACCACCTCCAACCCCGACACTGACCGCGACAAAGCGCTGTTCGAAAAGCTGGGGCTGAAGCCGCTGGAGCTGAAGGAACAGGAAACGGTATGCGCCGCCTGATTCCTTTATCCCCTCCCCCCTTGTGGGGGAGGGTTAGGGAGGGGGGGCGGGTGCGACATACGCGATGTTTCAGTGTGCGGAAAGCTCCCCCCCACCCTGCCCTCCCCCACAAGGGGGGAGGGAAATAATGTCAATCGACTGGTACACCTCCGGCCTTCCCCACATCTGGCTGCCCTATACCCAGATAAAGACGGCCGCACCCCCGCTGCCGGTGCTGGCGACGCAGGGCTGCCGCATCATGCTCGCCGACGGGCGCGAGTTGATCGACGGCATCGCCTCCTGGTGGAGCGCCTGCCACGGCTATAACCACCCGCACATTCTCCAGTCGGTGGAAAGGCAGCTACACACCATGCCGCATGTCATGTTCGGCGGACTGGTGCATGAGCCGGCGCTGGCACTCGCTATCCGGCTGACCCAGATCGCGCCGCCCGGGCTGGCGCGCGTCTTCTTCAGCGATTCCGGGTCGGTGGCGGTGGAGGTGGCGCTCAAGATGGCGCTGCAATACTGGCGCAACAAAGGCAAGCCGCTCAAGGACCGCTTTGTCTGCTTCCACAACGGCTATCACGGCGACACGCTGGGTGCCATGTCGGTCTCCGACCCCGAGCGCTCGCTGCACAAGGCATTTCGCAACTCGGTCATCAAGCAGTACGTGGTGGAGATCCCTGCCGACGAATACGCCTTCGCCGAGTTCGACGCGCTGGCCGGCGATATTTCCTCCAACGTAGCGGCCATGATCATCGAGCCGCTGGTGCAGGGCGCGGGCGGCATGCGTTTCCATACCGCCGACGTACTGGCCGAGCTGCGGCGCATCGCCGCCAAACATGACATCCTATTTATCGCCGACGAGATCGCCACCGGCTTCTACCGCACCGGCAGCCGCTTCGCCTGCGCCGAGGCCGGCATCTCCCCCGATATCATGTGCCTGGGCAAGGCACTGACCGGCGGCACCATTACCCTCGGCGCAACGCTGGCCAGTGAAGAGGTCTTCACGGCCTTCCTCGATGACAACCCGGACTTCGCCTTCATGCACGGCCCCACTTTCATGGCAAACCCTCTGGCCTGTGCGGCAGCGAATGCATCGTTGGATCTGTTTTTTCCTCCGCATCCTCTCCTGGAGAGGGAGGGGATGATCAGCCGCGTCGAATCCATCGAATGGCAGCTGGCCGAGCAGCTGGCGCCCTGCCGCGGGCTGGACGGCGTGGTGGATGTGCGGGTGAAAGGTGCCATCGGCGTGGTACAGATGGCACCGGAGAAAATGGATATTCCGAAGCTGAAGGAGAAATTCATCGAGCGCGGCGTATGGCTGCGCCCGTTCGGCGATATTGTCTATATCATGCCATCGCTGTCCATCAGCGAGCAGGAGCTGGAACGGCTGACGGATGCGGTGGTAGGAGTGTTAGTCGAGTAATTGTCATCCCGAGCGCAAGTGAAGGATTCGCTTAAACAGATCCCTCGCCTGCTCGGGATGACAGGATACTTATGCCGCCAGCTGCTTCTTGGCACCGTTGCCGGAGAAATCGTTCAGATCTTCGATAATGCGGGCTTTGATCGCATTCCGGTCAGAAGGCGCCAGGCCGTAGCGGATCGCCAGCAGCGCATAATCCTCGTCAGTCAACAAAATTGGAATCTGCACCGATTCCGGATAAGCCACCGGCAGTTCGATGATGCGGCGGACGATGTCGGTCAGGCGCATCTCGTTGCGGATGGCCTCGTCGATGATCTTGTTGGCGACGCGCAGGTCGCACTCGATGGCGTCGGAATCGAAATTGGTCACGGGTCTGTTGCTCACGGTCTTTACCTCCTGCTTCATGTAGCTTTCCGGGGCGGTGGGTTGAACGAATAACTTGGATTTGTTGGCTTCAGCGGGGGACATGTCCTTGGCTGAGCCGTTAGCGGTATGGTCCTGGTGTTGCATGGCGGGTTTGCTCTCCTGTTGCGGGGTTGAAGGAGCGAGCGAGCGCGCAGGCTCCGGTTTGGCGGGTTCCGCCGCCGGCGGTTTGATAGAGGTAATGGAAGGCGCGGATGGCGACAGTTCCTGCAGACGGATTGGCGCAGGCCTTGCTTCTTCCTGCTTGGCTGGTTCGACGGCTTTGACTTCGATAGCGGGCTTTGGTTCTTCCTGCTTGGCTGGTTCGACGGCTTTGACTTCGATAGCGGGCTTTGGTTCTTCCTGCTTGGCTGGTTCGACGGCTTTGACTTCGATAGCGAGCTTTGGTTCAGGCTGTTTCGGCTCCGAAACCGCGGCAGGCGGTGATAGCATCGGCTGCGCCGGCGCAGCGGTCTGTGGCGCCGACAACTTGATCTCATTGCGGGTCGGCTCGGCGGGAGCGGTAGCAGGATGTGTGATCTCTCCTACATCGTTCATACGCCGATAGATGGTGGCATAGACCTCGATGCGACCGTCCGCATATTTCTCGATCTCGATGGCGTGCTCGTTGCTCTCACTGAGCAACAGCGTGTAATCGAACGCCTGAGCGTTTTCTTTCGGCAGCGGCTTCTTGCGGTAGTCGCCTTTGAAGATGCGGCCTTTCAGCCCCTGGATCTCGCGCTTGTAGGAGGCAACCACCCAGCCCTTGTAATCGGCGATATTATCTTTGCAGGGCAGTCGCGTGACGTCGGGCTTGTTCATGACGTTCTCAAGGTCGCGGCTGTCGAACAGCTTCATGCGGTCATTGATCGGGATACGCCGCGAAATATGGAGATATTGCTCAGCCTCCGATCCAGACACAATCATCGACATGCCGGGATCCTTGTCCTGGCTGATGACAAACGAGGTGAGTGTCTCATCACCGAACTGATAGATGTTGATGGCGGTGACTTCGAAGCGGCGGCCGCTCAGGGAAGCCTGCGGCACGAAACCGAAGCCAATGGCGCTGCCGATCTGAAGCTGGTCGGGCTGCAGCTTGTCCGTGGACGTTTTCTTAACCGGTTTCCAGAAATCCGTGATGGCTTCCAACATCGATGTCACTCCCAATTCCCGTTTAATTACTTATTCTTTTCCCGCATGATTCGGGCCTTGTCGCGTTCCCAGTCGCGCTTCTTGATGGTATCCCTTTTTTCGTACTGCTTCTTGCCAACCGCCAGCCCCAGTTTTATTTTAGCCAGTCCGCGCCGGTTGAAGTACAGTGAGAGCGGGATCAGCGTCACTCCTTTGGTCTTCAGCCGCCCGATCAGTTTGTTGACTTGCTTACGGTGCAGCAACAGCTTTCTCGGACGCCTGACTTCATGGTTGAACTGGTGACCATGCCTGTATTCTTCAATATGGGCATTGATCAGCCAGATCTCGTCATTCTTCGCGCTGGCATAGGCTTCGTTGATGCTGGCCCTGCCGGTGCGAAGGGATTTGACTTCGCTGCCGGTCAGCACGATACCGGCCTCCATCTCCTCCTCAATTGCATACTCGAAGCGCGCCTTGCGGTTGAACGCCACGGTTTTGCTTGCACCTTCGTCTTTGCCAGCGTCCTTTTTCTTCGGATGTTTGTTTTTACCGGCCATGACATTCGATGCCGAAAGCAATAAAGATGAAAAAAGTTTTTATAGCAAGCGCATTTTTTTTAACACTTCGCGCATGTGTTTTTTCGTCTCTGCCCGAGGCTCCACCAGCGGAAGGCGAAGGTCAGACGAACATTTCCCCATCAGCGATGCGGCGAATTTAACCGGGCCAGGACTCGTCTCGCTGAACAGTGCGCCAATAAGATCCACCATCGTCTCGTGCAACTTCAGCGCCTTGGCGAAGTCCCCCACAAGGCAGGCTTCCTGCACCTGTGCGCAGCGCCTCGGCATGAGGTTGGAAGCGACCGAGATACAGCCCTGCCCTCCGGCGGCATTGAAGGAAACGGCGGTCATGTCTTCGCCCGAGAGCAGCTGCAGCTTCTTCTGCATTTTACTCCGCAGCGTATGGACGCGCGCCAGGTCACCGGTGGCATCCTTCACGCCGACAATGTAGGGAAGCGCCGACAGCCGCGCCAGCGTGTCGTCGGTGATGTTGATGACGCTGCGGCCGGGAATGTTATAGATGACGATGGGAAATTTGGTCGCCTCGGCAATGGCCTTGTAATGCTGGAAAATGCCTTCCTGCGTCGGCTTGTTGTAATAGGGCGCCACGATCAATGCCCCATCGGCACCGGCTTTCTTTGCATGGCGCGTCATCATGATGGCTTCCTCGGTCGAGTTCGACCCGGTGCCGGCCATCACGGGCACTTTGCCGGCTGCCGCCTCGACACACAGGTCGATGACGCGGTTGTGCTCCTCGTGCGACAGTGTCGGCGATTCGCCGGTCGTGCCGCAGGGCACCAGCCCCTGCACGCCTTCTTTTACCTGCCATTCGACGAAGGACTGGAACGCCCGCTCGTCGACCTTGCCGTTTTTGAACGGGGTAATCAGCGCCGTGTAGATGCCTTTGAACATGGTTGATAGTTGATGGTTTATGGTTGATAGTACGCTATAAATTCCGATTGATAGTCCATCAACTATCAACTATCAACCATCAACTTGATTTTCGGGGAGTAGCGCAGCCTGGTAGCGCATCTGCTTTGGGAGCAGAGGGTCGCAGGTTCGAATCCTGTCTCCCCGACCA